>JBQTIB010000085.1:0-65439 GCA_052389435.1 Sporichthyaceae bacterium | reverse complement strand
GTCTGGCCGTTCGCGGGCGGGTGGTGCCGCCGGTGCGCCCGCGGAGCGGTGTCGGGGCGTTCTCGGCGGCGTTGGGTGCCCGTGGCACCGTTGCCGGCTGTGTCAGGCGGTGGCCAGGGCGCTCAGGCCGTTCACGCCGATTCTGCCGTGTAGTTTGCGGATGTTGTGGGTGGCTGCGAGCAGGAGCCATTCGCCTCTGGCACCGTCGATTCCGCGTAGCAGTAGGCGTTTGGCGTCTTGGAGGGTGGCCATCTGCCCGAAGACCGGCTCGACGATCGCCTTGCGCCGGGCGTAGTCCGCGCGGCCGGTCTTGGTGGTCAGCCGCCGCGCCATGCGCTGCTTGAGGGTCGCGTCCGCCGGGATGCGTCCGCGCGGTGCGGCCGGGATCGGGTCGTCGTGCTTGGACCGGCCGGTCGCGACGAGGAACTCGGTGCCGGTCTGGGCGGTGACCTTGGCGGCCTGTTTCAGGTTGTCCTCGGAGCAGTAGCCGGCGTCGGCGAGCAGTTTCTTCGGCGCTCGTCCGGTGTTGTTCCGGGTCTGTTCGGTCATCGGGATCAGGTTCGCCACGTCCGCGGCGCAGTCGTTCAGGTCCGCGGCCACGATCACCTGACACTTCGCATCGACCACGGCCTGGCCGTTGAAGCACTGGTGGAAGGACCCGTCGGCTGTCTTCATGATCCTGGAGCCGGGGTCGGTGAAGTTGCGCTGCGCCTTCGGTTTCGGAACGGCCCCGGCTCCCGCCTCGGACGCTCGCCGTTCGGCCGTCGCCTCGTCCTCGCCTCGTTCGCGGGCCTTGGCCCGGGCCTGGTCCTCGGCCGCCTCGCGGGCCTCGGCCTCCAGCGCGGCCTTGGCCTCGCGGATCTTGACCAACCGCGACTCCCGGCGGGCCAACTCCGCGGGCAGTTCGTCCCCGCGACGGTCCTTCCCGTGCTCGGCGTCCTCCTCCCGGTCGATCCGGGCGGCCTCGGCCAACAGCGCCGAAACCTCGCCGGCCAGGACCTTCTCCTTCTCGCTCATCCGGGCATAGCTCATCGCCTTGCGCCGCGAGGCGTTCGCCCGCACCTTCGTCCCGTCCAACGCCACCCGCCCGAGCGAGACCATCCCGGCGGCCTGACACAGCGCGAGGGCCTGCACGAACAGGTGCCCCAACGCCGCCAGGTGCCGCTCCCGGAACCGGGCGATCGACCGGAAGTCCGGCGCCGACCCCGCCGCCAGCCAACGGAACGCGACCACGTCCACACACGCCGCCTCGAGCCTGCGCGAGGAGCGCACCCCGGTCGCGTAGCCGTAGATCAACAGCCGCACCATCAACCGCGGATCGTAGGGAGGGCCACCGCGGGCCTTGGCATAGGAGGCGTGGATCCGCGAGAGGTCGAGATGCTCGTCGACCAGATCGGCCACGAACCGAGCCAGATGGTCCTGCGGCAGCCACTCGTCCAACGACGGCGGCAACAACAGGATCTGATCCGGAGCGAACGCCCGGAACGTCTTGTCCACCGGGCCGACCGGCCCACCCTCCGGCCGCTCCACCGGATCCATCTCGAACAGCGAATCGTCGGTACCCACGGCACCAATCGTCGCCGGCACCGCCGTCCGGATGTGGGACCTACCCGGGCGTGTTACTGACCCACGCTCCTAGCGCCCGCCCCGATCCGAAGCCCACGATCCGGACGGCGTCGAGAACATCTGCGCACGTCATCCTCAATGGGTGCCGGCGCGACCGATTTGTCCGGTTTGTGGAGCCGTTTGGGCTGACACTCCGGTGCGCGCGTCGGTCCGGTCGGGGACGACCCGCGAGTGGCCGGACTGGGACCGCCGGACGGCGCTTCCCCTCGCTGTTCGCGTGAGTCGGGCCGAACCCTGGGCCGAATCTCGCCGGGTGCGCTGTGCAGCGCTCCCGGCGAGGGCCAGGGCGGCCGCGCCCGCCGAACGAGCCGAGGGCGCGGCGGTCGAGGGGCTAGGACGCGGTGTAGGTCACCGGCACGGCGGCGGTGAGGGTGTGGCCCACGGGGCTGCTGGCCTCGACGCGTCGGTGCAGGGCCTCGACGGCCGCCGGGTCCGCGTCGGTCTTCAAATCGACGGCGACGCGGATGCCGGAGAAGCCCGCGTGCTGCTCCTTCAGGCCGAGGAAGGAGTGCAGGTCGACGTCGCCGTCGACGGTGATCGTCAGGTCCTGGATTTCGATGCCCGCGACGGTGGCGTTGGCGGCGTAGCCGACGGCCAGGCAGTTGCCGAGCGCCGCGAGCAGTTGCTCGACGGGGTTCGGCGCGGTGTCCGTGCCGCCGAGGCCCGCGGGTTCGTCGGAGGCGATCGGGGCGTGCTCGCGGACGGCGGCCTGCGAGGTGAACCCACCGGTCCACTTCACCTGCGCCGACCAGACCGTTGCGCCCTTCTCCGGCTGCTCGCTCACGGCCGCGACGAGTCCGCCGACGGCGGCGAGGTCGACCTGGTTGAGGTGGGTCTGGACCGTTGCGGTCATGCGAGCTCTCCTGGGGAATCGGGCCGTTCACGGTTTGTTGACAAACTAACTCGACTTCATAGTCTTGGATTCGGCGCGCCACCACAAGGGGGCGGTGGTCGACGCCCGCCGGTCGGGGGCGCACGATGGAGCCCGGCAGTGCGGCACGAGCGACGAGGACGGCGCCATGAGAGCTCACCAGTTGGCC
This sequence comes from Sporichthyaceae bacterium, assembly GCA_052389435.1. Lineage (GTDB taxonomy): Bacteria > Actinomycetota > Actinomycetes > Sporichthyales > Sporichthyaceae > JBQTKD01. Next base: position 62,773 of record JBQTIB010000085.1, on the reverse strand, counting down.
AGCGAGATCGCCTCCGTCGTCGCGGACCGCGACCTCGACGCCCTCGCCGACTACCTGTCCGAAGACGTTCGTCTGCGGGCCCTGCTGCCCGGCGGGCCGGAGGAGACGACCGGCCGCGCGGAGGTCCTCGGCCGCTTCAAGACGTGGTTCGGGGACTACGCCGAGGTCGTCCTCGACGAATCGGCCGGCGACGACGTCGGGGACCGCCTCCTGGTGCACTACCGCCTCGTCCTGGACCCCGACGTCGAACCGCACGTCGTGTCCCAGACCTGGTCGTGCACCTTCGACCTCGACGGCAGCGGGCGCCTCGCGCGCATCGACCTGCTCTGCTCCGGCTTCCGGAAGTTCTGACGATGCCTGCGACTCGCAACCCGGTCCTGGACAGCTGGGGCGGCGCCGGCTTCGACCGGGACAATCCCTTCCCGCTGTTCGACGAGGTCCTCGCGCAGGCGCCGATCCACGAGATCACCCTCGCCGACGGGCACAAGGCGATCCTGATCCTCGGCTACGCCCAGGCCCGCGCCGCGCTGAACAATCCCGACCTGTCCAAGGACATGCACGCGGCACTGGATTCCGACGGCGCCGTCTTCGACGAGGGCCTGCCCGGCAGGGACTACGCCCGCCACATGCTCTCCGTCGACCCGCCCGACCACACCCGCCTGCGCGGGCTGTCCTCCTCCGCGTTCAAGAAGTCGCGCCTGACCTCGTTGGAGCCGCGGATCGTCGAGGCCGTCGAGGAACTGCTTGCCGCGCTCGAGGCCTGCTCCGCGGACGTCGTGGACCTCGTCGAGACCTTCGCCGCGCCGCTGCCGTTCACGGTGCTCGGCGAGCTGATGGGCATGGCGAAGCAGGACCAGGCCCGGTTGGCCGGGTACTTCGAGATTCTGCTCAAGCCCGGCTCGGGACCGTCGAACCCGGAGGCCGTCGCGGCGTCGAACGGGATCACCGGCTATCTCGAGGCCCTCGTCGACCAGCGGTGGGCCGACCCGACCGACGACCTCGTCGGGGACCTCGTCGTCGCCGCCGAGGGCGGTGCGCTGACCAAACAGGAACTGCGTTCGACGCTGTTCCAACTCCTCGTCGCCGGCCACCACACCACGACGAGCCTGATCGGCAACGGCGTCGTGGCGCTGCTGCTGCACCCCGAACAGCGCGACGCCCTCGTCGCGGACCCGACCCTCGTGCCCCGCGCGGTCGAGGAGTTCATGCGCTACGACGCCCCCGTCCCGCACTCGACGTTCCGGTACGCCTCCAAGGACGTGACCATCGACGGCGTGACGATCCCCGCGGGTACGCAGGTCATCGTGTCCCTGGCCGCCGCGGGCCGGGACCCGGCGAAGTACAACGATCCGCAGGCCTTCGACGTCCACCGTCCCGACGTCTCCCACATGGCCTTCGGCTTCGGCATCCACCACTGCCTGGGTGCCGCATTGGCACGCCTGGAAGGAAAGATCGCCTTCGAGGCGCTGTTGGCCCGCTTCCCGCAGATGGAGCTCGCCGTCCCCGTCTCCGAGCTCCGCTGGGACCACGGCGACGGCCTGGTCCTGCGCGGCCTAACCAACCTCCCCATCCGCCTGCGCCCCTAACTCTCGCCGCCGTGCTCGGGGGCCGGCTTCACTCGCTGAAATGCCGCTTCACTCGTTGTGCGGCGCGGCGCGGGGCGGGTGAGGCGGCACTCCGGCGAGTGAAGCCGCGATCCCAGGGCAGGGCGGGTGGGCTATTTCGTGGTGGAGCCGTCCTGGCCGATGCGTCTGTCGAGCGCGGCGGCGATCAACTGGTGGCGCAGCGACTCGAGCCAGGTGAAGAGCCCGTCGCGGTGCCCGTTGCGCTCGACGGCGGAGACGTCGCGTCCGAGCACCGACGCCATCGCCATCACGACGCTGCCGTCCTTGCGCGGGTAGTAGGTGGCGAGCTCGCCGAGCATCGTGTCCTCGGAGGCGTCCCGGTCGGCCCACGCCCGCCAGTGCACGACGTTGCCGTCCCCGAGCTTCTGCCAGTTGCACGCCTCGGCGCCGGGCTTCGCGTCGCAGGCCGCCTCGAACTGGGCGCGGGTCAGGATCTGCAGGCTGGCCTTGCCCTGGTAGTCCGACGACGGAAGTTCGCCGGCCGAGTCGCTGTCCGGCTGCAACGTGATCCGACCCTCGCTGTCGACGTCGGTGCCCCACGCGTCGCCGAGCGCCTCCTGCAGGTAGCGCTGGTGGAGCTGCTCCTGCGTCGGCTTGGCCGGGACGGCGAGGTGCTTCTCGCCGTCGTTGGGAAACCACCTCCGGTCGGCCGCGAAGGTCGCCACCGTGTCGACGTAGGACTCGAGGAACTCCAACGCCTCCGTCCGCCGCTGCGGGCTCGAGTTCTCGGCCCCGTCCTTCGCCGCCAGGAAGACGCGCACTCGACTGCCGTCGGCACGGGTGAACATCGCGCCCACGCCGTCGCGTACGCCCTGCACCTTCAGCTCCTCCGGAGACGGTGTGCGCCCGGCGGCACGGGGCCGATACAGATCGACGGTTCGACCGTCCGGCAGTCGGTACTTCTCGCCCGGGCCGTAGAGGACGTAGAGGCCCGCCTGGACGACGTTCAACGAGGCGAATGCCTCGTATCCGTCGGGCAGGCGTGCGGCCGTCGCGGTTCCCTGCTTCAGCCACAGTTGCAGCTCGCCGCCCTCCTTGGCCCGCTCGAAGTCCGGCCCGAACGCCTCTTCGAGCAGGCGATGGTTGACCTCCTGGCCCTCCTCCCACGTCCGGGGCTGACCGTCCCACGCAGCGACCCTCGACGGCCCCGCGATCGGGTTCGACGTCGCGGCCGGGGGGGCGACGACGACGCTCTCGTTCGGCCCGCCCATGCCGGGGACGAACAGGCCGAGGGCCACGACGGAGGCCAGCCCGGCACTGCCGCTTGCGGCCTGCGCGATTCTGCGGCGTCGACGGATCCGGTTGCCGGCGCGCATGGCGGGGCCGAGGTCGGAGTCGCCGCCGTTGGTGGCGGCCGAGCGGAGCAGGTCGATCACGTGGTCGTCGTTCATCGCTTCTCGCCCATCGTGGAAGTGGGGGCACCGGAGAGGTGCTCGCGCAGGTTCGCCAGGGCCTTGGAGGTCTGGCTCTTCACGGTGCCGCTGGAGATGCCGAGCAGGTTGGCGGTGGCGTCGACGTCGAGGTCCTCGACGAAGCGCAGGACCACGACGGCCCGCTGCCGGGCGGGCAGCTTCGCCAGCGCCTCGAGGACGGCGAGCGTGATGCCGTCCTCGGCCGGGGCCGCGCGGTCGGGCAGGAACTCGACGGGACGCTCCCGACGCCACGGACGACGCCGTTCGTCGATGGCCGCGTTCACCACCGCGCGGTGCGCGTAGCCCTCGGGGCCCTCCTCGCGGCGGATCCGCTCCCACCGCGCGTAGACGTTCGCCAATGCCGTCTGCACGATGTCCTCGGCGCGATGCCAGTCCCCGCACACCAGGTAGGCGGTGCGGCGCAGTCGTCGCTGCGCGGGGATCGCGAAGGCGGCGAACTCCGCGTCGCGAACGGCGCGTTCCTCTGTGCCCACCCCAGGCCCTTCTGCTCCGACTGCCCGGACGCGCCGGGCCCCCCGGCCTTCCACCCACCTCTACGGAGAAGGACCGACTCCAGGTTGCCGCCCGGGGCGGGAAGTTCGGGATCGGCCCTTCGGCCGGCGATGTGCGCCGAATGTCCGATGGCAAAGAAGAATTCACATCGAATCGGGACGTAGGTGAAGGGAACCTAACCTGACAGACTCACGACGCGAAGCCGCCCGAGGCAGGAGGAACCGCGTGAGACCGTCCCGGGCGATGCTCGTCGTCGCCCTGGTACTCGCCCTGCTCGGCGCGGTCCCCGCGACTGCCGCCGAACGCCGCGAGCCCCTGCTCCTCGGGGGAGTCTTCCCGCTTTCGGGCCCGACGGCGGCGGCCGGCTCGGCCATGCTGCGCGGCGTGCAGGCCGTGCTCGCCGAGGTCAACGAGGCCGGAGGCGTCGACGGCCGACAACTCGAACTCCTCGTCGGCGACGACCGCTTCGACGCCGCCCGGGGTGCCGACCTGATCCGACGTCAGATCGCCCAGGGCGTCGTGGCGTTCGCGGGCGTGTTCTCCCCGCACACCGTCGCTGCGGGCCTGCCGTTGCTGCGCGCGGCCGCAACTCCGGTCTTCGCCACCGCCGGCGCCGAGGACCGAGACTTCGCCAACCCGATGCTCTTCCCCGTCACCAGTCCCTGCGGGCATCAGATGGCCGGCAACGTGCAGCACCTCGTCCGCGACCTCGGGCTGACCAGGCTCGCGGTCGTGTCCACCGAGGGATTCTCCGCCTGTACCGAAGGGCTCGTCGGCGTGGCGCAGGCGTTGGGCGCGACGATCGCCTACTCCGCCGCGACCACGACCGGCGCGCCGGACTGCCTCGCCCGGGTTCTCGTCGCGCGGGCGGCCGGCGCGCAGGCGCTGCTGGTGAACGCGGACAACCTCGGCACCGTGAAGTGCCTGCAGGCACGGCTGCAACTGGAGTGGAACGTTCCCGCGAGCGTGTCGTACCTGAACACCGACGACCCGACGATCCTGCGCACCCTCGGCCCCACCGCCGACGGCCTGCTGTCCTCCAGTCCGTTCGCCGGCGCCACCAGCCCGCAGTTCGACGGGCAGTGCGGCGCGCTCGCCGAGTACTTCCCGGGAGCGCAGCCGCACTTCCATTCGATGGTCGGGTGCCTGAGCGCGCGACTGCTCGTCGCCGCCCTGCGCGCCGCGGACGCCGATCCGACGCGCCTGGTCGAGGTTCTCGAGTCGGGTCGCACGTTCTCCTTCGGCGGCCTCGCGCCGCCGATCGGCTTCGGTCCGGACCGGAGCCGGCCCTACGACGCCACCGCCACCGTCGAGGTTCGCGCGGGGAACTGGGTGCGCACCGGCCCCCTCTACGCCCCCCTCCACCCGCCCCGGGAGTCCCGTTGACATCCACCGACTCCGCCGGCGTCCGCTCAAGGGTGAGCTATGGCGCTCGGTTCGGCGGACGCGGCGGGGGTGGGGGTGCTGGTGTCCGCTCAAGGGTGAGCTATAGCGCTCGGTTGAACGGACGCCACGAGATGGCGGGAGGCGTGGAGTGAGGGTTCGCCCCGCGGTGGCCGTGGCCGCCATCCTCGTCGCGATGCAGGTGGTACCGGCGCAGGCCGTGTCCGCGCAGGTTGTGCCGACGCAGGTTGTGCCGACGCAGGTTCTGCCGGGGCAGGCCGTGGCGGAGCGGTGTAGTGCGGAGCCCACCGCCGATCCGGTGGCGGGAGAGGCGATCGCGGGCAGCGCCTCCGGCCAGGGGCTGTTCGGCACCTACGACGACTGGGACACCGTGTTGGAGGGCGGCACCCTGGTGCCGCCGGACCTCGCCGCGCCCGTCGCGACGGCGGCCGTGGACCGCACCGGCCTCGGCGAGGCCCTCGCCGCCTCCGCCTACAGCCCCTACAACGACGCCGCCGGAATGCTGAACGCCTCCGCGGGAACTGCGCTGTCCGCGGAGGCTGTAGGCCCGACGCGCGCCTCGGTCAGCGGCCGCCCGCCCCAGCGGGACGCCGTCGAAACCGGCGGTGCGTGCGCGCTGTTGGCCGACGGCCCGATCGCCCGGTCCGCCGCCGCCTCCCCGAGCGCACTGCCCGGCCTGGACGTGCGGATCGCCGACGTCCGCTCCTTCGCCGGACGCGTGGGATCGGCCTCGACCTCCCACACCGACGTCGTTCTGACGGGCATTCAGATCGGCGAGCTGCGGATCGAGGAGATCGTGCTCGCCGTCGCCGCGACGGCCGACGGTGCGGTCGGCTCCGGGCGTTCGAGTTCCACGATCAGCGGGGTCACCGTCGCGGGCGAGCGGTACGCGTGGACGCCGAAGGGCCTCGAACCGCTCAGCGTGCAGCTCCCCAAGGACGCCGGTCTGGCCTCGTTCGGCTTCGAGGTGCTCTCCAGCGGCACCGTCGGGCAGGCTACGAGCGGCAACGTCTCCCGAGCCTGGGCCACCGGCCCCACCGTGCGGTTCGCCACCGACGACGGCCGCACCCTCACCGTCGTCCTCGGCCGGGCGCAGGTCTCGGCCGAACGCGGCCGCGGGTAGTTCTTACCGCCCGCCTACGAAGCAGTCGCGGGACTGTCGCGACCGCGGGAGGCGACGAACACTGGACGAAGCCACGTCGCCCACCGGAGGGGACGGGCTCGACCAGGGAGACCCTCGATGTCGACCACGACGACCATGTCGGCCCTCGCCGCGATCGCGGTGGCCCTCGGCGGCACCGCCGCTCTGCTGTCGATGCGGCTGCTCTGGCGAATCGGCACCCGCCCGTCCCGCCCGCGGCCCCATCTGACGGGGCGTAGGGCTTCGGTGTACTGGTACCACCCGAGCGGCCTGGCGGACGAACGGGGCATCACCGCCCGCGCCGCCGAGCGGGCCGCCGTCGGGCGCGGGTAGCGCCGTCTTCCGCAGCCCCAGCCCCAGCCCCAGCCCCAGCCCCAGCCTGCTGCCTGCTGCCTGCTGCCCGCTGCCCGCATCCCGCTGCCTGCAGCCCGCATCCTGCTGCCCGCAGGCCGCCTGCCCCCAGCTGCCCCGGCCCGCCTGCCCCCAGCAGCCCCAGCCCCTGTCCGATGCCCCCAGCCCGTTGCGCTGCGGGGTTCAGCGCTCCCGTTCGACGACGGGGTCGTGGGCGCCGTCGTGTTCCGGGCGCGGGCCGAGCCATTCGTCCATGCCGTCCTCGACGTCCCGCCAGCGCCGCAGGCCGCCGGCGAGTTCGGCGTCGTCCATCAGCGCCGCGGCGAACGCGGTCACGATCTCCTCGCGATCGCGGTCCACCCCCGTGACGACGATCCGCGTCGACGGCGGGCCCGCCCAGCGGTCCAGGTCGCCGATGGCCAACTGCCCGCCCGCGGCGTCCCACGCGCACTGGGCGCCGGGCCGGGTCGGGAGCCAGAAGTACCCGCGGGCGCGGACGCCCGGCCCCGCGAGGTAGCCGGCGCAGTCGCGCAGTCGCTCGGGGTGCAGAGGACGCCAGGAGTGCAGGTCGAGGGTCCAGGCGTCGCGGGAGTCCGGGGCGCCGGTCGGCGCGGCGGTGCGCAGGTCCCCGGTGTGCGGGAAGTCCGCGGGACGTCGCCGGTCGAACACGTCGGCGTTCATCGTGTGCAGGGGCGTGCGCGAGGGGACGTGGCCGACGAGGTGGTCCAGCAGCGAGGCCGCGCGCGCCTCGGGCAGCGTGGCCAGGGCCAGCAGGTCCGCGGTCTCGATCTGACGGGCCATCGCCTCGCCGACGGAGCGCCGGTCCCGCTCGCCGAACCCGAGGCCGCGCTCGACGAGCAGGTCCTCGCCGAGCAGGTCGCCCGCGAGGTCGGCGGGGTCGAGGGCGACGAGGCAGGACGCGAGCGCCGCCGGCCCGGGGGCGGTTGCCACCGCGTGGGCGATCGCCACCGGGTCCATCGACAGCGGGGGAGCGACGACGAGCTGGGGCGGGCCGCTGCGGTAGAGGTCGACGATCGTCGCGTGCAGGTCCTCGCGCACCGAGCAGGTCAGGCAGTGTCCGAGGGGGATCTCGCCCGTGGAGAGCAGTTCGCTCGAGGTGGCCACGACGCGTCGCAGGAGCTGCGCCTCGACGTCGAGGTCGTAGCGCAGCACCACCGCGTAGGGCAGGTCGCACACCAGTGCGGCGGTGGCGGTGTCGCGCAGGACCGGGTCGACGGCCGACACGACGGTCACCGGGATCTCCATGGAATTCCCTTCGGGAAAGGCGGATTTCGCTCTGGACATCCGACAGCATAACGACAATCATTATCAATACGAGCCCGACGTGCGGTCGGGCGTCGCGAACGGGGGCTCATCGATGCAGCGAACGGCAGAGGGCTTCACGATCCTGGTCTGCTCCCAGGGCTCGTGCGAACGGAACACCTCGGCCGTGCTGGGAGCGCTCGGCGCCCTGGTCCGCGCCAGCCGCCACGGGGTGCTGGCGCGGGCCGGCGCCGCGGTGGGCTCCGCCTGCCACGGCACGTCGCGGCTCGGGACCTACGCGGTCGTCCAGCCGTGCGACGCCCAGCGCCGCCCCACCTCGCCCGCGGTCTACGTGGGGCCGCTGTGCTCGCGCGAGGACGTCGCCGACCTCGCCGGCTGGATCCACAACGGCTTCGACCTCGGCCACCTCCCGCTGCGCCTGCGCGCGGCCGACCGCGCCCGCGTGGCCGCCCAGAACTGACGGGCCGAGCGCCCTTCGGGCCCGGGCGGCGATGCGCGCGGAGCGAGCCCGCGCGCGGCGGACCAAGTCTGATAGCCGTCCAGGCTCGAGGCGTCAAGAGCCATTGCGCACGTCATCCGCAATGGCTGTTCGAGCGCCCGGTTTGTCCGGTTTGTGGAGCCGTTTCGGCTGACACTCAGGCGGGAACGTTCCCGCGCACCCAGACGCCGCTGAAGATCGACAGGTTCGGCAGGGTGCCGAGTTCGTAGGGCGCCTTGGCCGGATCGAGCACGACCAGGCGGCTGTCGTTGGGCACGTCGGTGGTGCGCCGGGCCAGGATGCGTTTGCCGTCCGGGCTCCAGGCCAGAATCTGCAGGTCGGGGATGACCTGCTTGTCCCCGGTGGCGGGGTTGAACAGCAGCAGCGCGCGGGACTTGCCCTCGTCGCGGACCAGCGTCACCCCGACGAGATCGACGCCCGGCCGGACCACGGCCACGTCGCCGAGCGGTGGAAGCGTCGAGGTCTTGCCCGCCCCGTCGCGCACGACGAGGCGTTCCTGCCCGTCCTTCTGCGTGGTGGTCAGCAGCAGGCTGCCGTCGGCCATCGGCTTGGGCGCGCCGAGTTCGCGCGTGGACTGCAGCACCAGCGTCTTGGCTTGCTTGGCCAGGTCGAAGGAGAAGAACCGGTAGCGGCCCTTGGCCTTCGCACCGGCGGCGTCGTCGAAGTACAGGACGCCGTCGCGGAGGATCGGGCTGTAGGCCTCGGGCCGGCCCAGACCCGGCACGTCCAGCAGCGTCCCGGAGCCGTCGAGCAGGGCGAGGCGGTCCACCGCGGCGTCCGCGGCGGCGACGACGACCCGCTCCGCGTCGGCCCCCAGCGCCGAGACGGACTTGTCGACGGTGATCCGTTCGACCGTGAACGGGTCCAGACGCAGCCCGTAGACGTCGGCCACCGCGGGGTCGTTCTCCTCGCTGGCGAGAACGAACGCGTCGAACTCGGCCAGCCGCTCGCCGGGCGTGGCGGTTGCCGCGGGTCCGTCGTCGGTGCCGGAGCAGCCCGCGGCCAGGGACAGGGTCAGCGCGGCGGCGAGGCCGGCGGCACGGAGTCGCATGCCTGCACTGTCTCCGGCGTTTGGGGCGAACGTGTTGCCGATGCGTTTCCTCGGCGCAAGCGCTCGGCGGGAGGGTTGCCGGCGGCCGCGGGTCGGCGCGAACCGCTCCGGTGCCCGGGCTGTCGGCCGGCTTGGAGCGATCGCGGAGATCGGGCGCGGCCGCCGCGATGCGGCTAGCCTGCCGATAGTTCGTTCCATCGTCAGGAAGCGCCACGTGCCCGCCCTCGTTCTCGGTCCGCTGCTGCGCTACGTCGATTCCCGGGACGCCACGGTCTGGGTGGAGACCGACGCCGCGTGCGAGGTCGAGGTCCTCGGCACCCGGGCGCGCACCTTCGCCGTCTCCGGGCACCACTACGCGATCGTCGTGGTCCGCGGCCTGCCCGCACAGACCGCGCACCCCTACCAGGTCCACCTCGACGGCGTCCGGGCCTGGCCGCCGGAGGACTCGCCGTTCCCGCCGAGCCTGATCCGCACCCTCGGCCCGGACGGGCCGCGGGAGATCGGGTTCGGGTCCTGCCGGCGCACCGACCCCGAGGGCAAGTCCGAGCTCGGCCCCGACGCGCTGATCGCGCTGGCCCGCACCGCCGCCGCCCGCGAGCCGGAGCAGTGGCCGGACCTGCTGCTCATGCTCGGGGACCAGGTCTACGCCGACCATCCGCCGGACACCGTCCGGGAGTGGCTGCGTGCCCGCGGCCGCGGCGGGCGCCAGACGGTGACCTTCGAGGAGTACGCCCGCCTCTACCGGGAGGCGTGGGCCGACCCGCACGTGCGGTGGCTGCTGTCCACCGTCCCGACCGCGATGATCTTCGACGACCACGAGGTCGTCGACGACTGGAACACCTCCGCCGCCTGGCGCGAGGACATGGCCGAGCGGCGGTGGTGGCGCGAGGGCATCGTCGGGGCGCTGTCCTCCTACTGGGTCTACCAGCACCTCGGCAACCTTCCGCCGGACGAGATCGAGGCCGACGAGCTCTTCGCCGCCGTGCGCGCCGCCCCGGACGCGCTGCCCGTCCTGGAGCGGTTCGCGGCTCGGGCCGACGTCGACACCACGAGCAGCCGGTGGAGCTACGCCCGCGAACTCGGCGCGGTGCGCCTGGTGGTCCTGGACTCCCGTGCGGGAAGGGTTCTGACGCGGCGTCGGCGTTCGATGTTCGACGACGCCGAGTGGACGTGGGTGGCGGAGCACCTGCGCGGAGACGTCGAGCACCTGCTGATCGCGACGAGCCTGCCGTATCTGCTGCCGCACACGATCCACGCCCTGGAGGGCTGGAACGAGGCGGTCTGCGACGGGGCCTGGGGCCCGCTCGCCGCCCGTGCGGGGGAGCGGATCCGCCGGGCCGCGGACCTGGAGCACTGGGCCGCGTTCCGCGCGTCCTTCGACCGGTTGGCGGCCGCGATCCTCGCCGTCGCCCGCGGCGAACGCGGCGCCGCCCCGGACACCGTCGTGCTGCTGTCCGGGGACATCCACTGCTCCTACCTCGCGACCGTCCAGGCACCCGGTCTGCGCAGCGCGGTGCACCAGGCCGTGTGTTCCCCGATCCGCAACCCGCTGCCGAAGCGGCCCGCCTCGGTGTTGGCCAAGGCGTGGAACCCGAGGGCCGCCGGGCTGGTGCGGCGGTTGGCCGGGCGTGCGGGCGTCGCCCCGGACCCGCTGACCTGGCGTCTGGTGTCCGGGCCGGACTTCCGCAACGGGCTCATGACGCTGGTCAACGGCGAGCGCAGCGCGCACGTGCGCTTCGACGTCGCCGCGCCCGGCGGCCTGCGCGAGGAGTGGACGAGCGACCTCGCGCAGGTCGCCGACCGGAGGTGACGGACCACCAACGCGGTGCCCTCGGGCGCGGCGCGGTCGGTCCTGAGGTCGTCAGCCGTGGCGCCGTCAGCCGTGGCGCCGTCAGTCGTGGTGGTGGAAGCCGATGCCGCCGGCGAACTGGTAGGAGTTCACCGCGTCCTGCGCGCAGCGGGCCTCGGCGCCTGCGGCGGCGCGGCCCCACATGAGCCCGACGTGGCTGCCCTTCAGCACGCCCTTGGTCACCTGGCCGTAGCCGCCGGTGCCGTAGGTGAAATCGCCCGTCTGGAGCTTCACCACGCTGGTTTCGCCGGTGTTCCACACGAACGTCAACACGGCCTGGCTGGCGCCGCCGAAGCAGCCGAGGATGCCCTCCCCGGTGCCGGTGAGTTCCGCGTGGCGATACCTCTCCGACGTGCAGTCCATCGTGCCCTTGAGTCGGTAGCTGCCGGTGCGCGGCTCGTACCGCACGCCGGTCGCGCTGGCCACGGCCCCCGCGACCGTGCAGGCGTTGCCGCTGCCGGGTGCGGAGCCGTGCTCCCCGGCCGCGACCGCCGGCCCGACGGGCATCGCGACCGCCGCGCCGAGGGCGCCGAGTACGACGGCGGAGCGTAGGCGGAATCGGTCCATGGAGATCTCCGTTCCTGAGTGGCCCGCAATTTCCAGTACCCCGAGTCGGGTTTGTTGCAGACCTGTCTGTGGAGAGCAACGACGAATTTTCGCTGCGATGGAGCCCGTTTTTGAGCAGGTGCGACGCTGGAGTCGCAAAACCTACTCCGGATCGGGTTTGTTGCGATGCCCGTAGTGGACCTTTCGTGCGTAGCCGTCCATACCTCCACGGGCGGAGATCGTCGCGCCGGCCGCCCTCGACTCAGTCGGGACGGCAGGGCAGCGTGGACCCGCGTCGCGAGACGCCGCGACACGGCACCGCAGCTGCGTCGGCGTCTTCGGGCAGCGCGTCGGGATAGACGTTGAACAGCACCTCGCAGTCGCAGTAGCCGCCGCGGGACTGCAGGCTGCGGTGCAGGGCGGTGGCGTTCGGCGCGGCGTGGTCGCGCCAGACCAACGCCCAGCGCAGGCGGTTGTTGCAGCCGAACTCGGCCAGCATGCGCCCGAGGTAGCACGGCAGGCACTCGCGATCGCGCGGCACGGTCGATCCGCCGTCGACTTCGAGGGCGATGGGTCCGAGGGAGGGAAGGGATTCGAAGGTCATGCCCGATGTCTAGCGCAGGCCTCCGACATTTTCGAACAGGCGTTCGAGTTGCTGGCACCGACGGGGGCCGCCGGCGCTATCGCGCGCGCAGCCACCGCCCCTCTGGAGGCCCCCGCTGCCCCGCTCGCGGCAAGACCGGCTTGGCGCTCTTCGAAAGGCCATCTGCCGAGGTCTGCTACGCGCCGGATTCGGCCGCGGTTCCAAGAGCGGAAACGTTGCCGGCCAATGGAGTCAGCCGCCAGCCGCCGGCGGCGTCCTTGACCAGATGGACTCGGTGGGCTGTTCCGGGATGACCGGCGTCGTCGCCGAACCAGGAACGAAGGAGATCGGGCAGTCGGTTGCCGGGATCGCTTCCACTCCGCGCCACGTTCACCGCGATCTTCACGAAGTCGAACTCGTAGGCGACGCCGTCCGCGGTCAAGACGTCGACGGGGCCCTCCGGCAGCTCCGGATTGAGTGTGCGATCGAAGCGGAGGATCGGCCGCCCGTCCGCATGACTGACTTTCAGAATCGCGCCGTCGAGCACGTGGCGGCTGTCGAGGTACCTGGCCAGGCGCCAGTCGACGAGCTCGGACACCAGTTCGGTCAGCGGGCCCTTGAGGTGCTCCGGCACGTCGATGCGTAGGGCGAAGGAATCGCCGGCGACGCTGGCCCAGGCGTGTTCGGAGCGGGAGAGCTCACCGGCCCAGGCGGCGATGGGCCACTTGCGCCAGTAGCGGGCGAACGCTGCGGACGACATGAACTCGGGGGCCGCAATCTCCTTGCTGCGTAGGTCTTCCACGAGCCGCGGATCGCGCAGCACGAGGCGTCGGGATTCTTCGCAGAGCGCAGCCAGCGGGATCGGATCGAAGACCCGATCGGCCATCACCAACGCGCGCAGGACGACCATCTTGTAGGACTTGGTCATCGGAGTTCGCCCGATCTCGGCGAGCAGCTCGGCGGCAGCCGCTACGGCCTCGACCTCGGAGGGTTCGAGCAGATCGAGCGACTTCAGCAGCGAGTGCCAGCCGCCGTCGCGGTTCGCGGCGGCGGGGTTGTAGCCGCGGCGGTGCGCCTCCATCGCCGTGGGCCGGCGTCCCTCGGATTCGTGGACTGCGCGAACGAAGGCCTCGAGGGCGTTCCCTCGGGAACGCCCCGCCGCCAGGCGAGTGAGCAGATCGACGGCGCCGACGTCGTACTCGACCGAACACCCGGGCGGCAGCGAGAAGTCGCCGGTCTCGATGGCCCTGCGGGTCGAACGCGGGTCGTGGTCCGCGCCGGCCAGCCGGAGCAGTTCCTGCGGGCGGTTCAGGAAGCTGCGGTGATTGCCGACAAAGTCGATGGCGACGAGGTCGGCCTTGCCGGGCGCTGTGCGCAGACCGCGGCCGAGCTGCTGGAGGAACAGGATCGGCGACGCGGTCGGGCGAAGCATCAGGACGGTGTCGACGGCGGGGACGTCGAGGCCCTCGTTGAACAGGTCGACGCTGAACAGCACGTCGATCTCGCCCGCGCGCAGGTCGGCGATCGCCTGGTGCCGTGGGGCGCTCGAGGGCTGGGCGTGCACCGCTACCGCGCGGACGCCGCGGTCGCGGAAGAACGCGGCTTGGTGTTCGGCGTGCCGGACGGACACGCAGAAGGCCAGCGTGCGACTTCCCCGGAGACGTTCCCAGGCGTCGTAGGCGGCCTGCGAGCGTGCCTGGGCGACGGCGGCGTTTTCCAGCGCGGCGGGATCGAACTTGCCGTTGCGCCAGGGGATCGGAGCGAAGTCGATCGTGTCGGCGACCCCTTGGTAGCGGAACGGAACCAGCGCGGAGCGGCGGATGCCCTCCACGAGGGAGACCTCGTGCACGACGTTGTCGTCGCACAGCGCGAGCAGGTCCGCGCCGTCGGTGCGGTCCGGGGTGGCGGTGAGGCCGAGGAGGAACTTCGGCCGGAAGTGGTGCAGCACCCGGCGGTAGGTGCTCGCGGCGGCGTGGTGGAACTCGTCGACGACGAGATAGTCGAACTCCTCGGGCCGATACCGGTCCAGGCGCCGGGCGAGGGTTTGCACGCTCGCGAAAACCGCCTCGGCATGGGACTCGTCCACGTCCGCCAGCAGCAGCCCGGTCGTGCGCGCCGGTTGCGCCCGGCGGAAGGTGACCAACGCCTGGCGCAGCAGTTCCTCGCGGTGTGCGACGAACAGCACCCGCCCGAAGTGCGGGCGTGAACTGTCGAACGCGGCCAGCCACGTCTTGCCCAGACCCGTGGCGAGGACGACGAGCCCGGCGCCGAAACCCGCCGCCCGGGTCTGCTCCAGTGCCGCCAGCGCCTCGGACTGAATCTCGGTTGGCGTCGGTGAAGGAACTTCCTCCTCCACGGCGGGAACGACCCGGCGGCCCGTCGCCGTGCGCATCGGAGTGACCCGACGGGCCTCGTACTCGGCGAGGACCGCCTCGGTCAGCGGATGCGAACGGGAGTCGCGCCAGAGCGCCTCGAACCCGTCGACGAGTTCGCCCACCTCGTGCGGCCGCGCGGTCTGCAGCGTCCACTCGACGCTGGAGGCGAGTCCGCTGCGGCTGAGGTTCGCGCTGCCGACGAAGCCGTGGCAGATCTCCGGTCGCGTGCTGGACGTCAGCAGGTAGGCCTTGGGGTGAAAGCCCGTCGCGTCGGTGACGAACAGGCGCACCTCCAGCCCGGGGAAGGTCGCCTGGTCTGCGAGGAGACGTCGCAGGGCTGCCGGTTCGGTGACGTCGAGGTAGTCGCTGGTCAGCAGCCGCAGTCGTCCCGGACGGGACAGGAGCGCGACGAAGGACTCGTCGACGATGCGCAGTCCCGACGACATCACGAACGCGACCGCAAGCCGGGCGTCGTCGACGGCGGGATCGGCGAACGCGTCGGCCAGGCTCGGCCCGAGGGCCCGGACGGGGCCGTCGTGCAGGACGCGTTGGGCCGGGGCGAGGTAGTTCCCGCGCCAGGGGATGACGTGGCGTACCCCGCCGCGCGGATCGCGCATGTCGCCGCGGTAGCGCGGAATCACGTGCACGTGCAGGTGGCCGACGGTCTGCCCGGCGGCGTCGCCGGCGTTGAAGCCGACGTTGTAGCCGTCGGGTGCCGGATTCCGCGTGTCGAGTAGCAGCTTCACTTCGGCGACGAGGTCCATCAGTGCCGCCTGCTCCTCGCGGGAGGCCGACCACCAGTCCGGCACGACCCGCCGCGGGACCACCAGCACGTGGCCGGGGGAGACCGGGAAGCGGTCGTGGAAGGCGAAGGCGAGCTCGTTCTCGGCGAGCCAGTCCGCAGCCGGCACGGACAGGAACGGGGAGTCCTCCACGTCGACATCCTCGTGCAGTGGGTGCGGTGTTCGCACGTCGGGCAGCCTTCGTCGATTCGGGATACCGCGAACGCGCACGAACTGCGCGGCCCCCCCAATGGGTCGCGTGGATCTGTTGCCTTGCCGCCGGCCCGGCGCGCAAGACTGGTGCCGTGGTCCACTTGATCCCACCCGAACCGAAGTTCGCCTCCGCCGCCGAGAGGGACGTGTGGTCAGCGCTGCGGATGAGCCTGCGCCCCTGCGACGTGCTGGTCGCCAACCGGTGGCTCTCCGACGAGCACGGGGACGCCGAGGCCGACCTGATCGTCGCGCTGCCCGACGCGGGCATCGTGGTGATCGAGGTGAAGGGCGGCAGCGTGACCTTCGACGGGCAGTACTGGCGCCAGCACGACGCGGGCGGGCACCGCTCCATCGACCCGGTCGCCCAGGCGCGGCGGGCCAAGTACGCGTTGCAGACCTACCTCGGCCGCGATCCGCGCTGGACCCGGCGGGGCGCGCGGTTCGGCCACCTCGTCGCCTTTCCGTACTCCCGCATCGACGCCGGGTTCGCCCTGCCGGACTGCCCCCGCTCCATGGTGCTCGACCGCCACGACCTCGAGCTCAACCCCGCGGGCCTGGTCTGGGACGGGCTGATGACGCAGGAGACCGGCGCGCACCCGATTCGCGAGGACGACGTGCCGCGCCTCCTCGAGTGCCTCGCCGGGCGGATGCTCCCGCAGCGCGACCTCGCCGCCGTCGTAGCCGACAGCGCCGCGCAGGCCGACCTTCTGACGGAGCCTCAGGCGATGATCCTGCGAGCCCTCGGCGCCCTGAACCGGGTCGAGGTGCGCGGGGGAGCGGGCTCGGGCAAGACCTGGCTCGCAGTGGACCAGGCCCGCCGCCTCACACAGGAGGGCCAGCGGGTCGGACTGCTCTGCTACTCCCGCGGCCTCGCGGCGTTCCTGCAGCGGCGCGTCGAGACGATCAAGCGTCAGCACCGCCCCGCCTACGTCGGCACCTTCCACGGCCTCGGCCGGGAGTGGGGCGGCCCGACCGGCACCGACGACGACGGCGACTTCTGGGAGAACCGCCTCCCCGCCGCGATGTGCGAACTCGCCGCGGACCTGCCGGTGGGCAAGCGGTTCGACGCCTTCGTCGTCGACGAGGCGCAGGACTTCGCCGACGCCTGGTGGCCCGCCCTG
The DNA here is from genome assembly GCA_052389435.1 of Sporichthyaceae bacterium. Classification (GTDB taxonomy): domain Bacteria; phylum Actinomycetota; class Actinomycetes; order Sporichthyales; family Sporichthyaceae; genus JBQTKD01. Next base: position 46,024 of record JBQTIB010000085.1, on the reverse strand, counting down.
CTCGCCGGGTTCAAGGTCGAGGAGACCGGCGGACTGTACGTGTTCGTCGACGATGGCCAACGCGTCTTCGCCCGAGCGGGCGGCCCGCCGGTCCCGCTCGTACCGGTCCTGCTCGAGGAGAACCTGCGCAACACCGTGCAGATCGCGCAGTCCTTCGGCCCGCTCGCGGCCATGCGCATGCGCCTGCGCGGCGGCGACGGCCCGCCGGTGACCTTCGTCGAGTGCGGCGAGGAGGAGGCCCTCGGCGCCGCCGACGACGCCGTCGAGGAACTCCTGGACGCCGGCTGGGCGCCGGGTGACGTCGCGCTGCTGACCACCGGGCGCCGCCACCCCGAACAGGTCGAACGCCAGGGGCGCGGCCAGGACTCCTACTGGAGTTCGTTCTGGGACGCCGACCAGGTCTTCTACGGCCACGTCCTGGGCTTCAAGGGCCTGGAGCGCGCCGCGGTCGTGCTGGCCGTCAACGGCTTCGGCGGCGAGGAGCGAGCCAAGGAGAAGCTCTACGTCGGGCTGTCCCGCGCCCGGGACCGGCTCGTGGTGTGCGGGGACCCGAACGCGATCGCCGCCGTCGCCGGAGACGAGGTGCTCGCCAGGCTCCGCGCGGGCGGGTAGTCGCCGCAGGAAACAGCGAGGACGGGGCGCGCCGCAGCCGCCGAGCCACGACAGCGGCCTGCGCGGCGGCCCCGCACCCGGGGCCCCGGTCGACCTCTCCGAGTTGGTGCCCACCGATTATCGGGCGGACGCCGTCGTGCTCGAGGACGGCGCGGGGGCGCCGAGGTTGGCGGTGGTCGTGGAGGTGCAGTTGAGGCGCGACGCGGACGAACGCTGGACCTGGCCGGCGTACGTGGCTTGAAATGGCCTACGCGGCGTTGACCGGCGTCGGCCGCGCAGCCCTGGAGGAGTCGATGGAAACCCGCACCGAGCCCGAGCTCAGCGAACTGCGCCAGTACTTCAAGAACAAGGGGCTGACCGAGGGCCGCGCCGAGGGCCGCGCCGAGGGCCGCGCCGAGGCCGGAGCCCACGCGGTGCTCGCGGTCCTGGAGGCGCGCGGCCTGGAGGTGCCCGACGCCGTTCGCGAACGGATCCTTGCGGGCGCCGACGCCGCCGAACTGGACGGCTGGATCCGCCGCGCGGCGGTCGCCGATGCGGTGGAGGACCTGTTCGGTTCCAGCAGCGGGGACAGCTGAACCCGACGCCGTCGCCGCCGTGGCGGGAACGTGGCCTCGCCACGCTGCGGGCGGGGGTCAGCCGCCGTAGGGCCGGGTCATCGCCTCGAGCCAGTGACCGTCGGGCCCGGGCCAGTAGAAGCCGCGGCCGCCGTCGTTGACGTTGATCTCGCCGGGCCGCTTCTGCTGGGGGTCGGCCCAGATCTGCAGGCCGCGGCCAAGCACGCGGGCGAGGACGCCGTCGAACTCCTCCTCGGTGACCAGGAACGCGTAGTGCTGCGAGGTCGGGTCGTCGTGGTTGGCGAAGTCCAGCGAGACGCCGTTGCCGAGTTCGAGAATCGCGAACGGTCCCCACTCCTTCGGCTCCGGCAGCCCGAGCACCGAAGCCACCTCCCGGGCCGCCGCCCGCCGGTCGCGGACGTGGACGATCGTGTGGTTCAGCGCCGGTGCCATCGAGTCCTCCTCACGCCGCGTACGGCCGTGCGTCGCGGCCGGCGCGCAGCGCCCGCGCCCACCACACCAGCTGCTCCAGCAGCCGGTCGGCCGCCGCGCCCACGGCCTCGGCGTCCTTCGGGTTGCCCGCTTCGTCGAACCGTTCCCACGCCAGGGCGAAGCTCACCGTCTCCCGGATCCCCACCGCGTGCAGTTCGGCGAACACCCCGCGCAGATGCTCGACGGCCCGCAGCCCGCCGGAGATCCCGCCGTAGCTGACGAAGGCGATCGGCTTGGCGTGCCATTCGCGGTTCGCGCTGTCGATCGCGGTCTTGAGCGGCCCGGGATAGGAGTGGTTGTACTCCGGCACGACGACGACCACCGCGTCCGCCCGGCCGATCGCGGCGCCGAATTCCCCACCCGGCAACACTTCCGCGAGGTCCACGACCTCGATGTCGACGTCGTCGCGCCTCGCGGCGTGCGAGGCGAACCAGCCCGCCACCGTGGGCGCGAACCGGCCCTCGCGAGTGCTGCCGACGACCACTGCCACCTTCATTGGAATGTCCATGCCCACGACGGTAGAACCTCAACTATGGTTGAGGTCAAGGGGAATGGAGGTTCGCATGTCGGAGACTCGCGAGCTCACCGTCGGGCAGCTGGCCGAACGCTCGGGCTGCGCGGTGTCGGCGCTGCACTTCTACGAACGCGAAGGCCTCATCCGATCTCGGCGCACCACCGGCAACCAGCGCCGGTACTCCCGGGACACGCTGCGGACCGTCGCGCTGATCCGGGTGGCGCAGCGCGTCGGGATTCCGCTCGCCGAGATCCGCGCCGTCCTCGATCGCCTCCCGGACCGCAGACTGACCCGCGCCGACTGGGAGCGGGTCTCCAACAAATGGAGCACGGAACTCGACGAGCGCATCGCGGCCCTCGTACAGCTCCGGGACCGGTTCAGCGGCTGCATCGGCTGCGGGTGCCTGTCGTTGGAGATCTGCGCGATGTTCAACCCCGACGACGTCTGCGCCGAGAGCGGCCCCGGCCCGCGCCACCTGATCGACGGGTAGCTCGCGCATCGCAAACTCGCCGCGGCGCAGGCGAGCCAGTGCGCTCGGCCGATGCTCGCCGCGCCGGCGGCGTCGACCCGGGCACGCCGACCGCGCCCCGGGAACCGGCGCGGGTCAGACCGCGGGCAGGGTGTCGAGGATCATGCCGTCCACGCCCATCGCCATCCCGTCCTCGACCGAGAGCGGGTAGGTCTCGTAGGTCTCCACCGGGTAGACCTCGATGCCCTCCTGCTGGGCCTGACGCACCAGCTCCTGGGTGACCGGGGTGTTGTACGGGACCAGCGCCTGGTACTTGCGCGTCTTCCAGTGCTTGGTGGTCGTGTTGTTGAAGATCAGCCCGAGCCGGGCCGCACCCTCGGCGCGCAGCATGTCGAGCATCGGCGGGTGGAAGGCGAAGATCGTGGTGTGCCCGTGACGGTTGAGGCCGTACTTGTTGAGGGCGTCCAGGATGCTCGAGGCCGCCGCCCGGTCCGGGTGGATCTTCACGTGCAGCATCAGCTTCCCGCCGTTGTCGCGGACGACCATCAGCGCCTCGTAGAGGTTCGGAATCTGCTTGCCGTCCTTGGTGCGGCACTGTGCGCGGAGCTCGAAGTAGTCCCAGTCCTCGGTGGAGCCCTTGCAGTTGGTCGAGGCGGCCAGGTTCGTGTCGCTGAGCACGACGAGGTGCCCCGTCTTGGTCTTCACGACGTCGAACTCCACGCCGTCGGCGCCCTTGGCGAACGCCGCCTTCAACGCGGGCAGGGTGTTGCGGACGGCAGTGCCGACCAGGCCCTTGTGGACGAACGTCAACTGCGGGTGCTCGACCCACGGAGCCGGCTTCGCCGCGGCGGTCGAGGAGACCGCGCTGCCGCCGGTGGCGGTGACCGCCACGACGCTGGCGACGAGAACCGCCGAAGCGGTGACCGCAACGCGAGCGACCCACCGTGCGCGGCTCCCCCGAGCCGGCGTGCTCGCGATGCTCTTGGACTTGGTGCCCCCCGTGCCGAACATGCTTCCCGCTCCCCATCGTGTGTCCCCGTTGATGGGGCTTCGACGTGGAGCGGCGGTGCGGGGATTCGCCCGACGGGCGCTATCAACCGTTCGACGACCGGATCTGGCCGAACGGAGGAGTCGGCGGTGGCGGACAGGTCGAGGGCCTCACCCGGGGCCGAAACGGGGTGGAAGACGCGGACCGCGATCTAGGTTGGCGCGGGTCCACGGGGGATGTCGGACAGGCCCGGTGCGGTCAGTCCTCCTCGCGCGACTGCCAGGTGCACAGGCACACCCTGTTCCCCTGGGCGTCTTCGAGCACCCAGAAGGCCGGCGCCTCGGCGTCGGAGACCAGCCGTCCGCCGGCGGCGAGCGCGGCGGCGATGCGCGGCGCCACCTGCGCCGGGTCCACCCACACGTCCGGGTGCCAGCGTTGGCGGCCGGGCTCGTCGCCGGAGGCCTGGAACCAGATCGGCGGCTGCAGGCGGGTCGGGTCGCGGACCTCGTCGTCGACGTCGGCACGCACCTCGTAGGCCAGCACCGCCGCCCAGAACGCGCGCACCTCCGCGTGGGCGGGGGAGTCCAGCCCGAGTTCGAACACGGCGAGGTCGTCGCACTGCGGCCTCAGACCGGCCGAAGCCGCGAGCTCGGTGACGCGGTGCGCGAGGCGGATGTCGCGGTCGGTGATCGCGTCGACGTCGTGGCTCCACGTCCGCACGTCGACGCGGGCATACCGCAGGTCGACGTCCGGATGGTGGTCCATCTCCTCCGCGGCCTGCGCGATGGCGTTGGTCAGCGCCAGCCCGGCGGCGAAGTTCTTCGTGTGGAAGCGGGTGCAGATCGCCCCGGGCAGGTAGGCCCACCCCGCCGGTGCCTGTTCGGCGATCTGCGCTCCGGTCAGGTTCGTCATGCTCCGATGCTGCCCCACCGACGGGGACTCGACACCGCGCGGGTCGGAGCGCAGAGTGGGGGCATGGAACGCATTGCGCCGGTAGACGCGCCCGAGGACGACGAACAGCCCAAGCGTCCCGAGCGGTTCAGCCCGTACGCGGTGCCGCTGTCCACGCTCGTCGCCTCCGCGTACGTGTCGCAGTCCGACCAGCACGTCGTCGTGCCCGACCAGGTCTCGCCGATGAGGATTCCCGTCGGCCCCGAGGGCGGCGACGGCGACTGACCCCGTCGCCCCCACCGAAGGCGTCCCAGCAGGCGCGGCCCCGGGGGCTCGTTTCCTCGGACGCCCGCGAGGCGCCGGCGCCGAGGGGCCGCGGACCCCCGTCCGCGGCCCCTCGAACGCCGCTAGCGGCCGAAGTCGAAGACCAGGCCCTTGGCGACGGTCATCTCGCAGTAGTTGGAGAAGGTCTCCCGGTACTGCACGTTCCACCCGCGCGCGAGGCCCTCGGCCTTGATCGTGACGGGCCGGTAGATCCGCGTGCACGCCGCGAACGTCTGGTGGCCGCGGACCTTGCGCAGGTCCCCCTTGACCCGCTTGATCTCCCGGCACGCGTCGACGCGGTCGGGGTGCGAACCCCGGGCCGGATCGCACTTGAGGGTGACCGTGCGGGTCTTGCCGCCCTTCTCCTTGACCGACAGGGTCAGGTTCGTGCGGGTGTCGTGGTGGGCCGACGCCGCCGTGGCCGGCACGACCGCCGCGAGCGCGGCCAGGCCGACGGTGGCGGCGACGATCTTCTTGGTGCGCATACGCTCCCCTTCGTTGCGGCCCACCCCCCTGGCGGACCCGATGCAAGGACGGCGCCGGCGGCGGGGACGTTCGGCCGGGAAGGTAGATCGACGGCCAAGACTGGGTGAAGTCGGCCGCGCGCTACCGTCCCAGACCATGACCAACCGGACGGACTGGACGCAGGACTCCGCCGCGGTCCGAGCCCTCGCCGGGCTCGCCGACGGTCGCACCCTGCCCGCGAGCGTGCTGACCGCCGAGACCGGTCTGGGTCCGCGGACGCTCGCCGCCGCGCTGGAGAAGCTGACCGCCGCGGGCGTCGTCGTCCCGGTCGAGTGCGGCCGCTGGACCTACCACCGCCTCGCCGAGCACGCCCCGCGCGAGGTCCTCGCAGGCCTGGAACCGATCGCGTCGCTGCGCCCCGGCACCGCCCAGCACGCCGTGCGCACCGCGCGTCGCTGCTGGGGGCACCCCGCCGGGCGGCTCGGCGTCGCGCTGACCGACGCCCTGCGAGAACGCGGCGTCGTCCAGGGTCACGACGGCAACCTCGACCTCGACGCCTGGCCGCGGGCGCGGATGAGCGGGGGAGTGGCCGACGACGCCACCTACCGCCTCACGGCGCAGGGCACGGATTTCCTTGCCGGGCTGGGGTTTCCGCTGCCCGTCGCACCGACGACGGCGCCGTGCATCGACTGGACCGAGCAGCGCCACCACCTCGCCGGCGAACTCGGCAGGTGCCTGCTCACCGGGCTGCGGGCCAACGGGTGGGTCGTCGACTCGGCCACGCCGCGGGCCCTGGAGGTGACCGACGTCGGCCGCGTCGAACTGAAGCGCCGCCTCGGCGTCGAGACGTGACCGCCGTCGTCCGTGCCGCGACCGTCGCGGACGCGGCCGCCTGCGCCGCGGTCTACCGCCCCTACGTGACCGACGGCGTGGTGTCCCTGGAACTCCAACCGCCCGACGAGGCGCAGATGGCGGCGCGCATCGAAACCGCGTTGCGATCGCACGCCTGGCTCGTCGCCGAACTCGACGGGCGCGTCGTCGGGTACGCCTACGCGTCCCGGTTCAACGAACGCGCCGCCTACGCCTGGGCGTGCGCGGTGAGCGTCTACCTCGAACCCGGGCTGCGCCGCACGGGCACCGGCCGCGCGCTGTACGGCGCGCTGTTCCAGCGCCTCGCCGAGCGCGGCTACCGGACGCTGCTGGCGATCGTCGGCGTCCCGAACGAGGCCAGCGTCGGACTGCACCGCGCGCTCGGCTTCGAGCAGGTCGCGCTGCTGCCCCGGGTCGGCTGGAAGCACGGCGCGTGGCGCGACGTGGCCTGGTTCCAGTTGACGCTCGGCGACGAGACAGCACCCGCAGCGCTGCGATGACCGTCCTGCTCGTCGGCGCCGGGAAGCGCACACTCGACCACCCGGCGCCGGCACGAGACCGCTACGTCGGGTCGATGTCCGCGCCCGCCTCGCCTACGCCGAACGCGGCGAGCAGCGGTGGTTCGTCCTCAGTCCGAAGTACGGGCTGCTCGCGCGTGCGCGCCGATCGGGTGTCGACGAAGAGGTAGAGAAGCAAGGCGTGGTGCGGTCGGTGGCCGGTCGGTCGCCTCGCCTGTTTCCTCTCGACCTCTCCGTCGACGGCCGCGTGGAAAATCGGGCTGCGGCCCTCCAGCGACGCGGCGTGCGAACCGGCGGACCGAACCTCGGCCGGCGGTACGCCGAAAACGCGCGAGCGGGCCGGACCCACGGTGGGATCCGGCCCGCTCGAGGCGCGACTACTTCGGCTGCGGAACGATGCGGATGTAGGGCTTCGGCTCCTTCCAGGTGCCGAAGATCTCCTTCGCCTGCTCGTTGTTGACCGAGCCGGCGATGATGACGTCCTCGCCCTGCTGCCAGTCCACCGGGGTGGCGACCTTGTGCTTGGCGGTGAGCTGCAGGGAGTCGATCACGCGCAGGACCTCGGCGAAGTTGCGGCCGGTGGTCATCGGGTAGACCAGGATCAGCTTGATCTTCTTGTCCGGGCCGATGACGAAGACGTTGCGAACGGTCATGTTGTCCGCGGCGGTGCGGGTCTTCGCGTCGCCGGAGGTGCTCGCGGGGAGCATGTCGTAGAGCTTGGACACGACGAAGTCGTTGTCGCCGATCAGCGGGAAGTTCGGGGCGACGCCCTGGGTCTCCTCGATGTCGCGAGCCCAGCCCTCGTGGTCGCTGGTGGCGTCCACGGACAGGCCGATCGGCTTGACGTTGCGCTTGTCCCACTCCGGCTTCAGGCGCGCGACGGCCCCGAGCTCGGTGGTGCACACCGGGGTGAAGTCCTTGGGGTGGCTGAACAGCACGGCCCACGAGTCGCCGATCCACTCGTGGAAGTTGATCTTGCCTTCGGTGCTGTCGACGGTGAAGTCCGGCGCGGTGTCGCCGATGAGCAGACCCATGAGTACGCACTCCCAATCAGTGGCCGCGTTCTGTGTCGCGGCACGTCCAGGGGTAACACTAGTAGGTCTCTCCAGATTCCGTCGGCGTCGGTCGGGGCCGGTGGCGACACGCCCGGGGTCGGGTGCCCTACGCGGCCACGTACCGTCCGTCGGCGGTGAGTTTGAGGCGGCCGCGTGCGGTGGCGAGGTCCCGGGCGGCCTCGAGGCGGGCCGCGATGCCGCTGGTCTTGCGCCTCCCGCCGAACAGGGCGAGCGTCTCGGTGGCCAACTCCGCGGCGGACATGCCCGCGGAGAACCGACACAGCGCCACCATCGCGTTGCCGAGTTCGCGCAGCGCGACGTGCTCGAACTCGCGCACCGAGGCGTCGGCGGCGACGCGGAACTCGGTCCAGTCCGCGGGCTCGGCGCCCGGCGCCCACACGAACGGCTCCTCGCCGTCGCGCACGCACGCCGCCGGCACGGCGCGCAGGATCGCGTCGATCCGCGCCTGGCTCAGCCGCGTCAGGTCGAAGGAGGCCGCGACGAGACGCGCGAGGCGCTCGGTGTGCACCGGGCCCTCGGCCGCGACGACCTCCACCGCCACCGCCGCGACCCGCGCCGTCGCCGCCGGGGACGGCAACGCGTCGAGCACGGCCCGGTCCCCGGCCGGGCGCACCGCCCACCCGAGGAACTCCCGCTGCCCGTCCAGCGCCGGCGCGGGCCGCGACCCGGCGGCGCGGGACCCGGCGACGACGTCGGCAAGCGGCCCCGGCTCCGCGGCCGGTCCGGACGCGCGCACGGCGGGTTCGGCGGCGGGACCGGACGGCTGCGAGGTGGGATCGCCGACCGGGCTGGACGCGAGCGAGGCGGAATCGGAGTCGGGGCCTTGGGGGAGCGTCGCTTGGCCGCCGGGAACGTCGGCGAGGGGGTAGGCGTCCTCGGGCAGCGCGTCGAGGATGCTGGTGGTGTCGTGGACGTCGGGGGCGGCCACTTCGCCGCGCAGCACGGCGCCGCTGCCGGCCTCGACCGCGTCGAGCAGCGCGGCCAGGACGACGTCCGGGTTCGCGAGCCACTGCGGCAGCCAGACGCGTTCGACCCGCGGCCAGCGCATCAACCGGCCCAGGACGTGGATCGGCAGGCCGTCGCGGTCGCCGACGGTGCGCCGCGCGGCCCAGCCCGGACCGTCGAGCAGCACCGCCACCACCGGCACGTCCGGATCGTCCGCGGGGGCAAGGGTGAGATCGACGCGGAACTCGGACAGCCCGACGTCGGTCCGCACCGTCAGGCCGTGTCCGCGCAGCCGTTCGGCGATCTCGTCGCGGTGGCGATCGGCCAGCGGCCGCGGCCGGGCCGTCCCGCCGAGCGCGTCCACGCCGCGGGCCGCGAACTCCAGGTAGGCGCGCAGGTGGTGGATGCCGGTGGCCTGCGTCTGCTCCACCCGCAGGTCCTGCGGATCGAACGAGCTGTAGACCAGGACCTGGCGGCGGGCGCGGGTGATCGCGACGTTCAGCCGCCGTTCCCCGCCCGCTCGGGTGAGCGGGCCGAAGTTCAGCGGCAGCACGCCCCGCTCGTTCGCCGAGAACGCCGTGGAGAACAGGATCGCGTCGCGTTCGTCGCCCTGGACGTTCTCCAGGTTCTTCACGAACAGGCCCTCGCCGTTGCGGCCGTCGAGGGCTTCGATCAACCGATCCTCCCCCGCGTCGCGGAGCAGTTCCTCGACCAGGGCGCGCTGTTGGGCGTTGAAGGTGACCACGCCCAGGGAGGGCAGCGCGTCGGGGGAGGCGTCGAACCGGCGGCGGATCTCCGCCACGATCGCGTGGGCCTCGACGGCGTTGGTCCGCAGGTCCCGTCCCTTCCCGGCGCGCTGGAAGTGCCCGTCCACCCGGACCAGCGAGAGGCCGTAGCCGTCGGCGGGCGAGGCGGTCCGGGCACGTACCGGTGCGGGGAAGGAGGACAGTTTGCCGTCGTAGTAGTGGCCGTTGCTGAACGCGATCAGCGCCTCGTCCTGGCTGCGGTAGTGCCAGGTGAGCCACCGCTGCGGGACCCGTGCGAACACGGCCTCGGTGAGCAGGCTCTCCTCGTCGGGCAGGACCTCGCCGGCGAGGTCGTCCTCCTCCAGACCGTCGACGGACTCCGCGACCGAGGTCGGCGGCATCTGCTTGCTGTCGCCCACCACGACGACCGAGCCGGCGCGTCCCATCGCCCCGACGGCGTCGGCGACGCGGATCTGGGAGGCCTCGTCGAAGACCACGAGGTCGAAGCTCTGCGCGCCGACGGGGAAGAAGCGCGACACCGAGTCCGGGCTCACCAGCACGCACGGCAGCAGCGAGGTGATCAGGTCCCCGTACTTCGCCATCAGCGAGCGCACGCCGAGCCCGCCGCGCTGACGGCCGACTTCGCGGCGCAGTTCCCCGACGAGGCCTACGGCGCTGTCTGCGCGGAACGCCCGGCGCGTGAGGACCTGCTCGGGCACGGCGGCGGTCAGGTGCTCGCGGACCGTGCCCGCGGCGGCGGCGAACCGGGCGACGGTGCGGTCGTGGGTCGAGGCGACGAACGCGTCCAGGCCGGTGCCGGTGCGCCGCTCCGCGGCCGAGGCGGCGGCCAGGCCCCGCTCCAGCGCCGCCGCGGCCTCCTCCGCGGCAATCTGACCCCATGTCAGAACCGAGACGGCCTCCTCGAGACCGGCGGCCCGCAGCGGTTCGAGCGCTTCGCGGAACTCCGACCACCGGCGCGCGTCCTGGCCCTCGGGGTCGGCGAGGTTGCGCCGAGTCGCGGTGGCGCGCCACCGGCGCACGAGACCGTCCTCGCCGCGCCAGGCGGCCAGGGCCGCGGGGGAACCGGCCGCGGCGAGGAACCGGCGGGCGATCTCGGCGGCGTCCCGGGCCGCGGCGGCGGCCGCCGGGTCCGCGGCGGGCTCTCCGGCGAGCCAGGCCCGCAGTGCGTCGGCGAAGGTCGAGGGCGCGGCGGGACAGACAGCGGCGGCGGCCCACTGCAGCCAGTCGAGTTGGCCGACGACGGCGGCGACGTCCTCCGCGCGCAGCGGGCTCCACCCGGCCGTCGCCGCGATCCCGGGCAGTTCTCCGACGCGGGCGTGCAGGGCCGCGATCGCCTCGCGCGTGCGGAGTAGGTCGGCGAGGAGATCGAGCGCGTCCTTCGCCTCGACCTCGACCCGCAGGACCGGAGCGAGGTGGGCGAGTACGGCCCTGCGGCGTTTGCCGCGCCCGAAGAACCCGGAGTCCTCCGCCGCCTGCGCCTCGGCCCGAAGGGCCGTCAGATCCAGGTCCAACGCCGCGGCGGTGGCGCGGTCCAGCCCCGGATGCGCCGTCGCCGGGAAGGCCGTCAGGTCCGCGCGCAGCCCGGCGGCCGCCGTGCGCCACTGCTCGCCGACGACGGTCTCGAGCAGCGCCAACGGGACGGGCGCCGCGGCGAGCGCACCGAGCGACACCAGGTCGTCGACGCTTCGCGCGGCCTCGACCGCGGTGGCGAGCGGCCCCGAGGAGGGGAGCGCGCTCAGCGCCCGATCGAACGCGGCGGCGGCCGCGGCGAGTTCCGCGGCGCTCGCGGCGTCCAGGACCCGGTCGAGGAAGGCCCACGGGTGGTCCGGGCCGGGGCGGGTCACGTCGGCGACGTCGGGCAGGTTCCGCAGCGTGCGACGGACCGAGTCCCAGTCCACCCCGGGCCGCAGAGCCGTGACGGGAATGGGAAGTGACGGTCCGTCGGCGCCGAGCGACAACAGCTTGGTGCGGGCGGTGTAGTAGGACAGGCCGGCGGCGTTCGGTTCGTGCAGGCGGGTGGCGTACCGGTCCAGGGTGCGCCGGGAGGAGCGCAGATCCTCGGCGGCCGCCGCGAGACCCTGCGCGTCGACCTCGACGGCGTGGTCCATCGCACGCCGAATCTGCGCGCGCACGAGGGCGGGCTTGGCCCCCTTGTCGTGCAGGTCGAGGGCGAACGGCCCCATGCCCACGCTCGCGAGCCGGGAGGCGACCACGTCGAGCGCGGCACGCTTCTCCGCGACGAACAGCACCCGCCTGCCCTCGGCCACGGCGCGCACGAGCAGGTTGGTGATGGTCTGCGACTTTCCCGTCCCCGGCGGGCCCTCCAGGACGAACGTGCGCCCGGCCACGGCCTCCGCGATCGCCGCGAGCTGGGAGGCGTCCGCCGGGATCGGGCACGCGGCGTCGAGTTCGTCGAGGTCGACGTTCGCGGGCTCGGCGGCCGGGTCGGCGAACGGCAGCGTCGGGGTCTCGACCAGGTGGCGCACCAACGGGTTGGCCAGCAGCGCCGGCCAGTGCTCGTCGAGGTCCTTCCAGAGCCGGAACTTCGCGAAGGCCAGGATCGCGAGGTCCGCGGTCGGCTCGACCCGAAACGCCAGGCCCTTCTCGGCGATGGCCTCGCGTACCGCCTGCAGGGTCCCGTCCAGGTCGATGCCGGAGGAGTCCGCGTCCGGTTCGGCGAGCTTGGGGATCGTCAGCGGAATCGCGGTGCGGAGCTTTTCGAGCAGGCAGAAGTTCGGGGTGGCGCCGCCGCTCTCGTCGAGGGCGAGGCGGTAGAGCTGTCCCCGTGCGGTGGTGCTCAGGCGCACCGGAACCAGGATCAACGGGGAGCGCAGCTGCCTGCCCTCCAGCGTCCACACCAGCGAACCGAGCGCCAGGTAGAGGTTGTTCGCGCCGGACTCCTCCTCCACCGTGCGGGCCTTGTGGGCGAGGTTGCGCATCCGGGTCAGGTATCCGGCGGCGGCGACGTCGGTGAACACCGCGCGTTTGTCCTCGAGGTGGCCGCGGGCCCGGTCCTCGTCCAGCTCCCACGCGGTCCGCACGCCGCGGGCGGCGTCGACCGCGTCGAGCTGATCGCTCGGCCGCAGCGCGATCGGCTGCCCGGCGCTCACCAGGTCCTCGAGCAGACCGAGGCGGCCCTCCGGCACGCGAAGCCCGATGCCGGTCCGGTCGGTGTAGTTCAGCAGCCGGTTGCGCAGGCTCAGATCCAGCAGCGAGTTCTTCCACTGCGCCACCCGGCCCGGTGCAGCCGCCGCCGCGGGGCCCGCGGCGCCGGTCGCGGGGTTGACGACCACGACGCTCTGCCTCGCCGCGGCCTGGTATTCGTGGATCTGCACGACCCCGTCCACGGTGCGCCGCGCGGGCAGCGGCAGCACGTCCTGGCGGCGCGCGGTCCACACGTCCACGATCGCCTGGACGACGTTCAGGTCGGCGATCTTCGCCAACGCCGCACGGTGGGTCGCGGCGACGTCGGTCCCGCCCTCGACGGCGGTGACGGCGGTGGTCTCGATCAGGGCCATCCGGCCGAGGTCGATCTCGTTCATCACCTCCGTCGCGTCGACCGACACCACGGCGTCCAGCGCGATCGGTGCGCGCCAGTACCCGAGGAACGCGTGCCCCTCCACGAGCCACAGCAGCGGCCGGACGTCCGCCTGCTCCAGGGCCGCGGCCAGCGCGACGGTGGTGTCCAGGCAGGTCCCGACCCGGCCGTCGAACACCTCGCTGGGCGTGCGGATCTTCTGCCCGGCCAGGTCCGCCCAGCTCGCCGGGGGCATCGCGTATCGGATGCCGCGGGCGCGGGCGGCCGCCCAGATCGCCGCGACGATCGCATCGGTCCGCTCCGGACCGGACTGGTAGCCGTCGATCGACGGATCCCCGGTGGCCGCGTGCAGGTGCCCCGACGCCTCGCCGAGCAGGTCGGCGACGGCCGGGTCGTTGGGCAGCACGTGCGCGGCGAGCATCTCGTAGGACAGCCCGGGCGGCACCGCCAGCCACATCGCGCCGGGGAGCAGTTCGACCTCGACCCGCGCGGTGGCCAGGACCGCGCCGCCGGCGTGCAGTTCCAACTCCAGCCACCCGGGGCGACGGTCCCGGTTCTGCAGCAGCTTGGCCGGGTCCAGGCGAACGTCCGGGCGTTCGAGCACCGTCGGCGTGCCGGGGGCGAGGTCGACGAGCTGCTCGAAGGGATGGGACACGACGCCTTCGTCGTCCCGGATCGCGATGCGCAGCGCGGCGCCGTCGACTTCGAAGCCGGCGGTCAGCCCCACCCGGTGGACCACGGGGATGCGGTTGTGGGCCATGGCGTAGCTGAGGATCGGCACGACCTCGACGTGGACCTCGACGCTCACCACGGCTCCTTGCGTTGTGCGGGTGCCGCTGCAACCTATCGGCGGGGCCTGACAGTTCGCCGCAGCCGAAGCCTTGGCAACTGCTCGTGCGAGGTGACGCCCGCACGCTCCAGGGCCCGACGGGCCAAGGGTCAGATCGCGACGACCTCGACGAGCGGATGGCCTGTGGTGAGGGCGCGCAGGTCGTCCGGATCGCTGGTCAGGATCGTGACGGGCTGGTTCAACCGGACCGCCGTCGTCGCGACGAGGGCGTCGACGGTGTCGGCGCGTCCCGTGGCCCCGAGCAGGCGTCCGGCCTCGACGGCGAAGCCGGCGTCGACCGCATCCACCCGCGCGTTGCGGGTGAGCCGGTGGACGGCGGCGTCGCGCGGCGCGCCGCGGACGGTCTCGGTGAGAGTGACCGCGTTGACGACCAGCGGCAGGCGTAGTTCCCGTGCGCGGGCGATCCACGCGACCGCGCGCACGTCGCCCGCCGCGGACCGGCTCAGTCCCTCGCTGTCGAGGACGAGCGCCGCTGCCGCGTGGGGCGGGGCGGGGTCGCGACGGCGAGTGGATCGGGCCATGCGCGGCGCACCTCTTCCATGACGTCGGGAGGGATCGGACCGTGCTCGGCGGCGTGCGCCGCGAGGAACTCGTCGAGGTCGGCCAGGTGCTCGGCGAGGCGAAGGCCCTCGGCGAGGTAGGCCGAGAACCCGCCCGCACCGGCCCGTGCCCGGGCACTGTCCACCAGGTGCTTGGGCAGCGTCACGCTGACCTTCGCGAACTGCGACTCCGTCACGAGCGCGATCCTACTCCCGGTGGGATCGGAGGATCTTCCCATGTCCATGCGGCATGGCTATCGGATCCCTCCGACAGTTCACGGGTCGTGGGCGCTGGTGTCCAGGGCGCGCAGCGGCTGTCGGGCGGCTGTCGGGGGTCTTCGTCGACAGCCCTACCGGAGCCCGTCCGAAGCTTCGACGGCTAGCGCTCGGTGCCGTCGTCGCACAGCCCGATGAACGCCCCGAGTTGCAGGACGCCTTCGACGCTGGAGGGCATGAACGAGGTCAGCGCGCCGGAGCGGATCACGATCGCCTTCCACTGCGCGCGGGAGACTGCGACGTTGACGCGGTTGCGGCTCAGCAGGAACCCCATCCCGCGCGGGACCTCGCCGTGCGAGGACGCGGTCATCGACACCAGGGCCACCGGGGCCTCCTGGCCCTGGAACTTGTCGACGGTTCCGACGCGCACGCCGGTCAGGCCCGCGGCGTCCAGGACGCGGCGGATGCGGGCGACCTGGGCGTTGTAGGGGGCGACGACCAGGAAGTCCCGGGCCGTCAGCGGACGCGGCGGCCGGTCGCCGTCGGTCCACGTCCGGCCGATCAGCGCGCGGATCTGGGCGAGGACCTCGGCTGCCTCCTGCGCCGACTCGGTCTGGTTGCCCTCGTGGTCGACGTCGACGACCGACAGCCCCGGTTCCACGCCCTCGAGGCTGCGCCGGGCGGCGGGTGCGGCCGCGCGCAGGCGGCCGGCGTAGGACAGGGTCGAGACCTTCGCACACAGTGCCGGATGCATGCGGTAGGACTCGGCCAGGAAGTACCCGTGTCCCGCCGGAACGACGTCCTGACGGTCCATCACCCATCCGAGCGCGGAGGCGTCGACCGGCTCGGCGTGCGAGCCCTTGGAGACCTGCGGGAGCTGCTGCGGGTCTCCGAGCAGCAGCAGGCGCTGCGCGCACACCGACGCGCCGATCGTCGAGGCGAGGGAGAACTGCCCGGCCTCGTCGACCACGAGCAGGTCCAGGCCGCCCGGCTCGACGAGCCTGTCGTTGGCGAAGGTCCACGCGGTGCCGCCGAGGACGCACCCGGTGTCGGCGGCGTCGGCGAGGAACGCGGCGCGGGCCTTGACCTCGTCCTTGACCTCGGTCCAGGTGGCCGAGTCCGTCGCGTTCTTGCTCTTGCCGACCAGCGCCGGGTCCAGGCCCGCGGCCACGATCCCGGCGAGCATGTTCTCCACGACCGCGTGCGACTGCGCGACGACCCCGACCCGCCAGCCGTGGGCCTGCACGAGTTCGGCGACTACGCGGGATCCGGACCAGGTCTTGCCCGAGCCGGGCGGGCCCTGGATCGCGACGTAGGAGTCGGCCATCGCCAGCAGCGCCGCGACGACGTTCTGCACCGCCGTGCCGCCGCTGGGCAGCGGCGCGTTGTCGCGCAGGCGCGGCACGCGCCGGGCGAGCAGGTCGTAGATCGCGGCCTGCGGCAGGGACGGTTCGGCGGCGGCGCGGGCGGCGACGCGTTCGATCGCCTCCTCGATCTGCAGCGTCCGGGGCGGGGGAGCGGGCGCGAGGGCGAGGGGGACGTCGGCGAACTCCTCGCCGGGCTTGCGCGACTCGACCAGGCGCACGATCCGCGGTTCGTTCTCCTCGTGGGAGATCGGGGCGTCGTCGGCGCCGTAGGGGGCCTTGGCCGGGCCGCTGATCCCCGGCGGGGTCGGCGCGGCGTAGACCGCGGAGCACTCGTTCGCCGGCCGGCTCCCGCCGGACCAGTCCCCGGTCAGGTGCAGGATCCGCTGCAGGTTCCGCGACTTCGCCGACGGCACCGTCCAGTCCTGCTCGACCTGCGCGGACTCCACGACGAACACGTCCCGGGCGCGGGCCCACTCCTCCAGCGGATGCGTCAGGCGCTCGTAGTGCTCCCACCAGAACGCCTTCGCCTCGCGCGGGTGGTAGCCCAACGCGGTGGCGAGCAGCGCCCACGCGTGCTGCTCCGGGCTGCGCCCGGGACGCGGCGTACCCTCCAGACGCTCCGTCAGATTCTCGAAAATCGACTGTAGGCGGGCCTTCTTGGCCAGTGCCTCCTCGGTGGGCGGCTTCGCGCCGGTCGGCTCGTCGTCGTCCGCCTCGAGCACGACGGCGGGCGCAGGGGCCTCGGGCAGGCGGGCGAGCAGCCAGTCCCGCAGGCGCAGCGTGGACAGGCAGTCGTAGCCGTTGTAGTCCTCCAGCGAGGCCCGCAGCCTCTCCGCCTCGGCGGTGCGCTTCCCGGCGAGGGCCTCGCGCAGTTCGTGGTAGGCCAGGATCGAGTCCCCGCCGCCGGTCACCCCGGCGGCGTCGCGGAGTTGCTCGCCCATGTAGAGCGGCTCGAGCTTCTTGATGCTGTACGACGGCGTCGAGACCCGCACCGCGCCGCGGACGGTGGCGTAGAGGTCGACGAAGACCCCGGCGCGGAGCAGGTCGTCGAGGGCGTCCTCCCCGGTCTGGTAGCGGATCGCGAGGCGTTTGAGCGCGGTGGTCTCGTAGGGCGCGTAGTGGTAGACGTGCATGTCCGGGTGCGCGGCGCGGGCGGCGGCGACCAGGTCCAGGAACGCGACGAACTCCGCCCGCTCCTCGCCGCGATCGTGCGCCCAGCGCGGGGTGTACCGCCCGGCCGCGTCGGTCACGCCCCACAGGTACTCCAGGCCCACCAGGGCCGGGTCGCCCTCGTCGTAGAGCGGGTCGCCCTCGAAGTCGAAGAACAGGTCGCCGGCCGACGGCTTCGGCAGCCGCGAGAGGGCGGCGTGGGCCGTGTCCGTCGGGCGGTGCAGCAGCGGCGCGCCCTCGCCCGCGCGCGCGTGCTCGGCCTGCAGCCGCGCCTGGAACCGCAGCTTCGCGAACGTCGCCTCGGGCAGGTCCGCGGGCGCCGTCTCCGCCTGCGCGAGCTGGTCGATCGTCGCGATCCCCGCCGCGCGCAGCACCCGCCGCTGCGAGGTCCGCATTCCCGCCACCCGGATCAGATCGTCGGCCGCCCTGGCCGCGTGCTCGCACTCCGCACACCGCGCGCACGCGCCGTAGCTCTCCTCGCCCCACGCGACCGGACCGGCCTGACGATGCGTCAGCAAGAGGTGGCGAAGCCGGTCCCGGCGTGCGCGGTAGACCGGCAGAACGTCGGCCAGGGCGAACTCCGCCCGCTGCCCGGACCCGAGCAGCAGCGCCACCTTCGGGGCGAGCGGCAGGCCGAGGCGGGCGAGCTGGTCGGCGTAGGCGCCGAGCTGCAGCAGCGCCCGCGGCTTGGCCGAGCGGGCGAGTTTCGCATCGCACACCGCCCAGCCCTCGCCGGTGCGTTCGAGGAAGTCGGCGTAGCCGAAGAACTCCCCGTCGAAGAACGCCGCCTGGAACACCGTCGCCGGTTCGGCCAGCAGCGCCTTGTGCGTCGCCGCCGCCGCGGCCTCCAACGCGGCCGCGGTGTACGGGGCCGGGACCCGGTCCAAGCGGATCAGGTCCCCTCCCGCGCGTTCGGCGAGCAGCGCCGCCTCGTGCGCGTCGCCGAGGCGTGCGATGTGCGTCATCAGCGGGTCGTCGTCGACCTGCAGCGGCTCGGCGCGCCCGAGTGTGTAGTCCAGCGCGCGCGCCACGGCGTACTCGCACGCGGACGCGGCGGTCAGGTCCGAGGCCGACCAGCAGACCTGGCCGTCGAGCAGGAACATCGGGTGGTTCTCCTTCGTCGCCGACCTCGACCGTAGCGGCGGGGTGGGACGTCCGGCCCGGGCGGCTGCGGCGGCTCGGGCGCGACCCACGGGCCGTACGGTACGCTTTGCAGGACACGTACGTACGTGGAGGTGGGTATGGGTGTCAGTCCCTCCGAGCTGCGGGCGAACATCTACCGACTGCTCGACGAGGTCTTGGAAACCGGCATTCCCCTGGAGGTCGAGCGCAACGGCCGCCGGCTGCGGATCGTGCCCGACGAACCGCCGTCGAAGCTGGCCCGCCTCGTGCCCCACCCGGGTGCCGTCCTCGGCGACCCCGAGGATCTGGCCGGACTGGACTGGTCCGATTCCTGGGACCCGGGTCGGATGTGACGATGCATCTGGACACCCACGTCGTGGTCTGGCTCTACGAGTCCGGCGCGGACCGGTTCCCCGAATCCGCCCGCCGGCGCCTCGAGGGCGAGGACCTGGCGGTGTCGGCGATCGTCGAACTGGAGTTGGCCTTCCTGAACGAGATCGGGAGGCTGGCCCCGCTTCCGCACGTCGTGCTCGGCGAACTGGAACGCACCGTCGGCCTGCGTCGCAGCACGGCAGCCCTCCCGTCGGTGGTAGGGGCAGCAGTGCCGTTGACCTGGACGCGCGATCCGTTCGATCGGCTCATCTGCGCCGACGCTGTGGTCTGTGGCGCAGACCTGCTCACCAAGGACCGGACCATTCGGGCGCACTTGGGCGGGGCGCACTGGGACTAGTCCGCCCGACGGTCGCCTGCGCGGCGCATCCACCGTTCGGCCGATCGAGGTGTGCACGAGCGGAGGATTCGCGCACATTGGACATACGGACAGACTCCGGATCAAGGCCAGATCACCGGGGGATGCAGTGCAGAACATTCAGCTCGACGACGACATCGTCACCGCCCTGTCCGCGCGCGCCCGCGCCGGCGAGTCGGTCAACGACGTACT
The DNA here is from genome assembly GCA_052389435.1 of Sporichthyaceae bacterium. Classification (GTDB taxonomy): domain Bacteria; phylum Actinomycetota; class Actinomycetes; order Sporichthyales; family Sporichthyaceae; genus JBQTKD01. Next base: position 26,797 of record JBQTIB010000085.1, on the reverse strand, counting down.
CCGCGGCCTGCTCGCGGCGGTCGCGCCCGAGCGTCTCGCGCCGGTGGTCACGCTGCCCGCGCAGCGCAGCCGCGTCGCGCCGCTGCACCGCAAGGACAGCGAGTTCCGCGCGCTGATCTCCCTCGGTCTCCTCGAGCCCGGCGACCGCCTGGTCCACCAGCGTCCCCGCGGCGAGCTGCACCTGGCCGTCGTCCGCGAGGACGGCTCGGTCGAACTCGGCGACGGCACCGTCCACGACTCGCCGTCGACCGCCCTGTCCGCCACCGTCGAGACCAGCCGCAACGGCTGGAAGGACTGGCGCCACGAGCGGACCCAGCGCACCCTCGCCGAACTGCACATCGTCGCCCGCGGCGGCGAACAGGTCTAGGGACGCGGGAGACGCGACCCCCGCTGCGACGTCCACGACTGCGGCGTCGCGGCGACCGGGCGCCGGAACGGTCAAGCCTTCTGCAGAGGGGCATGCCCGTGCCGCCGCAAGCGCCCTCGTGCCGCTTCTGGCGGCTCGTGGGGCGATTCCGTCGTTCGAGGACCGCCGGTGCGGGGGGCGAATCGTCGGCCTGTACCTGCGACCGATGCCACTGTGCCAGTGCAGAGTGACCACACCTCAGATCTCGCTCGGTTCGCTGCCGGAGGCCCCCGGGGGCGGCTGCACGCCGAAACGTCCGGTGCGCTGCCCGGCTACGTCCGGGTGATTCGCGCATTCTCCGGGATGGGCGACCTCTTGGCGCGGGCCCGTGCCCGGCGCCGGGCGGCTACGCGATTCGGGTCCTGGACCGCGATGACGTCGAGACCGGTTGGGCGGTGCGTCGACCGGAGCCCGCAGGCCCGATTCAAGGCCTACGCCGCGGCGAGCTCGACGACGAGATCCTCCATCGACATCCCCCGTGTCGGGACACCCGGGGAAGACGACAGGCCTGCCCGTCCCCGAGTACCGGGACGCACCGGCCTCGTGCCCGAAGGAGGGCTCGAGGCCGGCGGCGCGCTGCTCAGGTGGGCAGCGTGTCCAGGATCATCGCGTCGACGCCCATGCCCATGCCCTCCGCGACGGTCAACGGGTACTGGCCGTAGGTCTCCACCGGGCAGACCTCCACCCCGTCCTGTTGGGCGGCGCGCACCAGGGCGCGGGTGACCGGGGTGTTGTAGGGAACGAGCACGTCGTAGGCGCGGGTGCCCCAGTGCTGCTTGGTGGTGTCGTTGAAGATCAGCCCGACGCGCTTGGCGCCGGCGGCTCGCAGCATGTCGAGCATCGGCGGGTGGAACGCAAAGGAGGTCGCCCCACCCGCGCGGTTGAGCCCGTACTTCTCGAGGGCCGCGACGATCGCCGCGGCGGCCGCGCGATCGGGGTAGATCTTCACGTGCAGCATCAGCTTGCCGCCGTTGTCGCGCACGACCGCCAGGGCCTCGTTCAGAGTCGGGATCGGGTTGCCGTCCTTGGCCAGGCACTGCGCGCGCAGCAGGGCGAAGTCCCAGTCCTCGGTCGACCCGGTGCAGTTCGACGAGGCGCCGAGGTTGGTGTCGCTGAGCACGATCAACTGACCGGTTGCCGTCGCGACCACGTCGAACTCGACCCCGTCGGCGCCTCGGTCGAACGCGGCCTGCAACGCCGGCAGGGTGTTGCGCACCGCGTCCGAGGTCACTCCCTTGTGCACGAAGGTCAACTGCTCGGCCGGGAGCGGCGCCGGCGTGGGCGTCCGCGTCGGCTTCGGCTTCGGGGTGGAGGGCGACTGGGTCGGCCGGGGCGTCCGCGTCGGCGCGGGCGCGGCGGTCTGCTCCGGCTCGGTCTCGGGTGCGGCCGTGGGCTTCGGGGTCGACGAGGCGGTCGGTGTCGCGCTCGGTGTGGGAGTCGGGTCCGCGACGGCCGGCGGCGACACCGCGGGCACCGCGGCGGGCGGTCCGGCCGGCAGCGCCGCCGGATCCGAGGCGGCGGCGTTGCCGCCGCTTGCGAGCGCGATCGCGCCGAAGACCAGGGCTGCGGACACTCCCGCAGCCAGCCGCACGGTCCGAACCCTGCCGCCCTCGTTGCCGCCGAACATGGCGATCCTCCCCGTCGAAATCCCCCGTTGGCGGTTTCGACGCGGCGTCCGGAAGCCAGGCTCCCCTTCCTGCGCGGGATGGTCCCTTCGTCGGACCGATCTGTCCGAACGGCCCACCCCGACCGCGGGGCCTCGCCGCCGCCGAGGAACCGTCGACGATGGCGACGTCGGCCGTGTGCACTGGCTGCACTGGCTGCACGGGCGATCGGGGACCGAGCACCACACCGACCGACGAATCGCACCGCCACGCTGCGGGCGCCCGCAACGCCGCGGACGCGGTGCCGGACTCGCTAGTCGAGCTCGGCGGCCCGAGCGCGTTGCAGGTCCCGCTCGCGCAGGATCGCGGCCCGCCGCGCGGCCACGAGATAGCGCGGGCTGGCGAGGTCCATCCCGCCGTACTGCGCGTGCGGGTCCACGCCGATCGCGCGGAGCATCGCCTCGGAGCGGTTGCTCGCCGAGAAGCTCGCGCTCACTTCGAAGTGCGCGAAGAGCTCCTTGGCGTAGGTCAGCGACGCCCCGACGGGGGCGAAGCCGTAGCGCGAGTTCGCCTTGCACACCGTCCAGCACACCGCCGCGGCCGCGTTCTGCGGCTTGGCTCGGCGGCGGAAGATCTGCGGGTCGCCCGCGGCGACGTCGGCCAGGAACCGGCGTGCGGCGGTGCGGTACTCGCCGTCGAGCAGTTCCTCGCAGCACCCCTCGACCAGGGCGAGGACCTCGCCGACCCGGTCGTGGACGTCGGCGGGGATCGCGTCCCACGCGAACGGCTCGTCGGGAAGGGGCGCGTCCTCCAGTGCGTCGAGGGCCTCCGCGCCGCCGACCGCGCGGTGCAGGCGGTCCAGGACGTAGGAGCCGAGGTCGTCCGGGTCGAACCACTCGGCGGTGTTCTCGTCGAGGACGCCCATCCGTGCGAGCAGCGCCTCCGGTCCCTGCAGCCGCGGGGCGGCGATCTGCTCGAGGTATTCCGGTGTCATCTCCGCGATGTCGGCCAGGACCTCGCGGGTCAACTCGTCGCGGACGCCGCGCTCGTGGTGGGCGAACCGGACGAACGCCGAGAGCACCGCCGGCGCCACCGCCAGACGGGCGGTGGTGTCGGCGACCTTGCGGGGAATGCGGTCCAGCAGCGCGATCTCGGCGGCCGTCGAGCTCCAGCGCAGCGGATCGCCGGGCCCGTACGCGCAGGCCATCCAGAGAATCGAATCGAGCATCGCGCGGTGCGCCGCGCCGTCGAGACCGGCGGCGAACTCCGAGGCGAAGAACCGCGCGGCGAGCTCGGTCTGCTCGGCCTCGCTCCACTCGCGGAACTCCCACCCGGTGCCGCCGGCGGGCAGCAGCCCGGCCAGCCACTCCACGACCGATCGACAGCTCGGCCACGTCTCGCTTTCGATGGGGCCGAGGGTGATCGACCACCGGTCGACGGCGTCCTGCACCAGCGCCCGCGCTCGCGCCGGATCGACCGGTTCGATGGCGGTGTCCTGGTCCGAGATCTCGCGGTACTTGGCCGCGACCTCCGCGACGGATTCGTCGATCGTGAACGCGTCCTTCACCAGGGCGCCCATGTTGTGGTCGACGTAGACCAGGGCCGTCAGCTCCCGCCCGCCGGGCAGGCTCGCGCCGAGCAGGACGTTGTCTCCGTCGCCGAGCACCTGCGTGACGATCGACGGCGTGGCCGGACGCGCGGCGTCGAGGCCGACGAGCCAGTCGGGCAGGGCGTGGCCGCGGCGCTGGAGTTCGCGGCGGATCCGGACTTGGAGCAGTTCGTCGCCGCACAGCGGCGCGATCGCCGCCAGCAGCGCGCTGGTCTCCACGCGCTCGGCGAAGAAGAGGCTCTCCACCAGTTCCCCGCGGTCCATGGCGGGCTCGACGGGGCCGAACCCGCCTGCGCGCCGCGTGTCCGTTCCCGCGAGCAGCATGCCCGCGATGTCGAGCAGCGGAGCGGGTCCGGCTCGAACCGCGCGGGCGACGGTCCCCAGCAAATCGTCGGCCCGCTGCGGTCCGCGGTTCCGGTCGCGTCCCGGCTTGCGTGGCTTGTGTCGCTTCTTCGGCACGCTCCGACGCTATCGCGGCCCGCCGCCGCTCCGGCCCAGGCTCCCACCGGACGGGCCGGTCCGATATGTCCGAAAGGAGGATTCGACCAGCGGGCCCGGCGGCGTTGAATCGGAGCAGCCCCTCAGAGAGGACCGTCCGTGACGTCCGTCGTTTCGCCCGAGGCCGTGTCCGTGCAGGCGCAGGCCTGGACCGAGCAGCGCCTCGGCGACGTGCTCGCCGCGATCGGCAACCACGAGGCCAAGGCGTTGACCTTCCTCGCGATGCGCGAGGACGTCGCCTACGGCGTCACCGCGATCTACCGCCGCTTCCTGGAGATCCAGGGCCCGCGGCCCGCGTGGATCGGTGTGGTGACGATGGCTCAGAAGTACGTCGTGTACTCCTTTGCGCCCATCGGACTGGTGGCCCGTCAGCGCAACGAGGGCGGCTTCCTGCGCCACGTCCGCCACGACCCCGACGGCTCCGCGCGGGCCCTGGCCGGGTTCCTGCTCGCCTACACCGAGAAGCACCCAGCTGCGCTGACCCACGTGTTCGGTTCGACCGCGACCAACGCCTTCGCCACCTCCGCGGACCGCCCGCCGATCCGCCGCCTGCGCCTCCTGCGGGTCCTGGCCGCCCTCGGGCCCGACCTGCACACCAGCGAACTCGCGGAGTTCGCCGAGGTGAACGAGGTGACCACCGGGCAGGCGCTCGCCGCGTTCGACCGGGCCGGTCTGCTGACCTACCGCTCCGGCGCGACCTACGACATGCGCACCGTGTTCCGGGTGGGCGAACCGGTCGTGTTCGCGCGGATCGGCAACACCGCGATGCGCGACGCCGTCGCCGGCTACCTCAACGCCCGGCTGCACGCCGCCGGCGGTCCGGTGCAGATCGACCGCCAGGAGATCGAGGACCACCTGCTCGCCGCCGACGAGCGGTGGCGCGGCCGCGCGGCCCTGCGCGACCAGGTGCAGAAGGTGATGAAGGCCCTCGTCGAACGCGGGCAGGTCGAGGCGGTCAACGCGCACTACGGCGCCACGCACTCGCAGTTGGCGATGACCGGCGAGCAGCAGGCGTTTCTGATCGGGCTCGTCGAGGGCATCGACGCGATCGCCGCGGGGGACCCGCAGGCGATCGCGGCCGGCCGCGCGACCGCCGAGGCGCTGCTGGACGACCCGGACCGCGTCTGCGCGCTGGTCCGGCGCGCCTTCGCCGCCTCGAAGCTGGCGAGCAATCCGCTGAGCGAGGGCCGCAAGCGCCGCGAGGTGCAGGCCGCCGTCGAGCGCCGCCCGGGAGCGACGAGCGCGGAACTGCTCGCCGACCTCGGAGCGAACTACAGCAAGGCGCTGCTGGCCGGTGCGCTCGGCCTACTCGTCCGCGACGGCCTGGTCCACGGGGTCGTCCAGCCGGACGGACCGTACAAGCGGTGGTACCCGACCGACGAGGCCGCGCCGGGCCGGGACGAGGCGTCCTGACGCGCCGGCGCGAGGCGGTCCCGACGGGCCAGCGCGCCTCGGAGGCTGGAGGGTGCGGCTGAGCCACGGGTGGGGCTGCCCGCAGCGGTCGAGCCCGGAAAAGGCCGGAACTTCGAGAATGCCGGGCGGGCTCGAGAACCGACCAGGGTCGGCACGGGCCAGCCCCTCTCGCGCGGTCGGCCGATTCGGTCGGGCGACGGCGACCGACTCGGCAGCCGGCGAGATGGGGCCGGTGGATCCGTGCCACGGCCTTGGCGCACTAGTCGCCGCGGGCTGCTGACGCGACGTCAGATGGGAAGTTGGACCAGTCGTGGCGAGCAATCCAGTGGTCGATGGGAGATTCTGCCCCGCCGGTCACGGCGCCTCGTCAACGGGAAGTTCCTTCAGGCCCAGTTTCTCCTTCAGCACGTCTGCCCAGTCGCCGCCGTCGTCGTAGTCCTCGCCGGCGCAGGGATTGGTGCAGACGAGAAACATCCGGCGGGAGCGCTCGGTCCGTTCCCTGCCGTCGACCCGGTAGGTGATCTCCACGTCGAACACCCCGCCTTCGGTGCCCGACGCCAGGCGAAATCCCGCATTCACCCAGACCGGCCGAGAGGTATCTTCGCCGGGAAATCGGAAGCCGGTTTCCGACGCCGGAATGACCGTGCCGATCGCTGGGTGATAGGTGCGTTGGCCCTCACCGGGGAAGCCGAGGTCGGCATCGGTAATGGAGTCCCTGTCGCGTGGCCACACGGTGATTGCGCCAAGATAGGTCATGTTCGGCGTCGCGATCGGGCGCAGCCTCAAAATCTCCACTTCCTTCCCGGGCGCGGAGATGAGGATCACGCTGCTGGTGAATTCGGGATTCTTGCTGGGTAGCGGATCCACCTCGACGGTGACGAGAGGCTCGCTCGCGGTCAATGCACCATTGCCACCGCACGAAGCAATGGAGGCAAGGATCAACACCGCACCAAGTCCCCGTGCCATTCTCCGCTTGGCCGCGGTGGGGCGGTGGAGCGTAGCCGGAGGACCGGAACGCGGCATTCGCCCACCTCGGCCGCCGGTGTAAGGAGGGAGGAGAATCACTTGACAAGTCCCTGGACTCGTTGCCCAGGGGCCCCGGGGGGACCGGTGTGGCCGCACCAGAATCGCCTGGCCCTCTCGATTCCGGGGAAGGTGAAGGCCACCACGACCTTCTTGCTGTAGCCGCTAAGCGCTCTGCCGGTGAAGCCACTTCCTTCGATGGGGCTGAAGGAGAACCCAGCCTCGACGGTCGCCGCGCGTTCTGTTGAAGCCTTTACGCGTCTCGCTCTCGCGGGCACCGTTCGTCCATCTCCAGGCGTGCAGGAAAACGCTTTCTCGGCGGATTCCACGGGGTCGACTCCACCGGTGGTAGCGCCCACCGGGCTGGTGATGTGCAGGACGGCCTCTCCGCCTCGAAAGTCCGTTGCGCAGGAACGCCGCAGCACGACATGTTCCGTCAGCACCCGATAATCGACGTTGCGCGTGTTGCGGAGCGTCGACTTCTCCGGCTCGAACTCGATTTCGAGTCCGTACGTGCGGCTGCGGCTGCCGTTGATTGTGAACGCCCCACCCAAGGAGGCGCCCGTGCTGCTCTCCGTTCGTGCGCCCTGTTCGTAGAGGACTTCAGCGACGGCTCCACCGCGGGCTACGGCCGTCGCGACGGTCTCCCAGACTGGTCGTACGCCGACCTTCTGGAACGGTGTGCAGCCAGGCGGAACGGGCTTTCGAAACTCGGTTGCCACGCGGGGTGGGCTGGCGATGCCCAGTCCTTCCTCGACTGCGGCCTTCGAGCGATCAAGGGTCAGATCGAGCAGATTACTTGTGGCCTTCACCGCCTCGCCGACGGGTTCGACGAGACCGGTGATCTCACGAATCCACGCGCCTTCCGGGGTCGGGGTGGCCTGGGTGAGGTAGGTGTAGTGGCGGTCGGCGTGGAAGACGTCGAGCTGGAGGTCGAGGCCGTCGGGTCCGGCGAGGGCCCGCAGAAGGTCGGTGACCGGCGTGCGCAGCACGTAGTCGCCGGTGTCGTCGGCAACTGTGCGCGCCATCGGGGTCAGCTCGAGCTCCCCTCCGATCGGCAGGCTCCGCACCGTGTCGTTGCTGGGCCAGGCCCACAGCAACACCTGGGCCCCGGGCATCGCCGCGCCAGTAATCTGTTCGACCGCGCCCTGCAGTACTAGCGGAGCGTTTGTGTCGGCGCTGTCGGTCATCGACGCGAACTCTGGGAAGGTGCTCAGCGCGTGGAAGCCGTCGGTAGCGGCGGCTTCCTCGGCCTGTTCCGGTTCGGCGGCGAGCGCGGGTAGGGGCAAGATGCTTCCTGCGAGAGCGAAGCTGGCAACGACGGCGGACACGACCTGGGTGGTGACCCTCATAGGGCTCCCCATTCGGCAGAAGCGGCGACAGTGCGGGCAATCATCTTTCGGCCGGAGGTTTTCTCGCAAGGGGCACGCCGCGCGAGAACCCTGGGTGCGCCACTCTGCGCATCCCGGTGCAGCGAGCTGTGCGTTCCAGTCGGCGAAGGCCGGGAGGGCGGACACGTCGGAGAAGCCCGGGAGGGCGGACACGCCGGAGAAGCCCTGAACCGGGACCTCGAGGAATCCGGTCGGGACCGACATGGGCCGCCGGGGCGAACATCGTCGCGTAGCAATGGATCGGGATCCCGGCCAATCGCATTGGCAAGTCCGGCAAGGCTTGATCGATGGTCTCTTGACGGAGTGGCTGGACTTGCGCGTCGCCTGGAACCGCTGAGAGCGCCTTTGCCCCTCTCCATCCCTGCGCGCTGGGCCTGCCGAGGTCCCAAGGCTGCCGGAACAGTTGACGTGCCTTCGACTGCCGGTGGCCGACCACGGCGTCGATCTGCGCTCGCCCCGACGCGCGGCCGCCTCCATCGTCTCCTAGGAGTGTCCGGCCTCGAGCAGGTCGCGAAAGCGCCCGAGCCAGCGCGTGCAGGCGCTCGGAGTAGTCGTAGGCCTCGCGGAGCAGACGAAGTCGGCGGTGTGAATCGCCGTGTCCAACAGGCGCGGAAGGTCTGTGATCAGTCGCTTACGATGGCGGCGATTAGTTAGATAGAATTGCTGTGGATGGTAGTGTCTCTGGAGTGGAGTATCAGCGGCGGCTCATGGACGTGGAGCTCGATGCGCTGTTTCCGGAGCTCGCGGCCATTGCGCTCGAAGGGGCGAAGGGCGTGGGCAAGACCGCTACGGCGAGTCGCCGGGTGGCCTCCGTGCTCTCGTTGGATCGGGAGAGCCAACTCGCCGTCGTCCGGGCCGACGCGCAGGTGGTGCTGGCCCGGGAGCGTCCCGTCCTGGTCGACGAATGGCAGTTGCATCCGCCCGTCTGGGACGCCATCCGCAGGGCGGTCGACGAGGACCGCACCGGTGGGCAGTTTCTGTTGGCGGGCTCCGCCGCGCCGGGCCGTAGCCTGCGCATTCACTCCGGAGCCGGACGGATCGTCGGGCTGCACATGCGACCGATGGCGCTTTGCGAGCGAGGAGTGACGACGCCTCAGATCTCGCTCGGGTCGCTGCTGGACGGCCTCCCTGGGCCCCTGCCTGCCGAAACGTCCTTCGCGCTGCCCGACTACGTCCGGGAGATTCTGTCCTCCGGGTTCCCGGGGATGCGCGGCCTCTCCGCGCGAGCCCGTGCCGCGGCGCTGGGCAGCTACCTCGACCGCGCGCTGGACCGCGACATCGTCGATGCTGGCCGGCCTGTGCGTCGGCCGGAGGCTCTGAAGGCCTGGTTCAGGGCCTACGCCGCGGCGAGTTCGACGACGACGTCCTACAACGACATCCTCCGGGCCGCGACGCCGGGGGAGAGCGACAAGCCTGCGCGTCAGACCGTCGCCGGTTACCGGGACGCGCTCGAACGCATGTGGCTGCTCGACCCGGTGCCCGCCTGGTGGCCGACGTTCTCCCCGCTCAAGCGCCTGGCCCAGGCGCCCAAACACCAAGTCGCCGACCCCGCGCTCGCCGCCCACGTCCTCGACGCCACCGAGGCGACCCTGCTCGCCGGTGCGGGGCCCCGGCGCCCGGACGGGGAGATCTTCCTCGGGCTGCTGTTCGAGTCGCTCGCGACGCTGTCGATCCGTGCGATGGCTGCGTGTCTGGACGCCACGACCTCGCACTTGCGCACGCAGAACGGCGACCACGAGGTCGACCTGGTGGTCGAGGCCCGCGACGGCCGGGCGCTGGGGATCGAGGTGAAGCTGTCGGGGACCGTCGACGACCGCGACGTCCGCCACCTACACTGGCTGCACGAGCGAATCGGGGACCGCCTCGTCGACCGGGTGGTGGTGAACACCGGCCCCTACGCCTACCGCCGACCCGACGGCGTCGCGGTGATTCCACTGGCGGTGCTGGGCCTTTGAGGCTACCGCCATCCCTCGCGGTCGAAGGGTTTCATCAGGTTTCTCTTGACCCTGTGACGCATCGTCAGTTTCCCTTCCACGAAAGGAAGTCGCGGGGCCTTCCGGCCGCGCGCATGAGTCGAGGGCGGCGGCTCGCTCGACCTGTTATGCGTTGGATCCACACCCTGTGATGCGCTAGAACGCTACTCAGCAGTGCGCTGGAACGCTATCGTCGGAATGTGGTCTAGGTCCCGCGGTGTTCGACGGGGCGCTGGCGGAGCTTCTGGCCGCCACGCCGGCCGTCTGGTGGTGGGCCCGCGGGCCTGCGGGAAGACGACCACGGCGCAGGCCTTGCACACATGTATCTGACGTCCCATCAGCGGGACCGCGCCCGCGGTGTCCTGCTCGCCACCGCTGCCGGAGACGCCCTCGGCGCCAACAATGAGTTCGGGCCGCCCCTGCCCGCCGACACCGCCGTCCTGATGGAGGGCGGAGGCACGTTCGGGTGGGCACCGGGGGGTGCGGACCGACAACACCGCGATGGCCGTGGCGATCGCCCGGGTCGCCGCCGACGGCCTCGACCTGCGCACCGCCGCGGCGCAGGACCGCATCGCCCGCTTGCGGGCGTTGGGCGACCAGGCCGGCACCGCGACGGCCAGGAACCCCGCTTCCATGATGGACAGCCAGGCGCGTGCGATGGTGCGGGCGATGCCCGCGTCGGCGCCGAGCGAGTCGCGGTTCAACTCCTGAGCGGTTCGTCCGGCGCTCAGTTCAACCCGCACCGCGCGCTTCAGGTCCGGTCGGTCTCGATTTCCTTGACTCCCAGGTCCTTGCGCACGACCTCAGCCCACGCGTTGACGTCCTTGTACTTGTTGCCCTCGCATGGAGAGGTGCAGACGAGGAAGGTGGCACCGGCTCTCCGAGTTCGTTCGACGCCGTCGACGCGGTAGGAGACTTCGACGTCGAACACTCCGCCGACCGTGCCGGAGAGCAGTCGGAAGCCAGCTCCCACCCAGAGGGGATGCGGAGACTCCTGTCCGGGGTCCTTGAACGCAGTTTCCGCCGCTGGGACCACCGTTCCGATGGCCTGGTGGTATCGGTCGACGCCTTTACCGGGGAAGCCGAGTGCGGCCTCGGTGCTCGAGTCCTTGTCGCGTGGCCAGACGGTGATCGCTCCGAGATAGGCGACGTTCGGCGTGCCGATGGGGCGAAGCTCGACGATCTCAATTTGCTTGCCGGGTTCGAGAATGTCCACGGCGCCGATCGTGAAGTCCGGCTTCTCGGGGGACAACGGCTTGAGCTGAAACGCCGCCGTGCTCTCGCTGGGAGCGAATTCCTGGTCGCCCCCGCCGCAGCCGCTGGCCGCCAGGGCGAGAGTGGTAGCCGCCGCGCCGGCGACGGCGCGGCGCGGTAACGCGGGTGGCCAGGTCACTTGACGAAACCCTGTAGCCGCTGGCCCGGGGCCTTGGGGAAGGAGGTGTCTCCGCACCAGTAAGCCTCCTCGTCGATCCCTACGAAACGGTACGAGACCCCAGCAGTTACGGGTCTAACTGATGGTAGGTCAGTTAGGTGGGCGCCTGTCCCAGCGTCCACGGTGCCCTTCAGACGTGCTGCTGGTCGAGGCTCGCCGAATCCCAAGTCATCCTGGCGTCGTCTGCGCCGTACGTCCACTTCGAGGCGGGCCTGCGCGACTTCGTTGTTCAACTCTTCGGACCCTTCGTGGACGACGAACGGCCGATGCCCGGACGACGCCCTCGGCCGTCGTCGCCCGGCGGCCACGCGGCGACGAGACGGGAACCGGTCCGCCCGCACGGAGGTCGAGGAGCGCGGCCACCTGATTGTCCGTCCCGTGATTCTCCCTCCCGACTACAAGTGGGCGTTGTCGTCGTGCGGCGCTCCGGTTGAGAGGTCCGGGGTGGACTCCGTAATCCTAGCGTCTCGTACTATATTGTCCTGCGTTGTGTTACAGATCTTCCGGAGGTGCCCGTGACTCGTTCGACCACGAGCGTTCGTTTCGCCGACGAGCTGCGCGACCGGCTCGCGGCCGCCGCCGCGGCGGAGGGAACCACGCTCACCGAGTTGATCGAACGCTTCGTCCAAGAAGGTCTGGCCACCGCCGCGCACCCCGGTGTGGTGTTCAAGCCGGGACCGTCGGGTCGGCGGGCCGCGCTGGCCGGGGGACCGGACGTGTGGGAGATCGCGGCTGCCCTTCGCCACGTCCGCGGCCGAGAGGCCAAGCGGGTCGCGGCGCTGGCCGAGCAGTTCGGCCTCCACGAACGGCAGATCGCCATCGCCATCGACTACGCGGCGGCGCACCGGGAGGAGATCGACGCCCGCGTCGACGCGAACGACCGCGCGCGGGCCGAGGCCGAGCGCGTCGCCGCGGAGCGAGAGCGGCTGCTTGCTTGAAGTTCCTGATCGACGCCATGCTGCCCCCGGCGACCGCGGGGCTCCTCGACGGGCTCGGGCACGACGCGACCACTCCCTTCGAGCTCGGCGCCCACACCCTGCCCGACGACGTGCTCGTGCGATCGGCCGGCGCCGCCGGTCGGGTGATCGTGACCGAGAACGCGAGCGACTTCGCCGTCGTGGGCGGGTGCCCCGTCCTGCTCGTTCTGAAGTCCTGGTGGCCGACCGAGTCCCTGGCCTCGCGCCTGGCCTCCGCGCTCGACCGGTGGGCCAAGGCGAACCCCGAGCCGGGGCCGTGGCCGCACTGGTTGCCTGCCGATCTCCGCTAGCGCCGTGGTCGCACCGTCGGCGCCCGGCGAGGCCGGCCGCTTGTCGGTTCCAGACAAAAGTCATCCGGCTCGACGGCCCGCGTCCGGGTAGGTGGCGGCCGCCCGCTGGGTCGCTCAGCAGTCCTTCGGCGCGATCTCGGCCTCGGCCGCCTCGTCGAGCGCCTCGATGGTCTCCTCGGCCTCCTCGGCGACATCGTCGGGAAGCTTGGCCGCCGCCTTCGCCCACGGGCGGATCCCCTGGACCACCTGGGCGTAGAAGGAGTCCACGGCGGCGTTGACGCTCGGGATGAACGCGCCCCGCAGGCCGCTGCGCTTGGGTCCGAGGGGCGAGGGCAGGGTGAGGCGGAAGGCCCGGACGTCGACGCTCGGATCGGGGATGAGGGCGGCGTTGTCGACCCGGACGTCCCGCAGCAGTTCGCAGGTGGACTGCGACTGGCGTGCCACGAGGACTTCGACGTTGAGGTTGTCCGGGGCGTCCTTGAGTTGGCGCAGCATCCAGTTGATCCGGCGGCTCGCTCCGCCTTCGCGGGGAGCCTCGACCTTGATGCTGGTCCGCACCTGACCCATTCGCAGGTCGGCGACCACGGTGAGGTTGCCCGCCGCCTGCGGAATCCGGACGGTGGAAGACAGGCGTCCCTCGCCGCCGAGTTGCGCGGCGGCCGACTGCACGCGCGCCGCGGCGTCGCCGGCGACCTTGCGGGGGAGCACCGGCGCGACGGGAACCCCGAGTTGGCCGGTCAGACGCAGGCACGTGTGCCGGGTGAGCTTGTCCCACGCCGCGGCGACCTCGGCGACGCGCTTGTCCGTAGGCCGGAGGGTGCCGGCTGCGACCGCCTCGCGGACGGCCACCCACGAGCCGCCCATGTCGTCGAAGCCGGCCGCACCGGAGCGGGGGTCCTCGAGGTAGCGGATCAGTTCCGAGAGCACCCACGCCTGTTCCCGGTCCTCGATGCCGCGGTGGTCCAGGCACATCCGCGCCTCGTGCAGGATCTCCGCCCAGGAGATGTGATGCAGAGTCACCTTCTTGAGCTTGCGGCGATCCACCCCTGCGGGATGCTCGCCGCCCAGGGAGCACAGGTCGTTGGACAGCGAGACGACGGCGTCGAACCCGTTGAGCCTGGCGACCTCCAGGTAGTTCTCCACCTGCTCGCGGCGCAACGGATTGGCGCCGGTCTTGACCTCGAGCAGGCCCGTCCACACCTTCCCGGCCCGGGCAACCCGTAGGACCCCGTCCGGGTAGACGGTGCTCTCGCCGAGGGTGAAGGGAACTTCGAGGTAGGTCTCGATCGCCCCGCCCGGTGCCCCGAACCGGCCGACGAGGCCGCGGCCGAAGTCCCGCACGACCATCATCGTGGCGAGCAGAGCGGAGGTGGCGCGCTTCTCCTGCTCCTGCGCCGAGCCCGTCCCCGAGACGGAGAACAGTCGCGCGGCCTGCCAGGACTTGTCGCCGGCCAGCGTGAGCGGCGGAATCGGGGCGGGCCTGGCGCGGCGCTTGCCGGTCCGCACGCCGCGGCCCGTCGCCCGCGGCGTCCGAGACTTCGGGGCGAGCGCCTCCGCGGGCATGGCGAGGCTCAGTTGGTCGCCGGGTGGAGCCGGCTCCGCCGCGGCTTCGGCGAGGCTCTCGGCGATGTAGGCGTCGGCCTCCGCTGCGGCGGCTGCCTCGGCGTCGTCGCCGAACGGTTCGTCTTCGACCACGTCCTCGATCGCATCGACGACCGAGTCCTCGGGAGCCGCGGCGTCTTCGAGTGCTTCCTCGGACGGGTCTGCCTTTCCGGGGTCGTCGGGGTCCTCGACGGTGATCCCGAAGTCGGTCGCGAGTCCGGCGAGACCGGAGTCCCAGCCCTGGCCGACGGCCCGGCACTTCCACTGTCCGTTGCGGCGGTAGAGCTGCCCGAGGACGAACGCGGTCTCGCTGCTCGCGTCCTGCACGTCGAAGCGGACCAGGTCCTGGCCGTCGGCCCCCACCACCGCGAGGCTCAGGTCGCGCAGCGAACCGAAGCCGACTCCCGGTTCGGCGTCGATGCTCGCGGCGACCGCCACCGCCAGGACGCCTTCGGGAATCGCGTCGAGGTCCAGCGCGATCCGGTCCTCGCCGGCCCCGTCGTCGTCGACGCGTTTGCCCAGCAGGCGAACGGCCCCGTTCTCGGCCGACGGTGCGTTGTAGAAGACGAGGTCCTCGTCCGAGCGCACGCGCTCGCCGGCTCCGAGGAGCAGAGCGGAGACGTCGACCTCGACGTCGGCGACCGGGCCGAGCCACCGGACGACCACCTGCACCGGGCCGACACCGTCCTCGGCTGCGGACAGAGGGGTGTTGGCGCCCTTGCTCAGCACGATGGTCATGCGATGGCATCGTGGCAGTTCGGGTTGGCGCTGAGAACCCCTCCAGACATGCCCCGGGCCGTTGCGTGAGCCCCTACCTACGCCCGTCGCACAGACGGAGCCGGCAACTTTCCCAGCGCCCTCTGGCGGCGGCCGGTTGCACTGCTCGGTGGGATTCCCGCTGGCAGGGTGCGCAACGAAGTACACTGTCGAGTATGAGCACCGAGCGCGTCACCGTGTCGCTGCCGAGCGAGCTGCGGCAGGCGGCCGCGGAGGTGGCGGAGCGGCGCGGGGAGTCCTTCTCCGCCGTCGTCGCCTCCGCCTTGAGCGAGTGGATGCGCGCCCAGCTCGTCGACGCCTGGCTGGCCGAGCACCAGGATCGCTGCGGCGCCTTCGACGAGGACGAACTGCGAGCCCTGGCCGCGGAGGCGGGCGTGCCGTACGTCCCGCCCGGTCGGCCCGCGGAGCCCGCCGCGTGAAGCTGGTTCTCGACGCGGGCGCGTTGATCGGAGTCGATCGCGACGATCGCCGGGTGGCGGGGCTGATCGAGCTGGCCAGACGGTCCGGTGGCGGTCTCGCGACCGTTGCGCCGGTGGTGGGACAGGCCTGGCGGAACGGTTCTGGGCAGGCTCGGCTCGCCCGCGCGCTGCGCATGGTCGCGGTCGTGGAGACGACCGAACAGGCGGCTCGACGCGCAGGCGAACTGCTGGCCCGCACCGGCGGCGACGACGTCGTCGACGCGCTGCTCGCGCTCCTGGCCGCAGCGGGGGACCAGGTGCTTACCGGCGACCCGCACGACCTCGGCGAGCTGGTCCGCGCGACGGGCGCGGCCGCCACCATCGTCCGCGTGTAGGCGAAGGACCGATCACGTCGGGAGCGCTTCGAGTTCGGCCGCCGCGCCGGGTTCAGCCGCGCTCGGCGTCCGCGAGCGCGGCGTACGCGGCGTCCAGCAGCGCTCGGCGACGCCGGTTCCGCTCGGGGTTGGCCTCGGCGGCCACGCCGTCCAGGAGCGCGTCGAGTTCGTCGTCGGTGGCGCTCAGCACGATCGCTCCGTCGGGTTCGACGCGTGCCGCGAACACGACCCGTTCGGGGTCGGGATCCAACAGCAGCATGCTCTGGAGAGCGGTGACCGCCTGCCTGTCCAGCGGGATCGCCGTCGTGCGCTCGACGGGCACCGGCCGGCCGCGGCGCAGGTCGAAGGGCGAGTCCTCCCAGTTGGAGATCACGCCTTCGTCGTCGCAGCCGTTGCACCGCCACTGGACGGGCGCCTCCGGGGTCGAACGGGTCACCCGCACCCGTCCCGGACACGGCCTGTTTCCCGGCCGGCGCGAGCAGCCGACGGCGCTGGTCCACGTCGCGCCCACCGGACCGGCGGTAGCTGCGCGCACCAGACGACCCAACTGCTCGGCGAGCCTGCGTGCCGGGGCGGGGGCCTGCTCGGGCAGGTCCAGGAAGTGCTCCAGGTCGGCAATCAGCACGGGTGGACTGTAGGCCCGGCCGGCGACGCCCTGTGCGTGCGCCGAGCCGTCGCGCTGCTCCGGGATCGGCGGGTTGCGCGGGAGATGGTGGTGTCCGAGAAACCGAGCCCCCGGGACCACGTTCGCTCGGACGCCTCGCGGGCAATGTCCGATCAGATCCGTTCGCCGTCGACGATCACGGTGGCGCGGTCGGGATAGAAGCTGAGCATCCCGGCGATGGCGGCGGCGGCGGGGATCGGCTCGGGGTAGAACCAGATCAGGTTCGAGCGCAGCGTGCCGCCGACCTCGAGCGACCAGTAGGAGGCTTCGCCCTTGAAGGGGCAGTGCGAGCCGAAGTCGGAGGGGCGCAGGACGGTCGGGTCCACGTCGGACGCGGGGAGATACCACCGGGCGGGAAGGCCCGTCTCGCGAAGGACGCGCGCCGATCTGGTCTCGGCCACCTGCACGCCGTCGACCTCGACCCGGACGTGCGCGGAGCTGTCCTCGATCTCGATGTGGTGTCCGCGGACCTGTTCGCCGATGGGTTGAGTCATGTGAATGGGACGCAGGCGGCCATCGAGCTATTCCCGCAGGCGCCCGCGCCTGACCGGTCAGGAGTGCAGGTGGTCGGTCAGTCGGCGGCCGAGGGGAGCGAGGCGGGGCAGCGGCTCCGCGTCGGGGTCCGCGGGCTTGGCCCGTCGCAGCAACGCCTCGCCGTCGCGCTCCCACCGGAACCCCGAACGCCCCAGAACCCGGGCGAAGACGGCGCTGGCCCGCTGCGGGTCGGCCTCGGCCAGGCGCCGCAGCGGCGTCGCGGACATGCCGGGGTCCTGCAGGAAGCCGAGCACCGTGTCCCGGTAGACCTCCTCGGCAAGCAGGTCCGGGTCGGCGAAGGCCTCCTGCAGGCGGCCGAACCCGGGGTGGAAGGACAGTCCCTCCCGTTCGTCGTAGAACGCGGCGACGGTCTCGGCCTGCTCCATGGCCTCGTCCTGGAGCAGGGGAGTCTCGTTGGGTGTGTCGGTGCGCGCCGTTCCGGCCAGGACCGCCGCGGCGTGCGCACGCCGGTTGCACTCGGCCCAGTACTCGTTGATCCGTTCCTGGAACTGCGCCCCCGGCAGCACCACGAGATCCGCACCGAAGTGCTCCAGGAACACCTCCCTGTTCGCGTGTTCGATCTCGCGGGCGCGCGCGAGCTTCTCCGGGTTGCGAAAGCAGAGTTCGGGCCGCGCCATCGCAGTCTGGGCCGCCAGCCCGTAGAGCTGCTGACGGTGCGTCAGGTCGAAGCTGGCCGACGGTCCGCTGATCGCCCAGATCGGCCCGACCCGCACCAGGCGCGCGATCAGGACCCCGGGAACCTCGATCTGGTCCACGGCTGCCACGCCCATGGTCGCGCCGACGGCGTAGGGAAGTTCGTCGATGACGTTGGTCGTCAGCAGCGTGTCCCCGACCCGTTCCTCGACCTCGAACGTGCCCTCCACCACGTCGCCCCAGCCCAGGAGCATGTCCCGTTCGGTCCGCGGCAGATCCCCGCGCGCGGCCACGAAACGCGCCAGCACGGTGCGTCCGTCGGGCAGTGGACGCTCCAGCAGGAAGTGGTCGAGGAAACCGATCCAGTGGTGCTCCTCGATCTGCTCGCCCGGGGCGAACTGCTCGTCGCGGGCGATCTCCAACTCCCGCGCCCACCGCCGGCCGAGGCCGAAGTCGACCAGTTCCGCCTTGAGTTCCCCGGCGCGATCGAGCAGGCGCCGCAGGGCGTCGTGGTCCAGCGCGGTCGCGTCGGCGGTCGGGGAGGAGGTCATGGATCAAACCTAGGAAGGCGGTGCGCGGACGGGTAGGGGGGACGCGCCGACGGTCGTCTCGCGGGTCGGGTCAAGGTGTCGGCCACCGAGGTGATGCCGCGATCCGGCGGCCGTTGTCCGCCGGCTCAGTCCAGCCCGCCCCAGTCCAGCTCGTGCAGGGTCCGCCAGCTCTGGACGGCGATCTCGGTGCGGGTGCCGTCGGCGTCGCCGCCGTGCACGAGCACGCCGCGGGGGCGTTCGCCGTCCCACTCCCGCTCGCGCAGTTCGCGCAGACCGTCGAACCAGTCCGAGGCGATCGTCGCGCCGGACTTGATCTCCACCAGCGTGGTCCTCGTCGCGTGCTCCACGACGAGGTCGACTTCCACGCCGCGCGTCTCGCGGTAGTGGCTCAGTCCTCCGCTCAGGCCGCGGTTGGCCCGGGCCTTCTCCACCTCGGTCGCCACCCACGTCTCGAACAGCGCGCCGCGCAGCGGATGGGTGCGCAGCTGGTCCGGCGAGGCGATGCCGAGAAGGTGGCAGGCGAGGCCGGTGTCGCGCAGGTGCAGCTTCGGCGCCTTGATCGCCCGCTTGCGGGCGTTGGGCGTCCACGCCGGCAGCGCGACGGCCAGAAACCCCGCCTCCAGGACGGACAGCCAGGCGCGCGCGGTGTTGCGGGCGATGCCCGCGTCGGCGCCGAGGGAGTCCAGGTTCAACTCCTGCGCGGTGCGTCCGGCGCACAGTTCGACGAAGGTGCGAAAGGCGCGCAGGTTGCCGACGTCGAGGATCGACCGGACGTCGCGCTCGACGTAGGTGGCGGTGTAGTCCGCGTACCACTGCGCCGGTGGGATGCCGACGTTCCAGATGCGCGGGAACGCACCGGACCACACGGCGGTCCACAGGTCGGTCGGCGGAGCCGGGAAGCGCAGCAGCTCCCGGTAGGACGGCGGCAGCAGCGTCAGCACCGCGGTGCGGCCCGCCAGCGACTGGGTCACCGAGGACATCAGCCCCAGCTGCTGCGACCCCGTGAGCACGAACCGGCCCGGCCGGGGATCGGCGTCGACGTCGACCTGCAGGTAGGGCAGCAGCTCCGGGACGTGCTGCACCTCGTCGACGACCGCGCCCTCGGGGTGCTCGGCGAGGAACCCGCGCGGATCGGCCCGGACGCCCTCGCGGACGTCGAGCGGCTCGAGCGAGACGTAGGGAAGGTCCGGGAAGCAGGCGCGGGCCAGCGTGGTCTTGCCCGACTGGCGTGGTCCGACGACGGTCACCACCGGGTACCAGGCCGCCGACTTCAGCAGACGTGGACCCAGATCGCGCTCAATCATGCACCGATCGTCAATCAAAACGACGATCCGTGCAACCGGTTGTGGTCGGATCCCGTCGACCGGCGTCCGCGCCAGGCGCGTCGCCGCTGAGGTCCACTACTGGGCGACCTCGACACCCACGGCTTCGCCATCCTCGACCGGCTGCGAGCCCATCTGCCGCAGACGACGTCGTTTCTGATGGACCGTCGGACCCTGCTCGCGCACCGCGAACGGTGGGGAGCGGAAGACCGGCCCACAGCCGCCAGACTGACCCGGCTCACCGCCGAAGAGCACGACCTCTACGCCGATCTCGTGGCCGATCGACTCGGCGACCGCGTCCGGCTGGAGCAGGAACGCATCGACTGGGCGCTGGCTCTCGACCGACTGCCCTACTCCTGACGCCGCCCACCGCGGGAGGGAGGGCAGCCGACCGCCGGTCGGCGGCCGGTGGAGTCAGATCTCGTCGCGGTACCCGAGCACGGCGCGCAGCGCCGCGACCTGCTCCTCGGTCAGGGCGAAGGCCAGGCGCGGAGTGCGGGAACTGGTCAGCGCGAACACGGCCGAGCCGTCCCGCAGCCGGCACACGGCCAGGTCGGCGGCGACGTCGAGCAGCCCCTCGCCCGAAAGCGTGACGTCGACGGGCGCTTCGAACCGGACGGTCTCCTCCAGCTGAATGGGCAGCTGGGCCTCCGGCTCGGCGGTCACAGGTACTTCAGCTCGCACTCGAGCATCTTCACCGGGAAGCCGGTCTTCTTCGCGACGTGCTCGCACGCGTAGCCCTGCTCGAGCATCTCGAGCGCTTCTTCCCAGGTGATGCCCAGCGGCGCCTCGTTCTTGACGTTGCGCACCTCGAGCGGCCCGTTCGACTTCTTGGCAGCTGTCACGAAACAAGCCTACGACCGCGACGCGCCCGGCGAGAGGCAGATCGCCTCGGACACGCGAGACCCGGGGGAGCCGAACCGGCACACACCGCCCATCGCGGGACTCGGGCGAGTCGCCCGAGCCGTCAGGCGCCGGACTCCGCGGTCGCCTTCAACGTCGCAAGGCCCCGCTCGAAGTCCCTGCCGACGAGGTCGTCCATCGACTTGAACACGCCCATCGCCTTGGTCATCAGCGTCTTCTTGCCGGTCATGGTCCACACGACCCGGGACCCGGCGCCGTCGGGCACGACGTCGAAGACGGTCTCGTTGCGGGCCTTGAACGGCTTGAGGAACTGCAGGTCGATCTTCACCTTCGACGGCGCCGTGGCCTCGACGATCTCCATCCGACCCTGCCCGACCTTGCGGTTGCCGGTCCAGGCGTAGACGGCGCCCGTCCCGGTGGCGGCGCCGGTGTACTCGCGCTTCAGGTCCGGGTCGATGCCCTCCCATGGCGACCACGCCTGCCAGCGGCGCAGGTCGACGATCTCGGCGTAGACGCGCTCGGGCGGCGCGGCGACGGTCGTCTCGCGGGCGACGGTGAAGGTGTCGGTCATGGCGCCCACGCTACGGCCCACCGATTTCTCCGCGGTGGCCGTCGAACGGTCGCGGACGGGGACCGCCCGCCCGGGCGGCCCTCGTGGGGGTCGATCGGACGCGCTCTCGCAGACCGGGGCGATCCCTGTTGGCGCGGTCGGCGGCACGGGCGCGAGTACCACGCAGCAAACGCGAGTGGTACGGTCGGTACGTGAGTGGTACGTACCGCGTGACCGTGGGAGATCGGGGCCGGCTGGTCATCCCCGCGGAGCTGCGCGAACGCTCGGGGCTGGGCCCCGGAGCCGAGCTGGTCCTGCTGGACACCCCGGCGGGCCTGGTGCTGCTGACCCGGGATCAGCTGCTGGCGCGCGTGCGGGCGGACCTGGCCGGACTCGACCTCGTCGACGAACTGCTGGCCGATCGTCGACGGGCCGCGGTCGAGGAGGACTCCACGTGAGCGTGCTCGACTCCTCCGCGCTGCTGGCCTTCCTGCAGGGTGAAGCCGGCGCGGACGTCGTCGCCGCGGCACTGGCCGCGGGCGGGACCTGCGGCGCGGCGAACTGGTCGGAGGTGGCCCAGAAGATTCGCGCGCACGGGCGCGACTGGGACCTGGCCCGCGCCGCGCTGCTGGCGCACGGCGTGCGGGTCGAACCCGTCCTGGCCGCGGACGCGGAGTGGGCCGCTCTGCGCTGGCGCCCGAACGAGGGGCTTTCGCTGGGCGACCGGCTCTGCCTCGCGCTCGGCGAACGGCTGGGCGCGGAGGTGCTGACCGCCGACGGTCGGTGGGGCGCCGCCCCGCCGGTGCGCCAGATCCGCTGAGGCGCCCCACCCGCGGTGAGTTAGGTCACCCTAATAAATGCTGGTCAGGAGTGGCGTCCGGCGGGGACGCGAGTTAGCTTCGAGCAGTCGCGGTACGTCCGGGGGGCAGCCTGACGTCGCGACGGCCGGGGACATCGGCGTCCGCCGGCCCACTCTCCGCCGCGCGCCCCACCGGCGCGGGCGGCTCGTCCGCGCGCCACCCTGGGGGCACCGCCATGCGTTCGCTCAACGTCGCCGTGATCGGCGCCGGCCCGGCCGGCATCTACGCCGCCGACATCCTGCTCGACCGCCACCCCGGCGCCCGCGTCGACGTCTTCGAGCGTCTCCCGGCGCCGTTCGGCCTGGTCCGCTACGGCGTCGCGCCGGACCACCCGCGCATCAAGGAGATCGTCAAGGCCCTGCACCGCGTCATGGCCCGCCCGGGCATCCGCTTCCTCGGCAACGTCGACTTCGGCTCGGACGTCAAGCTCGCCGAACTGCGCCAGTTCTACGACGCCGTGATCGTCGCGACCGGCGCCGACGCCGACGCCGACCTCGAGGTCCCCGGCGTCGACCTGCCCGGCAGCTTCGGCGCCGCCGAGTTCGTCTCCTGGTACGACGGCCACCCCGACGTCCCGCGCACCTGGCCCCTGACGGCCCGTCAGGTCGCGGTGGTCGGCGCCGGCAACGTCGCGCTCGACGTTGCGCGCATGCTCGCCAAGCCCGTCTCCGAACAGCTCGGCACCGACATTCCGGCGAACGTCGAGGCCGGTCTCGCGGCCAACCGAGCGACCGACGTCCACGTGTTCGTGCGCCGCGGTCCGGCGCAGGTGAAGTTCTCCCCGATGGAGCTGCGCGAGCTCTCGCACTCCCCGAGCGTCGACGTGATCGTGCATCCCGAAGGCTTCGAGATCGACGCGGCCTCGCAGAAGGCGATCACGAACAGCAAGTCCACCCGCCTGGTCGTGGACACCCTGCTGAAGTACCTCGACGCCGAACCCACCGGCGCCCCGCACCGCATCCACGTCCACCTGTGCCAGGCGCCGGTGGCGATCCTCGGCGAGACCGAGGTGACCGGACTGCGCACCGAGCGCACCGAACTGACCGGCGACGGCACCGTCCGTGGCACCGGGGAATTCTTCCAGTGGCCGGTGCAGGCCCTCTACCGCGCGGTCGGGTACCGCTCGCGCGCCCTGCCGGGCCTGCCCTTCGACCACATCGGGGGAGTGCTCAGCCACCAGGGCGGCCGCGTGCTCGACCTCGACGGCACCCTGATCCAGGGCGTCTACGCGACCGGCTGGATCAAGCGCGGCCCCGTCGGACTGATCGGGCACACCAAGTCCGACGCGGCCGAGACGATCGCCTCCCTGCTCGACGACCTGCCGGGCCTGCCCGCCCCCGAGTTCGCCGACCCCGACGCGATCCTGCACCACCTGAGGGAGCGTCAGGTACAGCCGTCCACCTGGGACCACTGGATCGCGCTGAACGCGCACGAGATGGCCCTCGGCGAGGCCGCGGGCCGCGAGCGGATCAAGGTCGTGCCGCGCGAGGACATGCTCGCGGCGGGAAGCCGCAGCGGGTGAGTCGTCCGGGCGGGTTACGTGTCGTCGCCCGCCCGGACCCCCTCGACGAGGGTCCGCGCCCACGGCAGCTGGCGCGGGCTCTCGTCGGTTGCCCGCGAGACCTCCGACGTACGTCCTCCGATGGTGTCGCAGCATCGGTTGTTCGTCAGCTGTAGGTGCCCTCGGGCACGAGGCCGAACTGAGTCAGGATGCCTTGGCTGTACGCCGTGGCGCCGTCCGGTCCCTTGCACGGGTTGGGTGCCTTGCAAACGACGATCGCGTGGGCGAAGAACTGACGCTTCGTCTTGCCGCCGAACTTGTAGGTCACCTGGATCCCGTTCACGGCGCCGACGTCGCCGGAGACTACGCGGAACCCCGCCATCACGAAGAGGTCCGCGGGACTATCCCAGCCCTTGGGTACGTAGTCGAGTTCCTCCGGCGGCACAACCGTTCCGAACGCCTCGTGCGCCTCGTAGGCCGGATACCCGAACCGGTTGCCCGGATTGGCTCCGTTCTTCTCCACGTCCCGAGGCCAGATCGCCTTGGCGCCGATGTACTCGACGTTCGGCGACATCCGAGCCTCGACCGCCAGGACCTCGAGGTGTTTGCCGTGGTCTTCCAGTCCGAGATAGGCGGCCGAAAAGGTGTCCTGACCAGGCTCCTTGAAGGTGCCCAGCGTGTTGAGAATGATCGGGCGCTCGAGCGGCACTCCCGTGTCGTCCCCGCCGGCGAGCGCGATGAACGAGCCCGCCCCAACCGCGAGGACGAGCGCACCGACGGCGGCCGTCGCCCACCGAGCCGAGATGCGGCGGCGCGCCGCGTTGGCCGGTGCCGGGGCGAGATCCACGGCCGTATCTTGGCAGGTCATCGGACGATCGCCTGGATCATCTGGCCGTTGTGCGAGGGACGTGCGGTGTGGCCGCACAGGTAGCCGGGACCGGTCTTGTCGAAGTTGAACTCGAGCATCACGGACTTGCTGTACCCGGACAGGGCGCTCCCGGTGAAGGTGGCCTGCGGGATCGGCGAGAAGGTGAAGGCCCGCTCGTACTTGTAGGCGCGCAGGGTGTCCACCGTCATCACGCCATCTCCGTCACCCAGATTCTGGGACGAGCACTTCCACGGCGCGACCGTCACGGGCACGACCTTGGCGCCCACCGTGCGGTCCGGCGCCGTCTTGACCTTGCTCCGGTAGTTCCCCTTCTGATCCATCAGGCACCGCTGTTCCAGCACCTGGTGCTCGACCTGGGCGGCGTACTGACCGCGGCTGACTCCGTTCTTCTTCGATGTGAGCAGCGGATACTTCGCGCTGATCGTCGAGGTGTGGGAGCGAGTGCCCGCCGCGCTGAAACCCGCCGAGCCGTTCAGCGTCGCACCGGCCGCGCTCTCGGTGACGGCGCCCTGGGAGTAGAAGGTCTGCGCGGTGATTCCGTCGCGGACGACGGCGGTGGCGACGGTCTCCAGGGCGGTCTTGGTGTCGATCTTCTTGTACCGGGTGCACCAGCGGCCCGGGAACATCGGCTCGTTCTCGAACGGGTCCGCGTCGGACGCCGCGGCTGCGAGCTTGGGGGAGCGCAGCAGGTCGGCCGACAGCCTCTCGCCGAGGGCCGGGTCCAGCGCGATGTCCAACAGGTTCCGCGCGGCCGCGGAGCGTTCGGCGGCGAGCAGCGGACGCGCCCAGGCGTCGAGGCCGGCGACGGGCTTGACGTCGGTGAGGTAGTCGAACTGGCGTCCTGCATGGACGACGCGCACCTCGAGGTCGAGCCCCTCGGAGCCGATGAGCCGCCGCAGGGCCGGGGTGAGCGCCGAACGGAGCGAGAAGGTCCCGTCCGAGCCGGCGACCGTGCGCGCGATCGGCGTAATGTCGAACTCTCCGCGCTTCGGTAGCGCTCGCACCGTCTCGCGCGAGGGCCACGCGAAAAGCAGCACCTGGGCACCGGGCTGTGCCCTGCCCGCCCGGTCGGTCAGGCGGCCGTGGAGAAGCTCGGGAGCGTCGAGCGACAGGCTGTCCGGCAGGAGGGCGACGTCCGGGAAGCGAGCGAAGGCGAGGGCCTGGTTGGTCAGCGCCGCCTGCGACGGTGCCGCGACCGCGCTGCCACCCGGCAGCGCCACGGCGGCGACGACGGCGCCGGCCACGACAAGGGCTGCCGATCCGGTCGAGGTCTTGCGAGAGTCCGAGCGGCGCAACTTCACTGAACGCTCCTGGGAATCGGGACGAATCGCCCACATCGTGCGAATTGATCACTTCGACGCGACACTCATCCGTTCGGTTGCATCGGGATCGGACTTTCGTACGAGTGCCCGGCGCGCCGTGCCCCGCGTGGCTCAAGATCGGCGGCTGCGTGGCCGAGGCATCTCGTCGTGAAGACGTTGAATCTGCGCCGAGCCGACACCTGCAACGACTGCCGAACGGACCTGCCCGCCGGCACCAAGGCCGCCTGGGACCCGGCGGCCAGAGCGGTCCGCTGCCTGAACTGCGCCGAGCCCGGCGACACGACGCCCAGGGTGCCCGCCTCCCGCGCCGAACCTTCACCCCCCAACGTGGCGGGCGCGTCGGCTCGGCGAGAGTTCGAACGGCGCTCGCGGAAGCGCGAGGCGGAGATCCGGGCTCGGCACCCGCGCATCGGTGGCTTCCTCGTCGCGATCGGCGACGATCCCTCGCACACCAAGGTCTGGGCTCAGGGCGCGGAGGGGGAGCGGAAGGTTGCGTCAACCCTCGACGCCCTCGAAGGCGTAGTCGCCCTCCACGACCGCAGGCTGCGCCGCGGCTCCAACGCCAACATCGACCACATCGCGATCACCCCGAACGGCATCTGGGTCGTGGACGCCAAGACCCATCGGGGCAAGCTCGAAGTCCGCCGCGAGGGCGGGCTGTTCACCCCAAGGACGTCCCGCCTCTACATCCACGGTCGGGACCAGACCACCCTCGTCGAGGGCGTGGCCAGGCAGGTCGGCGTGGTCCGGGACGCCGTCGCCGCCGCCGCGTTCGATCTCGAGGTGCGCGGCGCGCTGTGCTTCGTCGGCACCGAGTTGCCGTGGAGCGCGGTCTCCATCGACGGGATTCCGCTGATCGGCCGGCGCGCCCTGGGCAAACTCCTCGCCCAACCGGGCTCCGCCGACGCCCAGACCGTCGCCGAGGTCGCAGCCTGGGCGGCCGCGGCGTTCCCGCCCGCCTAGAAGCCAACACGGGCCGGGATGCGGCCGCGGTCTGTCGTTCGGTGAATGCCTACGATCCTGTCGGCCGGCGGTCCGGTCCTGCTCGCCTTCGGCGCCCACGGTGCCATCTGCGTCGGGCTCGATCTCGGGTGCCGAACGAGGTCGTGCCCCGGTGGCGCGGCCGATCGCGGGCGTCGGCGCGGCGACGATCGCCCTGGCGGTTCGCACATCCCGAAGGGCACGGCTGCGGCGAGCACCGTGTGGTGTCCTCGCCGAGGTCCCCCTGCGGCGACGGGCGGGCGTCTACGCAGCCCGCCCGTCGCCGGTCCTCGCCCCCGAGTGCGGCGGTGGCTCAG
>JBQTIB010000084.1:0-6380 GCA_052389435.1 Sporichthyaceae bacterium | reverse complement strand
GGCCAACACCCCCACCCGGCCGGCGGGCCGGCGCGGTCCCGGCACGCGCGGCGTCCACCCCGCGGGGACGCGGTCGCTCCCCCGCACTCCCGCGGGCTAGCGTCTCTTCGGCCCGGATCCCGTCGTGCTGATCTCCGAGGGCCGGGTGCGCCCCGAGGCCCTGCACCGGGCGCGACTGCGCGAGAGCGACCTGCACGTGGCCCTGCGCCGCGCGGGCGTCGGCGGCTACGCCGACGTAGCCGCCGCGGTCCTGGAACGCTCCGGATCGATCAGCGTCGTCCGCCGCAACCCCGCCAGCACCGAGGCCCTCGCCGACCTCACGCCTTCGAGCGCCTGAGGGACCGCTGCGCGAGGGCGTTGCTGGCCTCGACGAGCACCGCACCGATGCCTGCGGCGACGAGGGCGACTGTCATGGACTCGGCGTGGTCGGGGTCCAGGGCCCAGAACTCCTGCGCGAAGGGCCAGTACAGGGCGAGAAGGAAGAGCGCGAGCATCAGCGCGACCAGGACGACCTTCCACCACAGGTAGGGCCGGGCCACGATCACCAGCACCCACATCGCCACTCCGAAGAGTGCGACGACGGCGGCGGTGGAGTGCTGCATGTCGGAGGCGTCGTCCATCTCGCGGACGATCAGGTACGTGCTCAGCGTGACCACGCCGGAGATCAGCCCTGCGGGAAGCGCGAGGCGCAGCACCCGTCGGACGAAGCCGCGGCGCGCCCGTTCGGTGTTCGGGGCCAGCGCCAGGAAGAACGCGGGGATGCCGATCGTCAGCGAGCCGACGAGGGTGAGGTGGCGGGGGAAGAACGGGAACGGGATGCCCATCAGGCCGATGGAGATGGCCAGGAACACCGAGTAGACGGTCTTGGTCAGAAACAGGTTCGCGACCCGCTCGATGTTGCCGATGACCCGGCGGCCCTCGGCCACGACGTGGGGGAGCGTCGCGAAGGAGTTGTCGAGCAGCACGATCTGGGCGACGGCGCGGCTGGCCGGGCTGCCCGATCCCATCGCGACGCCGATGTCGGCGTCCTTGAGCGCAAGCACGTCGTTCACGCCGTCGCCGGTCATCGCCACGGTGTGGCCCTTGGACTGCAGCGCACCCACCATGTCGCGCTTCTGCGCCGGCGTGACCCGGCCGAACACCGCGGAGGTCTCCAGCACCTCGGCGAGGGCGGCCTTGTCGGTCGGCAGTTCGCGGGCGTCGACTGGACGCTCCGAACCGATCAGCGACAGCGAGGACGCGACGGCTCCGACGGAGACCGCGTTGTCGCCGGAGATCACCTTCAGGGTGACGTCCTGCGCCTCGAAGTACCGCAGGGTGGGACCGGCCTCCGGGCGGATCCGCTGCTCGAGCACCACCAGCGCCGCGGCGGTGACCACCCCGGGGGCGTCCGGAGCGTCGATGGGGCGATCGCTGCGGCCGAGCAGCAGCACCCGCAAACCGCCGGCGCCGACCTGCTCCGCCTGCGCCCGGATGGGGTCGTGGGCGCCCAGTAGGACGTCGGGAGCGCCGAGGACCCAGTCGCCGTGCGCGTCGTAGCCGGCCCCGCTCCACTTGCGCGCCGAGGAGAACGGCGCGACCGCGCGGGCGGTCCAGCCGGCGGCGGGGGTCGGATGCGCCTCGCCGACGGCGGCGAGGCTGGCGTTCGGGCGGGGATCGGCGGCTGCGAGCGCGGCCAGGGGAGCGCCGAGGGCGGCCTCGTCGAACGCACCGACGGGAATCACCTGGGACAGGCGCATGCCGTTCTCGGTGAGCGTTCCGGTCTTGTCCGCACACACGACGTCGACCCGGGCGAGGCCCTCGATCGCCGGCAGCTCCTGCACCAGGCAGTTGCGCCGGCCCAGGCGCACCACGCCGACCGCGAACGCGATCGAGGTCAGCAGCACCAGCCCCTCGGGCACCATCGGGACGAGCGCCGCGACCATGCCGCGCAGCGCCTCGCGGGTCTCGAGGTCTTCGACGTTCATCTGGCTGTACGCGATGAGCGCGCCCGCGGGGACCATGAGGTAGGTGACGATGCGCAGGATCGTGTCGACGCCGTTGCGCAGCTCCGAGGCCACCAGGGTGAAGCGGCTGGCCTCCTCGGCCAGCTGCGCGGCGTAGGCCTCCCGGCCGACCTTGGTGGCGCGATAGGCCCCACCGCCCGCCACGACGAAGCTTCCGGAGAGCACCTTGTCGCCGACGGCCTTGAGCACCGGGTCGGACTCGCCGGTGAGCAGCGACTCGTCGACCTCGAGGTTTTCGACGACCAGGACCTCGCCGTCGACGGTAATCGTGTCCCCGGGGCCAAGCTCGACGATGTCGTCGAGGACGAGCTGCTGCGGCATGACGTCGAGGTAGGCGCCGTCGCGGCGCACCCGGGGCTTGGCCTCCCCGACGATCGCGAGCTCGTCGAGCGTTTTCTTGGCCCGCAGCTCCTGCACGATGCCGATCAGGGTGTTGATGATGATGACGAACCCGAACAGGCCGTCCTGGATCGGACCGATCACCAGGATCATCGCGAACAGCACGCCGATGACCGCGTTGAAGCGGGTGAAGATGTTCGCCCGGAGAATGTCGCCCAGGGATCGGCTGGCGCGGACCGGCACGTCGTTGGTCTGACCTGCGGCGACGCGCTGCGCGACCTCGGCGGCGGTCAGGCCCGGCAGATGGGCGGCAGGCCCCCGCTCGACGGGGGCGGCGGAGGGGTGCGAGATCGAGGTCACCGAAGTGAAACTACCGAAATGGGCCCCGGGTTCCGCCCATCCGGTACCGATTCGGGCGCGGGCGGGTGTGAACTAGCCGCTGCCGGCAGCCGGCACCCAGGACCGTGTACGAAAATGGGTGCCATGCCCGCCGCACGTCCGACTCCAGACCCGCTTCCGCCCGTCCGCGACCCGGCACCCCGCAGCCGCACCCGAACCCGCCTGCTCCTCGGCGGAGCGGTCGCGGTGCCCGTCGTGCTGCTCGGGCTGTGGGGCGCGGCGTACGCGGCGGCCGGGTCCGGAATCCCCAAGGGCACCACCGTGGCCGGCATCAGGATCGGTGGGCTGTCCGAGGAGGAGGCGGCCAAGAAGCTGGTCGCCGAGCTGCCGAACGCGCTCGCCCGCAAGGTCACGGTCACGGCGGGGGAGCAGAGCTTCACCGTCGAGGTCGCGAACGCCGGTCTGAAGGTCGACCCCACGGCCACCCTGGCCAAGGCCGGAAAGCGGAGCATGAACCCCGCCGTGCTGATCCCGACGCTGTTCGGCGGCGAGGACAGGCTCGCGCCGGTCACGATCGTCGACGAGAAGAAGCTGAAGGCCTCCGTCGCGAAAATCGCCAAGAAGGTCAACCGGCCGGTCGTCGAGGGCCGGGTCACCTTCTCCGGCGGTTCGGCCAAGATCCGCAAGGCCCAGGTCGGACGCACACTCGACGTCGCCGAAACGGTCAAGGCGCTGCGCGTGGCACTGGTCTCCACCGGGGAGGAGGTCGAGGCGCGCGTCGCGGAGAAGAAGCCGAAGATCGGCGCCGCTGCGGTCGAGGAGTTCATGACGAGCTTCGCCGGACCGGCCACCTCCGGCCCGATCGCGATCGCGCTGGACGGCAGGACGGTCTCGCTGCGTCCGACGCAGTACGTGAAGTACCTGAAGATCGCGACGACCCCGGACGGCAGGCTCGAGGGGTCGGTCGACGTCGACGCGATCCGCACCGAGCTCGAAGCGGACTACCCCGCCCAGGTGACCCCGCCGGTGGATGCCTCCTACCGTTTCAAGGACGGAAAGCCGGACCTCGTGCCGGGCAAGGACGGCGAGGCGATCGACCCGGTGACCTTCGCGGAGCGCTTCAACGCCGTGCTCCGGGCCACCAGCGGGCGGACGATGGTCGCCGACGTCGTTGCCGCGGAGCCGAAGCTGACCACGGAGGCGGCTGCGAATCTCGGCATCGTCGAGAAGATCTCCACGTTCAAGACCGAGTACCCGATCGCCGCCTACCGGGTCACCAACATCGGGCGGGCCGCCGAACTCATCAACGGCTCGCTCGTGCTGCCCGGCGAGATCTGGAGCCTGAACAAGCGCGTCGGGGAGCGCACTCGCGCCAACGGGTTCGTCAAGGGCTTCGTGATCAACAAGGGCGTCTTCGCCGAGGACCTCGGCGGCGGCGTCTCGCAGTCGGCGACGACGACCTTCAACGCCGTGTTCTTCGCCGGGCTCAAGGACATCGAGCACCATGCGCACTCGCTCTACATCTCGCGGTACCCGGCGGGCCGCGAGGCCACGGTCGCCTTCGGCAGCAAGGACCTGCGCTTCCAGAACGACATGCCCACCGGCGTGCTGATCCAGGCCGAGGCCAAGCCCGGCTCGATCCGGGTGACCATGTGGGGCACGAAGATCTACGACAGGATCGAGTCGATCTCCTCGGGGCGGTACAACTTCCGCTCGCCGACCACGATCCGCGGCGGCGGCAGCGGCTGCGTCCCGACCTCGCCGTCGTCGGGCTTCGACATCGACGTCACGCGCGTGTTCTACAAGGACGGCAAGGTCGTGCGCCGGGAGAAGTTCCACACCCGCTACGAGGCCACCGACCGCGTCATCTGCTGACGTTCGACTCCGCGTCGGGGGCGCCGACCAGTCGATCGCCGGTCGCGATCAACTCGCGGCCGAGTTCGGCCAGGGCCGCCTCGTTCTCGTCCTTGCGGCGCCGCATCTCCGCGCCCGCCAGGGCGAGGATCTCCTCGGCGGCGGTCCGCGCCTGCGCGAGGATCTCCTCCCGCGCCGCCTGGGCCCGGGTCTCGATCTCCGCGACGTCGCGTCGAGCGGCCGCGAGTTCGGTCTGCGCGGCGGCGACGTTGCGCTCTGCGTCCTCGAAGCGCGCGGCGAGTCGTTCGGCCTGATGTTCTTCGGCCTCGCGCAGGGAGACGGCGAACTGCGTCGCGATCTCCTGGGCCCGGTCGGCTGCGGCCCGCACCTGCGCCGCGGCCTCCTCGACGGCGCGGTCGTGTTCGGCGGCGGCGGCCTCGAGCACGATGTCGGCCTGCTGCCGGGCGTCGGCCACCATGCGCACGGCGGCCTGCTCCGTCGCGCGTTCGGTGTGCGCGCAGGCGTCCTCGAGTGTGGCCATCGCGGCGGAGACCCTGTGCTGGGCGTGCCGCCGACTCTGAACCGCGACGTGCTCCGCGGTGGCGGTGACGCGGATCGCGTCGTCCCAGCCGGCGGCGATCACGTCGAGCGCCTGCTGCACCTTCTGCCGCGGGTCGGGCACGCCACCGTTGGTGGGCGGGGTGGCGAACTCTCGCTCGAGTTGGAGAGCGCGCGCCTCGAGGTCGCGCAGGCGCGCGGTCTCGCGGGCGATCACCTCGTCCACCGCCGCGCGGTCGTATCCACGAACCGCGGTCGCCAGTTGCGAGTTCTCGGTGGCGTTGACGATGGCCATGACTTCCCCCCTGATCGCCCGCCCACGACGGGCCGGCGCGACGCCCATCCTGCCCACGGCGGCGGCGCCGGGTGGCCGGTTTGTGAGTTTTGATCGATCTTGTTCGCGGTCGTGGAGGGCGCGCCCGCGGTCGCGCCGGATCGCCAACTAGGACAACCCACCAGCAACGAGGCGACTCGCCGGCTGTGTCTGTCAGTCCACGTTCCAGGGCAGAAAGTCCGTGGGCGCGTTGGCCATTGCCGGGTCGCGCGCGAGGACGCAGTTGGGGTCGAACGGCCACGTGCCGGGGATCTCTGCCGTGACCCGAGCGCGGAACTCCGCTTGTGAATACGGGCGTCTGGAATCAACGGCCGGTCGCGTGCGCAGGTCGTCTTCGAGTAGGAACTCCACGAAGTGCAGGCAGTCGCTCGCCGCCCAGTAGACGATCTCCAATGGGTCGACCACGCACTCGACGAACGCGACGAAGCCCCCGGGCGCTCCGGCCCCGCGCGAGAGCTCCACGTAGAAGTTCCCGCATCCGTCGCCGGCGATCGGCATCCAGCCGAGCTCGAGCCAATCGGGAAAGATCTCGAACATCTGCCGTAGGGACGAGGAGTCACGCCGATCGCGAATCCCGAAGAGCCCGCCCGGCCCCGCCGCGGCTCCGTTGACGCAGCCGAGCCACGTGCGCATCGATGCGGACAGTGTCCGCCCGATCTCGGTTTCGAACACGGCTATCGCTTCGGGGGTCGCCCCGTCCGGGACCGGCGCGCCGGGTTTCATCGACCGGCCGACCAGTGGTCTGCGGGGTGCCCTGCGGTCAACGCTGGGTGTATCGGCTCGGGACGCCTATGGCCGGTTGTGCGGCGGCGGCTTCAGGAGCTCGCGCTGGATTCTCCAGTAGTCGTTGCGTCGAGGTGTTCTCGAGGCGTCGATCCAGCCCGGTGCGATGAGCGCCGGATGTCGGTCCTCGCCCAGTCGGATCTCCCAATCTCGATGGTGGACCGAGC
>JBQTIB010000083.1:0-3837 GCA_052389435.1 Sporichthyaceae bacterium | reverse complement strand
CCTCGTCGCCCTCGTCCGCGCCGGCGCCGTGTTCAAGGACGGCAAGCTCGTCGAACGACCCGACGATCTGACGGACAATCAGGAGGCTGCTTGAAACTTCTCATCCACAGGTCTTGACGATTGCTCCCTGGTCTACCAGCCCACCGGCACCCAATGCGGCTCAAGAGTCGTGTATCAGGATCTAAGCCAGATCCTGCACGACTGGGGAAACTTCGATTACCACGACACGACCCTAAAGACCACCCCGTGGCCTTAGATCGAGTTGGAAGGGTGTCTCGCCTAGCCCTTAGTGCCCGTCTCGAGTAAGTACTGCCCCGGGACTGAGTGAGTGCTCTCGGCTTGCCAAGAGCACTCACTCAATCTTGCATAGCGCCCCCGGCGCCGCCTCGGCAGCAGCACCGGCCGGGTTTGGCGGCTCGGTCGTGCCATCATTTTCGACACCCGCGCGTTACCTCGGCTGCAGGAAGCCTGCATGGCGTGAGAGGCGATCCAGGCCCAGGCGGGCCACCGTTCGAGGAAGGGAACCCTGTCGACCAGCCCTCAACCGCTCGACCTTCCCGTCAACGCGGCGCTGCCTGCCGCGCCGGCCGAGGAGGAGATCAGCGCCTTGGTCGCTCGATCCAAGGTGGGTGCCGATCCGGCGTGGTTCGCCGCCGCCGCCGAACTGAACCGCCCGGCCGACGTGCTGGTCGCGCAGCGCTCCAGTTCGGTCTGGACCCGGAGGTTGCACCAGGCCTACCGCCAAGCACTGCTGGTGCTGTCGCGGCCTGGACGGTGCTCACCGTG
This sequence comes from Sporichthyaceae bacterium, assembly GCA_052389435.1. Classification (GTDB taxonomy): domain Bacteria; phylum Actinomycetota; class Actinomycetes; order Sporichthyales; family Sporichthyaceae; genus JBQTKD01. The sequence continues at coordinate 3,051 of JBQTIB010000083.1, read as the reverse complement.
ATCGTCGGAATCGTCTGCGGTGCTTCGCTGGCCACCTTCCTGATAGTGGTGCTGCTGCCGATGCTCCCGGCGATCCTCGATGCCATCGAACTCGGCGACGAACACCAGCGCTACGCCCTCGCACGCCAGCGCCTGGAACTGCGGGTGGAGGACCTGCTGGATCGACTCGGAGCCGGTCAGGACGTCGCCGTGGACGGCTGCCGGGCCGTGCAGGACGAGGTCCATCGGCTGCGGCTCACCGCGCCCCTGATTCCCGACCGGTACTACGGCTGGTGCCGTGACCGCTACGAACGCGACATGCGCGCGGCGGTCGACGTTCTGGCCGAGAAGTTCCGGCGAGCCTCGGAGGGCGCGGCGAGATGACCCACGACCACGCCGTCGTTCCCGCCACGCCGAGCGCGGCTTCGCGCGCCGATCCCGACCGCGCCCCCGTCGCGCCGACCTCGACGTCGATCCGCCGCCGGATGCCACCTGCGTCTCCAGTTGACGTCGCGCAGCTCGTCGTCGCGCAGGTTCAGGTTCGCGGCGAGCAGCAGCATCCGCACGCACGTCGGCCTGCACGGTGGTCTCCTCTGCGAGCTGCTCCGGGTCGCAAGGCGCTTGGCGATCTTGGCCAGATCGAGCTGCGCGGTCGTCACGGTTTCGGACGCTCTCGGGGGTCGCCCAGAATCGAGCGCAGCCGATGTCAGGCGCGACCCGACAACGCCGCTCTATCGGGTCGCGTGCGGCGCGCCGAGCTTTGACGCCGAGCCCGGGTCGGTTTGACTCGCGACCATGGATTTCGATGACGACTTCACGGAAGCAGCGCTGCGAACGGCGGCCGGTCGACTGCGCGCAATCCGCATCGACGAACTGATCGACCTTCCCGACAATCGCAGCGAACAACAGCTGCACGCACTCGCCGAGGCCGTCCACGACGGAACCGCGACGAACCCGCGCGCCGCGGACGCGGTCCTGCGCGCCGCCGCCGAGCGTCTTGCCGGGTGCCTGATCCTCGCCGGCGACGAGGTCGCCGAGATTCTGGGGACGGACCTGAACTTCGTCCGTGAAGGGGCTCGGGTGGGCGACGATCCGGAGTACCGGATCGATGTGCTGTGGCAGTTGCCGCAGCGCTTCGCGCACCGCTACGACGCGGCGTTCACCCAGCAATTCCTCGACTCCTACCGAGACCTGGTCGCTCGGCTGCAGCGCTCACCGTGGCAGCCGCCGTCGTGCGTGGCCCACGAACTCGGCCTGCGACTGCTGCTCAACCGCGTAGACCTGCTGGTCCACACCCACGAGCTGACGGTGAGCAAGGACTGGCGGTGCCGGGTCGAGGAACTGCTGTTCGAAGACCTCGACCACGAGCTGCTCTACGACCCCGCCTGCGACGGCATCGAGGACGACCCGAACCTCGGATCGGATCTCCGGCTGGAACCCATGAACTTCGAGGCGTGGTTCGAACCATTCCACAAGGGCCCGCTGCCGGACTCCGCACCACGACCCGCAGCGCCGACTTCCTAGAACGCAGACAGCGCCCAATCAGGTGCTCGACTGCTGAGGACAGCCGCCGCCTACAGACACTATGACGGTAGGTCAGTTTAACGGAGACAAGCACTGCGCCGTGCAGAGCGCGGGCCGGGAGAAGGTCGCGTTGGCCGGCCGGCCGGCCGCCGCACGTGTGATGGCTCGCTGCGACCGCACCGCGAGCGCGGTGCAAAATTCTCCACCACGCCCAACGGCGCCGCGCCGAAGCGGAACGCATTGGCGCGGCCCTAGAACCGCTGCAGGCCCTCGGATTGGCCTGGCGGCCGGACGCGGCCTGGCGCGTATCGCAGAACGCGCGATGGGCGCCCAGGCTGGCCGGACTACGGCTGGGAGGAAGATCGATCACGCGGTTTGGACGAGGTCTCGACCTGTGAGGAACCGTCTCAGCCTGGTGGAAGCTTCTTACGCACATGGAGCTGGCAGGGAGAATACCTCTCGCTTTTGAGGTGTGGCCTTGTCCAGTTCGGCGCGCAGTTCGGTCCTGCCCTTTCCGGCCATTTGTTCTTCGAGCCCATAGTTCGGCGATTTGGGGTCGGCTGCCGCGCGCGCCTGTTCGACGTCTTGAACGCGTCCGGCATTTTCACCCTTCCCGACGATCTTGTCGTCGAAGGGAAGGATGGAGTGGCTTCCGAGAGGTCTCCACTGCGCGGGGGTGACCGGATCGCCTGGACTGCATCGCGCGTCTTCCCACACGAGAGCAAAAATGTAGGTGTGACCGATTTCCCCGCGCGGTACGTCTCTGGAGGCCATCGGGATTCGATTGGTGGAATCTCCGTTGCGGAACGCGAAGCCGTATGCGCTGAGATCGAACGTGGAAGGCGCAGCCTTGGTCGCGTTCGACCGCGACCAAACGACGTCATCGACTTCGTATGTGACGGTTCGGGGGATGGCGCCCTCGCCTCGCCGGAGTTCCTCCGGGGCCGGTTCGCCAATGGTTTGGCGAACCGCCTTCGCCGAAACTACGTGGTCTGCATAGGTGACCCAGTCCTCCGCCGACTGGCTCGGTAGATGATCCGATCCGCTGACGCTGAGGACTTCAACCTCCGGGCGCGTCGAGGCGGCAGAGGTGATTTCCGCGGTGGTGGACTCACTGCCCGTCTTCTCGTCTTGCAGGACAATGACGGCAGTAACAGCGCTGATCGCAAGTCCAGTGGCGAGTGTCGCCGCTGTCAGTTTGTGCTGCATCTCAGTGGCCTCCGTTCCGTGGACTAGTACGCTTCGTTGATGTTCTGCTCTTGATTGGTACCCAGTCGCGCGTTGACGGGCACCGTTTGCATCATGCACCCGAGCCTGCTGTCCTGGTTGCCGATGGTTCCGCCCGCGTCCAGATCGTAGGCGTCTTCGCCATGCACGAGTCCCACAGCGTGGCCGGTTTCGTGACACGTCAATCCGTAGACGGGGACCTGACCCCGAACGGTGGACACGCTTCAATCCCGACTTCGGTCGGGGGGAAGCGAGACGATCCAGATCATGGCGAGGAAGAACTACTCCGAAGAGTTCCGTCGTAGCGCGGTCGATCTGTAC
>JBQTIB010000082.1:0-3072 GCA_052389435.1 Sporichthyaceae bacterium | reverse complement strand
CCATGGGCTAGACGCCACTGCGTTTCATCGTCCGACGGGTCAGACGTTGAAGCCGAGGGCGCGCAGCTGGTCGCGGCCGTCGTCGGTGATCTTGTCCGGGCCCCACGGTGGCATCCAGACCCAGTTGATCCGGAAGTCGTTGACCAGGCCCTCCATCGCGGCTCGGGTCTGGTCCTCGATGACGTCGGTCAGGGGGCAGGCGGCGGAGGTGAGCGTCATGTCGATGGTGGCGATGTTCGCCTCGTCGACGCTGACGCCGTAGACCAGGCCGAGGTCGACGACGTTGATCCCGAGTTCGGGGTCGACGACGTCGCGCATCGCTTCGGTCAGATCTTCCTCGGTCGGCGGACTCGGGTTCAGATCGACCGGGGGAAACTCCTGCTTGTCTTCTGTGGCGCTCATGCCGGTGCTCCTTCCGCGCGGCTTACCGCGTCTTTCCAGGCCATCCAGCCCAGCAGCGCGCACTTGATGCGGGCCGGGTACTTCGACACTCCCGCGAACGCGACGGCGTCTTCGAGCACGTCCTCGTCGCCGATCTGCTGGCCCTTGGACTGCATCAGGGCAAGGAACTCGGCGTGCACCGCCATCGCGTCGGGCAGACTCTTGCCGATGACGAGGTCGGTGAGAACGGAGACGGACGCCTGACTGATCGAACAGCCGAGCGCGTCGTAGGAGACGTCCTGCACTGTGCCGTCGACCAGGTGCACCCGCAGGGTGACCTCGTCCCCGCAGGTCGGGTTGACGTGGTGCACCTCTGCCTCGAACGGCTCCCGCAGACCCTTGTTGTGGGGTTTGCGGTAGTGGTCGAGGATGATCTCCTGGTACAGGGACTCCAGCTGCATCTGACGCCCCCTCAGGCCTTGAAGAACTTCTTGACGGCGTGCAGGCCCGCGATCAGCGCGTCGATCTCCGCCGGGGTCGTGTACAGGTAGAACGAGGCACGGTTGCTGGCGACGACGCCGAAGCGGGCGTGCGCGGGACGGGCGCAGTGGTGCCCGCCGCGGATCGCGATGCCGAGGCTGTCGAGCACCTGGCCGACGTCGTGCGGGTGGATGTCGTCCAGTTCGAAGGAGATCGCTCCCCCGCGCTCGACCGGGACGTCCGGACCGAGGATTCGCAGCCCTGGAACGGTTTTCAGCGCATCGAGGGCGTAGGCGGTGATGGCGTGTTCGTGCGCGGCGACGGCGTCCATGCCGATTCCGGACAGGTACCGGATGGCCGCACCGAGGCCAACGGCCTGGACGATCGGCGGCGTGCCGGCCTCGAAACGGTGCGGCGCGGAGGCGTAGGTCGAGCGCTCCATCTTGACCAGCTCGATCATCTCCCCGCCACCGAGGAACGGCGGGAGCGCGTTGAGCAGGTCGACCTTGCCGACGAGCACGCCGATGCCCGTGGGGCCGCAGAGCTTGTGCCCGGTGAAGGCGACGAAGTCGGCGTCGAGCGCGGTCAGGTCCACCGGCATCTGCGGTACGGCCTGCGAGGCGTCGACGACGACGAGCGCGCCGACCTCGTGCGCGCGGCGCGTGATCTCCGCGACCGGGTTGACGGTGCCGAGCATGTTCGAGACCCAGGTGAGCGCGACGACCTTGGTGCGCTCGGTGATCAGATCGTCGATGGTGGACAGGTCGAGCCGGCCGTCGTCGGTGATGCCGAACCAGCGCAGCGTCGCGCCCCGACGCTCGGTGGCGAGCTGCCACGGAACGATGTTGGAGTGGTGCTCCATCTCGGTGATGACGACCTCGTCGCCGGGCCCGAGACCGTACGGCGCCGGCGCCCACGAGAGCACGTTCGCGACGAGGTTCAGCGCCTCGGAGGCGTTCTTGGTGAAGATGACGCCGTCGCGCGAGGGCGCGTTGACGAACTCCGCGACCAGATCGCGGGCGCCCTCGAAGGCCGCCGTCGACTCTTCGCCGAGTTGGTGCGCGGCCCGGGCGACGTTGGCGTTGTGCAGTGCGTAGTGCTCGGAGATCGCGTCGATGACCGACTGCGGCTTCTGCGAGGTGTTCGCCGAGTCCAGGTAGACCAGCGGCCGGTCCTCGGCCAGCCGCCGGTTCAGGATCGGGAAGTCTGCCCGGATCTTCTCGACGTCCAACAGGCCGCCCAGGCTCATGCGCCGGCCTTCTCCAGGAAGCGCTCGTAGCCCTCCGCTTCCAGCTGGTCGGCGAGCTCGGGGCCACCCTCTTCGACGAAGCGTCCGCCGACGAAGACGTGCACGTGGCTCGGCGCGATGTAGCGCAGGATCCGGGTGTAGTGGGTGATGAGCAGAACGCCCGCCTCCCCGCCGGAGCGGAAGCGGTTCACGCCCTCGGAGACGACCTTGAGCGCGTCGATGTCCAGGCCCGAGTCGGTCTCGTCGAGGATCGCGATCTTCGGCTGGAGAAGCTCGAGCTGCAGGATCTCGTGGCGCTTCTTCTCCCCGCCCGAGAAGCCTTCGTTGACGTTGCGCTCGGCGAAGGCCGGGTCCATCTGAAGCTCGGCCATGGCCGTCTTCATCTCCTTGACCCAGGTGCGCAGCTTGGGCGCTTCGCCGGAGGTCGCCGTCTTCGCGGTGCGCAGGAAGTTCGACACCGAGACGCCGGGAACCTCGACGGGGTACTGCATCGCGAGGAACAGGCCGGCGCGGGCGCGCTCGTCGACGGACAACGCGAGGACGTCGACGCCGTCGAGCGTGATCGATCCGCTGGTCACCTGGTACTTCGGGTGCCCGGCGATCGAGTACGCGAGGGTCGACTTGCCGGACCCGTTGGGACCCATGACCGCGTGGGTCTCGCCCGGGGCGATGGTCAGGTCGACCCCGCGCAGGATCTCCTTGACGCCCTCGGCGGTGGTGACCTGAACGTGCAGGTTCTTGATCTCGAGCGTGCTCATGGCTTCTGTGTCCCAACCATTCGGGTCTCTGGGGCGAAGCCCCACCGGACGGACGAAGTCCGTACTTGTCTTTCGGGGGTCGTCGGGGGGCGGATCCCCCCGACTGGCAGGAAAGCCTGCGGGCGAGGTCTTCCGGGGTGGCGTCCGTGAGCCGGTGCGGCAGCTCCGGGGTGCCGAACTGCTGGCTGTTCTCGGCCAAGAATC
>JBQTIB010000081.1:0-58772 GCA_052389435.1 Sporichthyaceae bacterium | reverse complement strand
TTGTGGGGGTGGGCGTGTCTTTCTTGGTTACTATCTGCCCATCTCGTGGCTGGGCCTGGTTCTCCGCCGCGACCGTGTTCAAGTACTGTGGGTGGGGGGTTTCCCCCCCCACGCCCCCCGAACTGCGTTGTGCCGGCAAGCGAAGAAGGTGAGTCCGTGGTCGCCGAAGGTGGGTGGTTGCCGATCGAGAATGCGGCCCTAGGGGGCCGGATTCTCGCTCGGTGGGGCTTCGCCCCAGGTCGCGTGTTCGAGGTGTGGCGATGAACTCGATGTCATCGGCCCTGCTACTGCCGGTCGCCGAGGGTGGGGAGTTCGTTCCCGCCCAGATCGTCGAAGCGACCGGCATTTTCAAGGCCAGCTGGCTGCTGATCGCGATTCCGCTGATCAGCTCCGCGATCCTGCTGCTCGGCGGCAAGCGAACCGACAGGTGGGGCCACCTCCTCGGCTGCGCCGCGGTGTTCTCCTCCTTCGTCATCGGTGCGCTGATCTTCCTGGAGATGCTCGACCGCCCGGCGGCACAGCGGTCGGTCAACCAGCACCTCTACGACTGGATCTCCGCCGGCAGGTTGAACCTCGGCGTCGGCTTCCAGGTCGACCAGCTTTCGATCTGCTTCGTTCTGCTGATCACCTTCGTCGGCTTCCTGATCCACGTGTACTCGGTCGGCTACATGGCGCACGACGCGCGCCGCCGCCGGTTCTTCGGCTACCTGAACCTGTTCGTCGCGGCAATGCTGCTGCTCGTCCTCGCCGACTCCTACCTGCTGCTGTTCGTCGGGTGGGAGGGCGTGGGTCTGGCGTCCTACCTGCTGATCGGCTTCTGGCAGCACGTGCCCGAGTACGCCACGGCGGCCAAGAAGGCGTTCATCATGAACCGCGTCGGAGACCTCGGTCTTCTCGTCGCGATGTTCCTGATGTTCGACCAGTACGGCGCCTTCGGCTTCGAAGAGGTCTTCGCCGGAGTCGGCGCCAGCAACGACGGCGTGATCACCGCGATCGGCATCATGTTGCTGCTCGGCGCGGTCGGCAAGTCCGCGCAGTTCCCGCTGCAGGCCTGGCTGCTCGACGCGATGGCCGGCCCGACGCCGGTGTCCGCGCTCATCCACGCGGCCACGATGGTCACCGCCGGCGTCTACCTCGTCGTGCGTTCGGCGCCGATCTACAACCTCTCCGACACCGCGCAGTTGCTCGTCGCCATCGTCGGCGCCTTCACCCTCCTGCTCGGAGCGCTGATCGGCACGGCGAAGGACGACATCAAGAAGGCGCTCGCCGCCTCGACGATGAGTCAGATCGGCTACATGATGCTGGCCGCGGGCCTCGGCCCGGCCGGCTACGCCTACGCGATCTTCCACCTGCTGACCCACGGCTTCTTCAAGGCGGGCCTGTTCCTCTCGGCGGGCTCGGTCATGCACGGGATGCACGACTCGACGGACATGCGCAGGTACGGAGCACTCGCGAAGTACCTGCCCGTCACCTACGTCTGCTTCGGGCTGGGGTATCTGGCGATCATCGGCATTCCGCCGTTCGCCGGGTTCTGGTCCAAGGACAAGATCATCGAGACGGCCTTCAACGACAACGTGATCCTGGGCATCTGCGCGCTGCTCGGTGCGGGCATCACGGCCTTCTACATGAGCCGGGTCATGTTCCTGACCTTCTTCGGTCAGAAGCGTTGGGACCCCGATCAGCATCCGCACGAGTCGCCGCTGGTGATGACGGCGCCGATCGTCCTGCTGTCCGGCGGTGCGGTCCTCGGCGGTCTGCTGCTCCTCGACGGCGGCATCAAGTCCTGGCTCACGCCGGTGGTCGGCAAGGCCACATCGGAAAGCCATTTCATGCCGGTGTGGGTGGGCATCCTGCTGACCCTGATCACGGTGGGCGTGGGCGTGGGCATCGCGTTCCGGATGTACCTGCAACGGACCGTCGCGCCGGCCCCGTACACCGGCAGCGCGGTGGTCAACGCGGTGCGCGCCGACATGTACCAGGACGCGATCAACGAGGCGGTGTTCATGCGCCCCGGCCAGTGGACCACCCGGTACCTGGTCTGGTTCGAGAACCGCGGCCTCGACGGTCTGGTCAACGGCTTCGCGGCGTTCCTCGGGGCGTCGGCGAACCGCGTCCGCCGGGTACAGGCCGGATTCGTTCGCTCCTACGCGTTGACGATGGTCGGCGGCGCGGCAGCCTTGCTCGTTGCAATCCTGGTGGTGAGGCTCTAAATGTCGGGCTCGGACTTTCCCTTTCTGACCGTCACGATGTGCGTGCCGCTCGGCGGCGCCGTCATGGCCGCCGTCCTCGGGCGGCGCAATCCCACGCTGGCCAAGCAGATCGGCGTGCTCGCCTCGCTGATCACCCTGGCCTTCGCGATCGCCGCGGCCGTCGAGTTCGACTCCAAGGGCGCCGCCTACCAGATGGTCGAGGACCACAACTGGATCCGCGAGTTCGGCGTCAGCTACGCCCTCGGCGTCGACGGCGTCGGCATGACCATGGTGCTGTTGACCGCGGTCATGATGCCGATCCTGCTCGTCGGCGGCTGGAACGAACTCGAGGTCGGCGAGCACGCCCAGCCCGAGGAGGCCAAGGGCTCCGCGGCGATGTACGTCTCGCTGATGCTCGTGCTCGAAGCCATGGCCATCGGGCAGTTCGCCGCCCTGGACGTCTTCTTCTTCTACGTCCTGTTCGAGGCGATGCTGATCCCGGTCTACTTCCTGATCGGCCGCTTCGGCGGGCCGCGTCGGCAGTACGCCGCGGTCAAGTTCCTGCTCTACAACCTGCTCGGCGGTCTGCTCATGCTCACCGCCGTCATCTGGCTGTACTTCGAGGGGCCGGGCGGGGAGAAGGGCTATCTGCTCCCCAACCTCATCGGTCACGACTTCGACCAGAACACCGCCCGGTGGATGTTCCTCGGCTTCATGATCGCCTTCGCGATCAAGGCGCCGCTGTGGCCGTTCCACACCTGGCTGCCCGAGGCGGCCGCGGAGTCGCCGCCGAGCAACGCCGTGATGCTGTCCGCGGTGCTGGACAAGGTCGGGGTGTTCGCGATGCTGCACCTCGCCCTGCCGCTGTTCCCCGAGGCCGCGCGGTACTTCGCGCCGTTGCTCATCGTGATGGCGGTGATCAGCATCGTGTACTGCGCGCTGCTGGCGATCGGTCAGAAGGACATGAAGCGCGTCATCGCCTACATGTCCATCTCGCACTTCGGCTTCATCGTGCTCGGCATCTTCGCGATGACCTCGCAGGGCCAGGCCGGTTCGACCCTGTTCATGGTCAACCACGCCTTCGCCACCGCGGGCATGTTCCTCACGGCCGGTTTCCTCATGAGCCGTCGGGGATCGCGGATGGTCGCCCACTACGGCGGGGTCCAGAAGGTCGCGCCGATGCTCGCAGGCTGCTTCCTGCTGTTCGGGCTCGCGAACCTCGGCCTGCCGGGTCTGTCGACCTTCGTCAGCGAGTTCATGATCCTGCTCGGCACCTTCACCCGGTACCCGGTCGCCGGCCTGATCGCCTCGATCGCCGTGCTGCTCGCCGCGATCTACGTACTGCTCATGTACCAGCGGGTCATGACCGGCGAACTGACGCCGGAAACCGAGGACACCCCGGATCTGAAGCCCCGTGAGATTTTGGTGATGACCCCGCTGATCGCCGCGATCGTCGCGCTCGGCTTCTTCCCGAAGCCGGTTCTGGACTACATCAACCCGAGCATCGATCGCACGCTCACCCAGGTGCAGCGCGTCGACCCGAGCCCGGACCATCCACCGACTGCGCCTAGGGAGCTCGCGGGCTCGCTTCCGGTGTCGGCAGAGGGCAAGCCGGTCACGGCGGAGGTCGGAAACCGATGAGCACTCTGGCACTGGACACGGTCCAGGCGGCTGCCCAGATTCAGGCGCCGAAGGTCGAGTACTACCTGATCTCACCGATGCTGGTGGTCTTCGCGGTCGCCGTCGTCGGCGTGCTGATCGAGGCGTTCGCGCCTCGAGCGGCCCGGCTCCCCGCGCAGGTCGTCCTGTGCGTCGGCGGTCTGGTGACCGCGTTCGTGCTCGTCTGCACGCTGTCGGGCGAGGACGACGCCAAGGCGGTGATGGGCGCTCTCGCGATCGACAAGGCGACCCTGTTCATGCAGGGCACGATCCTGATCCTCGCGGTGCTCGGCGTGCTGCTGCTCGCCGAACGCAAGCTCGAACCGGGCGGTCCGTTCGCGGCCCAGTCGGCCACCGTGCCCGGCTCCGCCGCGGAGCGTCAGGCAAACGCCACCGGGTGGAACCAGACGGAGATCTTCCCGCTGTTCATGTTCTCCGTCGGCGGCATGCTCGTCTTCCCCGCGGCGAACGACTTGCTGCTGATGTTCGTCGCGCTCGAGGTCCTTTCGCTGCCCCTGTACCTCATGTGCGCCATGGCGCGCCGCCGTCGCCTGCTCTCGCAGGAAGCGGCGATGAAGTACTTCCTGCTCGGCGCCTTCTCCTCGGCGTTCTTCCTCTACGGCGTGGCCATGCTCTACGGCTACTCCGGCAGCGTCCGTCTCGACGACATCGCCGCGGCGGTCTCCGGAAGCTCGGAAAGCGATGCCCTGCTGCTCATCGGCATGGCTCTGCTCGGCGTCGGCCTGCTGTTCAAGATCGGTGCGGTCCCGTTCCACGCGTGGACCCCGGACGTCTACCAGGGCGCCCCGACCCCGATCACCGCGTTCATGTCGGCCGCCACCAAGGTCGCCGCGTTCGGCGCACTGCTGCGGGTCTTCTACGTCGCCCTCGAAGGCGCCAAGTGGGACTGGCACCCGATGATGTGGGGCGTCGCTATCGTCACGATGGTGTTCGGCGCGCTCGTGTCGATCGTGCAGACCGACGTCAAGCGCATGCTGGCCTACTCCTCCATCGCCCACGCCGGGTTCATCCTCGTCGGCTTCACGGCCACGAACTCCCAGGGCCTGTCGGCGACGATGTTCTACCTGCTGGCCTACGGCGTCGCCTCGCTCACCGCCTTCGCCATCGTCACCCTGGTTCGCGACGGCAGCGGCGAAGCCACCCACCTCGCCCAGTGGGCGGGCCTGGGCAAGCGGTCTCCGATGGTTGCCGCGGCGTTCTCGCTGCTGCTGCTCGCCTTCGCCGGGATCCCGCTCACCGGCGGGTTCACCGCGAAGTTCTCGGTGTTCTCCGCGGCCATCTCCGCGGGTGCGACGCCGTTGGTCGTGGTGGGCGTGCTGTCCAGCGCGCTGGCGGCGTTCTTCTACATCCGGGTGATCGTTTTGATGTTCTTCTCCGCCCCGGCGGCGGACGGCCCGCGGGTCGTCGTGCCGTCCGCGATGACCACCGTGGTGGTCGGGCTGGGCGTAGCGGTTACCTTGGTGCTCGGCGTGGCACCGCAACCGGTGCTGGACCTGGCCAACGAAGCGGCGTTTTTCGTCCGCTAGTGCACGACTGGAGCGTGGGGTAGAACGTGAGTGGCCTGGGGTTCGACGCTCCCGAGGGGGTGCTGGGCTCGGCGTTGGCCGAGGAACTGCGCATCGGGATGGACGCCGTCGAGACGATGCTGCGGGACACGGTCAAGGGCGAGTACCCCTTCGTCACCGAGACCAGCCAGCATCTGATGGAGGCCGGGGGCAAGCGCTTCCGGCCCCTGCTGGTGCTGCTCTCGGCCCAGTTCGGCAACCCCGCCGCGCCGGGGATCACCGCGTCCGCGGTGGTCTGCGAGCTGACCCACCTCGGCACCCTCTACCACGACGACGTGATGGACGAGGCGACCATGCGGCGCGGCGCGGAGAGCGCCAACTCCCGCTGGGGCAACACGATCGCGATCCTGACGGGCGATTTCCTGTTCGCCCGCGCCTCGGACCTGCTCGCCGACCTCGGCCCGGAGAGCGTGCGCATCCAGGCCCGCACCTTCGAACGGCTGTGCACCGGGCAGATCAAGGAAACCGTCGGGCCGCAGGCCAACGACGATCCGATGGAGCACTACATGGCGGTGGTGAGCGACAAGACCGGCTCGCTCATCGCCACCTGCGCCCGCTTCGGCTCCATGCTGGCCGGCGCCGACGAGCAGATCGTCGAACAGCTCGCGCGCTTCGGCGAGCGGATCGGCATCGCCTTCCAGCTCTCCGACGACCTGCTCGACGTCGCCTCGACCTCGGCGGAGTCCGGCAAGATTCCCGGCACCGACCTGCGCGAGGGCGTCCCGACGCTCCCGGTCCTGCACGCGCTGGCGAGCACCGACCCGGCCGACGACCGGCTCAAGGAACTCCTGCAGGCCGACCTCACCGACGACGTCCTGCACGCCGAGGCGCTCGAACTCCTGCGCGCCCACCCGGCGATGGCGCAGTCCCGCGCGGACGTGCAGGCCTGGGCCGACCAGGCGAGAGAGATCCTGACCGGCCTGCCCGACATCCCCGCCCGGGCCCTGCTGGAGTTCCTCTGCGACGCGGTGGTCGACCGCTCGGTCTGAGCTCGCTGTTTTCGTTCGGCTGCACTCGTTGCAGTGCTGCCTCACCCGCCCTGGAACGCGTCACTCGGCGGGTGAAGTGGTACACCGACGGGTGAAGCGGGGCCTGCGGGGGTGGGGAGTTAGGGGAGGGTCAGGGGCAGGGCGTCCAGGCCGCGGAGGTTGATCAGGCCGTTGCGGGTCGGGTCGCCGTCCAGGCCGATCCAGTCGAAGCGTTGGGTGAGGGCCTCGAAGTAGACCTGGCCCTCCAGCCTCGCCAGGGCCGCGCCCAGGCAGTGGCGGACGCCGCCGCCGAAGGCGACGTGGTCGCGGGCGTTGGGGCGGTCCAGGCGCAGTCGGTCGGCGTCGGGGCCCCAGAACGCGGGGTCCCGGTTGGCCGAGGCCTGGGCGGGGGAGACGAACGTGCGGGCGGGGATCGTCTTCCCGCCCACCTCGTACGGCTCGGTGGTGATGCGTCGGCCCAACTGGACGGGGCTGTCGTAGCGCAGCAGTTCCTCCACGGCGTTGCCGGCGAGGTCGGGGCGAGAGCGCAGCAGCGCGTACTGGTCGGGGTTGGTGGCCAACGCGAGAGTGCCGTTGCCGATCAGGTTCACCGTGGTCTCGTGGCCCGCGAGGATCAACAGCATGACCTGGGCGGCGAGCTCTTCCGCGCTCAGCTTCTCCTCGTCGGCATCCGACAGCGCGATGAGGCCGCTGAGCAGGTCCTCGCCGAGGTCGCGTCGCTTGCGTTCGATGGCGTCCTTCATGAAGGCGAGCAGCTCGTCGTCGGCGGCGACGATGGACGCGGTGACGGCGGGGTCCATGACCGGCTCCATGGACATGACGATCCGGTGCGAGAGCTCGCGGATGCGGACGTCCGCCTCGACGGGCAGCCCGACGAGTTCGGCGATCACCCGCATCGGCAGCGGGAAGGCGAGGTCCCCGACCAGCTCGGTGCGGCCCGCCTCCGCGATCCGGTCCAGCCCCTCGGTCACCAGCTGGGTGACGCGGCCGCGCAGGTCCTCGATGCGTCGGACGGTGAACACCTTGGTGAGCAGTCCGCGCAGCCGCGTGTGGTCCGGGGGATCGCGGTCCATGAGCATCTGACCGTTGGCGCGGGGCAGGCGACCGCCGCTGGCCTCGCGGTAGGCGGGCGTGAGCGCGCTGACGTCGAGCGCGCGCTCGTCCACCGAACGGCCGTCGCGCAGCAGCGCCGCAGCGTCGGCGTAGTTCCAGAGAAACCACACGCCCATCGGGTGCGCGTGCACCGGATCGGCCTCGCGCAGCTCCGCGTAGTGCGCGTACGGGTCCGCGACGAACTCGGGCGTGAACGGATTGAAGACCACCGGGGCCGGGAGCGCCATGCCTCCACCCTGCCGGTGCCCGCATAGCCCTACAACGCCCTAGGGCGAAGACGTACCGTGAAGTACGACTTTTCGGGAGGTGCCCGTGCGGCAGAGCTCGCAGCGCGAATGGTTTGCCGTGGCCTTCGACGTGCTCGGCTCGGACGGACCGAGTGCGCTGACGGTCCCCGCGCTGTGCGAGCGCATGTGGGTGACGAAGGGTTCGTTCTACCACCACTTCGGTTCGCTACCTGCGTTCACCGAGGCTCTGGCGAAGCACTGGCTCGACGGCTTCGCGACGGTGCTCGAGGAGAACGCGGCGCTGGCCGACCCGCTCCGCCGGGTCGAGCACAGCACGATGCACACCCTCGCCATCCGGCACGAGGCCGAGGCCGCACTGCGCGCGGCCGGGCGCAGCGACCGAACCATCGGGGAGGCCGTCGAACTGATGGACCGCCGACGGGTGGCGACGCTGGAGAGCGCGGTCGGCGGCATCGTCGATCCGCGCCGGGTCTCGACCGTCGCCCGGGTCGGCGTCTCCCTGCTGATCGGCGCCCAGCAGTACGGGCAGCGCACCGACCGCAGCCTGCTCCTCGAGGTCGGCCTGGACTGGCTCGTCAGCAGCGTCCGGGTGCCCGTGCGCGTGGTGACCACCCCGCACGGGCCGCCGACCGTGCACCTCGGCTGACCCGTCATCCGTGGGCCCCGTCGTCGGTAGGCCCCGTCGTCGATAGGCGAGTGGGGCTATCCGGGACCTGCGATGGCCCCACTCGCCGTCAGGAGTCGAGGGTCGCGGCCATGCGCTCGACGATCTGGGTGGCGATGGCGCGGCTCGTGCCGAAGTTCAGGCGCACGAAGCCGGCGCCGGTGCGACCGAAGTGCGCGCCGTCGTTGAAGGCCACCCGCCCTCGCTCGAGGAAGGCGTCCCGGGGGTTTTCGCCCAGCCCCAGGTTTCGGGCGTCGATCCAGCCGAGGTAGGTGCCCTCGGGCGGGAACCAGTGCGCGCCCGGGAGGGTGGCGCCCAACTCCGCGGCGACGTGGTCGCGGACCAGGCGCAGGTGGACCAGAAGTGCGTCGAGCCAGGCGTCGCCCTCGGCGAACGCCGCGGCCGAGGCGTCGACGCCGAGGATGCCCGCGGCGCCGCGGAAGCGGTAGGGCAGGGAGCGCAGCCAGGCGTCCTCCTCGGGGTTGCCCGCAACGGCGACCGCGGCGTGCAGGCCCGCGAGGTTGAAGGCCTTGCTGGCCGAGGACAGCGTCAGCGTTCGCGCCGCGACGTCCGGATGCAGGGAGGCGAACGGGACGTGCGTTCCGTCCAGGACGAGCGGCGCGTGCACTTCGTCGGAGACCACGCGCAGGTCGTGACGAATCGTCAGTTCTGCTATGGCGTCGAGTTCTTCGCGGCCGTAGACCCTGCCGATCGGATTGTGCGGGTTGCAGAGCAGGAACAGCTTTGCGCCGGCGGCGAAGGCGGCGCGAAGGCCGTCGAGGTCGAGTTCCCAGCGGGCGTCGCCGCGCACCATCGGCACCTCGACGAGGGTGCGGCGGCGTCGGGAGATCGCCTCGAGGAACGGGTAGTAGACGGGCGAGCAGACCACCACCGCATCGCCGGGTTCGGTGCAGCCCTCGATCCACAGTTCGATACCGCGCATCACGTCGCGCAGCAGCACGACCCGATCGGCGTCGACGTCCCAGTCCCACCGACGCTTGGCGAAGCCCGCGAAGGCCGTCGACAGCTCCGGCGCCACCAGATCGACCGCGTAGCCGAAGTCCCCGCCCCGTGCGACGGCCTCGACGATCGCCGCCGCCACGGGCGGGGCGACGTCGAAGTCCATCTCCGCCACCCACGCGGGCAGGACGTCGGGATCGAAACCGCGCCACTTCATGCTGCGGCGTCGACGAAGCGCCTCGAGATCGACCGCGTCGAAGCCGTAGTCCACGCCGAAAACCCTAACGTCCGACCAGGCGTGGCCCATGGGCCACGTTCGGTCGGACGCTACGGGGGCGGGAAGGGCTACGGGAGCAGGCCGATGATCCGGTCGAGGGTGGAGCGGGACGCCGGCGGGACGGAGCGGGACGGGCCGGGCTCGGTCTCGGGCGGGCTGGAGGGCGAACCGTTGTCGTCGGGGCCCTCGTCGGCGGCCACGGCCGCCTGGGAGTCTCCCGACGACGCCGGGCGGTGGCTGGCAAAACCCGCCTGCGGGTACGGCGTGCGCTTGCAGGTCACATCCGCTCCGCCGCCACTCTGGCGGGCGGGCAGGGTGCCGTCGAGCAGGTAGGCCGCGATCCGGTCCTGGATGCAGCCGTTGCCGCCGAGGGAGTTGGAGTGGCTGGTCGCGCCCTTCTCGGCGATCAGCACGGCCTTCGGGAAGCGCTTGCGAACCTCGAGCGCGGAGGCGAACGGGGTCGCGGCGTCCAACGTCGAGTTGATCAGCAGAATCCCCGGGGCCAGCGCACCGTTGACCTGCACCGGCGTACCGGCCTTGGCCGGCCAGTACAGGCACGCGGTGTTGTACCAGACGTTTGCCCAGGTCAGGAACGGAGCCGTAGCCGCCGTCTTGAACCCGTCGGGGCGCCACTGCTTCTTGGAGGAGGTGGGCCACTGCGTGTCGGTGCACTGAACCGCGTTGTAGACGGCGAAGCCGTTGTCGCCCTCGCGCGAACCCCGGTAGGCGTTGGTCGCCGCGGTGATGTCCTTCTTGTGGACGAAGGTCGCGAACGTGTCGGCGGTGTCGGGCCAGAGGAACTCGGCGTACATCGCTCGGGTGAAGTTGTCCGTCCACTCGCTCGCGCCGGTTTCGCCGCGCGGCTTCTTGCGCAGCGCCTCGAGCGCCTTCACATACTGCGCGCGCACCGCCTTGGCGGTCGTGCCGAGCGCGTAGGTCCGGTCGTTGCGAGCGACCCAGGCGAAGAACTGCGCGGCGGTCTTCTCGAACGCCTTGTCCTGCGCGATCTGCGCGTCGTACCAGACGTCGCCGGGGTTGACGTTGCCGTCCAGCACCATGCGACGCACGTTCTGCGGGTACTTCGTCGCGTACACCTGACCGAGGTAGGTGCCGTAGGAGAAGCCGTAGTAGTTGATCTGCTTCTCGCCGAGCGCCTGACGCAGCAGGTCCATGTCCTGCACGGTGTCGATCGTCTTGAGGTGGTTGAGCACCTCGCCGTACTTCTTGCCGCAGGCCGCCGCGTACTTCTTCGACCGGGCGAGCCACGCCTTCTCCTCGGCGGTGAGCTCCTCGCTCTGGGAGGACGGGTCGTAGTTCGGGCGGGGGCCGTTGGCGTAGTTCTCGTCGCACGCGATCGCCGGCTCGCTCTTGCCCACGCCGCGTGGGTCGAAGCCGATCCAGTCGTAGGCCTTGCCCGAGTCCTGGGGCAACACGTCGCGCAGGCCGGCCATGCCGAGGCCGGAGCCGCCGGGCCCGCCCGGGTTCACCAGCATGACGCCCTGCCGCTTGGCCGCGGGAACGTCCGCCTTGGCGCGGGACACCGCGATCTTGATCTTCTTGCCGTTCGGCTTCGCGTGGTCCAGCGGCACCGTCAGAAAGCCGCACTGCGCGCCGAGACCGGCCAGACTGGCGGACTCGCACTCGCCCCACGCGATCTTCGGGACGGCGGCCTGGGCGGTCGACCCGGGGCCGAGCGCGGCCGTGCCCAGGCCGGCGAGGCTCAGCGCCCCGACGGTCGTGATGGCGGCCAGTCGTCTCAACGCGATTCCCTTCCGACGACGGGCGCCCGATCGGCGCCCGTACTGAGCAGGTTCACCAGCGGCAGCGGGACACCCTGCGGTGCCACCGGGACGGCGCGGTTCAGGTTGGCCGGCTTCGGCACCGGGGTGCGAGCGCAGTCGGCGTCGGAGCGGTTGCCGGACAGGCGCCGCGGCAGGGTGCCGTCGGCGAGGTAGTCCGCGACGTACTTGTCGATGCACGCGTTGCCCGAGAGCGAGCCCGAGTGGGTGGTCGCGCCCTGCTCGGCGACGAGCACCGCGGTCGGGAACTCCTTGCGCACGGCCAGCGCCCCGGAGAACGGCGTCGCGCCGTCGCGGGTGGCGTTGATCAGCAGGATCCTGGTGTCGGTGGCCGCCAGGCGCTGCCCGTCCACGACGAGCGGCTTGCCCGGCTCGACCGGCCACCAGGTGCACGGCGCGGAGAACCAGAAACCGCCCCACGCGGGCAGGGGCGCGATCTCGGCGATGTCGTACCCGTCCTGGCGGACCTTTGCGTAGTCGGTCGGGAACGGTCCGTCGGTGCAGAACGTGGCGTTGAACGCCGCGAAGGCGTTGTCGTCGCCGGGGGAGTTGGCCTGGCGGTACTGCCGCTCGAGTGCGGAGGTGTCCCCCATGCGAGCGTCTGCGAACGCGTCCGCGACCGTCGGCCACAGGCGCTCGGCGTACCCCGCGCGGAGGAACACGTCGTCGAGTTCGGCCGCTCCGACCTCGCCGACGGGCTGCGCGCCGAGCTTGGCCTGCAGTTCTCCGTAGGCCGCCGCGACCTCGTCCGCGGTGGTGCCGAGGTGGTAGGTGGAGTCGTAGCGGGCCATCCAGGCGAAAAACTCCCGGATCACGAACTGGAAGCTCGTCATCTGCGCCCGGCCGCCGTCGCCGTACCCGGAGTAGTCCGGCGGGACGTTCCCGTCGAGCACCATGCGCCGCACGCGGCCCGGGTAGGCGGTCGCGTAGGTCTGGCCGAGGAAGGTGCCGTAGGACATGCCGTAGAAGTTGATCCGCTCCTCGCCGAGCGCCGCGCGGATGGCGTCCATGTCCTTGACGGTGTCCGCCGTGCGAACGTGCCGAAGCAGGTCCCCGTTGCGCACGGCGCACGCCTTCGCGTACGCCTTCGTTCGGGAGATCCACGCCCTCTCGTTGGGCGCCCGCCCCGTCTTCTCCGCCGGCCTGTAGGCGGGACGGGGGCCTTTCAGATAGTCCGGCTCGCAGGACAGCGCCGGCCGACTGGCGCCCACGCCGCGGGGGTCGAAGCCGATCCAGTCGTAGGTCAGGCCGACCTCCCGGGGTACGGCGCCGGGGAGGTAGGTGGGCATCCACCGGCCGGAGCCGCCGGGCCCGCCCGGGTTGGTGAGCATGACGCCCTGGCGGTTGCCGGTGGCCTTGACCCGGGACAGCGCCAGCCAGATGCTCTTGCCGTCCGGCTTGGCCCAGTCCAGCGGGACCGGCAGCATCGCGCACTCCGCGCCCGCGGTGAGCAGGTTGACGTCCTCGCAGGCACCCCAGGCGATCTTCCCCTCGGGGCGGGACTCGGCGGGCGCGGCCTGGGCGGCGGTGGCGACGACGGGCCCGAGAGCCGCTCCGGCGACCGCCACGGCGGCAGCACCGACCCAGGCGACGACTCGCGAACGGGCTCTACGCATCCAGCGACCCCCAGGCGTGCGGTAGCCGTCAGGGTATATGCGCTTTCGTCGGAGGTGTCGGGCGAAACCGAGATCTGGCCGGTTGTTGCCCGCAGACGGGGGACTCCGCCCCCCGACGGCCCCACCTCACGGCCGGGAGGGCCGCGTAGCCGTCCCCCAGATGTCCGACCACGCACGAACGCCCCGGGTGCACCCGGGGCGTTCGGTGGTCCAGCAGGCGGGGGGACACGGCCCGCCCGCCGAACCGGCAGTGGAGGCTCTCCCGAGCCGATTGCAGCCGGTTGCCCCGAAGGGATCGCCGGCTTGGGCGCTACAGGCCGCCGAGCAGACCGCCCGTGGTCCCGTTCAGCAGGCCGCCGACGGTGCCGCCGACGACGGGCACGCTCTCGAGGGTCTTGCCGAGGTCGACCGGCAGGTTCTTCTGGACGTCCTCGACGACCTTGGTGACGTCGCTGGTCGGCAGACCCTTGGTCAGGTCCGTGACCGTCTTGAGCGGGTCGCCGACGGGCAGGGTCTTCAGCGCGTCGCCGGCACCCGGGATGGCGGGCAGGCCCGCGACGCCGTTGGTGATGGACAGCGCGTTCGAGACCGTGCCGAAGGCGCCGCCGAACTCCTTGGTCGCCGTGCCGTAGAGCGAGTTGAACTGGCTCTTGGCGGTCTTGAGCAGGGCCTGGTACTGGGAGTTGATCGGCGCGAGGGCGCTGTTCTGCTTCGCGACGAGCTTCATCGCGTCGCTCGCCGTCGAGAACACCAGGTCGATCTGCTTCTTGGCGGTCTTGAGCTGGGCGGCGAGCACCTTGTACTGCTTCGCCAGGTCCGTGGCGTTGATCTTGCCGCTCTGGAAGTCGGCGACCAGCTTCTGCGCGGAGTTCAGCGTCGAGGTGACGATGCCCAGCTGCTTGGCCAGGGTCGACTCGAGCTGCTTCTGCGCGTCGCTCGCCGCGTTGCCGGCGACGCCGGTGCCGGCCAGGACCCCGCCGGTGTCCAGCAGGCCCGAAGCGGTGGACAGCGCCTTGGTCGCGTCGGTCTTGCCCAGGCTCGCGGTCGCGGTCTTGAGCTGCGACTGGGCCGAGGCCAGGGCGGCCTTCGAGGCGCTGTTCGCGGCGTTGCCGGCGGCGCTGGCGGTCTTGTCGGCGGAGACGCAGCCGAGGGCGGAGGCGGACGAGGTCGACGCCTTGGCGCACGCGTCGTCGTTGTTGCTGACCTGGATCGCAGCGGCGGTGATGCCACCGACGGCCAGCGCACCGGTGAGAACGCCGGCAGCCCAACCGACACCGATCTTCATCATCGACTTCTCCATCTATGTGTGTGTACCGGCGCGAACTGCGCCATCCCCCGGACGCGGGTCGCGTCGCCGGTCGCTCGGTCTCGGCCCGACGGGTGGGGTCGAGCACAGAACGTCTTGCCGGCTCAGATGGACTTTGGTCCCGCACGGTTCCACCGAACGGGCAGAACCAATCGTTCGTCCAGGGGCATCATCGGCCGTTAGGACGATTGCCTTTATGGGCGATCTGACCGGTCATCACGGTCACTGGGCCGAACGTAGGAGCCCCGAGACGCCGAACGTACGATCCGGCCCGCTTCGGGCGCGCAGAGGTGCCGATCCGGCCCACTCTGCACCGTGTGAGCACAAATTCTCCCGGCCCCGCACGGCCGCGTCCGGGACACGGCACCGTCTTCGTCATGCGTCTGTCCGCCGCGGAGTGGACCGCCTCCTGGCACGACGTCGGCGCCGAGGCGCTCGTCGAGATCTGGGGCGCCCAGGAGGACGTCCTCGCCTGGGCGCGGGGCAAGGACGCCGCCGAGAAGCTGATTTTCGACTGGACCGTGGAGACCTACCGGCCGTTGGCCCCCGAGGGCTCGGTCGAGTGCGGTCTGCCGTGTTCGCGCCGCTCGTCGGCTGACGGCCCGTCAGCCGCGTAGCCCGCTAGACGATCGTCCAGGTGTCCGTGCCGCGCAGCAGGCGCTGCAGGTCCCCGGTGCTGTTCGGCGTACCGCGCAGCTGCGCGGCCATCTCGGTGTCGTAGACGGGCCGGGAGACCGAGCGGAACACGCCGATCGGCGTGCGGTCCAGGGTCAGGTCCGGAAGCCGGGACAGCGCGAACGCGACGCCCGGGTCGGGCGCCTGCGCATCGTGAACCAGGACCTGCGCCTCGTTCTCCGGCGTCACCAGGTCGACGTCGATCCGCCCGTCCGGCATGCGGAAGACGCCCCGCTCGCCCAAACCGTCGGACAGGAGGGTTTTGCCGAAGCGGATCGGCTCGCCGTGCGCCAGTTTGATCAGGTAGCCGTCGCGGACCTCGTTGTCCTTGAGGACCTCGAACGCGCCGTCGTTGAAGATGTTGCAGTTCTGGTAGATCTCCACCAGCGCGGTGCCCTCGTGCTCGGCGGCCTGGCGCAGGACCTCCTGCAGGTGCTTGCGGTCCGAGTCGATCGTGCGTGCGACGAACGTCGCCTCCGCGCCGAGGGCCACCGACACCGGGTTGAACGGGGCGTCGAGCGAACCGAGCGGGGTGGACTTGGTGACCTTGCCGACCTCGGAGGTCGGGGAGTACTGACCCTTCGTCAGACCGTAGATCCGGTTGTTGAACAGCAGGATCTTCAGGTTCACGTTGCGGCGCAGCGCGTGGATCAGGTGGTTGCCGCCGATCGACAGCGCGTCGCCGTCGCCGGTCACGACCCAGACGGACAGGTCCGGGCGCGAGGTGGACAGGCCGGTCGCGATCGCCGGCGCGCGGCCGTGGATCGAGTGCAGGCCGTAGGTGTCCAGGTAGTACGGGAAGCGGGAGGAGCACCCGATCCCGGAGACGAAGACGATGTTCTCCTTGCGCAGCCCGAGGTCGGGCAGGAAGGACTGCACCGCCGCGAGGATCGCGTAGTCCCCACAGCCGGGGCACCAGCGCACCTCCTGGTCGGACTTGAAGTCCTTCAGGGTCTGCACGGTCTCGGTCTTCGGGACCAGGGACAGGCTCTTGTAGGCCAGTCCGGGCGGGGGGGATGCGTCGCGGGGCATTAGACCTGGCCTCCAGGGCGAGGAGTCTTGCTCTTGCGGCGGTGGGATTCCGCCACCACTTCGAGCATCTCGGTGATCGCATCGGTGAGTTCGGCGCCGGTGAACGGCAGGCCGCGCACCTTGTTGAACCCGACGATGTCCACGAGGTACTTGGCGCGCAGCAGCATGGTGAGCTGCCCGAGGTTCATCTCCGGGACGATCACGCGCTCGTAGGCGCGTAGGACCTCGCCGGTGTTCGCCGGGAACGGGTTGAGGTGGCGCAGGTGCGCGCTGGCGATCTTGCCGCCTTCGGCGCGGACCCGGCGGCACGCGGCGCCGATCGGCCCGTAGGTCGAGCCCCAGCCCAGGATCAGCACCTTCGCCTCGCCCGACGGGTCGTCGACGGTCAGCGGCGGGATGTCGTGCGCGATCCCGTCGATCTTCGCCTGACGCGTACGGACCATCAGATCGTGGTTGGTGGGGTCGTAGGAGATGTTCCCGTGCCCGTCGGCCTTCTCGATGCCGCCGACGCGGTGCTCGAGCCCCGGGGTGCCCGGCACGGCCCACGGCCGGGCGAGGGTCTGCGGGTCCCGCTTGTACGGCCAGAAGACGCTCTCGCCGGACTCGGTCTCGTGGTTGCGCTGGGTCGCGAAGGCCACCTGCAGGTCCGGGAGGTCCTCGACGTCGGGGATCTTCCACGGCTCGGAGCCGTTGGCGAGGTAGCCGTCGGTGAGCAGCATCGTGGGCGTGCGGTACTTCGTCGCGATGCGCACGGCCTCGATGGCGGCGTCGAAGCAGTCCGCGGGGGACTGCGCCGCGACGATCGCGACGGGCGATTCGCCGTTGCGGCCGAACATGCACATGAGCAGATCCGCCTGCTCGGTCTTGGTCGGCAGGCCCGTCGCGGGGCCCGCGCGCTGCACGTTCACGATCACCAGCGGCAGCTCCAGGCTCACCGCGAGGCCGATCGTCTCCTGCTTGAGCACGATGCCGGGGCCGGAGGAGGTGGTGACGCCGAGCGCTCCGCCGAACGCGGCACCGAGCGCGGCGCCGATGGCCGCGATCTCGTCCTCGGCCTGGAAGGTCCGCACGCCCATGCCCTTGTGCCGGGAGAGCTCGTGGAGGATGTCGCTGGCCGGGGTGATCGGGTACGCGCCGAGGAACAGCGGCAGCTTCGCCAGGTGTGCGCCGGCGATGAGGCCGTAGGCGACCGCGGGGTTGCCGGTGATGTTGCGGTACTCCCCCGGGGCCATCTTGGCCGGCTTGATCTCGTAGGAGACCGCGAAGTCCTCGGTGGTCTCCCCGTAGTTCCACCCCGCTCGGAACGCGGCGATGTTCGCGTCGCGAATCTCGGGCTTGCGGGCGAACTTCTCCTTCAGGAACTTCTCCGTGCCCTCGGCCGGGCGGCCGTAGAGCCAGGACAGCAGGCCGAGCGCGAACATGTTCTTCGCACGCTCGGCGTCCTTGCGCGAGATGTCGTGGTCCTTGAGCGCCTCGACGGTCAGCGTCGTCAGCGCCAACTTGTGCACGTGGTAGCCGTCGAGGGAGTTGTCCTCCAGCGGGCTGCCCTTGTACCCGACCTTGGTCAGGTTGCGGGTGGTGAATTCGTCCGTGTCGGCGATGAGCATCGCGCCGCGCGGAAGGTCGGCGATGTTGGCCTTCAGCGCCGCCGGGTTCATCGCCACCAGGACGTTCGGGGCGTCGCCCGGGGTCATGATGTCGTGGTCGGCGAAGTGCAGCTGGAAGCTGGAGACGCCGGGCAGCGTCCCGGCAGGGGCCCGGATCTCGGCGGGGAAGTTCGGCAGCGTCGACAGGTCGTTGCCGAAACTGGCCGTCTCCGCGGTGAACCGGTCGCCGGTGAGCTGCATGCCGTCGCCGGAGTCCCCGGCGAACCGGATGATGACCCGGTCGAGTTGCTGGACCTGCTTTGTCACGAGCGGATCTCCCAGAGGGCGCCGGGCACGGGCGGGTCCGGACTGGTGGAGGTGCACGGTCGGGCGCGCCCTGCCAGAAGGAAGATGGGCCCTGCCCGCCATTGGGCTGTGCGAATTCGCCTGTCAGGTTACCGCCGCATGTCCGGGCGTGCGGCCCGGGGAGCCTGTGGTGTGGAGAACTTGTGGCATTCGGGACCTTCGGCCGATTGCCGCAGGCCCGTGGCGGTCCGTAGCGTGGCCTCGATCCAGCGACGGTTGGCAGTCCGTCGAGAGCCATGGGGGGCTCGGAGGACGCTTTGCCAACCTGGTCCGTGGGCCGCGCTTCGATCGCGGCGGTCTGCCTGGCGCTGTCCGCCGCGGTGCTTGCGGGTGCTCCGCACGCCCGGGCCGAGGACGGCCCGCTCGTGTCGAGCCTGACCATGGTGGGAGAGCCGTACAGCCCTGCCGGGACCATCGACCGCACGTGGCGCACCGGCGACGGGACCGTCACCGCCGCCCGGTCCGCCGACGGGCAGCACGTCTACGTCTCGGCCACCCGCGGCACCGCCTACCCGACGACCCTGCGCTTCCGCGCCCCGGTCGGCCGCACGCTCGAGGCGGGCCTCTACCCCCGCGCGCGGCACGTTTTCGACGCCGACGCAGACCACGCGGGCTTCGACCTCGACGGCGGCTCCTGCACGGTGCCGAGCGTCGGGCGTCAGTTCACCGTGCACGAGATCTCTCCCGACCTCAGCCGGCTCTGGATCTCGTATGTCTTCCGCTGCTCCTACGACGCTCCGGCCGTGTTCGGCGAGGTCCGCATCAACCAGCCCGCCCAGGCCGGCGCCTTCACCAGCGCCGGACGCATCGCCTGGCCGGCCTCCTTCCCGGGCGTCGCGGGCACGCCCGCCTCGGTGAGCCTGGTCAACAGCGGCGCCGAGGCGTTCGATCTCGCCCGGGCCGAGATCGCAGAGGGCGCCGCCGACTTCGCCCTGGTCCCGGAGCGCAACGGCTGCCCCGGCGGCCCCCTCGGTACGGGCGTGTCCTGCACGGTCGCCGTGCGCTTCACGCCGTCCGCGCCCGGGCCCCGCAGCGGCGTCCTCGCGTTCGTCGACGCTGCGGGCTCGCGCCGAACCGTCCACCTAGACGGCACCGGGACTCCGGGCGCGAACGCCTTCGGCGTCTACGACCAGGGTGGGGACTACCGCAGTGTCGGCACCGTGCGTCGCTACCTGCCGCCGGTCGCCCGCATCGACTGGTTCGGCTCCTCCCAAGCGCTCACACTGCGCGGCGTGGTCCTGCCGGCGTCGCCGCGCAACATCACCGAAGACTTCTGGACCGTCACGCTGCGCCCGGGAGGGTCTGACCGGCTTGCGCCCGGTCGCTACGCCGACGACACCCGTGGCGACTCCGCGGGCGTGCGCGGGCTGAGCGTGTCGACCTACGGGCTTCGTTGCGCGGACCCCACCGGGGCCTTCGACATTCGCGAGGTCGCGTTCGGTCCCGACGACGAGCTGCTGTCGATCTCGGCCACGTTCGAGCAGCACTGCAACGGCCGGGCACCCGCCATCTACGGCTCGATCGCCTATCGGGCCTCCGAAGCCGCGCCGGCGATCCCGCACGCTCCGCCGGGCCCGGTCGTCGGTCTCAGCGGCCTCGGTGGTCCCGGATCGGCGGCGCTCGCGTGGCAGAACCCCACCGACGGGGACTTCGTCGGCGTGGTGGTCGAGCATCGGACCGAGGACCCGGTCTCTCGAATCGACATCGCGAAGACCGTCTACACGGGAACGGCACAGTCGACCACCGTTGGCGGACTGTCCGATGTGGTCTCCCACACCTTCGTCGTCCGGCCTCGCAACGACGACGGCGCGCTCGGCGAGGCCAGATCCGTGACTGTGCGCCCCGTCCAGGTCTCGCGGGGGCCGCTGTGGCCGAGTTCGATCAAGTACGGCGCCACAGCGGTGCTCGACGGCACCATCCGCCTGTACGAGGAAAGCACCGGCCTGACCGGTGCGGTCGTGGTGCTGGAGCAGCAACTGTTCGGTTCCACCAGATGGACGCAGTACGCGAAAACGACGAGCGGCGCCGCCGGGGCCATCCGATTCTCGATCAAGCCAACCGCCAACGCCTCCTACCGATTGGTCTTCGCCGGCTCGCCGGGCTATCTCGCCGGCGCCTCCCAGGACAACGGTCTCTACGTCAACCAGGTCGTGACGGCGAAGGCGCCGAGCACCGCGAAGGCGGGGAAGTCAATCACCGTGACGAGCACCTGCAGCCCGGCCGACGGCGCCGCGCTCTACCTGCAGGAACAACGCAGCGGAAAGTGGACGACGGTGGCCAAGAAGACCTGCGCGAAGGCCACCAGCTTCGCGATCGCACCGGCCAAGGGCAGCCGGCTCTACCGGGTGCACAAGCCCGCCACCGCCAAGCTGGGTGCGGGCAGCAGCGCCACGCTCAAGGTTGCGGTGAGCTGACGGTGCGCCACTTCCCGCGAGTTGCGGTTGCCGTCGTCTGCCTGACCCTGACGGTCGGGGCGAGTCCAGCCGCGGCCGAACCCGGGGCGCTCACGGTCTCCGCCGTGACCCTCAAACGCTCCACGACGACGGTGACCCCACTGCAGTCGGTGACGTTCACCGGAACCTCCACCCCTGCGGCCCCCGGTCGGCCCGTCACCGTGCAGGAGAAGGTCGGCACCTCGTGGCGCACCGTGGCCAGCACCAAGCTGACCTCGTCCTCGAGCTTTTCGGTCCCGCTGCAGCTCGACGCGCCCACGCGGACGCTCACCTATCGCGCCTCGCTCGCGGCGACCAAGACGCTCGCCGCGGCGACCAGTGCGACCACTACGGTCGCGGTGAGCTCCCCAGGCCCGACGGTGCGTCAGGTGAGCATCGGCACCACGTCCGCCTGCGCGGTCACCACGGCGCGCGCCGCGATCTGCTGGGGCGGGAACGAACACGGGCAACTCGGCGACGGGACCGCTCTCGCGCAGGGGCGACGCGACGCGCCGGTACCGGTCTACGGCCTAGGCTCCGGGGTCGAAACGGTCGCGGTCGGCGCCTACTTCGCCTGCGCCCTCACCACAGCGAAGGCCGTGCTGTGCTGGGGCTCGAACGGCGTGGGTCAACTCGGGGTCGGGCGTGAGTCCCGCGACATGCCGCGGGCCGACATCCCAGTCCCGGTGCAGGGACTTGGGTCTGGAGTCGTCGCAATCGCGGCGGGCGGGAGTCGAGCCTGCGTCCTGACCGACGCCGGTGCCGTGAAGTGCTGGGGGGAGTTCCCCGGCGACGGGCGCGGGATCGAGAACTACGAACTGCCCAGGGCGACGGCACCCGTCCAGGTCGTCGGGTTGGAGTCGGGTGCGAAGGCCGTCGCAAACGGATGCGCCATCGCCTCCGATGGGCTGGCCCGCTGCTGGGGCGCTGGACCGCGCGGAGACGGGCAGGACGGATACGCGTTCGCTCCGGTCACCCCCAACGCCCCGGACGGCCATCGGTACCGCTCGATCGTCGTGGGGGACGGCAACGTCTGCGCGATCACCATCGCCGACGCCGCCGACTGCTGGGGCTCGTCCTCCGGCAATCAGATCGGAGACGCCTCGGCTGGATTCGGCGAGATCCGCGAACCGAAGACGATCCCGCAGCTCGCCTCGGGAGTTTCGGCGCTCTCGCTGGGGAACGGTCACACCTGCGCGCTGGTCAAGGGTGCGCTGAACTGCTGGGGCGGCAACGGGTACGGCCAGCTCGGGACCGGCAAACGCACCCAGTTGCTCGCTCCGGCCGTCGTGCCTGGCCTCGCCACCGGCGTGGTGGCGACGGCCGCCGGAAACGGCGCCAGCTGTGCGATTTCCCGGGCCGCCGCGCTGCTGTGCTGGGGCGACAGCGAGTTCAAGTTCGTCGGCTCCGCTGCCGGCAGCACGGCATTGAAGCCGGCCCCGGTCCGGGCCGTTCGGCCGGTCGTGCCTGCCCCATCGAGTCGGTCCGACCTCGCCTCGATCAGTACGGGACGGGACCACTCCTGCGGGGTCACCAGGGCGGGAGCAGCCCTCTGCTGGGGCGCGAACGCCGAGGCGCAGCTCGGCGACGGAACCCTGACGGCGTCCTCCACGCCGGTGCCGGTCCGCGGCCTCGGTTCCGGCGTCGTCGAGGTCAGCGCCGGAGATCGGTACAGCTGCGCTGTTCTCGAGGACGGCTCGGCGCGCTGTTGGGGAGCGAATCAGTACGGCGAGCTCGGCAACGGTCGTCCGCACGGCTCGCTGACGCCGTCGCGCGTGGCGAACCTGACCGACGTGGCGAGCGTCGATGCCTCGGGCGCGGGCGGCACGGCGTGTGCGGTGACCAGAACGGGTGCGGCGTACTGCTGGGGCAACGACGGCAACGGACAGCTCGGCGACGGGCCCGACGATCGAAGCACCAAGGTCTCGGCCCTTCCCGTGGCGGTGTCCGGGCTCGATTCCGGGGTGCGCAGCGTCCATGTCGGCTTCAGGAACGCCTGCGCGCTCACCATCGACGGCGCCGTGCTCTGCTGGGGCGACAACGCGTTCGGCCAGCTCGGCACCGGGGACGCCGCGGTCGGAACCCTCTCGCAGGTCCCGGTCGCCGTGACCGGGCTCACCGACGGAGTCGCGCAGCTCAGCCTTGGCGACGGACACGCCTGCGCGGTGCGTACCGGCGGAACCCTCGAGTGCTGGGGCGACAACTCCTCGGGCCAGCTCACCGGCCGAATGGAGCGAGCGGCGGTGCCCACCTCGGTAGGCGGCTTGGGCGAGGTGCGCCAGGCGGACGCCGGCGGGGCGGGCACCTGCGCGCTGGTCGTCGCCGGTGGCGTGTTCTGCTGGGGCGGTGGTCCGCTCGGCGACGGCCTCTACGGCGACCAGTTCGTCCCGCAGCCGGTTCGCTCGCTGGGCTCCGGTGTCGCCGCCCTCAGCTCAGGTGCCGAGGCCCGCTCGGTCCTGCTGACGTCCGGTGCGGCGAAACGTTGGGCCGTCGACACGCGGGGCATCCCCGCACCCGTGTGACGCCGACGGTCCGCCGCGGGCGCGAGCCGGAAGCGGGAAGCGGCTTGTCCCGTGCGCGCGGGCTTGAGGCTTCCTCAGATCGCTGCGGCGGAGCACAGGGCGCCGGCGATGCGCGCGACGTCCTCGGGCTCTGCGACGTACGGCGGCATCGTGTAGATCAGGTTGCGGAACGGGCGGATCCAAACGCCGTTGGCCAGAGCGGCCTCGGTGGCGGCGGGCACGTTCACCGGCTCGCGCGTCTCGATCACGCCGATGGCGCCGAGCACGCGCACGTCGGCGACGCCCGGCAGGTCTCGCGCCGGCGCCAGGCCTTCGGCGAGGCCGGTCGAGATCGCCGCGATCCGCACGGCCCAGTCCTGCTCGAGCAGCAGGTCGATGCTCGCGCACGCCACCGCCGCCGCCAGGGGATTGGCCATGAAGGTCGGGCCGTGCATGAGCGCCCCGCCCGCCTCCGGCGAGCAGACCGTCGCGGCGACCTCCCGGGTGCAGAGCGTCGCGGCCATGGACAGGTAGCCGCCGGTCATGGCCTTGCCGACGCACAGCACGTCCGGGCTCACCCCGGCGTGCTCGGCGGCGAACAGTCGTCCGGTGCGGCCGAATCCGGTCGCGATCTCGTCGAGGATCAGCAGCGTCCCGACCTCGTCGCACAGCCCGCGCAGGGCGCGAACGTAGGCGGGGGAGTGGAAGCGCATCCCGCCCGCGCCCTGGACGACCGGTTCGAGGATCACCGCCGCGACTTCGCCGGCGTGCGCGCGCAGCAGTGCGGTGGTCTGGGCGAGCCACGTCTCCTCGATGGGGGCGTCGAAGCCGTCGCCGGGGCGGGGAGCGAACAGATGCTCCGTCAGAAAGCCCTGGAACAGGGAGTGCATGCCTCCGACGGGGTCGCAGACGGCCATGGTGGCGAAGGTGTCGCCGTGGTAGCCACCGCGCACGGTGAGCAGGCGCCGTCGGGGTTCGCCGCGGCCCTGCCAGTACTGCAGCGCCATCTTGATCGCGACCTCGACGGCCACCGAGCCGGAGTCGGACAGGAAGACGTGTTCGAGGCCGGCGGGGGCGATCGCGACCAGGCGTTGGGCCAGGCCGATCGCGCCGGCGTGGGTCAGTCCGCCGAACATGACGTGCGCCATGCGGTCGATCTGTTCGTGCGCGGCGGCGTCGAGCACGGGGTGGCGGTACCCGTGGATCGCGGCCCACCACGAGGACATCGCGTCGAGGACCTCTCGGCCGTCTGCAAGTCGGAGCCGAACGCCCTCGGCGGACACGACCGGTTGCGCCGGCCCGGGGGCGGTCAGGGAGGAGTACGGGTGCCAGAGCAGTGCGCGGTCGAGGTCGATCAGCCGCCGGGCGTCGACCGGGTCCCCGGGGCGCAGGAACTCGTTCAGCGTCAGGCCTTCGTGTACTTCAGCACCACGGAGGTGTCGGTGACCTCCAGCGCCTGCACGGTGAACGGTCCGACCTCTCTTTTCGCCCCGGCCGTCAGGCGGACCTCTTCGTTTGCGATGCGGAAGGTCGCCTGGCCGCCGGCAATGCCGAAGAGCTGGGTCTGCTCCCCGAACACCTCGGCCGGCGGGCCGCCCGAGGAGGACTGGTTGTTGCGGGCCTTGGCCGGATAGGTGACGGTGCACGACGCGCCTTCGCAGGCCATTGTGGCCTTCTTGTCGCTGCCGCCGGAACCACAGCCCGTAACCGCGAAACAGGTCGCCACCAGCGCCGTTCCCGCACGAAGCCTCATACCCCGGGAGTGTAGGCCGCTCACGCAGAGTGACTGTCGACGTCGCCGTCGCCACAAAGTCGACCAAATTGGTCGATTTGATTTGTATCGCCTCGATGTCGCTGTTACCTTCTCGGCCATGGCTAAGAGTTCACGGCTGGTCGTGCGCCTACACGTCGACCTGATGCGACTGGACAGTTCTCTCTGTCCTCGCTGAGTGCGCTCTTCGGCCCCCAGGCCGACCCCACCGCGTGACGCGCCCCCGGTCCCTGTCGACCGGCCCCCGCGGATGGCCCGATCGTCCAACCACGCCGGCTCGGCATGCGCCGGCGCCCGCTCATGCCCAGGAGAAGACATTCATGGAAACTGAGACCCCCTCAGTTGAGCCGGTTCGCCGGCGGCGGTTCCGGCTCGGCCGGTCCGCTCTCGCCGCACTGGCCGTCCCGGTGGTGGCGATCGCCGGCCTGACGGCCGTCGACGTCACCAGGGCCGAGGCCCAGGACGGCGTCACCACCTTCGTCTCGACGTTCAAGGCAACGGACGGTCGCATCTTCACCGCGACCAACCACCTGGTGAAGGACACCCCGCTCGAGGCGGCCACCAAGGCCAGGTTCGTCCAGTCGGCGCTCGACGGCACCAACCCCGTCGCGAAGTCCATCGTCGGCAAGGACGGCCAGATCAAGTCGAAGTACATCGTGGCGTGGGCCGGCGACTACAACGCCGCCGATCGGCACAGCGCCAGCCTCGCGAAGACCCAGCCGAACGTGAACCCGGTGACCCTGCCGGAGCAGGTCCGCGACGACGCCATCGGACCGGACTTCCTCGCCGTCATCGACGCAACGAAGGGCTCGCCGTCCTACGGCAAGGTCCTCAACACCGTCACCGTCGGCCCCGTGGTGGAGAACGAGCCGCACCACATGCAGTACCTCTACCACAAGGGCGACAGCATTTTCGCCGGCGGCCTCTACAGCGACATCACCTACGTGCTCGACGTGAAGTCGCTGCCGGAGATCAAGATCACCGGGGTCAACCTCCCGACCGACACGCCCTGCGGCTCCATTCCGGACGCCTACTGGACGCTGAAGGACGGCACCGCCTACGGCACCTACATGGGCGGCGCGGACGTGCCCGGCCCCTGCACCTACACCAACGGCGAGGTGCGCGTCTCGAACGGCTTCGGCGGTTCCCCGGGCTCGATCGTGCGCATCGACAAGACCGGAAAGACCCTTTCCGAGGTCCCGGCCGCCCTGGCCGAGTCCGAGGACCGCGAGCGCTGCGTGAACTACCCGGCGCTGCCGCAGGCCACCTGCGCGAACCCGCACGGCATCCAGGCACGCGAGGACCTCAACCGGCTGATCGCGTCGGACTACGCCGAGCCGCGCAACATCGTGCTCGACCCGGTCCGCCCGCCCGGCCCGAACGTCTTCCGCGACACCGTTCGCATCTGGGACATCTCCGACCGCGACAACGCCAAGCTCATCTCGGTCTCGCCGATGCCCGACGGTCCGCGCACCGAGCGCAACCCCTCGCACGAGGAGCCGCGCGGCATCATGGAGGTGACCGTCACCAACCAGAAGCAGAACAGGGGTGCGTTCGCCTCCTCCATGTGCGGCGGCGTCATCTACTACACCCCGGACATCACCGACCCCACGCCCGAGTGGCGTCAGGTCTGGGACGTCTCGACCGCGACGCGCTTCCTGAACCCGCAGTCGACCGAGGCCGGCGGCTGCACCGGCGCCGGCTGGGTGCAGACCAGCGCGAACGACAAGTACCTCTACCACGCCGTCATCGGCCGTGGCCCCGGCGCGACCGACCCGACCGACAACGGCGCGGCCAAGATGGTCTACATGCTCAACATCGACAAGCTCGTCAAGGCCGGCACCAAGGTCAGCTGCAAGATCGACACCCTGCAGGAAGTCAACAAGGGCGGCGCCGAGAAGGACTGCCCGACCCTGTCGGATGCCTACCAGGTCCAGGACAACACCTCCGGCGGCCCGCACTGGGGCACCCCGGACAACTTCGAGCTCGGCAAGGACGGTTTCTACCGCGAGACCTCCGACGAGCGTCGCATCGCGTTCTCGAACTACTTCGTGGCCCGGACCAACACCGACGGCAACCACAAGCTCTGCATCCTGGACATCACCCGGGCGGGCAAGCTGAAGCTCGACGAGTCCTTCGTCGACGAGAACAACGGCACCAGTTGCGTCGACTTCAACCGGACGTCGTGGCCCCACGGCGACTTCGGCGACGCCAAGCCGCACTCGATGCTCTTCGTCGTCGCCGACAAGGACCTCAAGTAGGCGCCGCGTCGACCGGCACGACCAGCAGTCCGGCAGGGCGTCGGGGCATTCGCCTCGGCGCCCTGCTCGTTGGTCTGACGGTCTTTCAGATCTGGGGCACCGCCGCGCCTGCCCTCGCGCACGGCGGCGGAGCGGAGCTCGCCGACTATTCCCCGGCGAGCCGCATCTCCTACACCCTCGCGCTCGCGGCGTCGGTGCTCGTCGCGGGCGCAGCGCTCCTGCGGCCGCTGATCGGAGTGCCGACCGAGGGCGCCCGCCGCCTGATCGTCACCGCGGGCGCGGCCGGAGTCGTCGCCACCGTCGTGGTCGCGATCGACCGCCGGGAGGTCGGCCAGTACAGCGCGTCGGCGCTGTTGCTCGCCGTCGGTCTCGCCGTGCTGTTCCGTGCCAGGGCCTGGCCCCCGGTGCCGATCGGCGGCGCGCTCGTGGTGCTGCTCGCCTGGGACGCACTTCGGGACGGCGCGCTCGCCGGTTTGCTGATGGTGGGTCACGTCCTCGTCGCCGCCGTGTGGTCGGCCGCCGTGCTCGCCTCGGCCACCGCCGAGCGCGGCACGCGCCTGGCCGTCGCGCGCCGGCTGAGCCCGATCGCCGTCGCCTCGGCCGCGGGTGCCACCGTGACCGGGGTGCTGTCCGCCCGCGATCGCGGCGTCTCGCTCGACGGCATCGCCGTCACCTCCTTCGGCACCGTGGTCCTGGTCAAGGCCGCACTGCTCGTCGTGGTGGCCCTGCTCGGGCTGGGCGTGCGGATCGCCCTGCGCCGGCGCGCGGGCGCGCCCCGCCTGGCCGGCGGTCTCGCGCGTGCGGAGTTCGGCGCGATGGTGGCGACCGTCGTCGTCGGGGTCGTCCTGACCTCCCTGCCGAGCCCCGGTCCGCCGCCGCGCGAAGGCGTGCCGTTGCTGCGCACGGTGACCCTGGACGATCGATCCGCCGGCGTTCTCGTCCTGCCGCAGCGACCGGGCCGCAACCTCGTGCAGGTCATGACCGAGCGCTACACCGAACTGCGGGTCGACGGCCGAACCTACGTGCCCAAGGCCCTGCCCACGGCCGAGGGCTACTGGGCCGTCGTCGACCTGCCCGAAGGCCGCTCCCGACTGGAGATCCGCCAGGGCGGCGAGGTCGTGCAGCAGGTCCTCGACGTCGGCTCGGCCCCCGTGCCCACCCCGCAGGCGGAGCCGGACGCCGAATGCGCCTCTGCCGCCCTCGGCGCCCTGCTCGGCGGGTCGCAGGCGCCGCTGGCGGCCTGTCCCGCGCAGGCCCTGGACGATCGGGACGCCGGCGCACTGCGGGCGCTCGTCGTCGAACTCGACCGGCGCAAGGCCGGGAAGATTCGGTTGGTGCTCGACCGGACGCCGCGCAGCACCGCGGCCGAGAAGGTGGTCGCGGAGCAGGCCGACGCCGCCGGCATCGAACTCGTC
Organism: Sporichthyaceae bacterium; assembly: GCA_052389435.1. Classification (GTDB taxonomy): domain Bacteria; phylum Actinomycetota; class Actinomycetes; order Sporichthyales; family Sporichthyaceae; genus JBQTKD01. The sequence goes on along the minus strand of JBQTIB010000081.1, from coordinate 30,327 downwards.
GCCAGCGGCTCGGCGGACGCGACTCTGGCCCTCGCCGGTTGGGACGCCGCGCTGACGACGCTGAGCGCCCTCGCGAAGGACCCGCCGCCGGTCTACGGCACCTACCTCGCGCCGTGGCTCGTGCAGGACCCGATCGTGGCCGCGACCGGCACCTCGCCGCTCTCGCCGCTGTGGTTCAACCCCGACGAGGACGCCGCCGTCGGGTACCTGTTGGCGCTGCGTCGCGTCGCCCCCAACCAGTCCGCGACCTCCGCCGGGCTCGCGGCCTACCTCGACGTCCGGGCCGCTCGAGGACTGACGAACGCCGATCCGGGCGAGGCCATCCGCATCTTCGCCTCCACCTCCGGCTTCGAGATCATGCCGATGGGGACCGTCGACGGCGCACCGATGAAGCACGGCGTTCGCGTCGCCTGGCAGCCCAGGGGCAGCCTGACGCCGGTGTCCACGCCTCTTCCGCGGTAGGCCCTTCCGAAGGACGGCGAAACGCCCGGGTGCCTGGCACCCGGGCGTTCTCGTCGAAGCGGTCGTGCAGTTGGCCGGTACTACTCCGGCAGCGAGGGCAGGTCGCTCTCGCTCAGGTTGCCGACCTCGCCACCCTGCGGCGGCTGGACCGGAACCTGGGCGGGACCGCCGTAGACCTGGCCGGACGGGCCCTCGGCGCCGGGAGCCTGGCCCGCACCCGCACCGTAGGGGTCGAACGCGTTGGGAACGGCCGGGCCGCCTTCGCCCGCGGCCGGAGCCGGAGCGGCTTCCGGGGTGCCGTCGACGCCCGCCGGGCCGGTCGGAGCGGTCGGGGTGGAGGCCTGCGGTGCAGCCGCGCCCGGGAACTCCCCGCTCTGCTCGGCGGTGGCGCCCTGGGGCTCGGAGGCGGGCGGAGCGACCGGCGCCTCGGGAGCGGCCGGGGCCTCGGGGGCGATCGGCGCCTCGGGGGCGGTCGGGGTGGCGGCCGGCGAAGCGGGAGCCTCGTCGATCGGGGCCTCGTCGGCGGGGCCGGCCGGCGCGGCCGGAACCTCGGACGGCGCGGTGGGAGCCGGCGCGACCGGGCTCACCGGAGCGGTCTCGGGGGAGACGCCCCCCTGGGGTGCGGCACCCGGGTTGGCGTTCGGAACCTCGGCGGCGCCCGTCGGCTCGCCGCCGCCGCCACCGGCACCGGTCGGCTCGCCGCCGGCGAGACCGCCGGGCGGGTCCTCGACCTCGGCGACGCCGGGGACGCCCTGGCCGCGGTCGGAGGACTTCGCGGCCTTGGCGGTGGTCTGGGCGGCTTCGGCGACAACGGTCGAGGCGGCGCCGTCGGGGGCAACGCCGGCGCCGGCCGACTGCTGCCCGAACATGAGGGCGAGCGGCAGGGCGAGTGCGGCGACCTGCGCAGCCTTGACGAGTCGAGGCGACATGTGGAGCTCCCTTTGCATCGGGTCATTGGCTGACACGACACATTCAAGAAAGCCGCCTATGCCGCGAGCAACGCGAATGCTCCGAACGGGGGACGGACCGGACGGATGCCTCCGAATCGGAAAAATCGACCCAGCGGACTCGCAGAAAAGGCTGTCGTCGCAGGTCAGTGGTGCAGTTCGTGCTCTCCCACGTGGGTGACGCGCACGGCCGCCCAGAGCAGAAAAACCGTGATCGCGCCGAACAGTGCGCCGAGGGTCAGGAACGTCGCGTCGCGGTCGCCCTGGCCCTGCACGAGGTACATGAACGCCATCAGCGCGAACACGCACGCCGCCAACGTCATGAAGTAGGAGTACAGGCGCAGCCGCGCCATCTTTTGGTGCGCCTTCGCGCGCGCCCGCCGTCGGGCCCGCGCCTGTTCGTACCCGTAGTCCTCCTCGTAGTCGAGGTAGGTCGTGGGCACGGAGATCGGCAGGTCCGCGTCCGGATGCAGCAGGGGAGCGTCGAGGAGCCGCGAGTCGAAGGCGGACACCTCGCTCGAAGGCGGCAGAAGCGGCGGTTCGACCCGCGGTTCGACCCGTGCGGCGACGTCGGTCAACCCGTCCGCCGAGCGCTGCTCAGGGGTCACGTGGCCCGCCAGTTCAGGTCGCGCACTCGCGTGCAGTGGTCCTCGAGCCCGGCTCGATTGTCCGTTCGGTCCGGTCTCGGGACGAGTCAACCGGTTCGTTCACATTCTTCCAAGCCACGTCCGGGGGCAATCCCAGGTTTGGAACGAAATGGGCAAGAGGTCGAGCAACGTCCCCTTGGTCCCGTTTCGTCCCCCAGAGTATTCCCAGGCCGGCGATGTCCAATCCGATGAGTTCTGGGCAAACGAAGCACCCGTGGCACGGCGAGAGGAGCCCAGATGCGGCGCAGTCGGAGAACGGTCGCGACGGGCGTCGCGGCGACGCTGCTCGCGGCGTCGGGCGCAGTGCTGGGCAACGGGTCCGCCCAGGCGGTGGCGCAGCCCTACGACCCGGGGCTCGACCCCGGCATCGCCGTCGAGTTCGCGCCGACCACCGAGTTCGCGCTCTCGCCCGAACTCGCCGCCGCCTTCGGTCGGCCGACGCTGACCGCCGACGCCGCACGCGCGCTGCTGGCGACTCCCGCGGCGGCCGCCGCGGGCACGACGCCCGCCGTGGGCACGGTGCGCCGGTGGCCCGCGATCGACGAGACCTCGCGGACGGGGCTGCCGATCGTCGGGATCTACCTCAAGGAGTACGAGCTCCTCGCGGCCGGCGAACGGATGGAGGTCTGGGTCGCCAGCGGCAGCGACGAGGTGTCCACCGGGACGGCCTTCCCGGCGGGCGACTGCCGGTCCGCCCGCAAGGACCCGACGGTGGTGACGCAGGCCCAGGCGGAGCGGCTCGTCGAGGAGTTCACCACCACCATGCTGCCGGCGGAGACCAAGGCGTTCAGCACGGCACCCGACGCGGACGGCGCCCTCTCTGCGGGCCAACTCGCTCCGCTCGGCGTGGACTTCCGGGGCAACGGCAAGGCGACGGTGCTGCTCGTCGACAACGTCCGGGACGGCAACTTCTACGACTTCGAGAACAACCGCACCTACATCGCCGGCTTCTTCGCTCCGATCTTCAACACGTTGACCAACCGCAACGTGATGACTCTCGACGCGTTCGACTGGGAGCACCGCACCGGGGAGAACCCGCCGAACGAGCCGAACAGGGACCTGTGCCTGTCCCGGCCGGGGCGCGCCCTGATGTACGAGGCGACCCTCGCCCACGAATACCAGCACCTGCTGCACTCCTACACCGACCGAGCCGAAACCACCTGGCTCAACGAGGGCCTGTCCGACATGGCCGAGTTCCTCGTCGGGTATGCGGAGACGACGGTCCCGGTCTCGCGTCGCGGTGCGGAGAGCCACCTCTACTGCTTCCAGGGCCACGGCCTGACCAAGGGCCCGAGCAACCCGAACCCCATCCCGTGCGGCGGCCCGCAGAACTCCCTGACGCTGTGGGAGGACGAGGGCGGGAACTCCGACGTGCTCGCGGACTACGGCAACGCCTGGTCCTTCCTGCTCTACCTGCACGACCGCTTCGGGCCGCAGATCATCTCCGATCTGCACCGCGACGGCGCACGCCAGGGGCTCGCCTCCGTGCAGGCCGCGTTGGACGTGCGCGCTCCCGGCACCAAGGTCATGGACGTGGTGAGCGACTTCCAGTTGATGAACCTGCTGGACAACCTCGCCTCGGCCAAGGGCGCGAAGGTGTCGGGCATCGAGCGAGAGAAGGTCGTGTCCGCCAACCTCGCCGCGGCTGTCGACACCCGCGCGAAGTCCGCCTACGCGCTGCCCGGCGCCGCCCCCAACGGTGCCGACTACGTCGAACTGCGGGCGAACGGGAAATACCTCGCCGGGCGGTCGCTGCGCTCCTTGGAGTTCCTCGGCGCGCGGACGGTGCCGCTCACCCAGGAGCCGGGCAACCCCTTCGCCGACCTCGGCGCCGTACTGGGCGATCCCGAGGTCGAGTCCTGGAACGTACGGCTCGTCGGCATCGACAGGGCGGGCAAGCGGGCCCTGGTGAAGAGCTTCCGTGCACAGTCCGCGTTCACCCTCGGCGCCGCCGAACTGGCGGCCTTCGCGAGCTATCCGACCGTCGTGGCCGTCGTCGCACACGAGGACAGCCGCGAACTGATCGAGAGCTACGCGCGCTACCGGTTGACCGTGAACGGTCGCGTTCAACTCGGCGGTGCCCCCGTCGCGGAGTAGCGGACTTCGGCGTAGCCGGAACGGGTAGTGCCCGCTCGACGTTCACGAGGTGACTGCGCCATGGTGGGCGCGGCAGACTGCGGGCGTCGAGGGGTGGATCCACACATGCACCGGCACTGGAATGGACTGAAGACCGCCCTGCTGCTGGGGGTGCTCTCGGCGCTGATCATCGGCGCGGGTTCGGTGTTCGGCTCCAGCGGTCTGGTCATCGCCCTGGTGCTCGCGCTCGGCCTGAACGGGTATGCCTACTTCAACAGCCACAAGCTGGCGCTGCGGGCGATGCACGCCCGCCCGGTCAGCGAGGCCGAGGCGCCGGCGATGTACCGGATCGTGCGGGAGCTGTCGACGACGGCCCGCCAGCCGATGCCCGCGCTCTACATCTCGCCGACGGCGGCCCCGAACGCCTTCGCGACCGGGCGCAATCCCCGCAACGCGGCGGTCTGCTGCACCGAAGGCATCCTCGCGATCCTCGACGAGCGCGAACTGCGCGGCGTGCTCGGGCACGAACTCGCGCACGTCTACAACCGCGACATCCTGATCTCCTCTGTAGCCGCCACGTGCGCCTCGGTGATCATGTTTCTGGCCAACTTCGCGATGTTCCTGCCGATCGGCGGCAACGGCGGTCGGGACCGCCCCAACCCCATCGTCGGTCTGTTGATCATGCTGCTCGGCCCCATTGCGGCCGGGATGCTCCAGGTGGCCATCAGCCGCTCGCGAGAGTTCCAGGCCGACGCCTCCGGGGCCGAGCTCACCGGGGACCCGTTGGCCCTCGCGAGCGCGCTGCGCAAGCTCGAGGCCGGCACGGCCGCCCGCCCGTTGCCCAAGGAGCCGCAGCTCGAGGCGGCCAGTGCCCTGATGATCGCCAACCCGTTCCGCGGCGGCCTCGCGGGCCTGTTCGCCACGCATCCCCCGATGGCCAAGCGCATCGCCCGCCTCGAGCAGATGGCCGGCCCCCGCCACTGACCGCCGGCCCTCCGCCCCCCGCCACCCCGCCGCACCTCCACTCCTCCGCACCTCAACTCCGCCGCACCCCAACTCCGCCGATAGTGCAGTTGGGGTACGCCTCGGGGCATTTTGCGCACCCCAACTGCACTATCGGGAGTCTGGGGGTATGCCTAGGGGACCGGTGCCGGGCGGGCGTAGGTCGTTACTACGCGCTGCATGCGAGCCCTCGCGATGGGGTCGAGGCCCACGTGCCTGGTCGTCTGCCAGTTTTCGACCTCCTTGGCCAAGCCCGCGCAGCGCTGCTCGAGCAGGGCGAAGACGTCGGCCACGAGCTCGCCCACCATGGCGTTGAGGTGGGCGCGTTCCTCGAAGCCGCCCCGGCCGTCGAGGTACTGCTGGAAGACCGCGACGACGTGGTCGAGCGCGGCACGGGAGTCCGTCGCGGCTGCCCGCAGCGCGTCGCCGAGCTCCGTCGGGCCTGCGGAGTCGGCAAACCAGACCCGCAGCATCGACTCGAGTTGCAGGACCGCGGGGGCGGGTTCGGTGGCCAGCCACTCGCCCAGCACCCGGCGGCCCTCCTCCGTGATCGTGTACCGCTTGCGAGTCCGGGCGGGCCCCGCGGCCTCGTCCACGGCGTCGGCCCAGCCGAGGCGGACCAGGCGGTGCTGCTCGCGGTACACGTTGGCGTCGGACGACGGCCAGATGTGCCCGAGGCTGTGCCGGATCTGGTTGGCGAGCTCGTACCCGGTCCAGGACTGGATCGCGAGCAGGCCCAACAGCACGTAGCTCAAGGTCGGAGCGGAGCTCTCCTGGTCCCCCATGGCTCGGCACTGTAGCGCCGATCAAGTCCCACGTGGAGCAACCCAGCCCAGCCGTCTTCCTTGACCTAGGAGCCGGAAGCCTTCGATACTGCTCTCAGTGGGAGCAACTGGAGGATCTGTGGGCGCCTTGACCGCGGGCAACTGGACCGTCACCAAAGACGACGTCCTGACCGACCTGCCCCTGCTCGACGAACTGCTCGACCCCCATCGGGAGGACCTCGGCATCGGGTACTGGGGCTACCGCGCCCACTGCTACCGAATGGTCAACTGGGCCCGGTTCGTCACCGCGCCCGAGCCGTTTCGCGAGGAGAAGCTCGCGATCATGACGGTGCTGCACGACCTGCCGTTCTTCCTCACCGGAGATCTGGACTACCTCGGCAAGGCCTGCGATCTCGCCACCGACTACCTCAAGGAGATCGGCCGCGAGGAGTGGACCACCGAGATGCACCTGATGATCGACAACCACCACAAGATGCGCTCCTACACCGGCCCCCACGCGCCGCTGGTCGAGGCGTGCCGCAAGGCCGACTGGATCGACGTCACCTTCACCAAGGTGCGCTTCGGCATCCCGCGTTCGAAAATCGTCGAAGTTCGAGCCCGGTTCCCGATGAACGAGGCCTACAAGTCGGTGGCGATGCCGAACATCGCGAAGTACGCCTCCTCCCACCTGCGGCGGCCGCTGCCGATGATGCGCTGGTAGGGCGCGCCCCCGGGTGCCGACGTCAGCCGATGCGACCGGCGACGACGCCGAGGTCGACGCGCCCGCCCAGCGCCGTGCCCCGAAGTTCCAGCGCGTCGCCGTCGTCGAGGAACGTGCGCGTCGTGCCGTCGCTCAGGGGCAGGGGTTCGGTGCCGTTCCAGCTCAGCTCCAGCATGCTGCCGCGCTGGTCGCGCCGCGGTCCGGACACCGTGCCCGAGCCGAGCAGGTCTCCGGTCCGCAGGGCGGAGCCGTTGGCCGTCAGGTGCGCCAACTGCTGGCCTGGGGACCAGTACATCTCGCGGAAGGGCGGACGGGAGACCGTGCAGCCGTTGAGTCGGACCTCCAGGGCCAGGTCCAGCCCGAGGTGCGCCTGTTCCGCCAGGTAGGGAAGCGGCGCCGGATCCTGGACCGGGGCCGGCACCCAGGCGCCGGCCAGTGCCTCCAACGGCACGACCCACGGCGAGATGGACGTCGCGAAGGACTTGCCGAGAAACGGTCCGAGCGGCACGTACTCCCAGTTCTGCAGGTCGCGGGCGGACCAGTCGTTGAGCAGAACGATCCCGAAGACGTGCTCGGCCAGATCCGCCGGCGACAGGCGCGTGCCCGGCGCCGTCGGCGTTCCGACGACGAACCCGATCTCGGCCTCGAAGTCCAGCCGCGTGCTCGGGCCGAACGTGGGACCCTCCGCGCCGCGCCGCTGCCCGTGCGGGCGGGGAATCGGCGTGCCCGAGACGACGACCGTGCCCGCGCGGCCGTGGTACCCGGCAGGCAGGTGCTTCCAGTTCGCGGGCAGTTGCGGGCCGTCGGGGCGGAACATGCGCCCCACGTTCGCCGCGTGGTGCTCGCAGGAGTAGAAGTCGACGTAGTCCGCGACCGCGAACGGCAGCTGCAACTCCACGCTATGACGGTCAATCAGATGAGGTTCGACGGTCGGGCGGTAGCGCTCGTCGGAGAGCATCTCGGTCAACTCCTCGCGCGCGGCGGTCCACGCGCCGCGGCCAGCCGCGAGAAAGTCGTTGAGGGTCGGCTCGGCGAACACCGGGTCGCGCAGCAGCGGTCCCACGTCCAGCACCCACGGCCCGACGGCTACGCCGATGCGAGGCCGAGTGCCCTGGACCGAGAACGCCCCGTAGGGAAGGTTCTCGACGCCGTAGCCGGAATCGGCGGCGCCTTCGATCCACGTCACGGGGTCGACCTTAGGCGTCGGGGCCCTACGGGGGCGAGGACGGCGGCAGGTTCAGCCGCGGGCGAGCACCACGTGCAGGCCCTCCTGGTCGACCGCAAGGTCGAGGTCGCGGCCACCGACCAGTTTGGTCAGCACGACGTTCAGGCTCTCGTTGTCGTTGGTGGCGCCGGCGGTGCCCGTCGGGGCGAGGTCCTCGGTCAGCCACGCGGGGTCCTCGCTGCCGGTGTCCACCCTGGTCCAGCCCTGCCGTTCCAGGGCGAAGACCACCGAGGCGCCGGTGGCGATCGTCGTCCAACGGGCGGTGGTTTCCACACCGCCGATCGCGCAGGCCTCGTCGTAGTCGGTGCTGGTGACGAGGTCCTTCGTGCTGCCGCCCGGCAGGGCGTCGAGAACGGCCTGCTCGACTACGGTCCGGTCCGCGGCGGCGACTGCTTCGCAGCCCTCGGCGTCGGAGGCGCCGCCGGATCCGGCCATGGCCGCCACCGCCAGGATCGGCACCATGGCCACGGCGATCAGGCCGAGCGCGATCGCCCACGGACGGGGACCACGACGCTGCGCTTCGGTGACCATCTCCCCATTGCCGCACGCCCCGCGCGCGCTGTCTGCGGATCAAGGGAAAAACGCACGCCTCGTGTGCTCGTCCATGACCGTAGGGCCGCTCCGGCGCCCCGATTGTCTCGGTTCGGACGGGCCCGATCGCCGGTGAACGGCAGGTCAGCCGAGTTTGGAGAAGTCCCAGGTCGCGATCTTCGTGGCGCGGAACACCAGGCCGATGCGCTTGCGGGCCTGACCCTCGAAGGTCGCGACGGTGGCCGCCCGGTCTTCGCCGTACCCGCCGGTGCCGTAGCGATCGGCCAGGCCCAGCCCGATCGCCAGGGTCGCGTCGTAGTCGGTGAGGATCTCGACGTCGCATTCCATCGACAGTCCGCGCAGCGCCCCGTAGCTCTGCCCCGACTCCACGAGCACGGTCGCCTCCGGCAGGCGCTGCAGGTTCAGCGCCTTCTGCGACTTGCCGTAGGTCCACGTCGCCACGGCGGGCAGGCCGGGCGTCCCGGAGGGGTGCGGGACGTACCAGAGCGGGGCGAGGTGCGGGCGACCGTTCGGGCCGATCGTCGCGACCTGGATGACCTTCTGCTCCTCGAGGTAGGCGAGGATCTGCGCATCGCTCATTCGAATCGCGTCGCGACCTGACACCTGGCCCCCTCGGGATGGCGCGAAACCGGCGGTATGCGTCCATCCTGCCACTGGCCTTCGCCCGCGGCGGTTCCTAGGGTTGCGGTCATGGCTGCTCCCAAGGGAATCGACTACGACTGGGCCGTCCGTACGGGTGGGAAACTGACGAAGGCTCAGAGTCGGGCGATGTTTCCCCCGCTGCTGCGAACGATCGCCAGGACGCCCGGGCAGCGGCTGCGGCTGGCCACCGGTCGTCGAGGCGGCGGCGGCGTCGATCTGGACGCCGTGGCGATTCCCGATTCGCGCCTGGCCAAGGACGCGGAGGCGCACGCCCGCGAGGTGCTCAGCCCGGCCGTACGCGAACACTCCCATCGCACCTTTCTGTTCGGCATGTCGCTCGCCGCCCTCGACGGGGTGAGCGTCGACGTCGAAATGGCCTACGTGGCCTCGCTGCTGCACGACCTCAACCTCGAGCATCCGACCCCGGGCCGCTGCTTCGCGGTCGTCGGCGGCGAGCGGGTGGAGCGCTTCGCCCTCGACCGCGACGTGGAACCGGTACGGGCGGCCCGCATCGGCGCCGAGGTCTGCGGGCACATCACCGCGGGCGCGATGGAGCACCTCGACTCCCCGGGAGGGTTCGTCTCCGCCGGAGCGTTCGCCGACGTGGCCGGGGGCCGCCTCGACGAACTCGACCCGGCGTGGGTCGCCGCGCTCCTGCAGCGGCACCCGCGGTTGGAGTTCAAGCGCCACGTGCGCGCGGCGTGGAAGGCCGAGTCCCGCGCCGTCCCGGAGGGCCGGGCGAAGTGGTTGAGCGTCTGGGCGGCGCTGCCGCTGCTGGTGCGCCTCGCGCCGTTCGAGGAGTAGACAAGCGCCCGCGGGCCCATGTCCGTCGCGCCCGGCTGCGGCGCCTACGATCGGGCGGGACGCGAACGGTGCTGGTGTGCACCCCTGTTCCCCGGTCGGCCCTGGCCTTCCGCGCTTCCGCGGCAACTGGGTGGCTCGGGCTCGGCTGGCTGTGCTTCCGTCGACTCCAGGACTCACCTAGCGCCGAACACTCGGCCGGATCGACGCCCCGTCGGTTCGGTGGGCGCCGGTCGGTGGGTCTCGTACATCCGCACCGCCACGAGCGCGCCGGAGGCGGCGGTGATCGCGGCGACGACCCAGATCGCGGCTCGGATGCCGAACGCGTCGGCGACGACCCCAGCCACCAGGGCGCCGACGGCGAAGCCGCCGTCGCGCCAGAGGCGATAGACGCCGACGGCCCGAGCCCGCCAGGCGGGATGGGCCACGTCGCCGATGGAGGCGAGCAGGGTCGGGTAGACCATCGCGGTCCCGGCTCCCAGGAGCGCAGCGGCCGCCGCCCAGGGCCAGAAGGAGTCCGCGAGGGCGACCAACGCCAGGGCCACGGCCTGCACCCACATTCCCGCGGCTATCAGCCGTTTGCGTCCCCAGCGGTCCGACAGCGCCCCGGTGAGGAGTTGCCCGATGCCCCAGACCGCCGGGTAGAGCGCGGCGAGGACGCCGATCCGGCCGACCGAGAGGCCCGCGCCGGCGAACAGCACGGGGAACAGTCCCCAGGCCAGCCCGTCGTTGAGGTTGTTCACCATTCCGGCCTGTGCCGCCGAGGACAGTGCGGGCTCGCGGAAGCTGGCCTGGGCGAACACCTGACGGTCGGTCAGCTCGCCGTGCAGAACGCCTGCGCCTGCGGTGCTGCGGGCCGCGTGATGGGCCGATTCCAGCCTGGCGTGATCCCGGGTCTCGCGGACCGACAGCGTGGACAGCCCCAGTCCCAGGGCCGCGAACGCGACCCCGAGCAGGAACGGGGCGGGGCGCAACCCGTGCTGCTCGGCGAGGTAGCCGGTGGCGAGGGCGGTCGCCGCGACCGCGATGTACCCGGCGGCCTCGTTCAGGCCCATGGCCAGTCCGCGCTGCGCCGGTCCGACGAGGTCGATCTTCATGATGACCGTCGTGGACCAGGTCAGGCCCTGGCTGATCCCGAGCAGCACGTTGGCCGCGACGACCCAGCCCCAACTGGGCGCCCAGATCAGCAGCAACGGCACGGGGATGGCGACCAGCCAGCCGGCGACGAGCACGGGCTTGCGCCCGTAGCGGTCCGAGAGGGTGCCCGCCAGGTAGTTGGTCGCCGCCTTGGCCATGCCGAAGGCGAGAATGTAGGTCAGTGCCGAGGTGTAGGCGGCAAGGCCGAACTCCCGCTCCGCGAGCAGCGGAAGCACCGTCCGCTCCTGACCGAGCATGCCGCCGACGAGGGCGTTGACCGCCACGAGCAGGCCGAACTGCGCAAGGTTGGCACGCAGGCCGAGGTGCACCGGGCGATCCCCGGGCGCGAACCTCGCGCCGCCGACCTCCACGGTCGGCTCGCTCATCGCGAGCCCGTTCGGGCTCCGGTCTCGACGGGCAGCCCGGCCGCCGCCCACTCCGGAAACCCGTCCTCGAGGCGGCGCGCTCGCCGGCCGCGGGCGTTGAGCAGGCGGACTGCGTCGTCGGCGTAGACGCAGAACGGCCCGCGGCAGTAGGCGACGACCTCCTCCGTACCGGCCGGCAGATCGGCCAGGCGTCGCTCGAGTTCCGCCGGCGGGACCGCGCGTGCCCCGGGCACGTGTCCGGACCGGAACTCGGCCTCGGGTCGGACGTCGAGGACGAGCACCCCGCCGGTCCGCAGCCGGTCGGCGAGTTCGGCCCGTCCGACGGTTTCCAGCCCCGAGCGGTCGCCGGTGTAGGCCGCGACCAGGCGGTCGAGTTGGGCGAGCCGTTCTACGGCGAGGTCGCGCAGCGTGCGCCAGGCCGCCGCAACGGAGGGATCCGACAGGGCGTAGAACACGTTGCTGCCCTGCCGGCGGCCGACGACGAGGCCGGCGAGGGCCAGTTGACGCAGGTGCTGCGAGGTGTTCGCGACACTCTGCCCGATCTCGGCGGCGAGTTCCTCCACGGATCTCTCGCCCTGGCTGAGCACGTCGACCAGTTCGACCCGCCGTCCGTTGGCCAGAGCCTTCACCGTGGAGGCGAAGCCGTCGTAGAGGGCGTCCTTGGCGTGGCGATCGCTCATGGATCCAGCGTGCACCGCACCATTCAACTAATCAAGAGATTCATTGAATGACTGGTCGCTGCGGGCAGGCCGCCCTCGGAGCTACCGGTAGTTGTCGAACTGGAGCGGGAAGTCGAAGTCGGCGCCCTTGAGCAGGGCGATGACCTCCTGGAGGTCGTCGCGCTTCTTCGAGGTCACGCGCAACTGCTCGCCCTGGATCTGCGCCTGCACGCCCTTGGGGCCCTCGTCGCGGATCAGCTTGGAGACCTTCTTCGCGTTCTCCTGCGAGATCCCCTCCTTGATCGTGGCGAAGATCTTGTACTCCTTGCCGGACAGCTGCGGATCGCCGGCGTCGAGGGCCTTGAGCGAGATCTGCCGCTTGATCAGCTTCTCCTTGAACACGTCGAGGATGGCCTTCACGCGGTCCTCGCCGTCGGCCTTCATCTCGATGCGCTCCCCGGACCAGCCGATGGTGGCGCCGGTCCCCTTGAAGTCGAAGCGCTGGGAGAGCTCGCGCTCGGTCTGGTTCAGCGCGTTGTCGACCTCCTGCCGGTCGACCTTGCTCACGACGTCGAACGACGAGTCGGCCACGATGCGATACCCCTTCGGAACTGCGGTGCCGGGACGGTGCTGCACCCCATCATCCCAGTCGCGCGGGAGGGCGCCGAATTCCCGGGGCCGCCGCGTCGGCCAAACCGGTTTCAGAGCACCCGATCCCCTGCGCTATCCTCACTCAGCCGTGGGGGCGATCCCCCCACGCCCCGGCAGATTGCCCGAGCGGCCAATGGGAGCGGACTGTAAATCCGTCGCGAAAGCTTCCCAGGTTCGAATCCTGGATCTGCCACAGAACGACGGGCGACCTGTGTTCGCGGAAGGCGCGAACCGGGTCGCTCTGTCGTTTTCTGCGGCGCTTCGCGCCGCGGCGGGGGGCTCCGCCCACCCGCACCGCTACCCGCGCCTCCACCTCGGGTGAGTGCTGTCTGCTTCAGCCCTCGGCGGCGAGGTGGAGGCCGAAGCCGACGAGGACGACGCCGGTCAGGCGGTCCATTCGCCGGCGTATCCGTGGCGTGGTCAGCCAGCCCGTGACCAGCGGGGCGAGGCCGATCAGCAGCGCCCAGTAGGCCGCGGTGAGGACGATGAACTCGGCCCCGAGCACCGCGGTCGACGCGCCCACCGACCAGCCGGGCGGGACGAACTGCGGCAGGAACGCGACGAAGAAGACCCCGACCTTCGGGTTCAACAGATTGGTCAGGATCCCGGCGACGAAACCGGAACCGAGCAGGCCGCGTCGCGGGCTCGACTCGACGCCCTCCGCCGGGGGCGTGGCGCCGCGCGAGCGCCACAGCGACACGCCCAGCCACACGAGGTATCCGGCGCCGACCACGCGCAGGACGTTGTAGCCGACCTCGCTCGCCCGCAGCACCGCCGTCAACCCGAAGGCGGCCAGGCACACCCAGATCGTCAAACCGCACAGATTGCCGACGGCGGTCCGAACACCGAGCGACCGCCCGCCCCGCAGGAGATTGCGCAGCACTACCAGGGTGTCCGGCCCGGGCAGCAGGACGACCAGCACGATGGCCAGCGTCGCCGAGCCGAGCGAGAGCAGCACCCCGTCAGGGTAGAGCGGCAACGCGCCGGGCCGGGCCGAGTCGTCGGCCTCGGTCCGCCCGGCGACACCTCGGTTCGGGCCTGCCGCGGGTCAGTCGCCGAACTCGCCGCGGCGGAACTCGAAGTCCTCCTCCGTCTCCACCTCGTCCTCGTCGCCTCCTCCACCACCGCCTCCACCGCCGCCGCTGGTCGCGGTGGCGCTCGGGGCCGGCGTGCTCGGCGTGGTCGCGGTCGGCGCCGGCGTGAGCGTCTGCTGGGGCGTCGGCTGGGTCCCGGGGAAGTCCGGGAAGTCGGGGAAGTCCGGGAACCCGGGGAAGCCGGTCGGGCCGGTCGTGGGCTCGCCGGTCGGCACCGGCGGGGCCTGCGTCGGCGTCGGCGTCGCGGTCGGGGTGAGGCCCTTGGTCAGCTTGAAGTTCTCGATCGGCTTGCCCTCCAGCGCGCCCTTCATGAACGCCGTCCAGGTCTGGGTCGGGAACCGGGAGCCGAAGAAGGTCGCCAGCCCGCCGGCGCCGTCCAGCGATTCGGTGCCCGGGCCCTTGAAGTAGTCCACCGCCGCGGCCATCTGCGGAGTGCAGCCGCTGAACCAGGCCGTGAGGTCCTGGTGGGTTCCGGTCTTGCCGGCGGCCGGGCGGCCGAGGTTGCGTCCGGCGTAGCCGCCGGTGCCGCGGGTCACCACGTTCTGCATCGCGCGCAGTACGTCGGAGACGACGGCGTCGTCGAAGACTCCGGTCACCGGCGCGGGAATCTTCGTCAGCGGGAACTCGCCGCCGTTGGACTTGATCACCTTCGCCACGAGGAACGGTGTGGCCCGGGTCCCGCCCGAACACAGCGTCGCGTAGCTGTTGGCGACCTGCAGGGGCGTGATCGAGGCGATGCCGAGGGCGATCAGGGCGTTGTTGTTCAGCCCCGGGGCGTCGTCGGGGATGCCCGCGCGGACCATGGCGTCGCGGACCTTCTCCGGCCCGTGCTTGAGCGTCTGGTCGACGAAGACGGTGTTGATGGACTCCTGCAGCCCGTACATGAGGTCCTGGGTGCCGGGCCGGTAGCTCATGTTGAACTCGTTGCGCACCGAGTTCGGCTTGCCGTTGGTCGTGCCGGGAAGGCGCAGCGGCGAGTTGGAGACGTAGCGAGTCTGGAGCGTGTCGCCGCCCTCGAGCCCGGCGGCGATCGAGAAGACCTTCATCTGCGAGCCCGGCTGGATCGGGTAGGTCGCCGCGTTCACCTGCGCGAACTTGTCCTTGCCGAGGAAGTCCTTGCCGCCGTACATGGCCAGGATGCGCCCGGTGCCCGGCTCGATCGCGGCCAGGCCGACCCGCAGCCCCTTGTTCTTGGTCTTCGGGAACTCCTGGTCGACGGCGGCGACGGCCGAGGCCTGCGCCTTCGAGTCCAGCGTGGTGACGATCCGCAGGCCGCCGTTGTCGATGTCGTCCTTGGACAGGCCCCGGGCCTGGAGTTCCTTGGAGATTTCCCCGAGCAGGTAGCCGTTCTGCCCGCCGAACCGGCTCTGGCTCTGGGCCTGCTTGGGAAAGGTCGGAAACTTCTGCTTCGCCCGCATCTCGGCGCTCAGCGTGCCGGTCTCGACCATGCTGTCCAGGACGTAGCCCCAGCGTCCCTTCAAGCGCTCCAGGTCGTCGGGATCGGACGGGTCGTAGTTCGCGGGGGAGCGCAGGATCGAGGCCAGCACGGCCCCCTGCGGGATCGTCAACCGACCGACGTCGACGTTGAAGTACGCCTTCGACGCCGCCTGCACGCCGTACGCGCCCCGGCCGAGGTAGATCGTGTTCAGGTAGTTCTCGAGGATCTGGTCCTTCGACTGCTCCTTGTCGAGCTTGATCGACAGGAACGCCTCCTTCAGCTTGCGCTGAATGGAGCGCTCGGAGGTCAGGTAGTAGTTCTTCACGTACTGCTGGGTGATCGTCGAACCGCCCTGGGTCTGACCGCCGCGCAGGTTGACCCACAGCGCGCGGGCGATGCCCTTGGGCGAGACGCCGCTGTCGGTATAGAAACTGCGGTTCTCCGCCGCCAGCACGGCGTCGCGCAGGTGGACCGGCATGTTGGCGAGCGGGACGATCGTTCGGTTGGTCTCGCCGTACCGGCCGAAGGGCACGTCCGAGGCCTTGGTCTTGTCGGCGTAGAAGACCTGGGTGGTCTGCCGTAGCGCGCTGTCGTTCGCCGGCGGGATCTCGATCCGGGCGTAGGCCACGAAGGCCATGAGGAACACGACCACGACGGCGCCGATCCCCGCGTACAGGGCCCGCAGCAGCCGGCGCTTGCGGCGCTTGGCCCGGTCCACGGGCGCCTTCTTCGTCGGGCCCCCGGCGGCGGAAGGTCCGGCCGCTCCGGCGGCGGGGCGGAACCAGGTGTCGCCACTCGACGCGCCGGCGCCGGTCGCGGCGGGCTTCGCTCCGGCCTTGCCGGTCGGTGCCCTACCCGCCCCGGCGGCTCGACGACCGCCCGATCCGCGGAACCGGTCGATCGGATTGGCCATGCGGATCTCTCCCACCCTCGCCCTGCGCGTGCCTCCCGGCCATTCTCGCCCCCGCACCGAGACGAACGGGCGTTCCGCGCCGAGTTCTCAGCGTGCCCGTTCCGCCAGGGCGGGCAGATCGACGACGTGGATGCGGTTTCGGGTCAATCGCACCGTCCCGGCGTCCTCGAGTTCGCGCAGCACCCGGTTCGCCGTCGCCCGCGACGTTCCCGCCAGCGAGGCGAGGTCCTGCTGCGTCAGTGCGATCTCGACGGGCGCCGGCCCGTGGGCCGGTCCGCCGTAGACCGCCGTCAGATCCACCAGGCGCCGGAGCAGGCGCAGTTCGACGGGGGCGAACAGCGCGTCGAGCAGCAGGGTGTTGGCGCGGAGGACGTCCGCGACCAGGGCGTCGACAACGAACGCGTCGACGGTCGGGTGGGCGCTGCGCAGAGCTGCGAACCGTGCTCGGTCGATGCTCAGCGTTTCGGTGGGTTCCAGGGCGACGACGGAGGTTGCGCGGCCCGGATCCGCGCCCAGCGCAACGGGCGTGCCGACCACCTGTCCGGGCCCGAGCACGCCGATCAGAGCGTCCCCGCCGTCGGCGGTGCCGATCCGGACGGCGACTTTGCCCGACTCGAGCAGGTGCACGCCTCGACCGGGATCGTTCGCGTGGAAAAGCACGTCGCGCCGCCCGTAGCGCCGACGGGTCGCACACGCGAGCACCCGGCGGCGATCGGCGTCGTCGAGCGAATCGAGCATCGCGAAGAACACCTCACCTCTTGCGGCGAGGACATTCTTATCAGTACGTAGTACGTACCCAGGCAACTGTCAGCCCGGACGCACCGAGGCCCCGGCTCCCCTGGATTGGGGCGGCCGGGGCCTCGAGTGGCCTAGCTGTGCGGACTACGACTTGACGAGAGCGGCCTTCAGCGACTCGATCGCGCCGAAGAGGGTCTCGATGTGGGTCTTGAGCTCCGCCTTGACGGCGTCGGCCGGGATGACGTCGCCGGTGACCTTCGCGAAGAAGCCGCCCGCGGAGGTGCGGTAGGCGTCGAGGGCGGCGGTGGCCTTGTCCTTCAGGGCCTGGTCGCTGGTCAGCTCGCCCGCCGCGTAGTCGACGAAGTCGTTGATGTGCGAGGCCCAAACCTGCTTGAAGGTGGCGGCGTCCTCGGCGGTCGAGACCGACTTGACCACGGCGGTCAGGTCGTTGGTGTTCTTGCCGAGAGCGGCCGCGGCGGCCTTGAAGCCGGCCGACTCGATGTTCTTCGGGTCGGTGTAGGCGGCGAAGACCGCGATGCCCGCCAGGTAGGTGTGCGTGGTGAGCTGGCTGGTGAGCGTGGAACGGGCCGCGGAGGCGGCGCTGTTCGGGTCGTCCTTGTACTTCAGGGCCTTGGCGATGCCGCCGGTCAGCGCCTCGGCGCTCATGGCCATGTGGTCGCCGGCGGTCTTGAGCTTGTCGAAGCCCTTGCCGTCGCCGGCGGCGAAGGAGTCCACGGCCGCGGCGAGGGTCAGGATGTGCTCCATGAAGGCGTCCTTGACGGCGCCCTTCGGGAGCTCGCCGCCGGTGATCTTGTTGAAGAACGCGCCCTGCGAGGTCGCGTAGGCGGTGAGCGCCTTGACGGCGTCGTCCTTCATCTTCTTGCCCTTGGCGCCCTCGGTCTTCGCGCCGACCGCGTAGTCGACGAAGTTGCCGACGTGCGAACGCCACGACTGAAGGAAGTTCTCCTTCTCGTCCGGCACGATCGAGCCGACGGCGTCGGCGACCGCAACGGAGTTCTTGTCCAGCGTCGCGGCCGCGAGCTTGAACTCCTCGGAGGTCGGGGTGGTGGCGTAGGCGGTCGCGACGGCGATGCCGGCGAGGTAGACGTGCTCGGTGAGCAGGAAGGTCAGGCCGGCGCGCAGGTTCGCGGCGTCGCCGGTGACCTCCTCGGCGCCCTTGAGCTTGGCGGCCTTGGCGATGCCGCCGGCGAGCGCGTCGGCGGTCATCGGCATGTGCGAGGCGGCGGTGCGCGCGTCCTCGAACGGGTTGCCGGTGCCGACGGCCTTGAGCGCGGCGGCGGCGGGCTCGGTGTTGGTGCCCGCCGAGGTGTCGGTACCCGGCGTGGTGGTCGCCGTGTCCTCGTCGTCGCCCCCGCAGGCCGCAAGGCCGGCGATGAGAACGGCCGCGAGCGAGGTGGCGGCAATGCTGCGGATGGGCAGGATTCGCATGTGTCTGGTCCCTGAGTGAGATGGGGCGCACGCCTCAGGTGCGCCAAGTGACGAGAAATCGGGGGTTGTGATCTCTCGCTTTCGCAAGCCTCTTCGCTCCACGTCCCGGGAGAGATTGGCCCTGCACTCGGGAAATTTACGGATCGGGGGTATCCGCCGCGCTCGACGTGCGGGTGGTGCAGCGGTCCGATACGCGAACGATGCGGGAACGTGACCGACCCCCAGGGGGAGGTGTCGCGGCTCACGCCGGGTCGGGAAGAAATCGTCGGGGTGCTCGGTTACCGTCGAGTAGCGGAGTTCAAGCGCCGTCGGTGGCCATCGATTCACATGTCGGTCGGACGCGGGCGTACGGACATCCTCACCGGGACGGAGGTCGTCCACTCCGCCCAACCGCCTCGGTTCATCCCGAGGCGGTTGGCTTTTTTGGCTCCGCCTAGGGTTTCGCCCATGGCGGATGGAGCGACGGTCGATCGGGCCGCGGGGGTACTGGTCGCCGCGGCTGCGGCCGACGCGCTCGTTGCGGGACCGCTCTGGCCCCCGGCGGGCGCGCCGCTGCCGGCCACCGGCGAGTGGACCGAGATCACCGCGTTCGTACTGGCGCTGACCGACGCCGCCGTCGCCGGTCGAGACCTGCGGGCCCTCGCCGCCGAGGACCGCATCGCCGTCGAGTGGTGGAGCCTCGCGGACCGCCCGCTGCTGTGGGCGGGACCGCTCGCCCTCGCCCATCTCGCGGACCCCGACGCCCTCGTGGCGGCCGCCGCCGCGCTGGCCGCCGTCGCGCACCTCGAGGAGGAGACCGGCGAGGCCGTCACCGTCTGGGGCCTGACCGTTCGCCACGCCGTCCTGACCGGGGAGCTCGACGTGCTGCTGGCCCTGCCGCGGCTGTCCGCTGCCGCTCGCGATCGGTGGGAGGTCCTGCTCCGCGCCGCCGAGGTCAACGCCCCGGAGCCGTTTCCGCGGGGCGAGGGCGCGGCCGACACCGTCGCGGCGGCCTGGGCGACGATCGTCCACACTCCGGTGCTGTCCTACGACCCCGAGCAGCACCTCGAGGACGCGCTCGTGGCCGCTGCCCGACTCGGCTCCGGCGTGCTGGCCGTCGCGACGGCGGCGCTGCTCGGCGCGGTCCACGGAGCGAGCGCCGTGCCCGTCGAATGGGCGAACCGACTGCACGGAGCCGGCGGCCTTCTCGCCCTGGATCTGATCGCGCGCGCTCGGACGCTCGCCGCCGCGGCCCCCGCCGTCGACGACGAGGACCTCCTGCGCGGACTGTGATCCCTGAGGTTCCGTGAGAGCCGTTGGACGGATGTGGCGGCCCGGGATCGTACGAACGGAGGATGCCGGGGTGGCCGAACGGTCCGTTTCGCCCCCTTGGTGCAACCGGACGGGCCGCCGCCGCGTCTGAGAACTCGAGCAGCCGTCGAGGGGGCAGCTGCTCGCGAAGGACAGCCGATCGAGCTGCCACTCGATCGTGGAGGCCTGCGTCTCACGGGCTCAGCGGAACGGGACGCCGCTGGGCCCGTTCGCTGTTGACGCGACCGGGCAGCATGTCCTCCATGACCGAGGAGTGGCTGACCCCCGAGCGCAGCGAAACCGAGGCGCAGCGGCTCAACCGCCACTGGAACGAGTTGCTCCAAGAGCTCCGAGTCGTCCAGACGGGTGTGCAGGTCCTCACCGGCTTTCTGCTGACCGTTCCGTTCCAGGCGCGCTTCGTCGAACTCGACCACTTCCAACGCGCGGTCTACCTGTCCAGCGTCCTGCTCTCGGTCCTGTCCACGGGTTTGCTCATCGCACCCGTCGCGCTGCATCGATGGCTTTTCCGCGCCGGCGCCCGGCCGCTGATGCTCGGCCAGGCCCAGCGGCTCGCGGTCGCGGGCATCCTGCTGCTCGGCCTGTCCCTCGCGGCGGTGCTGTGGCTGGTGTTCGACGTCGTGCTCGGCCGCGGGTGGGGCTACGCGATGGGCGGCGGGCTGCTCGCCGTCCTGTTCCTGCTGTGGGCGGCCATCCCGTTGGCCGCCCGCCGGGCCGTCCGTCGGACTCTGCTGGCGCGTCCGCAAAGATTGGACCCATGACCTCGCACTACGTGCTCACGCTCGGCTGCCCGGACCGCACCGGCATCGTCGCCCGCATCGCGACCTTCCTGGCCGAGGCCAACGGGTCGATCACCGAGGCCGGGTACCACGCGGACCCGGACACCAACTGGTTCTTCACCCGGCAGGTGGTCAAGGCCGACTCGTTCGCCTACGGGATCGAGGAGCTCCGGACGCGCTTCGGCGCGTTGGCCGCCGAGTTCGACGCGGGCGCCAACTGGCGGGTCAGCGACACCTCCCGTCCGCCGCGGGTGGTGCTGTTGGTGTCCAGGGAGGGGCACTGCCTCTACGACCTGCTCGGCCGACACGCCGGCGGCGAGCTGTTCATGGACGTGCGCGGCGTGATCGGCAACCACACGGACCTGGAGAAGATCACCCGGGCGCACGACATCCCGTTCCACCACGTGCCCTTCGCCCCCGGCGCGCAGGGCAAGCGCGCGGCCTTCGACGAGATCCGCGCGCTGGTCGACGCGCAGGAGCCGGACGCGATCGTGCTCGCCCGTTTCATGCAGATCGTGCCGCCGGACCTCTGCGAGGCGTGGAGCGGCCGGATGCTCAACATCCACCACAGCTTCCTGCCGTCCTTCATCGGCGCGAAGCCCTACCACCAGGCGCACACCCGCGGCGTGAAGCTCGTCGGGGCCACCTGCCACTACGTCACCGAGAACCTCGACGCGGGTCCGATCCTCGAGCAGGACGTCATCCGCGTCGACCACTCCGACGTCGTCGCGGACATGGTCCGCAAGGGCCGCGACATCGAAAAGGTCGTGCTGGCACGCGGGCTGCGCGCCCACCTGGAAGACCGCGTTTTGGTACACGGCAACCGAACCGTCGTCTTCCACTAGATATCGCCGCCCGGCTCAGGTCCGGGCCTGCCCGCGCCGAAGGTACTGCTGCCCGGGCGTAGTCAAGCGCCTGCGGGGTTGCAGGGAGCGGCGCGTGACCACGATCTACCCCACCATCGCGGATGCGATCGCGAAGACCACCAAGACGGCGAAGGCGCCGCTGACGTGGAATCCGACCGACCACGTGCTCTCGCGGCTGGCCTTCGGGCCGACGCCCGCAGCGCGGGCCGAGATCGCCAAGAGCGGCATCCCGGCCTGGATCAAGGCGCAGATCGCGGCCGGGACCACCTACGCGGGGTACGCCGGCGATCCGGCCGTCGCCGCGCAGTCGACGGTGCTCGCCAAGACCCCGGCGGACGCCTGGGCCTACCTGAAGTCGATCGGGCAGGACTTCGGCTGGCACGTCATGTACCAGCTGACCCAGACCACCCTGGGGCTGCAGACCTGGAACCGGGCCCAGCTCTACGAGGTGCTGGTCGACTTCTTCTCCAACCACCTCAACGTCGCCAACAACACCCCGGACGTCTGGATCACCCGGCACGACTACGACCGCGAGGTGATCCGCAAGCACGCAATGGGCTCGTTCACGAACATGCTGCTGGCCTCGGCCCGCCATCCCGCGATGCTGCTCTACCTGAACCTCGCGCAGTCCACGAAGGCCGCGGTGAACGAGAACTACGCCCGCGAGCTGATGGAACTGCACACGGTCGGCCTGGTCTACTCCGAGGCCGACGTGAAGAACGCGGCCAAGCTGCTCACCGGCCGCACGGTGAACTGGACGAGCTTCGGCTACGCCTACGTGCCCTCGATCCACGGCACCGGCGCGGTCAAGGTGCTGGGCTTCAGCCACGCGAACTCCTCGACCAACGACGGTCAGCTCGGCGGCGACGCCCTGATCCGCTATCTCGCAGCCCACCCCTCGACGGCGACGCGGCTGGCCCGCAAACTCTGCGTCCGGCTCGTATCCGACACCCCGTCGGATGCCCTCGTGGCCGCCGTGGCCAAGGCCTACACGGCCAACGGAACGAAGATCATGCCGATGGTCGACACCATCCTGAGGTCGAGTGAGTTCTGGGCCTCGCGGGGCGCGAAGGTACGCCGCCCCGCGGAGAACATGGTCGCGAGCCTGCGCATTCTCGACGTGAAGCCGGCCTCGGTCGTCAAGGCGTGCGAATCCCTGCACTGGGCGACCCAGTCGATGGGCAACGTCCCGCTGGACTGGGTTCCGCCCAACGGCTATCCGGACGTCGCGACCGCCTGGCGCTCCTCCTCCACGCTGCTCACGATGTGGCTCTACCACCTCGGGATGGCCGCGGACTGGTGGTCGGACGCCTTCGCCGCCTACGACAAGACGACCCTCTACGGCGGGACGCCGGCGAACAGCGGCGACGCGATCGCCCGGCTCGGCGTTCGCCTGACCGGCGCCGCCCTGCCGACCGCGCACGTCGCGGCGCTGCAGAAGTTCCTCGGCGAACCCGCCACCACTCCCATGGCCTCCTCGACGCTGCGGTGGCTGCTCGCCCCGCTCATCGCCCTCATCCTGGACGGACCGTCACATGCCCTTCGCTGAGCGCAGTTCCGATCCCTGCACGGAGCACGGCGGCCTGACCCGGCGGCGTTTCGTCCAGGGCGCCGGTGCCCTGGGCGGAGCGCTGATCGCCTCCCAGGTGGTCGGCACCAAGGTCGCCTTCGCGGCCGACGGCGCCGCGGGAACGAACACCGTGATCGCGATCTTCCTGCGCGGCGGCGCCGACGGGCTGCGAATCCTGAGCCCGCAGGCGGCCTCTCTCGGCTCGACCTACC
Source organism: Sporichthyaceae bacterium (assembly GCA_052389435.1). Taxonomy (GTDB): domain Bacteria; phylum Actinomycetota; class Actinomycetes; order Sporichthyales; family Sporichthyaceae; genus JBQTKD01. The sequence continues at coordinate 7,288 of JBQTIB010000081.1, read as the reverse complement.
TGCGCAGCGTCCGCTCCGCGTTGGTACCCGCCGACGCGGACGTGGTCGGCCTCGACGGCACGGGCGGATGGGCGCTGCACAAGGCCATGGCGCCGCTGCACTCCCTGCTCTGGTCGACCGGAGAAATGGCGTTCGTTCCAGCGGTGAGCCACACCGGAGTGAGTCGCAGTCACTTTCAGGCGATGCAGTTCCTCGAGACCGGCGGCACGACCTCGACCACGACGGGCTGGTTGGACCGCGTGCTCACCCAACTCGGCCCGGGCACCACCTTCCGCGCGTTGGCGGAGGGTGTTGCCATGCCGATGTCCATGGCGGGCTCGGAATCCAAAATGGCCATCTCCTCCCTCGCCGGGTTCGACTTCCCGGCCTGGGACTCCTGGCGTCAGCCCTCGATGACCGCCGTCGGGGCCCTCTACGCCGGCGTTGGCGGCCCGCTGGGGCAGGACGTGCCGACCACCCTCGCCGCGGTGGCGACCGCCGAGAAGATCCGCGCGGGCGGTGGTCCGCAGAACGGTGCGATGTACCCGGCAGGCCCGACCGGTGCGGCGTTGCAGGACCTCGCAGCGATCCTGCGGGCCGAGGTCGGCCTGCAGGTCGCGACCGTCGACGTCGGCGGGTGGGACACCCACACCGACGAGGTCCGCGGCCTCGACGCCCTGTTGGTCAACACCGCGCAGGCGCTGACCGCGTTCTTCGCCGATCTCGGCGCGGTTCGCCGGTCCCGGGTCACCGTGGTGGTCATGTCGGAGTTCGGCCGTCGCGTGGCCATGAACGCCTCCGGCGGCTCCGACCACGGGCACGGCGGCCCGATGTGGCTGCTCGGCGGCGGACTCGTCGGCAAGGCCGTCCATGGCAGGTGGACCCCGCTGCTCTCCGCCGCCGATCTCGACTCCGGCGACGTGCAGGGTCTGAACAACCCGTTCAACGTGCTCGGCGAGATCGTGCAGAAGCGGCTCGGCGTTGCGTCGTTGGGCACGGTCTTCCCCGGCCACGCCTACGCCCCGCTCAACCTGGCCCGCACGGCATGATCGGGGCATGTCCGCACCGAACCTGACCGCACCCGCCGCCGCCTGCCTGCACCGTTGGCACGCGATGGTCGACGCTCTCGACCTGTCCGAGGTGGGCTCGCTGCTCGCGCAGGACGTCGAGTTCTCCTCGCCCGCCTACTGGAAGCCCTACGTCGGCCGCACGGCCGTGGCCCACGTGCTCCAGACGGCGATGGGTACCTTCGCCGATTTCGCCTACCACCGCCAGTTCGCCACCGGCGACGGCAACCACGTCGTGCTCGAGTTCTCCGCCCGGATCGGCGATCTCGACCTCAAGGGCATCGACATGATCGCCTTCGACTCCGCCGGCCTGATGACGGGCTTCGAGGTGATGGTCCGGCCGATGAAGTCCCTCGCCGCCCTCGCCGAGCGCATGCGCGAGTCCCTGGACCTGCAGCTGATGGGGCTGGCCCCCAAGGCAACCTGACGTCGCCTCAGGCGAGCTCCGCGGCGATCAGCGCCGCCATCGCTTCGCCGGCCTCCTCGACGGGCGCGACGTCGTGCCAGGCCTTGGCCAACAGCACGGCGCCCTCGAACGATGCGATGACCAGGCTTGCGAGGCGCCCGGCGCCGTCTCGATCGGCGCCTGCCCGGACCAGCCCGGCGGCGATCTCGTCGCGCCAGCCGCCGAAGGCGCCGCCGCAGGCCTGCGCGACCGCCCGCGGACCGGTCGAGGTCTCCAGCGAGACGGTGGCGATCGGGCAGCCCGTCTCGAAGCCGGACTCGAGCAGGCTCGCCGCGGTCGCGGCGAAGACGGCGCGGACGGCCGCCACCGGGTCGCCGTCCGCGAAGGCGGCCGCGAGCTGCTCGCGGAACATCGCCGCGCCGAGCTCGACGGCCTCGACTCCCAGCTGTTCCTTGCCGCCGGGAAAGTGGTGGTGCGCCGAGCCCCAGGGAGTGCCCGCCTCCTCGACCAACCCGCGCCAGCTCGTCGCGGCGTAGCCGTCGCGCTGGAACAGGCGAACGGCGGTCGCCAGCATCTGTTCTCGCGAACCGCCCGTTCGAGGTGCCATGCCCGCGAGCCTAGCGCCGGGTAGGACGAACGTCCTATGGTTAGGACGATCGTCCTAACTTCTCGAGAGGTGCCAGATGTCCGACCTGACTCCCGCGATCGCCGAGGCGTTCTTCTCCGGCGCCGCGCTCGGCCACCTGACCACGATCAACCCGGACGGGAGCCCGCACACCACGATCGTGTGGGTGGCAGTCGACGACGGGGACGTCGTCTGCGCCCACCTCTCGGACGGGTACAGGAAGCTGCGCAACGTCGCCCGCGACGCCCGCGTCTCGGTGAGCGTCGAACTGTCGACGACCAGTGCGCAGGGGCTGCGCCACTACGTCGTCGTCGAGGGCGCGGCGAAGCTGCACGGCGGCGGCGGCGCGGCGCTGCTGCAGGAACTGGCGCACCGTCACCTCGGGCCGGACGTGGTGTTCCCGGGTCCGGACGCTCCCGACGGCTTCGTGCTGCGCACCACCCCGACGCGCGTACGTGGCGTCTATCCCGACTGAGTCTGGGCCTCGACCTGGGCGATGGCGGCGTCCAGTGCCACCCGCAGCGCGGTGGTCTCCCGGCGCACCTGGGTCAGCAGCAGCCCGCCCTGCAGGGCGGTCAGCAGGAGCACGGCGAGGGACTCGACGTCGGCCTCGGCTCGCAGCGTGCCGCGGTCGCGCATCGCGGCGAGCCCGTCCCGGATCTGCCGCTCCCACTGGGCGTAGCCGGCCGCGATGGCCAGCCGTGCTCCCTCGTCGCTGTCGGCGAGTTCGCCGGCCAGCGATCCGATGACGCAGCCGCCCTCGCACCTGCGGTTGTCCTGCGCCTCGACGATGGCGTCCCGCCACTCGCGCAGCGATTCCATCGTGTCGAGCGGGAACCGGTACTGGCCGGCGAGAACGGACGCGCTCTGGCGTTCGATCACGGCGCGGACGAGGTCCTGCTTGTCGTCGAAGTAGTGGTAGAGCTGCGAGGCGCTGACGCCGGCCGCGCACAGCACGTCGGGGATCGAGGTCCCGGCCACGCCCTGGCGGAACATCAGCTCGGCCGCCGCCTCGACGATGCGCGCGCGCGTGGCCTGCCCGCGGGCGGTCAGCCGCCGGCAGTCCTGCTCCACGGATGCGTCCATGCGACCAGTGTACGCCCAACTGGAATTGACATTCCACTCACGCCGTTGCACAGTGTGGATCAGTCATTCCAGTAACGTTCATTCCAGTTCTAGGAGCTGTTCCATGTCTGCACTGTCCGGCAGCACCGCCCTCGTCACCGGCGCCACGAGCGGCATCGGCAAGGCCACCGCCCTGCACCTGGCAGAACTCGGCGCGCACGTCCTGGTCTCCGGCCGCGACGTCCGTCGCGGCGAGGCCGTCGTCGCCACGATCCGCGCCGAGGGCGGCAAGGCCGATTTCCTCGCCGCCGACCTCACCGAGATCGCCGGGGCCCGGGACCTCGCGCAGCGCGCCCTCGACGCGGGCGGCGGCCGCGTCGACGTGCTGGTCAACAACGCCGGCATCTTCCCGTTCGGGAGCACGACGGACTTCGCGGACGACGATCTCGACGCCGTGCTGGCGGTGAACGTGAGGGCTCCGTTCGCCCTCGTGCAGGCGCTCGCGCCGGGCATGGTCGAACGCGGCGCCGGGGCGATCGTGAACGTGTCCTCGGTCGTGGCCCAACGCGGCAGCGCGATCTCCGGCGTCTACGCGGCGAGCAAGGCCGCTCTGGACCAGTTCACCCGCGGGTGGGCGGCGGAGTACGGCCGAGCCGGCGTCCGGGTGAACTCCGTCGCGCCCGGACCTGTCCGCACCGAGGGGACCGAGGCGTTCCACGAGCACCTCGACGAGTTGGCGGCCTCGATTCCGGCGGGCCGGGTGTCCCAACCCGAGGAGATCGCCGCGGCGGTCGGCTTCCTGGCCGGACCCGGGGCGAGCAACATCCACGGGTCCGTACTCGTAGTCGACGGCGGCTTTCTGGCCGCCTGACCCCGGAAACGACGCCGCCGGGTCGCACTCGAGGAGTGCAACCCGGCGGCGGCTTTCGTCCTACGGGACTTCGCGCACGGCGCCCTTGTCGGCGGACAGGGCCATCGACGCGTAGGCGCGCAGCGCGGCCGACACGGGCCGCTCGCGCTTGAGCGGCTCCCAGCCCAGTTCCTCGCGCGCGGCCCGCCGCGAGGCGAGCACCGCGTCGTCCACCAGCAGTTCGATCCGGCGGGTGGCGATGTCGATCTCGATCAGGTCCCCGTCCTCGACGAGCCCGATGTTCCCGCCGCGCGCGGCCTCGGGGGAGACGTGGCCGATGGACAGGCCCGAGGTGCCGCCGGAGAAGCGGCCGTCGGTGATCAGCGCGCACTTCGCGCCGAGACCGCGGCCCTTGAGGAAGCTGGTCGGGTAGAGCATCTCCTGCATGCCCGGCCCGCCCTTGGGGCCCTCGTACCGCACGACGACGACGTCGCCGGCCACGATCGTGCCCGCCAGGATCGCGGTCACGGCGTCGTCCTGACTCTCCGTCACCTTCGCCGGGCCCTTGAAGTACAGCTGCTCCAACACCACGCCGGCGGTCTTCACCACGCAGCCGTCGGGAGCGAGGTTGCCGTACAGGACGGCGAGGCCGCCGTCGGCGCTGTAGGCGTGCTCGATGTCCCGAACGCAGCCGAGTTCCCTGTCGGTGTCGAGCGTGGCCCAGGTGACGGTGGAGCTGAACGGTTCCACCGTGCGCACGCCGCCGGGAGCGGCCGCGAACAGTTCGAGGGCCGCCGGCTCCGCGTTCTCGCGGCCGATGTCCCACTTCGCCAGCCAGGAGTCCAGGTCGGGGGAGTGCACGGTGTGCACGTTGCGTTCGAGCAGCCCGCCGCGCTCGAGCTCGGACAGGATGCGCGGAATTCCGCCCGCCCGGTGCACGTCCTCCATGTGGTACAGCGGTGTGGAGGGCGCGACCTTGCAGATGCACGGGGTGTGCCGGGACAGCTCGTCGATGTCGGCGAGGTCGAAGTCCACGCCGCCCTCGATGGCCGCGGCGAGCAGGTGCAGGATCGTGTTGGTCGACCCACCCATCGCGATGTCCAGGCGCATCGCGTTGGAGAACGCCTCGCGGGTCGCGATGTTGCGCGGCAGGACCGATTCGTCGTCCTGTCCGTAGTACCGGTTCGCGAGCTCGACGACGAGGCGGCCCGCCTCGACGAACAGACCCTTGCGCGCGGCCGAGGTCGCCAGCGTCGAGCCGTTGCCGGGCAGGGAGAGCCCGAGCGCCTCGGTGAGGCAGTTCATCGAGTTCGCGGTGAACATGCCGGAGCAGGAGCCGCAGGTCGGGCACGCGGACCGCTCGATGTCGGCCAGGTCCTCGTCCGAGACCGAGTCGTCCGCGGAGGCGGTCATCGCGGAGATCAGGTCGAGCTTCGGGCGGGCGACTCCGTCGCGCACGATGGCCTTGCCGGCCTCCATGGCGCCGCCGGAGACGAACACCGTGGGGATGTTCAGCCGCATCGCGGCGATCAGCATGCCCGGGGTGATCTTGTCGCAGTTGGAGATGCAGACCAGGGCGTCGGCCACGTGGGCCTGCACCATGTACTCCACCGAGTCCGCGATCAGCTCGCGGCTCGGCAGGGAGTAGAGCATCCCGCCGTGGCCCATGGCGATGCCGTCGTCGACGGCGATCGTGTTGAACTCGCGGCCCACCCCGCCGGCCGCGGCGATCGACTCCGCGACGAGCGCGCCCATGTTCCGCAGGTGCACGTGGCCGGGTACGAACTGCGTGAAGCTGTTCGCGATCGCGACGATCGGCTTCTCGAAGTCGTCGTCGGTCATGCCGGTCGCGCGCCACAGAGCGCGGGCACCGGCCATGTTGCGGCCGTGGGTGGTCGTCCTGGACCGGAGCTCGGGCATAGCTCCTCCTCACTGTTTCTCTCGCCGCAATCGTAGGCGGCTTCTCCGCTAGTGGTCGCGGTCGGCGACGTAGGCCGCGAGCTCCCGCAGCTCGGCGAGCGCCGCACGGTCCCCGGGCAGGCCTTCGAGCTCGGCGCGGGCGGCGTCGGCGTGCCGCAGCGCCTCGCCGCGGGCCCACGCGCGGCCACCGGCTTTTTCCGCCAGTTCGGCCAGTTCGGCGAGCTCCAGTTCGCTCGGCTCGCGCTCCGAGCGCGACCAGTCGATCAACCGGTCGGCGGCCGCGCCGCCCTGGCCGATCGTCCAGGCGACGGGCAGCGAGGTCTTGCGGGCCCGCAGGTCGTTCTGCGCGGGCTTGCCGGTCCGTTCCGGGTCGCCCCAGACGCCCAGGACGTCGTCGGCGAGTTGAAAGGCGAGTCCGAGGTGGCGGCCGTACTCGCGCAGCGCGCCGACGTGCCCGTCGCCAGCGCCCGCCAGGACAGCGCCGATCGCCGCGGCGGCGGACAGCAGGGCACCGGTTTTGGCCTCGGCCATGGCCAGGACCTGTTCGACGGGCACTTCCGGGTGCCGCTCGAAGGAGACGTCCTGCACCTGACCCCTGATCAGTTCGGTGTTGGCCGCGGAGAGCAGGCGGGCCGCGGCGGCGCCAGCCGCCCCGGGCACCTCGAGCAGGACGTCCATCGCGAGCGAGACGAGCGCGTCGCCGCTCAGCACCGCGCCCGCGGTTCCCCAGGTGCGCCAGACCGTAGGGCGATGCCTGCGTTCGAGGTCGCCGTCGATCAGGTCGTCGTGCAACAGCGAGTAGTTGTGGACGAGTTCCACGGCCACCGCGCCCGGCACGGCCACGCCCGCCTCCGCGCCGACCGCCCGCGCGCCGAGCAGGGCCAGCCGAGGTCGCACGGCCTTGCCCGCGCCGTCGCCGTCGCTCCACCCGAAGTGGTAGGCGGCCTGTTCGGCGGTGATCGGGTCCAGCCGCCCGACAGCCGCCCGAAGCGCCCGCAGGTATTCGTCGATGTCGCGCTCCGAGTGTGGGGGTGTCGGGGGCGCAGCCCCACAGTCGGGGGCTCCGCCCTCAACGGCCCCCGCTCCGAGTGTGGGGGTGTCGGGGGCGTGTGGGGGTGTCGGGGGCGCAGCCCCTGACTGGGGCTTCGGGGCGAAGCCCCGACCGGGTAGGGAATCCGGCCCCCTAGGGCCGCATTCCCTACCCGGAAACAATCGCTCGCCGGTCCGAATGCACTGGACCGGCGAGCGATTGAACGCGTCTTTCAGTCCCCTCGCCGAAGCGGGGGGTGTGGGGGGCGAGCCCCCCCCATACGTGAACAAGAGGGTGTTGGGGTTGGGGGAATCCGAGAGGCCCCCTTCCCCCGTCGCGACCCCCC
>JBQTIB010000080.1:0-65224 GCA_052389435.1 Sporichthyaceae bacterium | reverse complement strand
GGCGGGGCGCGACGCGAACCGGCCACACCCTGCCGCCCCCCTCCCCCCAACCGGCCGTGAGCGACGCGACCCGGCCACACCCTGCCGCCCACCTCCACCCAACAGGCCGTGAGCGAAGCGAACTGGCCATAAGGGGGTGCGGGTGGGCGGAGCCCCCCGCCCGGCGCGCGGAGCGCGCCAAAAACCCCGAGGGCCAGACGGCTCGCGCTTTCCGCGAGCACGCCTGGCCCAGGACCGAGGACGGCCCCCGCCGGGGGGGAGAGCGGGGGCCGGCACCACGGATCGACTCGGGGGGGAGGAGCCGAACCGGGATAGGCACGGTCATATCGACCGGCACCACCCATGGTGTACCCGATGCCCCCCCGGCGTAAACAGTGGGGCATCGCGAGTCCGTAAAAACTTCGCCGCCCCCTAGGGTTGAGAGCGTGGCTGGCACTCCCGACTCGCAGGCTCCCGACGCGGCGTCCTGGGCTGTTTCCAGTGTGCCTCGGGTGACGCCGTTGCCGGAGCGGTCGCGGGCGGGTGCGCCGCGGGCGGCGGCGTTCTTCGATTTGGACAAGACGGTCATCGCGAAGTCGAGTGCGTTGGCTTTCTCCAAGCCGTTCTACCGGGGTGGGCTGATCAGCCGGCGTGCGGTTCTGCGGAGTGCGTACGCGCAGTTCGTGTACTTGGCGGGCGGGGCGGATGCGGATCAGATCGAGCGGATGCGCAAGTACCTGTCGTCGCTGTGTGCGGGGTGGGACGTGGCGACGGTGCGGGAGATCATCGCGGAGACGTTGCACGATCTGATCGATCCGTTCATCTACGACGAGGCGGCTCAGCTCATCGAGGAGCATCGGCTGGCGGGCCGGGACGTGGTGTTGGTGAGCACGTCGGGGCTGGAGGTCGTGGAGCCGATCGGCGAGATGCTCGGGGTGGATCGGGTGATCGCGACTCGGATGGAGATCGACGCGGACGGTCGGTACACCGGGGAGATCGAGTTCTACGCCTATGCCGAGGCGAAGGCGGAGGCGATTGCGGAGTTGGCCGCGACGGACAACCTCGACCTGTCGGGTTCGTATGCCTACAGCGATTCCAGTACCGACATTCCGATGCTGTCGGCGGTGGGGCACGGGTATGCGGTGAATCCGGATCGGGCGCTGCGTCGGGAGGCGTTGGCGCGTGGGTGGCCGGTGTTGTCGTTCAACCATCCGGTGTCGATGCGGCGGCGGATGCCGTCGATTTCCAAGCCGAGTACGACGGTGGTGGCGGCGACTGCGGTGGCGGCTGCGGCGATCGGGGCGGCGACGGTGTGGTGGCTTTCTTCGAGGCGTGCGTCGGCCTGAGGTCGGAGCACTTGCGACACATCCGGCCATTGCGTCTCTGGTGTCCGCGACGCGCCGTGGGTGGGCGTGGAGAACCGCTCGGTAACCTTGCGCGGCGGGCAAAGCCGGAGTACACCTGTTGGTGGTTGGAGCGTTCCGAACGCTGATCGCGACGGAGTCCGGACCACCCCACACCGTCAGTGTCCGAACGGGTACCCACGCGGCTACCTGCCCATGTACGGGCCGTCGTGACAGGCTGGTCCTGGTCCGGCGATTTGCGTTGGCACGCTTGCTAGCCCCTAGGACACACCGTGCGCGGCGCCCCTCGTTCGAGGGGCGCCGTTCGCAGTTGTGCCCGGCCCGCGAGCGAACTGACGATTGATCAGTTTTCTTCGGCGCGCCCGTAGGCGGAGGCGCGTACGCCGGGCCGGACCACCATGGCGACCTGCGAGGCCTCGAGCACCGCGACGTCGACGGCCTGTGCGCAGTGCACGATCCAGGCTGCGACGCCCGTCGCGCCCCCGTTCCCGTAGAGTCCCAGCGCTTTCTGATATTCCGTCAGTCCCATGGCGGCGTGGCCGAGCTCGGGCGCGACGACGCCGTGCGGATCGGCCCCCCGTCCGATCAGGACGAGTCTGGCGGCGGCGCGTGCGACGAGGCCGCCCGCCTCGCCAAATGCTGCCGAGTGCAGGACCTCGGCGTGGACGATCGCCGCCACGACGACGGCGGGGGCGGTGGTTTTTTCGGCGAGGGCGTCGGCGAGCACGTCGAGCCTGGCGGCCGCCGCGGCGGAGGCGGGCCGTCCGAGGTGTTCGGCGCCGGTGTTCTCGGAGGCGGCGAGGGTGTGCAGCCGGGCGAGCGCCTGCCGCGGGGCGTGTTCCCACACGGGCAGCAGCGCGGGCAGATCGGCGACGATGCGCATGGCGGCGCGAACGGCGTCGTCGTCGGCGGTGGCTTCGCGCAGGGCGACCATGTCGACCTCGCGTCCGGCGAGCAGGGCGCCGGCCCGTGCCGCGCGCAGCGTCAGCTCGGCCCGAATCTGGCCGGGGTCCAATTGCAGCGTCCGGCGCCGGGCGAGCCGGTCGAGGGCTGCGGCGACCCGTTGCGCCGCCTCGCCGACGCCGGGCAGCGCGGCCACCGCCGCGAAACGATCCACAGTCACGACCCGAGCCTAGGTCCGCCCACCCCCAACCCACGCCCGCCCGCGCGGCCGCCGGCTTCACTCGCCACCGTCCCGCTCCACTCCCACAACCGGCGGCTTCACTCGCCGGCGTCCCGCTCCACTCGCGGGAAACCACGCCCCACGACGAGTGAAGCGACCCCCCGACGTGTGAAGCGCCCTCCACGCGAGGACCCGCCCGCAACCACCGGCTTCACTGGACGTGAGGAGGATTCCGAGTCGGCGGGGCGCGTCCGCTGGGGCCCGGCGGCGAGAGGAACTAGCGTGCGGTCAGACTCGAGGGGCGGTGGGCGATGGTGGGACTGGCCGGCGCGCTCCGGCGGCGACGGGCTCGCGCGGGGTCCTCGCTCGGCCGCGGTCGCGACGGGGGCGCCGCCGCGGACCGCGCAACGTTCCAGACGCTGCACCTGGCCTCGTTGGCCTCGCCGGCGCTGCGCGGTGGGCTGGGCCCGGACGCAGCCGCGAAGGCCGCCGGGCACCTGCGGGCGCTGTTGGGCACGCACGCGGTCGCGATCACCGACACCGAGCGGCTGTTGGCCTGGGACGGGGTCGGCCAGGCGCAGTTCGGCCCGGTCGCGATGGAGCACGCGGGTCCGGTCCTGCGCGGCGCCGGTACCCGGGTCGCGCACGCAAGTGCGCCGAAGGTGCCCGTTCGGGACGTCGTCGTCACCCCGCTGATCACCGGTTCGGTCGTCGTGGGGACGTTCTCCGCCTGGTCGGAGGGGACCTCAACCGGCCTGGTGCGGGCCGTCGACGAAGTCGGACGGTGGATGTCCGGGCAGCTGGAGTTGGCCGAGCTCGACTCGAGCCGCGCACGCGTCGCGGAGGCGCAGGTGCGCGCGCTGCGGGCGCAGATTTCGCCGCACTTCATCTACAACTCGCTCTCGGCCATCGCCAGCTTCGTTCGCACCGACCCGGACCGCGCCCGCGAACTGCTGCTGGACTTCGCCGACTTCACCCGCTACTCCTTCCGGCCGACGGGGGACTTCACCACGCTCTCCGACGAGCTGCGCTCGATCGACCGGTACATGCTCCTGGAGCGTGCCCGGTTCGGGGAACGCCTGCAGTTCACCTTTCGCGTCGCCCCGGAGGTGCTGGGAGTGTCGGTGCCGTTCCTGTGCCTGCAGCCGCTGGTGGAGAACGCCGTGCGCCACGGCCTCGAGGGCAAGACCGAGACCGGGCACGTGCTCGTCGTCGCCGAGGACGCCGGTTCGGACTGCCTGCTCAGCGTCGAGGACGACGGCGTGGGAATGACGCAGGACCACCTGCGGGCGGCCCTGTCCGGACGCGGCGAGGCGACGGGCATCGGCCTGGGCAACGTCGACGAGCGCCTGCGACGCCTGTTCGGCGACTTCTACGGCTTGACCGTGGTTACGGCACCGGGCGCGGGAACCACGGTGAGCTTCCGGGTACCGAAGTTCCAGCCGGCGGTGGTGAAGCTGTGAGCGACCGAGCCGAGCCGGGCGCCGGCCTCACCGTCCTCGCCGTCGACGACGAGCCGCCCGCGCTGTCCGAGCTCAGCTACCTGCTCGGCCGCGATCCCCGCGTGGGCCGGGTGTTGACCGCCGGAAGCAGCGCCGAGGCGCAGCGGGTCCTCGCCGAGTCCGAGCCGGACGCGGTGTTCCTCGACATCCGGATGCCCGGACGGTCCGGGGTGGACCTCGCCCGGTCGTTGGCGACCCGTCCCGATCCGCCCGCCCTGGTGTTCGTCACCGCCTACGACGCGCACGCCGTCGCGGCGTTCGACCTCGACGCGGTGGACTACGTGCTCAAGCCGATCCGACCCGACCGGCTGGCGGAGGCGGTCCGCCGGATCGCCGCCCAGCACCCGCCCAGCCCCCCGCAGCCCGCGAACGAGCCGGTCCCGGCCTCGGCGGCCGAGCCGATCGCGATCGAACTCGCCGGCGTGACGCGCTTCGTCCACCGCGCGGACGTGCGCTACGTCCAGGCGCACGGCGACTACGCCCGCCTGCACACCGCGGGCGGCACGCACCTGGTTCGGATTCCGATGGCCACGCTCGCCGAACGCTGGGCCCAGGCCGGATTCGTCCGCATCCACCGCAGCTACCTCGTCGCGCTCGCGCACGTCGAGGAGGTGCGGATGAGCGCCGGGCGGGCCAGCGTCGTCCTCGGCGGCACCGAACTGCCCGTGAGCCGCCGCCACACCCGCGCCCTGCGCGAGGTCCTGGCCCGCCGCTCCGTCCGAGCGGACACCCCCTGACCCCTCCACCGGGCCGTGGCCTGCGCTCCTGCATGAGCACAGGACCGCGCACACCGGACAGATCGGGCGCCGGAACGGGCCTGCGGTCATCCATGAGCGCCGGCCACGCGGTCGTGGTGGCCGTCGGCGTCGGGCTTGCCGCCGCCGTGGCTGCTGCTCGGAGCCGTGGCGCCGGCCCGCGGGCCGGCCTGCCTAGCGGCGTCGGGCGAGCGTCAGCCCGTCGGCGATCGGCACCAGGACGGCCTCGACGCGGGCGTCGGTACGGACGTAGTCGTTGAACTCGCGCAGGGCGATCGTGTCGACCTCCCGGTTGGCCGGGTCGGCGAGCCGTCCGGACCAGAGCACGTTGTCGACGAGCAGCAGTCCGCCGGGGCGCAGGCGCGGCACGATCTCGTCCCAGTAGGAGCGGTACCCGGTCTTGTCCGCGTCGATGAAGGCGAGGTCGATCTGCGGGTCGCCCGGCAGAAGTTGCAGGGTCTCCAGCGCCGGCGCCAGGCGCAGTTCGATGCGGTCGACGACGCCTGCCCGCTCCCAGTACGTGCGGGCCACCGAGGTCCACTCCTCGCTGAGGTCGCAGCACAGCAGCCGTCCCCCGTCGGCCAGCCCGCGGGCGATGCAGATGGAGGAGTAGCCGGTGAACGTTCCCACCTCGACGGCGAAACGCGGCGCCACGAGCCTGGTCAGCATGGTCAGCAGGGCGCCCTGGTCCGGGGCGATCTGCATGCCGGAGATGGACCCCAGGCCTGCGGTGTAGTCGGCGAGTTCGGCGAGCACGTCGTCGACCGCGGGGCTCTGGGTGGCCAGGTACTCGGCGACCGCAGGGGTGAGAAACGTCGACTTGACCGAGCGCGCGCGGGGGACGTCGGACGGATGCGATACGGGCTGGTCGGTGCTCATCCGGGGAAACTACCCCGCAGCCGGTGACGGCGATCGCGGGCGCGGAGCAGCACCGCCGCGCCCAGGGCCGCGATCAGCGATCCGGCCAGCACCCCGACCTTCGCCTGTTCGTGCAGGGCGGTCCCCGTGCCGTAGGCGAGTTCGCCGATCAGCAGCGAGACCGTGAAGCCGATGCCCGCCAGCACGGCGACCCCCGCGACGTCGGGCCATTCCAGTCCCTCGGCCAGTTCCGCCCGGGTGAACCGCTGGACCGCCCACGTCGCGGCCAGGATGCCGATGGGCTTGCCGAGCACCAGGCCCGCCATCACCCCGAGGGCGACCGGGCTGGTCAGGGTCTCGCCGATCCCGGAGCCGACGCTCACGCCGGCTGCGAAGAAGGCGAACACCGGCACTGCGAAACCCGCCGAGATCGGCCGCCACCGATGCTCGAAGTGCTCGGCCGGGCCCGATCCCGAGTGGTGTCGCACCGGGACCGCGAAGCCGAGCAGCACCCCGGCGACCGTCGCGTGGACGCCCGACTCGTGCATGAGCACCCAGGTAGCCGCGGCCAACGGCAGCAGGAGCAGGCCGCTGTGCACGCCGCGTTGCACCAGCAGCGTGAACAGCAGCAGGGGAATGGCCGTGAGCGCGAGCGCGGTCAGGTTCAACGACGAGGTGTAGACCACCGCGATGATCAGGATGGCGAGCAGGTCGTCGACGACGGCGAGCGTCAGCAGGAACGTGCGCAGGGCCGCGGGCAGGTTGCGCGCGACGACGGCGAGCACCGCGAGAGCGAACGCGATGTCCGTCGCGGTGGGGATCGCCCATCCGCGCTGGGTGCCGTCGGAGCCGGCCGACACCGCGAGGAAGAACAGCGCCGGAACGATCATGCCGCCGACCGCCGCCACCACCGGCAGCGCGGCGCGACGCGGATCGCGCAGATCGCCGGCGACGAACTCCCGCTTGAGTTCGAGCCCGGCCACGAAGAAGAAGATGGCCAGCAGCCCGTCGGCGGCCCAGGTGGCCAACGTCAGGTCCAGGTGCAGGCTCGCCGGTCCGACCCGACGCTCCGTCAGTTCCAGGTAGCCGTCCGACCAGGGCGAGTTGGCCCACACCAGCGCAACGAGGGCAGCTCCGACGAGCAGCGCCCCGCCGACGGTCTCGAGCCGCAGGATCTCGGCGATCCGGCGGGCCTCGGGCAGCGTGGCACGGCCGAACAGGATGGTGCGACGGGGGTTGTTCGACGGCACGCGGGGCCTTTCGGGGTCGACGGAAGAATTCGCCGACCAGACTTCCCGGCACACCTGGCCTCGAGGCTATCCGGTCCTCGCCGCCCGCGCCGTCCAACGCATCTAGGCGCCGACCGCGCGCGCCCCGGCGAGCCCGAGATGCATCGGAAACGCCCGGGCGGGCAGACTGTCGCCCAGTCAGTACTCGCAGGACCCAGGAGGATCGATGGCGCAGTCCCTGACCAAAGACGCCCCGGCCCCGGCCGAGCCGTCGCTGGGGGAACTCGTCGCCACGGCCACCAAGGCCGCCTCGGAGCTGATGCGCGCCGAGATCGAACTGGCCAAGGCCGAGCTGACCGCCGAGGCCAAGAAGGCCGCGATCGGCGGCGGAATGTTCGGCGGCGCCGCGTTCTTCGGCCTGTTCGCGTTCCTGCTGCTGTCCTTCGCCGCCGCCTACGGCGTCGCCGCCTCGCCGCTGCCCACGTGGGCGGGCTTCCTGGTGGTGGGCGGGGTCTACCTGCTCTTCGCGGCGATCATGGCGCTGGTCGGGCTGAAGGCGGTCAAGAAGATGGGTCCGCCGGAAGCCACCGTGCGGACCGCCAAGGAGACGGTCTCCGAGCTCAAGGGGCTCAAGGAGCGTCGCAGGCTGAAAGAGGCCGAGAAGGCCGCGCGGGCCGAGGCCGCGGTCGCCGCCGCCGCTGCCGCCGCCAAGTGAACGAGTGACGCCGACCTCGGATCTGGTCTACGCCGAGGGGCCATGGACCCACCGTCAGGTCTCGGCGAACGGCGCCCGGTTCCACGTCGTCGAAGCCGGCGACGGCCCCCTGGTTCTGCTGCTGCACGGGTTTCCGACGTTCTGGTGGACCTGGCGCCACCAGGTTCCCGCACTGGCCGAAGCCGGCTACCGCGCGGTCGCGATGGACCTGCGTGGCTACGGCGGCAGCGACAAGACCCCGCGCGGGTACGACCCGTTCACCCTGGCCGGCGACGTCGCCGGGGTGATCCGCTCGCTCGGCTACTCCGAGGCGGTCGTCGTCGGCCACGGCTGGGGCGGCCTGCTCGGATGGACCTGCGCGGTGCTGGAACCGAAGGTCGTGTCCTCCCTGGTGGTGCTCTCGGCCGCCCACCCGCGGCGGATGCGCGCCGCAGTCGCCTCCGACGGGCGACAGTTGGCGGCGTCGAAGTACGTGCTCGGCTACCAGCGCCCCTGGATCCCCGAGAAGGCGCTGACCGAGAACGACGGCGCGGCCGTCGAGGGCCTGCTGCGCAAGTGGTCCGGCGGCGGCGACTGGCCGGAGCCGGACACCGTCGAGCGGTACCGGCGGGCGATGCAGATCGACTCCGCCGCCCACTGCGCCCTGGAGTACCACCGCTGGGCGATCCGCTCCCTGGTCCGGCCCGACGGGGCGCGCTTCGCCCGTCGCATGCGGACGCCGATCTCGCGGCCGGTCCTGCACCTGCACGGCGCGCGGGACAGCGCGATCCTCCCGAGCACCGCGGCGGGTTCGGGCCAGTATGTGGCCGGTCCCTACACGTGGTCGCTCGTCCCCGGCGCCGGCCACTTCCCGCAGGAGGAAGCCCCCACCGTGGTCAACGACATCGTCGGCACCTGGCTGCGCGCCCGATGACGACGCCCGGACACTCCGCCGCCTGGCTGGCCGGCGCGCGCCTGCGCGAGGTCACCCGCTCCCGCAACGTCGCCCAGTTCGACTTCACCCGCGACGGCGCGGACGCGGCCCGCGCGATCGTGCAGTGCCCGTGGCGAGTGGTCGCCGACGGTCGGATCGTGCTCGGCGCCGCGGACCTCTACGCCGACGACCTCGAGGCCGAGGGCGACGTCTTCGACGCCCGCGCCAGGCTCCTCAACGAGGCCCTCGCTGCCAAGGAGGTCCTGGTGTCCCGGGTCCTCGAGGCGCCGGCGGGCGTCCTGACGCTGGAGTGCACCGACCGCCTCTCGGTCCAGGTGTTCCCGGACTCCTCGAGCAGCATCGACGCCTGGCGGATCGCCTCCGTCGACGGCCAGTCCGACTCCTACCCGGCCAAGGTCATCGCGGGCTGACGTGCCCGAGCCCACCGGCAGACACGAATTCGAGCCGCTCGCGGCAGCGGCCATCGGGATGATCGTCTGGCGTTTCCGCGCGCTCGCGCCGATTCTTCGAGAACACCTCGAGTCGAACGACGGCGAACTGTTGCCCCACCCATTCATGTATGACATCGAGCAGTGGGCCGAGAGTTTGGTATCCGCCGATCCGGAGACCCTCGCGGAGCTTCTCGGAGTGCTCGTGGACGCCTACGACTCCGGCGACGACGCGGTCCGCGGTCTGATCGACGCGTCGTTCGTCGAAAACCTTCCCTAAGCACCCGAGCCGAACGCTGAGATCCGGCAGCTGCTGCCGCCAACGCCTCGAGACCTACTGCACCACTGACGGACCTCGGCCGGCTAGCTGTCCGTTAGATCGCGCTCGGCTTCGGCACGGCGTTCTGCAATCAGCTCGTCGGCGAGGCTGGGTCCGAGGTCGGCGAATCGTTCGTGCAGCCGTGCCACAACTCGCTCCACCGATTCCATGCTTCACCTCGTCCAAGTCACACACAGTTGCGCGTAGAGACCTGCTGGGTCGCGGTGCGGGCCTTGTCGGCGACGGGCTTGACCTCTTTGGCGGTCAGCGCGTAGCCGGTCTGGTCGCTCTCCACCGACTTGGCGAAGATCAGGCCGAAGACGTCGCCGTTCGGGGACAGCAGCGGACCGCCGGAGTTGCCCGGTTCGATCTCGGAGTAGATCGAGAAGACGTTGCGGTCGACGGTGCCGGAGTTGTAGATGTCCGGGCCGCGGGCCTGGATCTCCTCGCGGATGCGGGCCTTCTCCAACTGGTAGGGGCCGTTGAGGGGGAAGCCGGCGACGACGGCGGAGTCCCGCCGCTCGCCGGTGTAGTCGAAGTCGAGCGAGGGGGCGTCGAGCGAGGGCACGTAGAGGATCGCGACGTCGCGGCGGTGGTCGAAGTGCACGACCCGGCCGGACAGCTTCGGGCCGGTCCCGCCGACGGACACCGTCGGCTCGTTGACCCCGGCGACGACGTGCGCGTTGGTCATCACGTGCTGCGGGGCGTAGACGAACCCGCTTCCCTCCAGCGCCTTGCGGCAGGACAGCGCGGCGCCTTCGACCTTCACGATGCTGGCGGCGGCGCGCTTGATGGCCCGGGTGGCCAACGGCCCGCTCTCCGGCGGAGGCACCGGCGCGATGCGCTCGTTGTCGAACGGCCCGAACACCTGCGTCAGACCGTTCTTGTTCAACAGGCTCGACAGGCCGCGGTCCACCCGCGAGGCGCTGTCGGGCATGACCTTGTCCACCGCGGCGAGGATGTCGGAGTCCTTGACCCGTTCGGTGACGTTCGGGATCGGCGCCCGCGCCAGGGAGTTGCCGACGAACCAGGCGATGACCAGCAGCGAGACGATGCCGAACAGCGCCCCGGTGCTCGCGTCGATCCAGTGGCCAGGGCGCCAGGTCAGCCGGGTGCGGATCGCCGCCCCCACCACCGAACCGAGGAGTTGGCCCACGGTCGCGAGCGTCAGAACCAGCGCGACGGCGAAGATCGCCTGGCTGAGCTGGTCCCGCACGATCTTGACGACGTCCGGAGCGAGCAGGATGCCGAGCAGGCCCCCGGCGAGGAACCCCGAGAACGCGCACACCCCGACCAGGAATCCCTGGCGGTAGCCGGCAATGGCGAAGGACGCCGCGGCCAGGACGATGACGAGGTCGACCATCGTCATGCGCCGCCCTCGCCACCGGAGGGATCGGTGCGGGAAGCCATCGCGACAGCGTCGTCGGACAGGTCGACCACCCTCTCCCTGGACCAGGGCCGTTCCCACCCGACCAGGCGGATCAGGTGATCGAGGACTCCGGCGGTGAAGCCCCACACCAGCATTCCGTTGACCGCGAACGCCGGCATCACCCGTCCGGATGCGACGTGGCGCACTCGCAGGCGATTGTCCGCGTCGACCAGGTCGGCGAGCCGGACGGCGTGCACCGAGGCCACTTCGGCCGCGTCGACGGCGTGCACGGGCGACGGGTCGCGCCACCAGGCGAGCACCGGGGTGACCCGGAAGTTGCTGACCGGGATGAACAGGTCCGGCAGGCAGCCGAGGATCTCGACGCCGGCCGGGTCCAGGCCCGTCTCCTCCACCGTCTCGCGCAGGGCGGCGGCGACGGGACCGGAGTCTTCGGGGTCCACGGCTCCGCCGGGGAAGGCGGGCTGGCCGGCGTGGCTGCGCAGTTCGGCGGAGCGTTCGATCAGCAGCACCGAGATGCCGTGCTCGGGGTCCTGCCAGAACAGCAGCAGAACGGCGGAGGCCCGGCCCTCGGTTTCGTCCGGAGGCAGGATGGCCTGGAAGTCCTCGAGCCGAATCGTCTCCACCAGCCGCGCCAGCGGCGTCAACCACTCCGGATGGCTCATGCGCGCGGGGTACTCCTCACGCTGGGGGCCTCCGACGGTTGCCTGTCGGCCACCTGCGTCGCCGACGTCTTCGAGCCTTCGATGCCGAGGTACTTCGCCAGGGCCTCGCGTACCTGCGCGGCGCTGGTGAAGGCACCGTAGTGGACCCCGGCGATCGCGCCGTCGGTTCCGACGAAGAAGCTCACCGGCGGCCCCGGTACGCCCAACGGGCCGCGAATCCTGCCGTCGACGTCGCGCAGGGAGGGCCAGCCGACGCCGTGGTAGGCGTTCCACGTGCGGGCGTCGGCGCCGTCGTCTGAGAGGTTGAGACCGACGAAGCGCACCCGGTCCCGCAGCGCCGCCTCGGCCTCGACCAGGTAGGGCATCTCCTGAGCGCACGGCCGACACCAACTGGCCCACACGTTCAGCACGGCGGGGCCGCGCAACTGCTTCAGGTTCAGCCCGTCGCCGGCGCCGAGGCAGGCGAGGTCGAGATCGGGCAGGGCGCGCTCGGCCCTGGCGCCGAGCGGAGCGTCGGGCAGTGGCGCGTCCAGGCCCGTGCACGGCGGCGAGGTGGAGTCCGGCCGGGAGTGCAGCGTCACCGGGGACCGACCGCCCGGCGTCGCCGCCACGCCCTCGAAGGTAGGGGTCGGCTCGGCGACCCGGGCGGAGGAACCGCAACCGGCCAGCAGAACGAGCAGCGTCGCCGCCGCAGGGGTTCGCACGCGCATGGCCGCTAGCCGACCGCAGCGGCGACGGGACCGGACTTGACCAGCTTCGCGGCCCTGTCCGGATCGGTTTCGCCCTCGCCGTAGGACGGACACAGGGGCGCGACGGCGCACGCTCCGCACGCCGGCTTGCGCGCGTGGCACCGACGGCGGCCGTGCCAGATCAGGCGGTGCGAGAGCCCGGTCCAGTCCCGGCGCGGAACGAGCGCCCCGACCTCCTGCTCGACCTTGACCGGGTCCTGCTCCTCGGTCCACCCGAAGCGGCGCGCGAGGCGCCCGAAGTGGGTGTCCACGGTGATCCCGGGAACGTCGAAGGCGTTGCCGAGCACCACGTTCGCGGTCTTGCGGCCCACGCCGGGAAGCGTGACGAGGTCCTCCAGACGCGAGGGGACCTCTCCCCCGTACCGGTCGCACAGCGCCTGCGCCATGCCCATGACCGAGTTCGTCTTGGCCCGGAAAAAACCGGTGGAGGCGACGATGGCCTCCATCTCCGCCCGGTCCGCGGCCGCGTAGTCCGCCGCGGTGCGGTACTTCGCGAACAGGACCGGGGTCACCAGGTTGACTCGCACGTCGGTGGTCTGCGCCGACAGGATCGTCGCGACGAGCAGTTCCAGAGGCGTGCCGAAGTCCAGCTCGCAGTGGGCGTCGGGGTAGAGCAGCGCGAGTTCGCGGTCGATCCGACGGGCACGACGGGTGCGGGCGAGTTCCGATTCGTCGGCGAAGGAGCGTGGGCGGGACACGCGTTCAGGGTACGGGGCGCTCGACGGGCTCGACTGTCTGGATCCTTCGAGGTCGTTATCAAAAGACCCACGAGTAGGGACTAGCCACCGCGTGTGACGCGTGGCACGGACCAGTCGCTACAGTTACGCCGCACCTGGGAGTTCCTAAGGCATCCCGCCCGGCCGGCTCCGTTGTGCACGAGAGGAGCGTCGGTGGACGACGTCGTCATCAAGAAGGCCCCGCTGTTCGCGGCGTTGGACGAGGACGCCGCGATGGCGCTGCGCCGTTCCATGACCGAAGTCAGCCTGGGGCGTTCGCAGGTCCTTTTCCGCGAGGGCGACACCGGCGACCGGCTGTACGTGGTCGCCGAGGGCAAGATGAAGCTCGGTCGCACCTCCAGCGACGGACGCGAGAATCTGCTGTCGATCCTCGGCCCGGGCGAAATGTTCGGCGAGCTGTCGCTGTTCGACCCCGGTCCCCGGACCGCCACCGCCACCGCGGTCACGGAGAGTCGGCTGTTCGCCCTGTCGAACCCGGAACTCAAGCCGTGGCTGACCGGGCGCCCGGAGGTGGCCCTGTCGCTGCTGCGTCAGCTCTCCCGACGCCTGCGCCGCACCAACGAGGTCGTCGGCGACCTGGTGTTCTCCGACGTTCCCGGCCGCGTCGCCAAGGCGCTGCTGGACCTGTCCAAGCGCTTCGGCGTCCACTCCGAGGAGGGCCTGCACGTCGCGCACGACCTCACCCAGGAGGAGTTGGCCCAGCTCGTCGGCGCGTCGCGGGAGACCGTCAACAAGGCCCTGGCCGACTTCGCCTCGCGCGGCTGGCTGCGGCTCGAGGCCCGCGCCGTCGTGCTGCTGGACACCGAGCGCCTCCAGCGCCGCGCCAGGTAGCCGCCAGGCCCAGCCGGCGGGCGGCGCGCACGGCGCCCGAGATACAGAACGGCCGCACTGCCCCTCGCCGGGCTGTGCGGCCGTTTCCGTGTGCCGGCGTCGCCCCTCGCCGGGCGGCGCCTGCGTCCCGAAGCTGCAGGACTGGATTTCTTGGGCCAGACCGGCCGATTCGCGAGTCCCCACCGCGCGCGATCGGCCAGGTCTGACCCTGGACAAGAACCCTCGCACCAGTGGTGCGCTTGTTCTTGCTGGGACAAATGTGACAAGAGTGAACAACGGTGTCAACACCCGACGCCGTTTCGATATCCGGCGTGTTGGGGCGTTGTGGGCCACCACCCGGCCATGGCCGGGCTCGGAGGCTTCGCCTACGCTCACCGCAACGTCCGTCCGCACGAGGCCCCGAGCGAGTAGATCCGTCCCGGTCTGTTCACCGCTCCCGCGGCCACGCGTATCCCGAGGAGGCCCGGGTGAACTGGGAGCTGCTCGACGAGACGATCGTGCTCGGCGTGCTGGTCGCCGGCCTGTACGGATTCCTGCCGGTGGCCGTCGTCCTGACCTATCGGATCAGCCGGACGATTGCCTTCGTCCACGGCGGGTTCGCCATTTTCGGCGGGCTGCTCTACGGAGTGCTGGTCAACGGAACGGAGGGCCACGCGGTACCCCACCCGATCGTCGACCGGGGGTGGATCGCGCTGGTGCTCGTCGCGGTGGCGACCGCGGTCCTCGCGGCCGGCTTCGGTGCGCTGGTGATGTCGCGCTTCATGGCCGAACTGCCGGGCATCACCCTCACCGTCGTGTCGGTCGCCGGCCTGCTGCTCGTCGGCAACATGTCCGGGTACTGGCTGCAGCCCGGCGGGTTCTCCCTCAGCGAGAGCCCCTTCCCGAGCGGCGGGCAGCCGATCGGCGACGTGGTCGTGACCTACCACCGCCTGTTCACCCTGCTGCTGCTGATCGCCCTGGTCGTCGGGCTGACGTTCTTCCTCAACCGCACCTACACGGGCCTGGCGATCCGCGCGATCGCCGACGACGTCGAGGCCAGCGTCTGGTGCGGCGCGAAACTGCGGGTCATCGGCACGGGCGTCTACGGCGCGTCCGGCGCCATCGCCGGCATCGCCGGGGCGCTGTACGCCTCCGCCGTCGCGGACGCCGTCGACGGCTTCCTGAACCTGTTCGTCATCGGCCTGCTCCTCGCGGTCGTCGGCGGCATGCGCAGCGTCGGACTGGCGCTGATCGGAGCGCTGTTCTACGGAATCCTGTCCACGCTGCTGGTCGGCGGCTTCGCCGGCACCATCGGCGTCGGCAAGCAGCAGGTGATCCTCTTCGGTGGCCTGCTGGCGCTTATCGTCGTCGCCGCCCGCCTGCGCCGGGAGAACTTCTTCCAACTGGCGGGGCACCACACGTGAGTTCACTGCTGCGCGCGGCGCGAGTCGGCGACGACGAGGGCCCGGACTCCAAGACCCGACCGATCCTGCGGGCCATGTCGAGCCCGTGGTCGGTCACGCTCGTCGCGGCGCTGGTGATCTGGCCGCTGCTGGTCCACGAGTACCTGGTGTTCTCGCTGACGGCCGCGGTGCCGATCGCGCTGCTGGGCCTGGGCATGCTCGTGCTGCAGGGCTGGACCCGGGAGATCACCCTGGTCTCCGCGGGTCTGTTCGCGACCTCGGCGTACTACTTCAACTGGCTCCACCGCGTGGACCAGGGTCAGGGCTGGCTGTGGATCTTCGCCGCGGCCACGGCCGTCGCGATTCCCACGCTGTTGATGGCCGGCCTCGCGACCGCCTCGAGCAAGCTCCCGCCGATGTACATGATCGTGCTGACCATCGGCCTGCAGTTGACGATCGAGCAGACGGTCTACACCGTCGGCTACCTGTCCGGGGGAACCTCCGGCGGCAACGGCGGCGCGCCGTTGCAGGACCCGCCGGGCCAGCCGCTGGGCATCCAACTGCAGAACGACTACGTCTTCTACTTCTTCGCGCTCTCCTGGCTCGCCTTCGCCCTGGCACTGCTGGTGCGGCTGCGCCGCAGCCCCGCCGGGCTCGCGTTTCTGCTCGTCGGCTCCAACCGGCAGGCCGCCTCGGCCGTCGGCATCCCCGCCGCCCGCTTCCGCGTCTACGCGTTCACGACCGCGGGCTTTCTCGCGGGCGTCGCCGGCGTCCTGGGGTCGATGCTCTACATCACCCCGCCGCTCTACCTGTCCTTCGGCATCCAGGAATCGCTGCTGCTGCTGTGCATTCCGGTGCTTGCGGGCGTGGACTCGATGGCCTCGGTGCTGCTCGTCGCGTCCTACCTGATCGTCACCCCGATCCTGCTCGAGCGGTGGAGCGTCGACCAGGCGTTCATCGCCTCGGTCGCGTTGGCCGTCGGGGCCCTGTTCGGCGCCCGCGGCATCGGCGGACGCATGCAGGACCTCGAGCGGCGCCTGCGGCACGGTCGGCGGCGCTCCCGGACCAAGCGCAAGCGGATGGCGACGGTCGTGCTGCGCGAGTCCGCCGGCCTGGCCCACGAGCAGACCTCGGTCCTTTCCGCCGCCGAGCGCGCCGAGTGCCTCGCCCTCATCGAGCGCTGGCTGCCGCCGCACCCCGCCACCGAGATCGCGGTCCGCACCACGGACGTCCGGCTCGCCTTCGGTCCGATCAAGGCGCTCCAGGGCGCGGAGATCGTCGTCCCGACCGGGAAAATGGTCGGGCTCATCGGCCCGAACGGCGCGGGCAAGACGACGCTGTTCGACGTCGTGTCCGGCTTCACCACGTGCGACTCCGGCACCGTCGAGATGTTCGGGCAGGACGTCACCAGGCTCTCCCCCTGGGACCGGTCCAAGCTCGGCATGGCCCGCACCTTCCAGTCCACCCGGGTCATCACCGAACTCAGCGGCGGGGACAACATCTGCGCCGGCGCCTACGCCGCAGTCAAGGCGCACCCGGCTGCGTTCCTCGCCGGCACCCGGGGCGCGTGGGCGCAGATGAAGGCCGCCGAGGAGGTCGGCTACGCCGCCGCCCGCCTGCTCGACGTGCACAAGTACTGGGACGAACGCGTCGGGACGCTGGAGTTCTCCGCCCGCCGCCGCATCGAGATCGCCCGGGCGATCGTCTCGGGCCCCCGCCTGCTGCTGCTCGACGAGCCGGCCGCCGGACTGGACCCCGCGTCCTCCTCCGCGATGTTCGGCCTCGTCCGACGCCTGCACCAGGACCTCGGCCTGACCGTGCTGATCGTCGAGCACTACGTGAAGGCCGTCCTGGACACCTGCGACCTCGTCTACGTCCTCGCAGAGGGCGCGGTGCTGTCCTGCGGCACGCCCGCCGAGGTCGCGAGCGACCCGGTGGTGCGCGACCGCTACCTCGGCACCCGGCTGGACTACCTCACGGCCACCGACCAGTGGGTCGCGACCGAGCACCTCGAGGACTCCCCGGCCGCCCCGCTCGCCGGCGCCCCGACGAGGCCGGCGCCGTGAGCAAGCAGATCCTCGAGGTGTCCTCCGTCGTGGCCGGGTACTCCGGGCAGGCGGTGCTGCACCGCGTCGACCTGCACGTCGACGCGGGCGAGGTCGTCTCGCTGCTCGGCGCCAACGGGGCCGGCAAGTCCACGCTGCTCAAGACGATCATGGGTACGGTCCCGGTCATCGCGGGCTTCATCCGCCTCGAGGGCGTCGGCATCGCGAACTGGGCACCGCACAGACGGGTCGCCGCCGGGATCGGGTTCTCCCCCGAGGGCCGGCGCATCTTCGCCAACCTCTCCACCGAGGAGAACCTGCTGATGGGCGCGGCCGCCCTGCCCCGGGCCCGCAAGCGCGACGGCCTCGAACAGGCCTACGAACTGTTCCCGATTCTGCGCGAACGTGCCGCGCAGAAGGCCGGAACGCTCTCCGGCGGCGAGCAGCAGATGGTCGCCATCGCCCGGGCGATGATGCCCGCCCCGAGACTGCTGCTGGTCGAGGAGCCGTCCCAGGGCCTGGCGCCGGTCGTCGTGGACGGGGTCTACGCGGCCCTGCGGAGAATCGCGAACGACGGCGTAGCCGTCCTGGTCGCCGAGCAGTTCCAACAGGTGCACGAGGAGTCCAGCGACCGCATCCTCGTCATCGACAAGGGCACGATCGTCGCCGACCGCATGCGCCGCAGCCAACCGAAGGCCGAGGCGAAGCCGTCGGCCGACCCCGCCCCCTAGCCGCGTTCGCAAGCAGCGCTGTACGGCGCCGCCGACGAGAATGCTCGCCGGATCCGGACCGAACGGCTTCGACCGGGAAGGGGAGCGGTCCCACCGGCCCCACCTGCGACAGCGGTCCCGACCGGGAGACGGCGGCGCGTGGATTGCCTAGCCTGTCCGGCATGTGTCGCAACATTCGGACCCTGCACAACTTCGCTCCGCCGAGCACCGAGGCGGAGGTCGAAGCCGCCGCGCTCCAGTACGTGCGCAAGATCAGCGGCGCCGCTCGACCCTCGGCGGCCAACCGGGCGGTGTTCGACGCCGCCGTCGCGGCGGTCGCGGCGGCGACGCGCGATCTGCTCGACGGTCTGACGACGACGGCGCCGCCGAAGGACCGGGAGGTGGAGGCCGCCAAGGCCAAGGCGCGGGCGGAGGCGCGCTACGGCTGAGCCAGCAGCCCGCCGAGCCGCGGAGCGGACGGGGAGGCGGCGAGGATCGAGCGCAGGCCCGCGACGAGGCCGGCGTGCTGGTCCGGGTCGAGGTCGAGCGCCATGGACAACTCCTGGCTCTCCAAGCCGAGATCGGCGCTGCCCTGCTCGGTGAGGTCCAGGCGCAGCGAGCTCGGCTGCAGGTCGACCTCCCGTAGGCACCCGTAGGTCGAAGCCCCGTCGGTCAGGGACAGGCAGTAGTCGTCCCAGCCCAGCGAACGGTCCGCCTCGTCCGGGTCGAGCGATCGCTCCAGGCTCAGGTGCCAGGACGGTGCCGCGGCGTCGTCGGCGACGACCACGACCTCGATGGCGAATTCCTCGTCCCGCACGTGGCGGGCTGCGCGGGCGATGGCGGTCGACGCTTCCAGATGGGGATCCACGGCTCCATCCTCTCGCGGCCTCTCACCTCCAGATCGACCAGTGCGAGACGTCCAGGCCGGTCAGTTCGGAGAAGTCGGCGGCGTCGGCGCGCAGGTCGTCGAGTACGTCCTCCGGCAGGGCACGGCGCACGTCCGGCCGCGGGCTCGGCGCGCTCAGCCACGGATGGTCGCGCCACCGCAGCCAGCACGCGCGTGGGCCGACCCGGCGCACGACGCGGCCGAGGAGGCTGGGGGCGAGCTTGCGGCTGGTCCGCCCGTGCGGAGCGTCGAAGGCCGCGTCGAGGAACGACGGGTCGACGTCGGCGAACTCGAACACGCGGCGCAGGGTGGCGGCCCTTCGGTCGAGGAGCTCCCGCTGGTCGAGCACGAGCAGACGGTTCAGCGGAAAGTGGTCGGCGAAGTTGCGCACCTGGTAGCCGTAGCTGCTGCGCGCGAGGTAGGTCGCGTTCGGGTGCAGCAGGATCGGCTCCATGCGCGCGCCCGGCTCCAGCCGCGCGCGGTGGACGTTGTGCACCCAGTGGGCGGCGATGCGATCGACGGGGTCGCGCACCAGGTAGACGAACCGCGCGGTGGGGATGACCTGTTCCATGCGCGCCATCACGCCCGCCTGCGCGGCGTAGGCGGTGTAGTTCGGCGAGGCCTCCACCCGGGCGGGCTTGCCGGCGTCGAAGTGCGAGGCGTACCAGTCGAGTCCCCGAGCCCAGTTCCCGCCCTCGAGGAAGAAGTCGAGCTCCTTGGGATCGGAGGCGGAAACCTCCGGATGCAGGCTCAGATATCGGTGCAGGGCGGAGGTGCCGCACTTCATCGCACCGAGCACGACGAGGGTCGGCAGCGCGCCGCCGTCCTCTCCCATGCCGCGACGCTAGAACCGCCCGCCGGCCGGCGACCCGGAACGTCGCGACGCCCGGATGAAGACCGGAGGAACAGCAGCGCCGCCCCGTCCTTCGCAGGTGCGGCGACCTCAGATGGAGGCGTTGTAGATCTCGTCGATGGCCGCGGCCAGCGTCGCGTTGAACTCCTCGTCGGTCTGGGAGTCCGAGACGCCCTCGACCAGGGCGCGGGAGAAGCTCGCGATCAGGCCCTTGTTTCGCTTGAGCCGTGCGCACGCATCGGAACGCGAGTACCCGCCGGACAGCGCCACGACGCGCTGGACCTTGGTGTCGGAGATCAGCGACGCGTAGTGGTCGTCCTCGTCCGGAATCGTCAGCTTCAGCATGATCGGGGTGTCCGAGGAGAGCGCGGCGAGGTGCTTGGCGATGTTCTCGAGCAGCAGGTCCTCGGCGGCCCGCTTGGACGAGCTCTTGATCGAGACCTCGGGCTCGAGGATCGGGACCAGGCCGTGTGCGGCGATCTGCGCGCCGACCTCGAACTGCTGCTCGACGATGGCGGCGACGCCCGCGGTGTCGGCCTCGTGGATGACCGATCGCATCTTGGTGCCGTAGATCCCCTTGGACACGGCGCGGGACAGCACGTCGTCGAGGCCCGGCATGTCCTTCATGAGCTGTACCCCGTTGGCCTGGTCCGCGAGGCCCTTGTCGACCTTGAGGAACGGCACGATGCCGCGGTTCCACAGGGCGGTGGGAGTGTCGACGCCCTCGACCTGACGGTCCATCGTCATCTCGAACAGGATCGCGCCGAGCACCTTCTCGCCGGTGAACGCGGGCGAGGTGACGATGCGGCTGCGCATCGCGTGCATGAGGTCGAACATCTCGGCGTCGTTGGAGAAGCGCGAGGCCTCGATGCCGTAGTCGGCCAGCGCCTTCGGGGTGCTGCCGCCGCTCTGGTCGAGGGCTGCGATGAACCCGCGTCCGTTGACGACCTTGTCCCGCTGGGCTTCGCGCTGGCTGCTCATCTGAACTCCACACGTCTGAAAAGGGGTCTGCCTCGCAGTATTCCGCATGCGCCTACCCGGCCTTCACGGCCCTCGATCGCCCTCCCGCCGGAGATCCGCGCCACTAGAGTCCGCAGTCGTGGACGTCGAGTTTGCGCTGTTCGTCGCGGCCGTCGGGACGTTCCTGTTCGGTCTGGTCGGCGTCGCAGCCGACGCCGCACCGAAAATCGGGCCCGGGTGGCGCAGCGTCGCGTGGTTCCCGCCGCTGTTCGTCGGGGTGCTGCTGGTCGTGTACGTCGCGGGCGAGGACGGCTACGGCTCCGACGGCCGGTCGCGCTGGGAGGTCTACGACGCGCAGCCGACGATGGTCGGGGCGGTCGTCCTGGCGTTCGCCGGCGCCGTCGGCGGGTACGCCGCGCTGCGCCGCCCCGCGCTCCTCTCGTGGGCTGCGATCGGCTGCCTCGTGGTCGCCGTGGCAGCCCTGGCGGTACGCCTGCAGACGACGAACTGATCAGCCTGCGCGCTTGGCGGCCTCGGCGCAGGCCACCGCGACCGGGTCGCGGACCGGGGAGAAGGGCGGGGCGTAGGACAGGTCGGCCTCGGCGAGGTCCGCGGCGGTCAAGCCGGCCCACAGGGCGGTGGCCAAGACGTCGATGCGTTTGCCGGCCCCGCGGCCTCGGCCGACGATCTGCCCGCCGAGCAGCAGTCCCGTCCCGCGCTCGACGATCGCCTTCACGGTGATCGGGCCGGCGTCGGGGAGGTAGCCGGCGACGGTGGTGGAGTCGATGCTCGCGCAGACCGCGTCGTAGCCGGCGTCGGCCGCGGCCTGCTCTCCCAGGCCGGTGCGGGCGACCTCGAGGTTGCAGAGTTTGCTGATCGCGGTGCCGAGCACACCCGGGAACCGTGCCTCCCGGCCTGCGAGGTTCGCGCCGATGACGCGGCCGTGGGCGTTGGCGTGGGTGCCGAGCGCGACGGTCGTGAACGTCTTGGCCAGGCGGTCCCAGACCTCGACGCAGTCCCCACCGGCCCACACGTTCTCGGTGCCGTCGACGCGCTGGCGGTCGTCGGTGCGCAGGCCGCCCTTCTCGCCCAGGGCCAGCCCCGCCTCCTTCGCCAGCGAGGTCTCCGGCCGCACGCCGATGGCCAGGACCACGAGGTCCGCCGGTTCCGCTCCGGCGTCGGTCTGGACGCGAACGACCCGACCGCCCGAGGCCTGGAACCCGACGACCTTCACGCCGGTCTTGACGAGCAGGCCCATCGTCTCCATCGCCGCGCGTACGCAGCGGCCGAGTTCCGGATCGAGGGTGGCCATGGGCTCCGGGCCGCCTTCGAGCACGGTGACCCGCAGGCCGCGTCGCAGCAGGGCCTCGGCCATTTCGATGCCGACGTAGCCCGCCCCGACGACCACCGCCTCGCGCGGACCGCGGGCCAACGCCTCCTGCAGGTCGGTGGCCGCGGCGAGGCTGTTCACCGTGAAGATGCCTTCGGAGTCGATCCCCGGCAGGTCCGGACGCACCGGCGTGGCGCCGGTTCCGATCACGAGATGGTCGTAGCCGACGTGCTCGACGGCCCCGGTCTGGAGATCGCGGACGCTCACCCGAGAGCCGGCGAGATCGATCCCCTCGACCTCCTGACGCACCCTCAGGTCGATGCCGTTCTCGCGGTGCCGCTCCGGGGTACGGGCTACGAGCGCATCGCGCGAGGAGACGTCGCCGCCGATCCAGTACGGGATTCCGCACAGGGAGTAGGAGCTGAACTCGCCGCGGTCGAAGACGACGACCTCCAGGTCCTCGCCCCGCGCACGCCTGAGCGAGGACGCCGCGCTGGCCCCCGCCGCGTCGGCTCCGATCACCACGACCCGCATTGGCTCTCTCCGCTCGTTGGTGGTGCATCCCCTGCAGGCGCGTGGGGCCATGTCGCCCCGCCGATGGCCCCACACGCCGTCAGAGGACGGGTGGGTCTTCCCCGGGGCGCTGGCCGAACACGTGCCGGCGGGTCCAGGCGTGCATCGCGATGGCCGCGGCGGCGCCGGCGTTGATCGAGCGCGTGGACCCGAACTGGGCGATGGACAGCACCGCACTCGCCGCGCTGCGCGCTGCATCGGACAGGCCGGGGCCCTCCTGGCCGAACAGCAGCACGCACTCGCGCGGCAGGTCGTAGGTCTCCAGCGGCACCGAGCCCGGGAGGTTGTCGATGCCGACCACCGGCAGATCCCCGGCCCACGCGAGCAGGTCGGCGGGGCTTTCGTGGTGGCGGACGTGCTGGTACCGGTCGGTGACCATCGCCCCGCGCCGGTTCCACCGGCGCAGCCCGACGATGTGCACCTCGGCGGCGGCGAACGCGTTGGCGGTGCGGACCACCGAGCCGATGTTGAAGTCGTGCTGCCAGTTCTCGATCGCCACGTGGAACGGATGGCGGGTGGTGTCGAGCTCCGCGACCACGGCCTCGCGCCGCCAGTACCGGAACCGGTCGACGACGTTGCGCCGGTCCCCGTGCTCGAGCAGCTCGGGGTCGAGCCGCGGATCGAGGGGCCACGGGCGCGGGTGGGGCCCCACCCCCACCCCGGGATCGCGGTCCTCCCCCACCGACACTCCGCCCTCCAGCGTGCTCGATCTATCCCGATGGCGCAGTTGGACACCGCGTTGCGGCGATGCGGACGTGTTCGACTGCGCTATCGGCGAGTTTCAGCCCAGGCCGAGGTCTTCGCG
Organism: Sporichthyaceae bacterium; assembly: GCA_052389435.1. Classification (GTDB taxonomy): domain Bacteria; phylum Actinomycetota; class Actinomycetes; order Sporichthyales; family Sporichthyaceae; genus JBQTKD01. The sequence continues at coordinate 42,105 of JBQTIB010000080.1, read as the reverse complement.
GCTGTAGGCCGCGATGTAGGGCAGGCCTGCGGCCTCCACGGTGGGACCGGCGCCTCGGTCGACGATGACCGCCGTCGCCACCACCTCGGCGCCTGCTTCGCGCAGGGCCTCGACCGCGGTGAGGACCGAGCCGCCGGTCGTGCTGGTGTCCTCTACCGCCAGCACTCGCCGGCCCGTCACGTCCGGGCCTTCGATGCGCCGCTGCAGGCCGTGGGCCTTGCCCTCCTTGCGGACGACGAACGCATCCAGCCGGCGGCCCTGCGCGGCGGCGGCGTGCAGCATCGCGGTGGCCACCGGGTCGGCGCCGAGGGTGAGCCCGCCGACCGCGTCGTAGTCCAGGTGCGAGGTCGCCTCGAGCATCACCACACCGACCAGCGGCGCGGCGTCTGCGTCGAGGGTGACCCGACGCAGGTCGACGTAGTAGTCGGCCTCCTTGCCCGAGGACAGCGTCACGCGACCGTGGACCACGGCACGCTCGGAGATCAGCTTGAGCAGCTCTTCTCGTGCGGTCATACCGCGAGCAGGTCGACGACGAAGATCAGCGTCTCGCCCGGCTTGATGACCGAGCCCGCGCCGCGGTCGCCGTAGCCCAGGTGCGGCGGGATGACGAGCCTGCGCCGCCCGCCCACCTTCATGCCCGCGACGCCCTGGTCCCAGCCGGCGATGACCCGCCCGCCGCCGAGCGGGAACTGGAACGCGGAGCCGCGGTTCCAGCTCGCGTCGAACTCTTCGCCGGTGGAGAACGCGACGCCGACGTAGTGCACCGAGACGTTCGCGCCGGGCTTGGCCTCGGCGCCGTCGCCGACGACGAGGTCGGTGACCACCAGGTCCGCGGGCGGGTCGCCTTCGGGGAAGTCGATCTCGGGCTTTTCGAGGGCCACGTTCTCTCCTAGGTCTGGTCCCAGGCCGTCTCCGGGTATCCGGGCAGCCAGTCGCGGAACAATCTACGGTTCGCGCTTCGGTAGGCCTCCACCACGCGGGCGCGGGTGGCCGCGGACAGGAACAGGTCCGGGCCCGACGGCCCCGGGAACGTCGCCGCGACGAACTCCCGGACCAGCGCCCGCTCGGCGTCGGTCTCCAGGTGCCCGTTCATCGCTCGGGCGACCCGAATGCCCCGGGCGGAGTAGGTCGGCGGCCGATCGAACAGGCCCTCGGCGGGCCCGACGAGCTCGGAGAGCGCATCGACCCACGCTCCGTGGCCGAGGTCGAGGTCCGGGTCGAGCGGCAGGACCTCGACCCGCTCCACGCCGGGCACGCCGCTCAGCCGTTCGGCGAGCTCGGCCCAGTCGAGCACCGGGTCCTTCGGGTTCGGAAACTGCTCGGCGAAGGGCGTGGACCCGCCGCGGCGCACCTCGGCGAGATGCGCGTGCTCCATGAGCCGGTCCTGGCGGCGAACGGGCAGCAGCAGCCGAACGCCGGTGGCGCCGGCCAGAGCGGCCGTGAGCGCCGGTACGGCGTCCGGGCGCAGCCGGTCGGCGTCGGCGACGCCGAGCGGCTCGGCGCCCAGCAGGTGCTCCCCCGCCAGCACGTGCTCCGGCAGCAGCCCGGCCACCTGCTCGAGGCCGGTGGCCGCAAGCCCGAGGTAGACGATCACTTCACCAGATCCTCGTACTCCGCGCGGTAGCGCTCCCACAGGTCCGCCTTCTGCTCCGGGGCGAACAGCACCGGCCGCGGACCGTCGAGGTTGGAGAAGTGGGTCTGCAGGAACGTGCGCAGGGCGCCCCGTTCCTCGCTCGTCTTCAGGTGCGGGTTCGCGGCCAGCGCCATCTGGAGGCCCCGGGCCGAGACGCTGCGGTTCTTCGGCTCGGAATAGCTGACGGGCCGGTCGAGCCGGGAGTCGATCCGGCCCAGGATGTGCCGCAGGAACGCCTCCTGGCCCTCGCGGATGAGCCGGAAGTCGACGACCTCGACGTTCTCCCGGCCGAACCGGGCGCGCATCGCCTCGACGATCGGCTGCCAGGACAGCGCGTCGAGGTCGACGAGCCGCAGCCACTCGGCGAAGGTCTCGTGCCCGCCCTGATGGACCGTCTGGAGGTAGTAGGACTCGACGAAGTCGGCCTGCGGGCGAATCGAAAGCAGGACCTTGCAGTGGGTGGCGCCCACCGCCCGCGCCAGCGCGTCGACGTTGCGCGGGCCGTTCGGGTACAGCACGCCCTTGCCGGCGCGGGTGAACGGCCGCCCGACGAGGTTCTCGTAGGACCCGATCAGCGTGCGGTAGCGCGGGTCCCAGCCGAACCTGGTCAACCGGTCCCGCAGCGGTTCGGGCTCGGCCGCGAGGCGGTCGCCCCAGCCGACCATCTGCGAGAGGTGCGCTCGACGCAGGTGCTTCACCCGCCGCCGGGCCATCAGGTCCTCGTTCTCGCGCAGGTAGCGCTGCAGCACGCTGGTGCCCGTCTTGTGGGCTCCGATGTGCAGGGCGACGAGCTTGCCCGGCAGTGGCATCGGTGTCCTTTCGGGTACGCGGGTGGACCGCAACGGAGGTCAAACTACTCGCGCAGCGCCACGGTTCCCCGGTTCGCTCGCCCCGTGGTCTGTACCGTGGAGGACGTGCCCGCTTCGTCCGTTCTGCGCCGCCTCGTGCCGGTGGCGGCCCCCGCCCTCGTCGCCGCCGTCGGCGCGCCCGCCGCGGCCGCGGCACCGTCGACCGTCCGGGTCAGTGTGCCGATGGTCGCCGCGGAGACCAACGACTCCAGTTTCACTCCGGCGGTGTCCGCGGACGGCCGGTGGGTGGCCTTCGCCTCGGACGCCTCGAACCTGGTGCCGGGGGACTTCAACCACAAGCGGGACATCTTCCTGCGCGACACCCGCAGCGCGAAGACCATCCGGGTCAGCGTCAGCAGTACCGGTCGACAGGCGAACTCGGCGAGTTTCAACCCGACGATCAGCGACGACGGCCGGTACGTCGTCTACGACTCCTTCGCCTCCAACCTCGTGCCCGACGACCTGAACCGGCAGGGGGACGTGTTCCTCTACGACCGCGTGAAGCGCACCACGACCCGCATCGGCCGGTCCCACGACGGCGGAGAGTTGAACGGTCAGAGCGGTTTCGGCGTCATCAGCGGGGACGGCACCACGATCGCGTTCGAGTCCACCGCCGGGAATCTGCTCGAAGGCGGCGCCGGTTCGACGACGCAGATCTGGGCCTACGACCGGGCGAAGGACACCTTCGACCTCGTCACCAAGACCTTCCTGAACGAGCGCGCGGGAGGCGGCAGCGGCAACGCCTCGCTCTCGCGCGACGGCCGGTTCGTGGCGTTCTCCTCCCAGGCGAGCAACCTCGTTCCGCACGACGTGAACCTGACCGAGGACGTGTTCGTCCGGGATCGCCGGACCGGCGTGACTCGGCGGGCCAGCGTGAACAGCCTCGGCGGAGAGTCGAACGCGCAGAGCACGGAGCCGTCGATCTCCGCGGACGGCCGGTACGTGGCCTTCGAGTCCCGGGCCACGACGCTGCTCGGCGTCGACCCGACCGGTCAGGACGCCCCGAAGTCCCTGGTGAACCCGGACGGGATCTTCGACCTCTCGGACACCAACTTCGTGCCCGACGTGTTCGTCCACGATCTCGCGACGGCCCGCACGGAGCGGGTCAGCGTCGCCGGCGACGGCGCCCAGGCGACCGCGGACTCCTACGGCGCCTCGATCAGCGGCGACGGCCGGTACGTGGCGTTCGTGTCGCTGGCGAACAATCTGACGCCGGGCGACACCAACAACGTCCGGGAGGTTTTCCTGCACGACCGGCGGGAGCGCACGACCTCCCGGGTCGGCGTCGGAGCCCAGGGCCAGCAGGGACGGAAAACCTCGGTGCAGCCGGTGATCAGCAAGGACGGCTCCGTCGTCGTGTTCGTCTCCGACGCGGGCAACCTCGTCCCCGGCGACCGCAACCACGAGGGCGACGTCTTCGCCCGCGCGATCTCCTAGCGGCAGAGCTCCGGCGGCCGGGTTCCTAGCTGCTGGGCTGCGTGGCCGAGCGGAGTTGCTCGCCGCGGATGCGCGCCGACGCCGGACCGCCCGGATTGATCTCGAGGTCGTGGCCCACCGGCCAGGCCGCCGCCAGCTCCCGCCCGAGACGACGCTGCCAGCCGGCGATGTCCTCGGGGATGTGTTCGCTGGGCCGGTCCCGCACGGCGGTTTCGGCGTGGTGTTCGGAGCTGAAGGCCTGGATGACCCACCCGCCGCGCTCGTCCGGGACGCTGAGCAGGCCCGGGTGCGTGGAGGCGTGCAGCCAGAGTTCGGCGGCCAGGACGGCCTCGAGGACCTCGCCGTCCTCGGCTCGCTTGTAGGCGGCGCGTTGGAGAACTTCGTCGAGGGAGTCGGTCGGTTCTGGCAGTTGCAAGGCGCCCGCAGACGGAACGTAGTCGGGGTTGTGCCGGAACTCGCCCGTCAAGCGGCCGAGGCCGTCGACACGCCAGGCACCGATGATGCCCTGGCGGGGCACCGAGGTGTCGGTGTCGTGTTCGGGGTCGATCGCGTAGACCCAGCCGCCCGGCCGCTTGCGCGCCGCCTCGCGGATCTCCTCGGTGACCGGCGGCAACGGTCGGTTGTGATCAACCACTGCTGCCTGCCCTCATAGGAGGAGTGTGACGCATCACCTCACGCGAGCGTCGACCACACCTGCAGGACGCGTCCCCCGGCGTCGTAGACCCTGATCAGGCCGGGCTCGGCCGACGGCGTCCGTTCCAGGATCCCGGTGTAGACCGGGGTGGCGATACCGGACACGCGGTGCAGGGCGAGATCGACCGGCGGAGCGTCGGGTCGGGCCTGGTAGGCGACCCGGGCGGCTGCGCCGGGGGCGAAGCCGGCGGTGCACTGCCGGCCGGTGGCCGCATCCTGCAGTTCCGGAGCGAGAATCGGCGCGTCGCCCGGTGCGGCCGGACCGCTGCGCACGAGGCGCCACGGGCCGTCCTCGCGGGTTTGGGCGAGGGCGTAGAGGCGTTCCCCGGACTCCGCGACGCCGGCCATGATGCGGCAGCCCAGCGGCATCTCGGGGACCGTGGCGACGAGCACCGCGGACACCGGCGGCTGTGCCGGGTCCTTGACTCGGAAATCGAGACGGACGTCCTGGTCCAGGGTGCTGAGCGAGAGGAGTCGGCCGGCGATCTCCCACCCGACCTCGCCGAGGAGAGCGGAACGGACCGCCGCATCGACCTCCGACGCCGCGCCCGAGCAGGCCCGGCGGGTGGTGCTGCGGCCGTCGAACATCGCGGTGCTCGCGCCGAGGACGACCTCGCCGAAGACGTTGTTGCAGGCGTGCAGCAGGAAGCGCCCCGACGGCTCGACGACCATGGTGACGTCGAGATTCGGCCTGGTCGGCACGGTGACGCCGGCCTGGCGCACGCCGACGAGCTGCCATTCGGTGCGTTCGAGGGCGACCGCGGGAGTCGGCGAACCGGCCTGGACGACCGGAGCGGCGTCCTGCTCGGCCGCTCCGCAGCCCGCGAGCAGCGCGAACGCGGCGAGCGAGGAGACCACGCGAGCGCGCATGGAAAATACAATGCGCCGGCCGAGGGGTTCACATGCGCAAATCGCCCATATTGCCCCCGGGCGATTCCGCTAGGAGAGCGCGGCCCGTACCCCGGCGACGGGGGAGTCCAGCCCGTAGGCGTGGACCACGGCGGCCACCGGACTGCAGGGCTCGACGACGAAGTGCAGGCGGCGGGCGTACTCGCAGAGCACGGTGACGCCGTCCGCGTCGAGGTAGTCCACCCCGCGCAGGTCCAGCAGTCGGCGGCCGAGGCCGCGCGGCGGGTTGGTCTCCAGCACGCGCCGCAGAGCCGGGGCCGTGTTGACGTCGAGGCCCCCGCGCGCGACGAACGTGCCGTCGCGGCCGACGAGAACAAACAGCGCCTGCCCGCCCGATCGCTTGGGGACTCGCTGTGCGTTCTGGGGTTCCGGGCTCATCGACACAACTCCTCAGGCGGCTCGACGACCCAAACTCCGCAAGCGTGCGAAGTCCTCGAAATCGGCGAACCGTACTGCCATGATGACGCGTTTGTGCCGTAGGTCATACCCCGGGGTCCCTGTGGGCCAAACCGGCGCCGCGCATCCGGCTCCTCAGGCCGCCGCGATGGTCAGTCCGTCCTTGGCGTCGGACAGGTCCACGGCGACCGTGTCGCCGTCGCGTAGCCGACCGGCGAGCACCAGTTTCGCCATCGGATCGCCGATCGCGGACTGGATCAGGCGGCGCAGCGGCCGAGCGCCGTAGACCGGGTCGTAGCCGGTGGCGGCGAGCCAGTCGGTGGCGGCCTCGGTCACCTGCAGGGCGATGCGCCGCCCGGCCAGGCGCTCGGCGAGCCGCGCGACCTGGATCCGGACGATCGCCGCGAGGTCCTCCCGGCTCAGCGGATCGAACACGACGATGTCGTCGAGGCGGTTGACGAACTCCGGCTTGAACGCGACGCGGACCGCCGCGAGCACCGAGTCCCGCTTGGCCTGGGAATCGAGCGTCGGGTCGACGAGGAACTGCGAGCCGAGGTTGCTGGTGAGGACCAGAATCGTGTTCCGGAAGTCGACGGTGCGGCCCTGGCCGTCGGTCAGCCGGCCGTCGTCGAGCACCTGCAGCAGGACGTCGAAGACCTCGGGGTGCGCCTTTTCGACCTCGTCGAGCAGGACCACGGAGTAGGGACGGCGGCGGACGGCCTCGGTGAGTTGGCCGCCCTCGTCGTAGCCCACGTAGCCGGGCGGGGCGCCGACCAGGCGCGAGACGGAGTGCTTCTCCCCGTACTCGCTCATGTCGATGCGCACCATCGCGCGTTCGTCGTCGAACAGGAAGTCCGCGAGCGCCTTGGCGAGTTCGGTCTTGCCCACGCCGGTTGGCCCGAGGAACAGGAAGCTGCCCGTGGGCCGGTCCGGGTCGGCGATGCCGGCCCGGGTGCGGCGGACGGCGTCGCTGACGGCCCGGACCGCTTCGGTCTGGCCGATCAGGCGGGCGCCGAGTTCGTCCTCCATCCGCAGCAGCTTCGCCGACTCGCCCTCGAGCAGGCGCCCGACGGGGATGCCGGTCCACGCGCCGACGACCTCGGCGACGTCGTCCGCGCCGACCTCGTCCTTCACCATGGCCGCGGCGTCCGTCTCGTCCTCGGTCGCGTCGGCGAGTTCCTTCTCCAGCGCGGGGATCTCCGCGTAGAGCAGCCTGCTCGCGGATTCGAAGTCGCCGTCTCGTTGGAACCGCTCGGCCTGCCCACGGAGGTCGTCGAGGCGTTGCTTGGCCTCCCCGATCCGGTTCAGCCCGGACTTCTCCCGCTCCCAGCGCGCGTTGAGTCCGTCGAGCTGTTCCTGACGGTCGGCCAGTTCCCGGCGTAGCCTCTCCAGGCGTTCCCGGGAGGCGTCGTCGCCCTCCTTGGACAGCGCCATCTCCTCCATGCGCATGCGGTCCACGGAGCGGCGCAGCTCGTCGATCTCGACGGGACTGGAGTCGATCTCCATGCGCAGCCGGGAGGCGGCCTCGTCGACGAGGTCGATGGCCTTGTCGGGCAGGAAGCGCCCGGTGATGTAGCGGTCGGACAGCGCGGCGGCGGCGACGAGCGCGGAGTCGGCGATGGCGACCTTGTGGTGGCTCTCGTACTTCTCCTTCAGGCCGCGCAGGATGCCGATGGTGTCCTCGACGCTCGGCTCGCCGACCAGCACCTGCTGGAAGCGGCGCTCGAGGGCCGGGTCCTTCTCGATGCGTTCGCGGTACTCGTCGAGCGTGGTCGCGCCGACCAGGCGCAGTTCGCCGCGGGCGAGCATGGGCTTGAGCATGTTGCCCGCGTCCATGGCGCCCTCGGACGCGCCGGCGCCGACCATCGTGTGGAGTTCGTCGATGAACGTGACGACCTGCCCGCCGGAGTCCTTGATCTCCTTCAGGACGGCCTTGAGCCGCTCCTCGAACTCGCCGCGGTACTTCGCGCCGGCGACCATGGCCGCGAGGTCGAGGGCGATCAGGCGCTTGCCGCGCAGGGACTCCGGGACGTCGCCGGCGACGATGCGCTGTGCGAGGCCCTCGACGACGGCGGTCTTGCCGACGCCGGGCTCGCCGATGAGCACGGGGTTGTTCTTGGTGCGGCGCGAGAGGACCTGCACGACGCGGCGAATCTCGGAGTCCCGGCCGATGACCGGGTCGAGCTTGCCCTCCCGCGCGGCGGCGGTGAGGTCGACGCCGTACTTCTCCAGCGCCTTGTACGTCCCCTCGGGATCCTGACTGGTGACGCGGGCGCCGCCCCGGACCTCGGCGAACGCGTCGAGCAGCTGGGCGGGCGTGGCCCGATGCTGCGTCAGAAGCGTGGCTATTTCGGACGGCCCGGTGGCCAGGCCGACGAGCAGGTGCTCGGTGGAGACGAACTCGTCCCCGAGCCGGGCCGCGGTGTCCAGGGCGGTCTGCAGCGCTGCGTAGGCCTGCCGCGAGACCTGCGGGTTCGCGACGGTCGTACCGCTGGCGCTGGGCAGGCGGTCGAACTGCTGCTGCGCGGCCCCGGCGACGGTGTTCGCGTTCGCGCCGACGGCTTCGAGCAACGGGCGGACGGTGCCCTCGGGCGCGTCGAGCAGCGCGAGCAGCAGGTGCACGGGCTCGACCTGGCTGTGCCCGGCGGCCGCGGCGCGCCGGACGGCCGTCGAGAAGGCCTCTTGGGTGCGGGTGGTCAGCTTGTCGGCGTCCATGACGCGGATCTCCTTCGCGCGCGTGCCCGACGGCGGGTCGGGACGGGACCTCCGTGACTCAGGGGGCTGTCAGCTCCCACAGTCACGCTCTTCGAAAAATCGCCCTTCGGGAATGACCGTGGCGGCTGACAGCCCTCACAGTCATGCCCGGGCCGTATCGGCGGATGGGGCGGATGGGGCGGATGGGGCGAATGGGATTGGGCGGGCGGGATTGGGCGGGTGGGGCGTGGGTGGTTAGCGGGGTGGGCGGCGGCCCGGGTGCTGCCAGACGACGACGGCCGTGCCGGGGCCGGGGTCGAAGACCGCGGGCAGGTTCATCCGGCGGTAGGCCGGGTTGGTGGCCTCGCCCTGCTTCTCGCGCAGGGCGGCCAGGACGTAGTTCAGTTCCGCTTCGACCTCGGCCAGGCGGTGGCGCAGGGCGTCGTTGGCGTTCTCGAGTTCCAGGATGCGCTTGATGCCGGCGAGATTGACGCCCTCCTCCTGGGACAGGCGGGCCACCTCGCGCAGACGGACGATGTCCCGAGCGGAGTACCGGCGCCCGCGGCCGGCGGCGCGACCGGGGGAGACCAGGCCGAGCCGGTCGTACTGGCGCAGCGTCTGCGGGTGCAGACCGGAGAGTTCGGCGGCGACCGAGATGACGTACACGCCGATCTCGAAGTCCTCCGTCATCTCAGCCCTCCCCTCCGGTCGAATCGCAACGTCCGACCAAGCGAGGCCCATGGGCCACGGTCCGTCGGACGTTCGGCTCCCAACCCTGCGCGGAACTCGCAACGTCCGACGATGTGAGGCCCATGGGCCACGCTCGGTCGGACGCAACGGGGTGGCGACGCATGGCTAGGCCTCCGATCGTTCCGCGGCCGCGGCCGCGGCCATGAGATCGGCCCGCGGATCGCTCGCGTAGGCGGCGGCGAGGGCCTCGATGGCCTTGCGGGCCTCGGCGGTCAGGTTCTGCGGTACGGCGATCTCGACGGTGACCAGCAGGTCTCCGCGCGTGCCGTCCTTGCGAGCGGCGCCTCGACCGCGGACGCGCATCGTGCGGCCGTTGGCGGTGCCCGCCGGCAGCTTGAGGGTGACCGGCGCGCCGCCCAGGGTGGGCACTTTGATCTCGCCGCCGAGCGTGGCCTCCGGGAAGGTGACCGGCACCGTGACGGTCAGGTGCTCGCCGCGCCGGGCGAACACCGGGTGCGGACGCACCTTCACCGAGACGAACAGGTCACCCGCCGGGCCGCCGCGCTCGCCGGGAGCGCCCTTGCCCTTGAGCCGGATCTTCTGACCGTCCGTCACTCCGGCGGGGATGCGGGCGTTGATGGTCTGCGCACCGCTGGCCCGGCCCATGCCGTGACAGACCGGGCAGGGGTCTTCGACGACCATCCCGCGGCCCCGGCACTGCTGGCAGGGCTCGCTCATCGCGAACCCGCCCATGTTCCGGCTGACGTGTCCGCTGCCGGAGCAGGACGGGCACAGCTTCGGAGTCGTGCCCGCCCGGGCGCCGGTGCCGGCACAGGAACGGCACGGCCGGTCGCTGGTCAGGCGCAGCGGCACGGTCACCCCGTCGACGGCGTCGGCGAAACCGATCGTCACCTCGGTTTCGACGTCGGTCCCGCGGCGCGGGGCCGCACCCCGCCCACGGTTGAAGATGCCGCCGAGGATGTCCCCGAGGCCGCCGTCCTGTCCCCCGCCGAAGTCGAACTGCATGCCGCCGGGGGCGGAGAAGCCGCCGCCGGGGCCCGGGGCGCGGAAGCCGCCGCCGGAACCGAACAGCTCGCGGCCCTCGTCGTACTCCTTGCGCCGGGCGGCGTCGCCGAGCACGTGGTAGGCCTCGGAGACCTCCTTGAACTTGGCCTCCGCCTCCGGGTTGTTCTTGTTGTGGTCCGGGTGCAGTTCCTTGGCGAGCTTGCGGTAGGCCTTCTTGATGTCCGACTCGCCGGCGGTCTTCTTCAGCCCGAGAACGGCGTACAGGTCCCGGTTCAGGTACTCACGGACGTTGTTGCTCACGCCGTCCCCCTCTCGCTCGCGTCGAATCGATCGTCTGTGGCGGGGTTTCGCGCCCTTCCAATACCTGCCCAGGGCGCGAAACGCCGCAGTGGTCCTCGCTAGCCCGCAGGGTCCGCGACCTTCACCCGCGCCGGGCGAACGAGACGCTCGCCGACCCGGTAGCCCGGCTGCAGGACCTCGACGCACGTCGCCTCGGCGACCTCGGCGGAGTGCTCGTGGATGAGCGCCTCGTGCACGTTCGGATCGAAGGGCTCCCCCGCCTCGCCGAACGGCACCAGGCCGAGCTTGCCCAGGCTTGCCTCGAGCGACTCGGCGACGACCTTGAAGCCGCCGACCAACTCCTCGTGTGCACGGGCCCGGCCGATGTTGTCCAACACCGGCAGCAGTTCGGTGAGCGCGGCGATGAGCGCGAGCTCCCGAACGGCCTCCCGATCCCGGTCCACCCGGCGCCGGTAGTTCGCGTACTCGGCCGAGACCCGCTGCAGATCGGCGGTGCGCTCGGCGAGCGCGGCCTCGAGTTCCGCGCTACCGGGCGCGACGTCGGCGACTGGACCGCCGGCGTCAGCCGGGGTCCCGCCCGGTCCCGCAGCCTCGGGCTGCGGGACGGGCGGAACCTCTGCTTCGGGGCGAACCTCGCCGGTGGTGGGGTCGATGCGGCGCTTGTCCCGCACGACCGGCGGCTCGTAGTCGTGTTCTGGGGTTCCCGAACTCACTTGGACTCGTCCTCGTCCACGATCTCGGCGTCGATGACGTCCTCGTCGGCGCCGCCCGCGTCTGCGGACGGGGCGCCTTCGGCTCCGGGCTGGGTGTTGGCGTACATCCCGGCGCCGAGGGACTGGAAGGCCGTCGCGGCCTTCTGCGTCGCGGCCTTGATCGCCTCGTCGTCGTTGCCCTCGAGGACCTTCTTCAGCTCCTCGAGCGCGGACTCGACCTCGGCCTTGTTCGCCGCGGCCGGACCGTCGGCGAGCTTGTCGGCGTTGTCGAGGATGAACTTCTCCGCCTGGTAGACCAGCGCCTCGCCCTGGTTGCGGTTCTCGACGGCCTCGCGGCGCTTCTTGTCGTCCGCCGCGTACTGCTCGGCGTCCCGGACCATGCGGTCGATGTCGTCCTTGGCCAGCGCCGAGCCGCCGGTGACGGTCATCGACTGCTCCTTGCCGGTCCCGAGGTCCTTGGCGTTGACGTGCACGATGCCGTTCGCGTCGATGTCGAAGGTGACCTCGATCTGCGGCACGTTGCGCGGCGCCGGCGGCAGCCCGGTGAGCTCGAAGTTGCCGAGGGACTTGTTGTCCCGGGCCATCTCGCGCTCGCCCTGGTAGACCTGGATGAGCACGGAGGGCTGGTTGTCCTCGGCTGTGGTGTAGGTGCGCGAGCGCTTGGTCGGGATCGTGGTGTTGCGCTCGATGAGCTTGTCCAGGATCCCGCCCTTGGTCTCGATGCCCAGGGACAGCGGGGTGACGTCCAGGAGCAGGACGTCCTTGACCTCGCCCTTCAGGACGCCGGCCTGCAATGCGGCGCCGACGGCGACGACCTCGTCCGGGTTGACGCCCTTGTGCGGGTCCTTGCCACCGGTCAGTTCCTTGACCAGGTCGGTGACGGCCGGCATGCGGGTCGAGCCGCCGACGAGGACGACGTGGTCGATGTCGGAGACCTTCACCCCCGCGTCCTTGATGACCTGGGCGAAGGGCTTGCGGCAGCGGTCGATCAGGTCCGCGGTGATCTTCTGGAACTCGGCGCGGGAGAGCGTCTCGTCCAGGAACAGCGCGTTCTTGTCCGCGTCCTGGGTGATGTAGGGCAGGTTGATCGCCGTCGACTGCGCCGAGGAGAGTTCGATCTTCGCCTTCTCCGCGGCCTCGCGAACCCGCTGCATGGCCATCTTGTCCTTGGCCAGGTCGATCCCGTTCGCGGCGCGGAACTTGCCGACGAGGTGCTCGATGATGCGCTCGTCCCAGTCGTCGCCGCCGAGGCGGTTGTCGCCGCTGGTGGCCTTGACCTCCACGACGCCCTCGTCGATCTCGAGCAGCGACACGTCGAAGGTGCCGCCACCGAGGTCGAACACCAGGATGCGGTGCTCGGTGGAGTCCTTGTCCAGGCGGTAGGCCAGGGCCGCCGCCGTCGGCTCGTTGATGATGCGCAGGACGTTCAGGCCCGCGATCTCGCCGGCCTCCTTGGTCGCCTGGCGCTCGGAGTCGGAGAAGTAGGCGGGAACCGTGATGACCGCGTCGGTCACCGGCTCGCCGAGGTAGGCCTCGGCGTCCCGCTTGAGCTTCTGCAGGACGAACGCGGAGATCTGCTGCGGGTTGAACTTCTTCCCGTCGATCTCGGTGGACCAGTTGGTGCCGATCTCCCGCTTCACCGACCGGATCGTGCGGTCGATGTTGGTGACGGCCTGGCGCTTGGCGACCTCGCCGACCAGGACCTCTCCGTTGCGGGCGAAGGCGACGACCGACGGCGTGGTGCGCGCGCCCTCGGCGTTGGCGATGACGGTGGGTTCGCCACCCTCCAGAACGGCGACGACGGAGTTCGTCGTGCCGAGGTCGATGCCGACCGCACGTGCCATGGGGGTTCCTCCAGCGTGATGCAGTGTTGAGCGGACTGGGCTCAAGAGTGCCGGATGGATGCTCCATCCGTCAAATGACTTGAGCGATGTCGACTCAACCTCGCCTTCCGGTCAACTATTCCCGGAAACGCAAGGAGCGGCAGACCCGCGGTCTGCCGCTCGTTGCGCACGCCGTCTGGATCAGCCGGCGGTGCCGTTGCGCGTCACCGTCGGACCCCGTTCACCGTTCTTGGCCACCGGCGTCACCTTGATGACCACCTTCTGCCCCTTCTTCAGATCTCCGAAGGTGGTGGACAGGGTCGTGGTCTTGGTCGTGCGGGTACCCCGACCGACGAACTCGACCTTGTACTCCTTCAGACCCACCGCCGGGACGTACGGCGGCGCGGTCCAGGCGATGTTCACCGCGCCCTTGCGCGCCGAGGTGTTCGCGGTGCCCACCGAGGACGGCACGTCCGTCCCGCAGGTGAAGAACCGGACGTCGTCGACGGTCCAGCCGTCGTAGGCGATCTGCAGGTCGCTGAGCATCCGCCAGCGGAACTGCGCCTTCTTGCCGGCCAGGAAGCTCAGGTCGACCCGGCTGGACTGGTATCCGGCGCTGTTGCCGCCAAAACCGGTGTACTCGCTGCCGCCCTCGGGAGTGATCTTCTTCGTCGGCCCGTTCACCCACGGCCGGGAGGTCAGGGCGGTCCAGGATCCGCCGGGTTCGCGGTACTCCACCCGTGCCCCGTCGTAGTACGGACCGAACGGAGCGCCGTCGAGGCGGTACTGGTGGTCGAAGCGCAGGAAGGAGGACACGCCTCTGGGAATGGGCACGTAGTCGTTGAGGTACAGCGAGCTGTCGGACTTGAAGTCGGCCTCGACGCCCCACACGCTGTCCGTGCCCTGATTGGCGTACTCGGAGATCAGGAGCCACTGGTCGCCGAGCTTCCAGCGCTTGCTGGACAGGTTCTCGAAGCCGTCGGTCAGGACGTAGTCCCCGCGCAGTCCGCTCGGGCAGTAGGGCGCCTCGGGCGCCTGCGCGCCCTCGACCGTGGGCTGCTTGGTCATTTCGACGGCGGCGACGACGTCGGAGACCTCCTGGCAGGTGGTCGTCTTGATGTTCGAGGTACCGACGAGGTCCGCGCAGCCCTGCTTGAGCGCCGCGGCCCAGTCCTGGTAGTCCGCGCCGGAGGTGAGCATGCGCTGGCTGCGGAAGAAGATTCGCGAGGCCTTCTCGAAACCGATGCCGGTGATCGTCTGGTTGTTGAAGTCCGTGCCGGTCACCAGCAGGTAGGCCGCCTTGTTGCCGACGCCGCTGTTGACGTGAACGCCCCCGTTGTCCAGGAAGGACAGGTCGGGGTCGTAGAACGGGCTGCTCATCCGGTCCGGCGCCGGCGGGACGAGGGTCAGCGTCGGGTCCGCCATGTTCCGCAGCGGGAGTTCGGCGAGCGGGGCCTCCTCGCCGATCTGCCAGGCGGTCGACGCGCTGTTGTTGCCGTTGTTCAGGTCGGTGAACTCGCCGAAGATGTCCGACATCGACTCGTTGATCGCACCGGACTGGAAGAAGTACAGCAACCGCGAGGTCTTCTCGGTCACGCCGTGGGTGAGCTCGTGGGCGACGATGTCGTCGCCGGCGGTCCAGCCGTCCCCGTAGAACATGCCGGTGCCGTTCCAGAAGGCGTTGGACAGCAGGCCGAGCCCGGTGCCGGGGTCGATCGCGCACTCCTCGCTCGCCGGGCAGAACCGCACCGTGGAGCGCAGTTTCTTTCCGTCGCCGAAGTCGGAGCCGATGAGCCGGTCCAGATCGAGGTCGACGAAGGAGTCGTAGTACTTCTCGGTCGAGGCGGTGTTGGCGAAGGCGTTCCTGGGCTCGCCGGACGTCGTCGAGACGTAGCTGCCCTTCTTGCAGGCGGGGCCCGCGAGGCTTTCGCTGGGGCGGTTCTTCAGGTCGCAGACGGCCTGCTCGTGCGCGATCATGTTCCAGTCGAAGCGGACGACGCCGGTGGCCGCGTCCAGGAGCACGGCTCGTCGGATCCCGCCGTGGTCGGTGACCTCGGCGTGCCAGACCGGGCCGGAACGCAGCCCCAGCCGAGCCGGGATGCCGACCAGGGCCGGGTCGAAGTAGGTCAGGGTCGGTTCGTCGGCGTGCAGGGCGGCGCGGTCCACGCCGGGGTTGGCGCGCACGACGACGTCCAGCGCCCGCTCACGGGCGGCCGCGGCCTCCATCGTCGCCGGCGCCGGGGCCGCACCCGCCGGGAGCAGTTCGCCGGTGACCGAGCGCAGGCCGCCGCTGCGGTCCAGGACCACGGACAGTTCCCCGCCCAGGACCGGCATGCCGCCGCGCATCTGCTGGAAGCGCACGAACAGGTCGCGGGCGTCCTCGGGAAGACCGTCGGCCTGCGGGATCACGACGAGTTCCCGGCGCGGGTCGCTCGCGCCGAACAGCGCGCCGAAGCGATCGAGGTGGGCCCGGGCCATCGATTCCGGATCGCCGACGGCGCTTCCCTCGGGCAGCGCGACGAGCCGTCCGGCGGGGGCGCCGACCGAATGGGCCAGACCCTGGGCGTCGCGGACCACGTTCAGGAGCACGCCGGAGACCGACTCGAGGCTGCGCTGGGCCTCGAGCGAGGCGGCGAGGAGATCTCGATCGGCTCGCGGGCCGGGATCGGCCTTGACCGCCTGGTTGCCCAGAACGGCCGCGGCCAACACCGCCGCTCCAGCGACGATTCGCCGTGCACGCATCGCGTTCGCTCCTTGTCGGCCCGGGCAGCTGCGCCGGCGAAATCGGTGAATTTCTCACTGTTCCGCTCAAGAGTCCGGGGAGTCTTGCACACGCATATGGGAGTTCAGTCGACCAAAGCGCAACCATTGCCGAACTACGCGCTTACCTGCTCACCATTCACCTCAGGCGTCACTCGGCCTATCCTCAACTCATGTTGCGGACGATGCGAGCGACGGACGGCGGTCCTTCGGCCCGCGTGCGCCTGGTGGCCCTGCTCGTTGCGCTCGGCATGTTGCTCACCGCCGCTCCGGCCCTGATCCACGTCGTCCGCTGGACCTACGGGTACCTGATCTAGCCGCGTCCGTTCTTCCAGACGCCGGAGATCAGCTGTACCCCCGGCCGGTAGGCCAGATACCCCGGATCGGGGGCCGCGAGGACGACGAAGTCCGCGCGGGATCCGGGACGCAGGTTGCCGACGTCGCTTCGCCGCAGCGCCGCGGCCCCGCCCGCGGTGGCCGCCCAGATCGCCTCGGCCGGGCTCATGCCGAGTTCGCGCACCGCGAGGGCGATCGCGAACGGCATCGAGGTCGTGTAGGCGGAGCCCGGGTTGCAGTCGGTGGCCAGCGCCACCGTGACCCCGGCGTCGAGCAGTCGGCGCGCGTTCGCATACGGCGATCGCGTGGAGAACTCTGCGGCCGGCAGCAGCGTCGCGACGGTGGTGGACTGCGCGAGCGCGTCGACGTCGGCGTCGGTCAGGTAGGTGCAGTGGTCCGCGGAGGCCGCGTTGAACTCCACTGCGAGCCGAACGCCCGGTCCGTGGTCGAGCTGGTTGGCGTGCAGCCGGGCCGAGAGGAACGCGGCTTCGCCCGCGCGCAGGATCGTTCGGGTTTCGTCCGCGTCGAAGGCCCCGGCGTCGCAGAACACGTCGATCCAGCGGGCGTGCGGCGCCGCCGCGGTGAGCATCGGGCCGACGAGCAGGTCGAGGTAGCCGTCCCGGTCGTCGGCGAACTCCGGTGGGACGACGTGCGCGCCGAGGAAGGTCGTCTGGTCGGTGAACTGGGCGGCGATGCGCAGCGCCCGTTCCTCGTCGTGCGGAGTCAGGCCGTAGCCGGACTTGATCTCCACCGTGGTCGTACCGCTCGCGAACGCCTCGCGCAGCAAGCGGGACAGGTTGTCCTCGAGGACCTCGTCCGCGGCGGCGCGGGTGGCCTCCACGGTGCTCGCGATTCCGCCGGCGGAGTAGGGCCGGCCGGCAGCGCGCTCGGTGAACTCGGAGAGCCGGTCTCCGGCGAAGACCAGATGGGTGTGGGAGTCGACGAAGCCCGGAAGCACGCAGCCCCCACCGGCACTGACCCGGGTGTCCGCCGCCGGGGCGGAGGCCGCGGGCCCGACCCAGGACACGCGCGAGCCCTCGACGATCAGGGCCGCGTCGCGGAGTTCGCCGAGCGGGGCGGCGCCGAGGTACGGGTCGTTGGTGACCAACGTCGAGATGTCGGTCAGTACGAAGCTCGTCACCTGACCACTATCGGTGCAGTGCGGCGACCGCGTCGCGCAGGGCCACTGTGACGTCGTCGATCATCGTGTGCCGGCCCTCGGCCACCACGACTCTGCCGGAGGCCAGGACGTGCCGCACGTCGGCGGCCGTGGCGGCGAGCACCGCGGTCGCCGCCGTGGGCGGGCAGCCGGCCGTGCGGACCGAGGCGAGGTCGACGGTGACCAGGTCCGCCCAGGCACCGGCCTCGATGCGTCCGGCGTCGGCCCAGCCCAGAGCGGCGTGCCCGTCCACGGTGGCGGCGCGCAGCAGGGCGGCGGGGTCGTGCACGCCGCGCCGACCGCTGCGCAGGCGTTCGTGCATCTCGACGCCGCGGGCCTCCTCGAAAAGGTCGATCACGGCGTGCGAGTCCGAGCCCAGCGCGAGACGGACGCCCGCGTCGCGCAGTGCCGCCGCGGGGCCGATGCCGTCGGCGAGGTCCCGTTCGGTGGTCGGGCACAGACAGACCGTGGATCGGTTCAGCCCGTGCAGGACGACGTCGGCCTCCGTCAGGTGGGTGCCGTGGACCGCGGTCAGGTTGCTGGCCAGGGCGCCGGCGGCGTGTAGGACCTGACTCGGGGTGCGCCCGTAGGCCGCGAGGCACTGCTCGTTCTCGGCGGGCTGTTCCGAGACGTGGGCGTGCAACGGCGCTCCGCGGGCGGCCCATTCGGCGACGAGTTCGACGTCGCGCGGTTCCACGGCGCGGACGGAGTGAACCGCGGCGCCGAGCGTGGCGTGCGCCCCGGGATCGAAGCGCGAGACGCGCTGCAGCCAACCGTGGACGTCGCCGTCGCCGAACCGCTGCTGAGGGTAGGTCAGTTCTCTGCCGAAGCCGCTCGAGAGGTAGCAGGCGTCGAGGACGGCGATCCGGATGCCGGCCTCCCGTGCGGCCTGCGCGAGGGCGTGCCCCATCGCGTTCGGGTCGGCGTACCTGCGCCCGCCCGGCGCGTGGTGCAGGTAGTGGAACTCTCCCACGCACGTGATCCCGGCCAGCGCCATCTCCCCGTACACCGCTCGCGCGAGCACCAGGTAGGAGTCGGGATCGAGGGCGCCCGCGATCGCGTACATCTCCTCGCGCCAGGCGAAGAAGTCCCCGCCTCCGGTACGGGCCCGCAACGCGCGGTGAAAGGCGTGCGAGTGGGCGTTGGCCAGGCCCGGAAGGGTCAGGCCGGCCAGGGCGAGGTCGCCGGGCTCCGGCGGCGCCGCCACGACGCGGGCGAACCGTTCGCCGTCGACCACCACCCGCACGCCGGCCGTCACCTCCCCCGAGGGCAGCCAGGCGTACTCGCACCAGTAGGCGGTCACAGATTCTCGGCG
Organism: Sporichthyaceae bacterium; assembly: GCA_052389435.1. Lineage (GTDB taxonomy): Bacteria > Actinomycetota > Actinomycetes > Sporichthyales > Sporichthyaceae > JBQTKD01. The sequence goes on along the minus strand of JBQTIB010000080.1, from coordinate 23,373 downwards.
GCGAGCAGCAGGGCGTCGGCCAGGGCCGCGACGCCGGCGTGGCAGTCCTCGGCGGTGGCGTGTTCGTCCGGGGCGTGGGAGACGCCGGTGGGGTTGCGGACGAAGAGCATCGCCGTCGGAACGCCGGCGGCGGCCAGGACGCCCGCGTCGTGGCCCGCGCCGGTGTCCAGCACCGGGGCGCCGTCCAGCGCGTCGGACAGTCGCACGGCCAGGTCCAGGTCGAGGGTCACGGCCGGGGAGTAGGACTCCTCGGCCAGGCTCACCGCGACGCCGTCGGCCCGCGCGTAGCTCCGGGTCTCGGCGAGCACGTCCTCCAGCACCGCGCGGACCGCACCGGACTCGCCGGCGCGGATGTCGAGCCACACCGACACCTGACGGGGGATCACGTTGGTGCCGCCGGGGTCGACGAGGCAGCGTCCGACGGTTGCCAGCGCCCCGTGCCGCAGCGCCGCCGCCCGAACGGCGAGAACGGTCGCGGCGAACACCGGCATCGGGTCGCAGCGGTCGGCGAGCAGAGCGGTCCCGGCGTGGTCGGCCCGCCCGAGCAGGTCCAGGCGCCACCGGCCGTGCGGCCGTAGGCCGCTGCCGACGCCCACCGGGTGCTCGCCGTGGACGAGCGCCCGGCCCTGCTCCACGTGCAGTTCGACGTAGGTCCCGATCCGGGCCAGCCGCTCCGGATCCGAGCCGAGCCCGGAGGGGTCGAAGCCGGCCCAGCGCATCGCCTGGCCGAAGGTGTGCCCCTCCCGGTCCCGCAGGCCCGCCGCCCGGGCCGGGGCGAGGACGCCGGTCAGCAGCCGGGAGCCCAGACAGGGCAGGCCGAACCGCCCGCCCTCCTCTTCGGCGAAGGCGACGACGGCCACCGGCGCCGCGGGCTCGACGCCCCGGGCGTGGAGCTCGTCCAGCGCGGCGAACGCGGTCGCGATGCCGAGCGGGCCGTCGAAGGCGCCGCCGGAGGGAACCGAGTCCAGGTGCGAACCGGTGACGACCGCGGGCCGATCGGACCCCGGCGCGGTCCACGCCCACAGGTTGCCGTTGCGATCGGTCTCGGTGGCCAGGCCGCGGCGCTGGGCCTGCGCGATGAACCATTCGCGGCAGGTCAGTTCGGCGGGCTGCCAGCAGAATCGGTCGTAGCCGCCGGTGGCGTCGTCGCGGCCGACCTCGGCGAGCTCGGCCCACATCGCGTCGAACGCGGCCGCCGCCATCGCAGCGTCCTAGGAGTTCGGCGGCAGCGCGGTCAGCACGGGCATGGGGATCGGCGTCGCGTTGGGCACCGTCGTCTCCGGCCCGTCGGGACGGGCGGACAGCCCCGGCGGGATCAGTTCCTTGCCGAGCGCGGTCACCACCAGGTGCACGACGACCGACACCACCGCGAGCAGCAGGCCGCCTGCGGCGACCATGCCGTAGTTGCGGATCTCGGGCGACTGCCCGTCCAGGATCATGCGGCCGAGGCCACCGGCGCCGACGTAGGCCGCGACGGCGGTCATGGCCACGGCCGCCACCGCCGCCCGACGCACCCCGCGCACGAGCGCGGGCATGGCCATCGGAATTTCGACCTCGCGGAGCACCACCGGCGGCAGCATGCCTGCGGCCCGCGCGGATTCGACGACGTTGCGGTCGATCAGACGCACGCTGCGGTAGGCCGCTGACATGATCGGCGCCGCGGTCATCAGCACGATGACGGCGAAGGCGGGCAGCGTGCCGCCGTCGGTCTTCATCGCGAAGTACACGAGCACGCCGAGCGGCGGCAGCAGCCGGCCGAGGGTGCCGAACAGGATCGGAAGGTCGTCGCCGCGACGCGAGTGACCCACCATCACACCGAGCGGAAGCGCGAACGCGGTGGCGACGACCAGGGCGCCGAGCGAGATCGCCAGGTGCTCGCCCAACCGCTCGCCGATGCCGCCGGCGCCGGACCAGTTCCCGACGTCGCCGAGGTAGTTGAACATCAGGTTCATCTGATGGGCGCCAGTTTCGACCAGGGAAGAAGCTTCTGTTGGGCTCGGGAGAGCAGGCTCTCCAGGCCGACTGCCATCGCCACGACCAGCGCGACGCCGACGAGAACCTCGGCCTCGGAGGAGTTCGCGAAACCCTGGGTCAGGACGCGACCCAGGCCCCCGATGCCGACCAGCGCGGCGAGGGTGACCAGGCCGATACAGGCGACGGCTGCGTCCCGGATGCCCGCGATGATGGCCGGTCCGGCCAGGGGAAGTTCGATGCGCGTCGCCCGGGAGACCGGACCGAAGCCGACGGCCTCCGCGGTCTGGCTGAGGTCGGCCGGAACCTCGCCGACCGCGGCGCAGACCGAGCGGGTGAGCATCGCGGCGGAGAGCAGGGTGAGGCCGACGATCACGTTGCCGCCGGCGTCGAGCCGAGTGGACAGCAGACCGGGCAGCACGACGAACCACGACAGCGCCGGAATCGCCTGCAACCCCGCGCACAGGGTGAGCGTGGTGGTCCGCGACCAGTCCGAGCGGGACAGGAACACCCCGAGCGGCAGGGCGATCAGGAGCCCGACGAACAGCGGGATCAGCGCCAGGTAGGCGTGCTCGCCGAATTCGCGGGCGAGCATCTCCCGGTTCTCCCAGGCCCAGTTCACCGGCCGGTCCCGTCGGTTGCTCCGTCGGATTCGGTCTGCACCCACTGCCCGAGATCCGAGCGCCACTCCCAGCCGCCGGAGGTGGCCGAGGAGGTCCGCTTCTCCTCCCGGGACTCGGTGGCCGTGGCGGTGGCACCCGCGGCGGCCACCGGTTCGGACGCGGCCTCCGGACGACGCTCCGTGGGCACCTGCGCCGGACGGCCGGTGGCCACGGCCGGGCGAAGGGAGGGGTTGGCGGCGGGCATCGGCACCGGGGCCGTGGGCCGCGAGGTTTCCTTGACCACCGGGACGGGCTGCGGCGCGGGCGGGCGGCGCACCGGGGCCGGGCTGACCGCGGGCATCGGGGCCGTCGGCGGATCCTCCGCGCGGACGGGCTCGCGCGCGCCTTCGCGACGCGGCTCCGCCGGGAAGACTGCGGAAGCGGGCGGCGTCTGGGACACGGGCTCGCGAACGGGCGCGACGGGCTCGGCCGGCCCCACCGGTCCGGCGGGAACCTCGGGCTCCGAGGCGCGGATCGGGTCGGGCGTGCGGAGCGGGTCGGGCGTGCGGACCGGGTCGGGCGTGCGGACCGGATCCGGGGCAGGAACCGGCTCCGCAGCGCGAACCGGGTCCGGGGTGCGGACCGGGTCCGGGGTGCGGACCGGGTCGGACGAAATCGCGGGCGACTGTCCGTAAGCCGCAGCGGCGGGTTCGGGCTCGACCGTCGGGCGGAACGCCTCGGCCTGGGTACGGGCGGGCCGCGGTCCCTCGACATACCCGGCCGGATTGGTCATGCCCGCGGCTGCGGCCGCGACCGGCGGCTGCGCGGTCAGGTACGTGGCGATCTCGGTTTGGCTGACGACTCCGACGGTCTTGCCCTCGTCGTCGAGACAGACGGCCAGGCCGGGCGGGGAGAGGATCGCGGCGTCGAGGGCTGCGAGCACGCTCTCGTCGGAGTAGAAGGTGCCGCCGAGCGGGTGCACGACCGCGCCGGACACGATCTGGTCCGGGCCGAGCACGGCGCTGTCCACCCACCCGCGGGGGCGACGGTCGGGGTCGAGGACGAGCAGCCAGCGTTGGCCCTGCGACGCGGCGATCGCCTGCGCGCGCGAGCCGGTGGTGCCGGCCTGCACGGTGGCGGCCGGCGTCAGCTTCAGGTCGGAGGCAGGCAGGAAGGTCAGCTTGCGGATGCCGCGGTCGCGGCCGAGCAGGTCGGCCACGTAGTCGCTGCCCGGGTAGGACAGCAGGACCTGCGGCGTCGCCAACTGGATGAGGCGACCGGAGTCGAGCACCGCGATCTGGTCGCCGAGCTTGATGGCCTCGTCGATGTCCTCGGTGGCGAGCAGGATCGTCTTGGGCGCGATGCGCTGCAGTTCGAGCAGGTCGTCCTGGATGTCCTGGCGGACGGCGGGCTCGAGTGCGGTGAACGGAGCGTCGAGCAGCAGTACGGGCGGGTCGGCGGCGAGCGCGCGGGCGAGTCCGACGCGCACCTGCTGGCCCGCGGAGAGCTGACCCGGGTACTTGTCGGCGAAGGAGGCGGGCAGTCCGACGTGCTCGAGCAGCGCCATCGCGCGTTCGCGGGCGGCCTCGCGGCCGATGCCGAGCAGCAGCGGGACGGTCTCGATGTTGCGGGCGACGGTGCGGTGCGGGAACAGGCCACCCGCGGACAGGTAGCCGATGCCGCGGCGCAGCACGGAGCGCCGCACGTTGGTGTTCGGAGCGCCGTTGACCATGATCCGACCCGCGGACGGATCGAGCATTCGGTTGACCATGCGCACGAGGGAGGTCTTGCCGCAGCCACGCGGGCCCATCACCACGGTGATGCGCCCGGCAGGCGCGACGAGGCTCAGATCGTCCACGGCCACGGTTCCGCCGGGGAAGACCTTTGTGACGCCTTCGAACTCGATCAAAGCTCGACCACCGAAATCCTTGGGCACGCAGGAGCGGCCACTTCTACTGGCCCGACAAACGTAACGCCGCCGGCCGACCAGATGGCCTGATCGCCCCCGACGACACGCTGCGTATCCGTATTGCGACTTTCTGTCCACATAACGATCTTGGTCCGCACCGCCACCCGAGTGACCCCCTCCCACCTCCACCCCCGGCAGGGACGCGCTTCACGCGTTGCGGTGCCGCTTCACTCGCCTGACGCCACGTCACCCGGCGCGTGCGGCGGCACCGCGGCGCGTGAAGCAGCAGAACGGCGGCGGAGGCGAGCTCCCTGCGCCGTTGGAGGGACGGACGCTACGGCGTGGGCGGAGGGTCCGGCGGGTGGCCCATCGGGATGGGGAGGCCGCGTTCGGCGGCCACCTCGCGGGCACGGTCGTACCCGGCGTCGACGTGGCGGATGACGCCCATGGCCGGATCGTTGGTCAGCACGCGGGCGAGCTTGTCCGCGGCGAGCGGAGTGCCGTCGGCGACGGAGACCTGACCGGCGTGGATCGAGCGGCCCATGCCGACGCCGCCGCCGTGGTGGATGGAGACCCAACTGGCGCCGGACGCGACGTTGACCATGGCGTTGAGCAGCGGCCAGTCGGCGATGGCGTCGGACCCGTCGAGCATGGACTCGGTCTCCCGGTACGGGGAGGCGACCGAGCCGCAGTCGAGGTGGTCGCGGCCGATGACGATCGGCGCCTTCAGCTTCCCGACCGACACCATCTTGTTGAACTCCAGCCCGGCACGGTCCCGCTCGCCGGCGCCGAGCCAGCAGATGCGCGCGGGCAGGCCCTGGAACCTCACCTTCTCCTGCGCGGCCTTGATCCAGCGGACGACGGTCTCGTTCTCGGGAAAGAGCCGCAGGACCGCCTCGTCCGTGGCGGCGATGTCGGCCGGGCTGCCGGAGAGCGCCGCCCAGCGGAACGGGCCCTTGCCCTCGCAGAACAGCGGACGAATGTAGGCCGGGACGAAGCCGGGGAAGTCGAACGCGCGCGGGTATCCGGCGGCCTGGGCCTCGACGCGGATGGAGTTGCCGTAGTCGAAGACCTCGGCGCCGCGGTCGAGGAACCCGCACATAACCTCGACGTGCCGGGCCATCGACTGCCGCGCGCGCTCCGCGCATCCGACGGGGTCGTCCCGACGGAGGTCGGCCCACCGATCGAGGTCGACGCCGACCGGCAGGTAGGCGAGCGGGTCGTGGGCGGAGGTCTGGTCGGTGACGATGTCGATGGCGGGCGCGCGGACGAGCAGTTCGGGGAGGACCTGCGCGGCGTTGCCGAGCACGCCGATCGACAGGGGGCGCTTCTTCTCCCGCGCCTCCTCGGCCTGCCACAGGGCGTCGTCGAGGTTGGCGGCGACGACGTCGAGGTAGCGCCCGTCGAGTCGGCGCACGATGCGGCTCGGGTCGCACTCGACGACGATCGCGACGCCGCCGTTCATCGTCACCGCGAGCGGTTGCGCGCCGCCCATGCCGCCGAGGCCGGCGGTGAGGGTGATGGTTCCGGCCAGGGTGCCGCCGAACCGCTTGGCCGCGACCGCGGCGAAGGTCTCGTACGTGCCCTGCAGGATTCCCTGGGTGCCGATGTAGATCCAGGAGCCGGCGGTCATCTGGCCGTACATCGTGAGCCCGAGGGCTTCGAGGCGACGGAACTCGGGCCAGTTCGCCCAGTCGGGCACGAGGTTGGAGTTGGCGATCAGCACGCGCGGCGCCCACTCGTGGGTGCGCAGGACGCCGACGGGCCGGCCGGACTGCACGAGCAGGGTCTCGTCGGGCTCGAGATCGGTGAGCGTGCGAACGAGCGCGTGGTAGCTGGGCCAGTCCCGCGCGGCCTTGCCGGTGCCGCCGTAGACCACCAGTTCTTCGGGGTGCTCGGCGACGTCGGGGTCGAGGTTGTTCGCGAGCATCCGCAGCGCGGCCTCGGTCTGCCAGGTCTTGGCGGTCCGGTTGGGCCCACGCGCGGCGCGAATCTGAGGCGGCGTCATGCGTCCCACCGCCGGTGCCCCACGCTCATGGATGAGCGCGGGCCCACGCAAACCGGGCAAACCGGGCGCGCCCATGGGCCGGCGGTCATGGATGAGCGCGGGCCCATCCGAACCGGACAAATCGGGCGCGCCCATGGGCCGGCGGTCATGGATGAGCGCAGGGCCACTCCCCCGGAGGGGGTCATGCGAGCGGGCCGGTGGCTCGTTGGGCCGCGGCGAGGAGGGTGCCTTCGCGGACCGCCCGAACCGTGGCCTCGATCTCCGCCGCCAGGTAGCGGTCCGGGCCCGGGCCCGCGACTCGGGTCCGCAGCGCCGCCACGGCCGCACCGGTACCTGGCGCCGGTTGGAGCGGCGCGCGCAGGTCGAGCGCCCTCGCCGCGGTGAGGATCTCGACGGCGAGAACGCGCGTCAGCCCGTCGACGGAACGCCGCAGCTTGCGCGCGGCCGCCCAGCCCATGGACACGTGGTCCTCCTGCATGGCCGACGACGGTATCGAGTCCACACTCGCCGGGACCGCCAGTCGCTTCATCTCGCCGACGATGCCGGCCTGCGTGTACTGGGCAATCATGTGGCCCGAGTCCACCCCGGCGTCGTGCGCGAGGAACGGCGGCAGGCCGTGCGAGCGATTCCGGTCGAGCAGGCGGTCGGTACGACGCTCGGAGATCGACGCGACGTCGGCCGCGGCGATCGCGAGGAAGTCCAGCACGAACGCGACCGGCGCTCCGTGGAAGTTGCCGTTGGACTCCACCCGCCCGTCGGGCAGGACGACGGGGTTGTCGATCGCCGCGGCGAGTTCCCGGGCCGCAACGGTCCGCGCGTGGTCGAGGGTGTCCCGCGCCGCGCCGGCGACCGCGGGGGCGCAACGCAGGGAGTAGGCGTCCTGGACGCGGGGGTCCTCGGGCCCGGCGTGCGAGGCGACGATCGGCGAGCCCGCGAGCAGCGCCCGCAGGTTGGCGGCGCTCGCGGCCTGGCCGGGGTGCGGGCGCAGGTCCTGCAGGTCGGCGGCGAAGACTCGGTCCGTTCCGAGCAGGGCCTCGACGCTGAGCGCCGCGGCGAGGTCGGCGTGGCGCAGCAGACTGCCCAGGTCGGCGCAGGCGAGGACGAGCATGCCGAGCATCCCGTCGGTGCCGTTGATCAGCGCCAGACCCTCCTTCTCGGCCAGCACGATCGGCTCCAACCCGGCGGCGGCGACCGCGGGACCCGCAGGCGCCGGGGCGCCGTCGAGTCCCAGGACCTCCCCCTCCCCCATGAGCACCAGCGCGACGTGCGAGAGCGGCGCGAGGTCCCCGGAGCAGCCGAGGCTGCCGTACTCCGGGACGTAGGGGACGACGCCGGAGTTGAGCAGCCCCGCCAGGGCCAGCGCGGTCGACGGGCGCACCCCCGTGCGCCCGGTGGCCAGCGTCCGCAGGCGCAGCAGCATCAACGCCCGGACGACTTCGGCCTCGACGGGCGGACCGGAACCCGCGGCGTGCGAGCGGATCAACGAACGTTGCAGCGCGACCCGGTCGGCGGGCGGGATGTGCCGGGTGGCGAGCGCCCCGAAGCCGGTGGAGATGCCGTAGGCCGGAGTCGATCCGGCGGCCAGCTCGTCGACGCGGGCCCGCGAAGCCGCCATCGCTGCGAGTGCGGGCGCGGTCAACGCGACGGGCTCGAACTCGCGGGCCACCGCGACGACCTGGTCCGGGCGCAGCGGGGAGCCGTCGATCTCGACGACGTCGCTGCTCATGGCGCCATTCCAGCACCGACCGGGCTGTGACCGGCGGCCGACTCGCGAGGTTGGCGCGGTCGGCCGTCGCGCCGGGCGTCTCGTCCGGTTGGCGCGATCGCGGGGCCCGACATCCGGTACGGACGCGCCCGCGCGGCTTCGCGGCGCGGCGGGTGGACCGCCCTATCGTCGATCGCGTCATGACCGAGACGAACGCCGAGGTGGCGAGCCATCGCGGGCCGCAGCGCCTGCCGCCGATGGTCCACTACGCCAAGGCCGCCGCGACGATCCTGCTCGTCCTCGGCGCCGCGCTGCTGCTGCGCGAGATCCGCTCGGTGGCGGCGTCGATCTTCCTCGGCTTCTTCTTCGCCGCCGGTCTCGAGCCGTTCATCCGGCGGATGGAACGCCGCGGGATTCGCCGCGGGCTCGCGGTACTGCTCATCTTCCTCGGCGCGCTCACGCTGTTCGTGCTCATCGTGTGGCTGATGGTCGCGCCCGCGATCGAGCAGGCGGCCGAGTTCGTCTCGGCGATTCCGGAACTGCTCAACGACCTCGCCCAACGGCGCGACGGCCAGGAGATCTTCGGAATCAAGCTCGACGACCCCGAGGTTCAGACGAAGATCCAGGAAGGCCTGGACAGAATCCCCGAGATCGCGACCAGTTCGCTGGGCACGATCTACGGCGTCGTCGGCGGCGTCGCGACCGCGCTGTTCGGTCTGTTCACCGTCGCGGCCCTGACCGTGTACTTCATGCTCGCGATGCCGCGACTGCACTCCTTCGCCGCCCGGGCACTGCACGACCCGGAGCGGGTGCGGGTGCTCGACGAGTCGCTCAACCGCATCGGCGGCTACGTCACCGGCCAGCTCGTCGTGTCCTCCGCGGCGGGCATCTTCGCCGCGACGTTCCTGTCCGTGGCCGGGGTGCCGTACTCCATGATCCTCGGTCTGGCCGTCGGGTTCCTCTCCGCGATCCCGCAGATCGGCGCGACCATCGGCGCGCTCCTGTGCACGCTCGTTGCGCTGACCGAGAGCGTCAACCTCGCGATCCTGGTGTTCGTCGTGCTGCTGGCCTACCAGCAGTTCGAGAACTTCGTCCTGTCCCCCCGGGTCTTCTCCAGGGCCGTCGACCTCTCGCCCATCGCGGTGTTCATCGCGGTCCTGGTCGGCGCCGCGGTGGGCGGGGCCATCGGCGCCCTGACCGCCCTGCCGGTGGCCGCGTCGCTCAAGGTGGTGTTCCGCTACCTCTTCCGCGACCAACTCGGCCGCATCGAGGCGGGCCTGCCCCCGGGATCGCTGGCCGGGCCCAGCACCCCGGAGGAGACCCCGGCGACGGGAATCTGACGTCGACTCACCCCCAGCTGCGGTCGACCGCGGCGCGGGCACATCGCGTTCGGCGGAGTTCCGGGATCGACGTCTCCCGATTGCGGAATCCGGGCGTGCCTGCGCCACCGAGGTTACCGGCCGGTAGGATCTCTGCGACGTCGCCGTCGCGGCGCTGCTCGCGCCACCTCGGGCGATAGCGTCGCCGTCGGACGGCCGCCCGCCGTTCGACACCCTTGAAGGGCCTCGTGCCCTAGTTGAAGGGGCTCGCATGACTGCTGTTCGGATCATCGTCGGACTTGGCATGACCTTCGCGGTTCTGCCGATCGCGGGCCGCCGCGGTCTGTGGCTCTACCGGCTGGCGATGACCGGCCAGCCGGACCCGGACCGGTTGAAGAACGTCGAGCGCCCGAAGATCGGCGCGGCGCTCAAGCGTCAGGCGATCGAGGTGTTCGCCCAGCGCAAGCTGCTGAAGTGGACGATCCCCGGCGTCGCGCACGCCTTCGTCTTCTGGGCGTTCTTGATTCTGGGCACGGTCTACGTCGAGGCCTACGGCGCGCTGTTCGACCACGACTTCCACATTCCGATCGTCGGCAAGTGGGAGATCCTGGGCTTCGCGCAGGACATGATCGCCCTGCTCGCCCTCGTCGGCCTGGCGACCTTCGCGGGCATCCGGTGGAAGCAGTCCCCGGCGAAGCTGGACCGCAAGTCCCGGTTCAAGGGCTCGCACACCCACGGCGCGTGGGTCATCCTCATCATGATCTTCAACGTCCTGTGGACGATGTTCCTGCTCCGCGGCGCCTCCTCGGCGCTCGGCGTGCTGCCCTACGACAACGGCGCGTTCGTCTCCAAGGGCGTCGGGAAACTGCTCGACGGCATCGACCACGACGTCCTGGAGTGGCTCGAAACGACGTTCCTGCTCGGGCACCTTGCGATCATGCTCAGCTTCCTGATCATCGTCGTCTACTCCAAGCACATGCACATCTTCATCGCGCCGCTGAACATCACCTTCGCGCGCAAGCCCGACGGTCTGGGCCCGCTGCTGCCGATGCAGTCCAAGGGCAAGGCGCTGGACTTCGAGGAGGCCGACCCCGAGGTCGACATCTTCGGCCGCTCCAAGATCGAGGACTTCACCTGGAAGGGCTTCCTGGACTTCGCGACGTGCACCGAGTGCGGCCGCTGCCAGTCCCAGTGCCCGGCGTGGAACACCGGCAAGCCGCTCTCGCCGAAGATGCTGATCCTGGAACTGCGCGACCACGCCTTCGCGAAGGCCCCGTGGCTGCTCGCGACCGAGGAGGAACGCCTCTCGCTGCCGGAACTGGTCAAGCGCGAGGCCGAACGCCCGCTGGTCGGGACCGCCGAGGAGGGCGGGGTCATCGATCCCGACGTCCTGTGGTCCTGCACCAACTGCGGTGCGTGCGTGGAGCAGTGCCCGGTCGACATCGAGCACATCGACCACATCGTGGACATGCGCCGCTACCAGACGATGATCGAGTCGAACTTCCCCTCCGAGGCGGGCGGGATGCTCAAGAACCTGGAGAAGGCCGGCAACCCGTGGGGCATGCCCAAGCGCATGCGCACGGAGTGGACCAAGGATCTCGACTTCGAGGTACCGATCGTCGGCAAGGACGTCGAGGACCTCTCCGAGGTCGAGTACCTGTTCTGGGTCGGGTGCGCGGGTTCGCTGGACGACAAGGCGCAGAAGACGACGAAGGCCGTCGCGGAACTGCTCCACATCGCGGGCGTGAAGTTCGCGATCATGGGCCAGGCCGAGACCTGCACCGGCGACCCGGCGCGGCGCATGGGCAACGAGTTCGTGTTCCAGATGCTCGCGCAGGAGAACGTCGAGACCCTGAACGAGGCCAAGGCGACGCGGATCGTCGCGACCTGCCCGCACTGCTTCAACACCATCGGCCGGGAGTACAAACAGCTCGGCGGCAACTTCGAGGTCGTGCACCACACGCAGCTGCTCAACGAGCTCGTCGCGAACGGCAAGCTCACTCCAATCACGCCGGTCGAGGGGACCGCGACCTACCACGACCCGTGCTTCCTCGGTCGGCACAACAAGGTCTACTCCCCGCCCCGCGAGCTCATCGCGAAGGTCGGCGGCCTGAAGGTCGTGGAGATGGAACGGTCCAAGGAACGCTCCTTCTGCTGCGGCGCCGGCGGCGCGCGCATGTGGATGGAGGAGACCATCGGCCAGCGGATCAACGACAACCGCACCGAGGAGGCCCTGGCCCTGTCCCCGGACGCGATCATCACCGGCTGCCCGTTCTGCAAGACGATGATCAGCGACTCGGTGGCCGGCAAGCAGTCCGACGGCTCGGCGCCCGAGCACGTCGAGGTCATCGACGTCGCCCAGCTCATGGTTCGCGCCATGCGCAAGCCGGTGGCCGTCGGAGCCCCCGAACCGGCCGCCTCCCCGGACCAGCCGCTGGGCTCCGACCCCGGCGCCGGCAGCGATGGTGCGGTCACGCCGAACCCGGACGTGGCCGCGGCACCCGAGGCCGACCCGACGGTCGACGCGCCCGACAAGGCGTAGCGATCGCAGCGTCTCCGAGACCCCTGACGAACGCTCAGGGGTCTCGGGCGTTTTGGCCCTGTGACGAAGCCCGGCGGGAATCGATCGCCGGCCGGAGGGCAGCATGACCGGCATGGACGTCTTCATCGTCGGCGCCGCCGGCGGCATCGGCCGGCGCCTCGCGTCGCAGTTGACCGTCCGGGGCGACAGGGTCACCGGCATGCACCGCGGAGAGGATCGGGCGGCGATCGTCGCGGACGCCGGCGCGACGCCGCTCACCCTCGATCTGATCGCGACGTCGGCCGACGAACTGGCCGAGGAGATGCGCGGCCACGACGCGGTCGTGTTCTCCGCCGGAGCCCACGGGACCGGGGTGGACCAGACCACGCTCATCGACGGCAGAGGGCTGGAGAAGGCGGCCGCGGCGGCGGAGTTGGCGGGAGTTCGCCGGTTCGTTCTCGTGTCGGCCTTCCCCGAGGCCGGGCGCGGCGGGGAGCCCAGGGAGGGCTTCGAGCACTACCTGCGCGTGAAGAAGGCGGCCGACGCCCACCTGGTCCGCACCGGCCTGGACTGGTTGATCGTGCGTCCGGGCACGCTGCGCGACGAACCCGGCGACGGCTTGGTGAGCGCCGCGCCGGCCTTGGAGTACGGGACGGTCCGCCGCGACAACGTGGCGGCGTTTCTGGCGGCGACGCTGCGCGAGCCGGCGCTGAACCGCACGATCGTCGAACTGACCGACGGCCCCACGCCCGTGCCCGATGCGGTCGCGCGGCTGGTGAGTAGGCCCTAGAACGCCAAGGCCTCTCGGATGTGGCGGGCGACTGCCGAGGCCAGGCCCACCGGGACGGCGTTGCCTATTTGGCGGGCGATCTCGGTCTTGGAGCCGCACCAGAGCCAGTCCTCGGGGAAGTCCTGCAGCGCGGCGGCTTCGGCGTGGGTGACGACGCGGTTCACGCGGCGGGAGCGGTCGTGGGCGTCCCACTGCGGGTGCAGGTACTGGCCCTTCTCCGGCTTGAAGAACTCGGTGCGGATGGTCAGCGACGGGGCGTCCCAGCGCATGCGACCCATGACGTCGGTGGTGCCGGTGGGCTTGTCGCGCCAGCACCGGGGCAGGAGTTCCGGTGCGACGTCGAAGCGCCCACCGCCGGGCGGGACGCAGTCGTAGCGGGCCAGCGACAGCGCGCGCGGCGTGCGCCCGAAGTGCAGGTCGCGGCTCTTGAAGACGCCGGGCACGCTCTCGCCGAAGAACTCGACGCGGGAGGCGGGAAGTTCGGTCCCGCGCGGTGCCCACGGAAACCGGTCCACGTCGTCGATCCGGTCCGCGACGGTGCGCCAGGGCGCGCGGTCGTCGGTCGGCTGCTTGGCGTGGGTCGGCGTCGGCATGTCGATGGGACCGATGCGCGAGCCGATCACGATGGTCCGCCTGCGACGCTGCGCCACTCCGAAGTCGGCGGCCAGCAGCAGCGCGTGGGTCAGCGAGTACCCGGCGAGAAGCCCGCCGTCGGCCTCGTCGAGCAGCAGGGCGAACTCGCTGCTGGAGGCGAAGCGGTCGACGTTCTCGATGACGAAAACCTTCGGCCGCGCCTCGCGCACCACCCGCAGGTACTGCTTCCACAGCTGGTTGCGGGGGTCGTCGACGTCGCGGCTGCCGAGGTTGGAGAAACCCTGGCAGGGCGGCCCGCCGATGACGACGTCGGCCTCGGGAATCTCGTGCACGTCCGCGATGTCGCCCCAGTGGGTGTGCTCGACGCCGAAGTTCGCCGCGTAGGTGGCCGCGGCGTGCAGGTTCCACTCGACGGCCAGCACCGAGTGAAAGCCGTGCCGCGCGAACCCGGCGCTCATTCCGCCGCAGCCCGCGAACAGGTCGATCATCGTCGGGTTCCAGGACACGGTTCCAGGCTAGGCCGGGGTTGCCGAGGAGTCCGGCCAACGCGCCGGCGGGGTCAGGACAGGCGGCGCACCGTCGCGGGCGCAAACCCGAGGACGACCATGCCGCTGCGTACCTGCGAGGCCCAAAATCGGTCCCGTTCGGTGAACAGCTGCGGCACGGCGCCGAAGATCTCCAACGCGACGAGGCCGATCGCCCCGAACATCTGCCCGACCACCGCGGCGGCGAGGTCCGGCGGGTAGGCCGGATCCACCTGATCGAGGAAGTACCGAAGCGTCGGGCCGACGCCGGCCTCCGCGGGAGCGGCGACGGCGCCCGGGTCGGCAGCGCCCTTGCGGACGGCGGCGAGGTACACCGCGAACGGCGGGGTCATGAAACGACTGGAGGCGGGGCCGGTGTCGGTGACCTCGACGTGGTGCCCGGGGACCGGCGGGCCGACGATCAGGCCGAACTCGACGGGGTGGCTCAGCGCCCACGCACGCATCGCGTGCATCATCGCCCACCACTGGCGCGCAGGCCCGGCGCGGCCGGTGCCGGCGATCGCCTCCTGCATGGCGGTGCCGACGGAGTCGTAGGCGTCGACGCACAGCGCGGTGATCAGGTGGTCCCGGCTCGGGAAGTATCGGTAGACCGCCGAGGAGGCCACACCGAGGTCCCGGGCGACGGCTCGCAGCGACAGTGCGGCGGCCCCGGTGGTGCGCAACTGCTCGCGGGCGAGGTCCTTGATCTCCTCGGCCGTCTGCCGATAGCGCAGCTCCCGACGGGTGGGAGCCGACGCGGCCGTGGTCATGCGCGCAAGCCTAGACCCAGAAAGCGAGAGCACTGCTCTCGCGGGTGAGCGGTGCTCGGTGTATCTTCGGCGATACCCCCCGGGGGCCCGCCGATTCCTACACTGCGGGACCCGGGGGCACCAGCCATGTGTTGCAGGGCCATGCGTACAAGGGAGTCCGCGCCGATGACCACTACCGCCGTCCCCACCTGGTCGCTCAAGGGCGACTGGTTCGACGTGTGCAGCTGCAACATCGCCTGCCCGTGCGAGTTCGCGCAGCCGCCGACCAACAACAAGTGCCAGGCGGTGCTCGCCTACCGGATCAACTCCGGGCACTTCGGGGATACGGACATGGCCGGCCTCAACGTCCTTGGCATCTTCCGGTTCGAGGGCGACCTCTGGGGCGGCGCAGCCTCCAATGTGACCTGCGGGTTGTTGGTCGACGATCGCGCGTCGGAGGCCCAGATGGCCGCCATCGGGGCCATCTGGGGCGGAGCCGCCGGCGGTTGGCCGGGGGCCTTCGCCCAGAACATCGGCGACTTCCGCGGCGTCGAGGTCGTGCCCATGCGGCTCGAGATCGCCGAGGACCTGGGGTCGTGGAGCGTGGAGGTACCGGGGCGCATCTCGGCCTCCGCCGTCGCACTGACCGGACCGACGGCCGACCCGTCCAAGCGCGTCCAGCTCCACAACCCGCCCGGCTCCGAGGTGGGGCCGGGTGTCGGAGTGGCCACCTGGGCGGTCGGACAGATCGAGCAGTCGACCGATCCACTGTTCGGGGACTTCGACCTCAACATGGTGAAGACCTCCAGCAAGCACATCCCGTTCTCCTGGTCCGGCGGCGGGGACGCCTAGCCCGTGAGCACGACGCTGCCGGCGGGACCCGCGGCCCCGACGCACGAGCACTCCCACCCTCCCGAGCGCGCTTCGCCGTGGCGTCAGGTGAAGGCGACGCCAATGTCTCGCGCTCGGGCCGGGATTCTGCTGGGCCTGCTCGCGCTGACCGTCGCGTCGTGGGCGTTCGTGCTGGGCCTCGGCTCGCACGCAGACCACGCCGGCAGTCCGACGATGGGCCTGAACGCCGCGCTGTTCCTGGCCGTCTGGATCGCGATGATGGTCGCGACGATGTTCCCCGCGACCGCACCGATGATTCTGATGGTGGCTCGGATCTCGGCCAACAAGCGCTCGGCCGGGCACGCCGTTTCGCCGTTGAAGTACTTCCTCGCCGGGTACCTGCTGCTGTGGACCGCGCTCGGCGTCCCGACGTACTTCCTCGCGGTGGGCGCGGAGTCGTTGGCCTCGCGGATGGACCTCGTCTCGGACAACGCGGCCCGCATCGGCGGTGCGCTGATCGTGGCGGGCGGGCTCTACCAGTTCTCCAAGCTCAAGGACCGGTGCCTGACGGCGTGCCGGTCGCCGCTGCACTTCGTGATGGCGCACTGGCGCGACGGTCGCCTCGGCGCGCTGAAGATGGGCGTGCACCACGGCTGGCACTGCGCCGGATGCTGCTGGGCGCTGATGCTGGTGATGTTCCCGCTCGGGATGATGAACGTCGCCGCGTTGGCGACCGTCACCGCCCTGATCTACGCGGAGAAGGTCTTGCCGCTGGGCAACCGGATCCGCTACGGCGCCGGCGTCGCGCTGATCGCCTTCGGCACGGCCGTCGTCGCCGCCCCCGGCCTACTGCCGGGATCCCTCGCCCACCAGGGATCCGACGGCACCTCGCCCGGAGTGCACAGCACCCACTGAACCCGCCTGGAGCTGCCCGCTCGAACGGGGCCGTCGCAACGTCGCGGCGGCCCCGTCTGGGATTTTCGGACCCGGCCTCAGCCGGTGACCTTCTCCGAGTCGGCGACGCCGAGCGCGGCGAGCACCTCGGCCTTGTTCAGCGCCGCCCGGCCGGCCGCGGCGTCGCCGCTGGCCAACGCGTCCAGGATCGCCTGGTGCGCTGCCGCGTCGGCCTGCTCCACCCGCGGGGAGATGCCGCGGTAGAACGTCGCACCCTCGGCCTTGCCGACCTCTTCGGTGGCGGCGAGGTACTTGTAGGTGGCCAGGTAGAACACGTAGTCCAACGCCTGCTGAGTGGCCGTCACGGCGACCTCGAAGGCGGCCATGTCCCCGGCCAGCGACGCGATCTTCGCGCTGGTCAACCCGGCGAGCACGGCCTCGCGGACCTGGCCGGTCCGGCCGAAGTCCGCCGCCCGCTTGTCCGCGGTCGAGGCCGGGCCGTTGCCGTCGGCGACGAAGAAAGCCCACGCCTCGTCGACGTTGTGCACCGCGCCGCTGGCCGGCGGCGTCAGGTTGCCCGCCTTGATCTTGTCCCGGGACTTGCCGAACTCCTCGATCACCTTCTCCGCGAGCAGGACCGTAATGCCCTTCTCGACGCGCTGGCGACGGACCTTGTCCGAGGCGCCCTGGGAGTCGCCGCTGCCGTCGATCGCCGCGTTGACGAAGGCGTCCTGCGCGGAGCCGGGCACCAGGCCCTGCAGCGTCCGAACCGATCCGTCGCCCTTCTTGGACGCGCCCGTTCCCTCGCGGAAGATCTTGCCGACGGCGGCCCAGTCGACCGGCTGGTCCTTCGTGGCCGGTTCCATGGCGGTCTTGATCGCAGCGACGTCCTGCCCGATCGCCAGGTGCGGATTCACGTCGGAGGCCGGCCGGTAGCCCTCCTCGCCGGCGGTGACCGGCGACTCCGTCGCCGTCGAGGCCGAGCCCGAACCGGAGCCCGAACCGGACCCGGACCCGGAGGCCGACCCGGTCACGGCAGCGGGCGTCTGACCCACCGGAACGCTGGGCGCGACGGCGGCGTCGTCGGACCCGCCGCATCCCGCGACCAGCGCCGCGATCGCACCCGCCATGGCTACTCGACCCAACAGAACCCGCCGCATAGGAACTCCTCTTCTTCGGAACGCACAGAAAACGCTCAGGTAAGGCTAACCTGCGTCGTCGGCGGAAAGTTCCCGGCCCCACGTCGCCCGACCGCGCCCCGAAGATCTCGTCTCGACGACGATTAACCGTAGGCTGGCCCCATGGCACCCGCGGAGATCGCCGTCGCGGTCGACCTGGTCGTCCTGACCGTCCGCGACGGCAGCCTGTGCGCGTTGACGATCCGCCGGGGCGTGGCCCCGTTTGCGGGCCGCTGGGCGCTGCCCGGCGGGTTCGTGGGCGGCGAGGAGGACCTCGCGGTAGCGGCCCTGCGCGAACTGGCCGAGGAGACCGGCTTGGCGGCCGAGCACGTCCATCTGGAGCAGTTGGCGACCTACGGCGAGCCCCGCCGCGATCCACGCCGACGCGTCGTCGCGGTGGCCTACCTTGCGTTGGCTCCCGACCTGCCGACGCCCACGGCGGGCACCGACGCAGCCGAGGCGAAGTGGACCCCGGTGGATCGGCTGCTCGATCGGCCAGGCCGGTTGGCCTTCGACCACGCGCGGATTCTCGCCGACGGCGTCGAGCGCGCCCGCGCGAAGTTGGAGTACTCCCCCCTCGCGACGGCGTTCTGCGCTCCGGAGTTCACCGTCGCCCAACTGCGGCGGGTCTACGAGATCGTGTGGGGGGTGGAAGTGGATCCACGCAACTTCCACCGCAAGGTCACCGGGACTCCCGGCTTTCTCGTGCCCACCGGACGTTCCACCAACGTGGACGGCGGCCGGCCGGCGGCAACCTTCACCCGCGGCCCGGCGACGGTCCTGCACCCGCCGATGCTGCGCGGCTAGGCCAGCAGGTTGAATCGCTGCGAAGCGACGCCGACCCGCGTCGACTGACCCCACGTCAGCTCGATGCGGTCCGCCTCGATCCCGTCGCCGAAGACGACGAGCCGGTCCGATTCGGCGACGACGTCCAGGGTCTCGCCGCACCGCAGTGCGCCGGCGGTGCGGTCCACTCGGGTGGCCGGAGACGGCCACGCCTCGCGCACGAACCAGGCGAGGCGTTCCTCCTGAGGCTCGGGTAGACCGTCGACGCGCCGTTCGCGGGCGATGGAGGCGCACCATCCGGTGGCGCCGGTTCCGGTGGCCACCACCAGGCCCGAGCTGGCCTGCCGTTCCAGGACGCCGTCGACGCCGAGGATCCAGCGGGCGGTCTGGTGGGAAGCGTGCCCGACGTAGACCTCGTTGAGGGCCAGCAGCACCCGGCCGTCGTCGCAGCGGGCCTCGACCATCGTCAGCGACCGCACCGCCGCCCGTCCCGCGGCAGTGGCGACCAGCAGGTCGGCGGCGTGTTCGGGCCGGTGCGCAACGAGAACCCCGGCGTTGCGGCCCGGCTCGGGGTCCACCCCGAGAACCGGCTGCCCGGCGAGGTACTTTGCGACGTTGGCGACGAGCCCGTCCTGGCCGACGACGACCACGAGGTCCTCGGCCTCGAACGCGAAGCGGGCCAGGTCGACTCGTTCGACCTCGGCGCGCCGCCACTGGAGCGGAACCGCGGCTGCGACGGTGGTGCGAGCGGCCTGGACCGCGTCGTGTCGGGCCTCGACCTCGGCGAGGGTCCGGCCGCGCGCGCGGAGGAAGAACTCTGCCTGGCCGCGGGTCGCGTGGCGGGCGAGCAGTTCGTCGAGTTCGCTGCGTCGATGCACCAGCACGGCCCGCGGGGCGAGCGTCACGTCGCACCGTTCGTTCCGGCGGCGAGCCGGGCGAGGACCGGGGTGAGCAGGTCCGGGGTCAGCGTGAGGTGCTCGATCTTCGGCAGGTTCGCGGCGAGGTCCTTGACCGCCAGGGCGATCAACGTGGCCTGTCCCGCGTCCCGGTAGGCCTCCACCCGCGCGGCCTCCGCGGCACCCTCGGCGTCGCCGACCACGCGGGTCGACTCCGCCTGCGCCGCGGCCAGCGCCGTGGTCCGCTCGGCTTCGGCCTTGGTCGCGATGGCCTGCGCCACCGCCGCCTCCTCCGCCTTCCGCCGAGCGTTGGCGCCGCGCTGGGCCACCAGGCCCTCCTCGCGACGGGCCAGCTCGATCTGGCTCTGCATCTCGTTCTCCGCGATCGCGCCCTCCCGTTCGACGGCGACGGCACGGCGCTCGTAGGTCGCTCGGTCCGCGTCCTGCTGGAGTTGCTCGCGGGTGGGCGTCTGCAGGGCGGCCTCGACGTCCGGTTCGGCGCGGATCGCCACCACGCGCACCCCCACCACCTCGATGCCGGTGGCCACGAGCCGTTCGTCCGCCAGCAGACCGGCCGCCATGCGGTCGCGCACCGCGACCACCCCCTCCCCCAGCGCGTCCGCCAACGGCCGACGGGCGATGAGGTCGAGCGCGTGCTGCTGGGCCGTCTCGGTGATCGGCCCGCGAGTTGGTCCATCGGGCGCCCGCGCCAGGCGCCGGTCGCGGGGTCGAGCGAGAAGTCCACCCGCTGGCCGGCCACCGTCGGGTTCGCGATGCGGAAGGTCGCGGTGGCCTGAACGGCGACGTCCTGGAAGTCCGCCGTCCGCGCCCGGCACAGCAGCGGAATCTCGCGATCGTCGACGGGGATCTCCGAGAGCACCGCCGTCAGCGGGCGGAACCAGAACGACTGCCCGGCCCCCTCGTGGCGCACGACCCCCTTGCGGACGTGCCTCACGTGGGCGGTCGGAGCGCCGCGGAAGTGGTGCAGGAACGGTCGCCGCACAATGTCGGCCATGGCTTCCTCCTCGGATCGGATGTTCTCGTCGGTTAGACGATAACAAGGTTCTCGTCGTTCCGACGATTACCGGGAATTTTGCGATCCGCTTTAATGGGGGCGTGAAGCTCGACTGCATGCTCACCGACGTCCCGCTGGCCCAGCTCCCCGAGCGCGCAGCACTGCTTGAGGAACTCGGCTACGACGGCCTGTTCAGCGACGAGAACCGCCACGACCCGTTCCTGCCGTTGGCCCTGGCCGCCGAGCACACGAACCGGGTGGACCTCGGAACGTCGATCGCCGTGGCGCTGCCCCGCAACCCGTTGCAGGTCGCGCACACCGGGCACGACCTACAGGTGCTCTCCGGCGGGCGGGCGGTGCTGGGGCTGGGGCCGCAGGTGCGTCCGCACATCGAGAAGCGGTTCGGCACGCCGTGGTCTCGACCGGCCGCGCGGATGCGCGAGTACGTCCTCGCCCTGCAGGCGATCTGGCGCGGCTGGAACGACGGCGAGCCGCTGCAGTTCGAGGGCGAGTTCTACCGGCACACGCTGATGACGCCCAACTTCGCGCCACCGGCGAGCGAGTTCGGCCCGCCGCGGGTGTGGCTGGCGGCCGTCGGTCCGCGCATGACCGAGGCCGCGGGCGAGGTCGCCGACGGCGTACTCCTGCACCCGTTCACCACCCCGCGGTACGTGCGGCAGGCGACGCTGCCGGCGCTGCGCCGGGGCCTCGACCTCGGCGGGCGCCACGAGGTGACGGTGGCCGGGCGGGCCTTCGTCGTCACGGACGAGGCGAGCGAGGACTGGGTGCGGCGGCGGATTTCGTTCTACGGCTCCACGCCCGGATACCGCCCCGTACTCGAGGCCCACGGGTGGGGCGCGGCCCAGGACGAGCTGAACGCGCTGTCCAAGCAGGGCCGGTGGGACGACATGGCGGCGTTGATCACCGAGGAGATGCTCGACGCGTTCGCCGTGCGCGGCGCCCCGCACGAGATCCCACACCTCGTCCGCAGGCGCTGGCGCGGGCTGTACGACCGCGTCGGACTGGCCCCCGCCCCGGCGGATCCCAACGACTGGCGCGACCTGGTGACCGCGTTCGCCTGAGGGCTCGTTGCTTAGGGGGCGATCGGCTCGCCCAGCAGTTGAGCTGCGCCGTCGCCGGAGGGATTGGCGGGGTCGACGGGTGCGCCCGGCGGATCCACCGGAGGCTGAACAACGGGCGGAGCCTGCCCCGTGGTCTGGCCCGCCTGGCCGGTCTGGCCCGCCGACTGGCCCGGGACCTGTCCCGCCTGGCCGGGCGACTGCTGGACACCGCCCGGCGCCTGGCCGGGCTGCTGTTGGACACCGCTCTGCGCCTGGCCGGCCTGACCGGGGCGCGCGGCGGCGTTGGGCTGGCCCGTCAGCGGGTTGGCGTCGACGAGGCCGGGCGCGGTTGGCATCGGACCCGGGTCGGGAACCACGGCCACACCGCCGCCGCCCGAGGCACCGGAGGTGTCCAGCGCACCGGGCGCACCGGACCCGCCGGCCCCACCGCCGCCGGCCCCACCGGCGCCACCGCCGCCGCCGGCGCTGGGACCGCCACCGCCACCGGAGGTGGGCTGCGCTTCCTTCTCCTCGCCGTCGCCGCAGCCGGACAGGACGAGGGCGAGAGCCAGCAGTGCCGCTCCGGCGCCGCTTCGCGTCGTGTTCCGCACGGTCGTCGTCTCCCTTCGGCCGAATACAGGCCTCCTCCTAGAGACTTGCGCAGCGCGGTGATCGGAAACCTCGACGGAGTAGCCGCCCCGTGCGGAGGAGTAATGGCTACTCACGACCGTGCAGGCCGCAGCGAATGAGATTGCCTCAGGCCACCGCACCGGGGGCCACCGGATCGGACCACCGACCCGGAGGTGCGTGACACAGGGAGAATCCGAATGAACTTCGCCATCAAGACCACCGCCGCCGCCTTCACCGCCGTCCTCGGCCTCGGCCTGACGACCGCCACCGCGAACGCGGTCCCCGCCCCGCAGCCGGGCCCGGGCGACAAACTCGGCGTCCAGGACAGCGCGCCGTCGGCGAACTGCTTCACCAAACTCACCCAGGGCGAAGGCACCGAGTTCTGCTCCGTCTCCGACGCCGACGGCATCGCCAAGATCTCCTGGAAGAACGGCAACGGCTTCTCGTTCTCGCAGAGCTTCGGTGGCTGCAAGGACTTCCAGCGCATCAAGAACGGCATCGTCAGCGCCAACGACAACGTCCAGACCATCACCGTCACCGGCTGCAACGGCGTCAAGAAGACGATCTCCCCGTCCTGACCGGGAAGGTCCAGCACGGACGGAAGCGCCGAGGCGGTGGGCTTCGGCGCTTCCGGTGCGTTGTGGCCGGGTGGGGCGGTGTCGAGGTAGCGGTAGAGAAGAAAGAACTGAGCCGACTCTCGGCCTGTACGCCGCCACGCCTGTTGCCTCTCTACCTCTGCCTCGACGCCCGGCGACCGCGATTCACTGCAGACGTGGTCGTCGCAGTCGTGGGTTGCGGTGGCCGCTCGCCGAGGCCGGTTCGGTGCGGCGCCGCCGGGCTACCCGTCGTGGTCGCCGCCGCCGGCCCTGCGACGCTAATCGTCGCGGCGGCGCAGGTCCTCCATTTCGCGACGGTCGACGATCACCTTCCAGAGCAGCCACACCTGGAAGAAGCCGGCCGCGATCAGGACCGCCAAGCTCACCGGTCCAGCGACGTCGGTAGGGATCAGCGTCGGGACCAGCGCGAGCAGCGAGGTCGGGAAGGCGAAGAGGACGAGGTAGATGGCGGCGAAACCGGCGTTGTCCGCGCCATCGTCGACGAGGAAGTACCAGAGCATGACCGCGGTCGAGGCGACGATCACCGCGAAGTAGACGACCACCAGAAACGGTGGGCGGCGGCTCGGCACCCAGTCCTCCCAAGACCCCGACTGTGGCGGGGTTGGACGCCTATCCAACCCTTCGACGGGCGCCTGGGCACGCGACAGTCGCAAAACGGGAAGCGGCGCCGGTACACCCAGGGGGGCGGCGCCGCCCGTGGTGGGGTGGTAAGGGCGCTGCTGGAGTAACAGGCGGGGCGCGCCGCCCATGGTGTCGATTCGGATATAGCCGCC
>JBQTIB010000079.1:0-11544 GCA_052389435.1 Sporichthyaceae bacterium | reverse complement strand
TGTCGATCCACCCGCCCGGCCCGGCGCGGGCCGCCGCCACCCGAGGGTGGTGGGCCCCGCCGAGCCCGTCGACGCCGATGCGGACGAGCTCCGCGTCCGCAACGTCGTCGGAGACGGCCAGCACGGCGTGGCCCGTGAAGGCGACGACGGCCTGCAGTCCGTCGCGCCACGGCGGCACGCGAGTCCACGCGCCGTCGGGCTCCGGGAAGCGCCCGTCGAGGGCGTCCTCGAGCAGCACCCCGAGAGGATGGACCTCTCGGGGCTGGTCTACATCGCCGTGGACGTTCAGCCGAGGGCCTTCGGGTCCAGCGGCGTGGCGGGGATGCGGAAGATCAGCCGCACGACCCAGCCCGCATCGCCGAACGAGCGAATCTCACGCCCCGTCACGCACGGTCCGCCAGACGCCGACGGACAGTCCGGCAGCACCCCGGTCCACACCTTGCCGGTCTTCACGACGCCGAACCCGGGGCGCGGCGCGAAGTAGTACGGCGCCTCGAAGCACACCTGCATGGCCTTGGCACGCTTGAGCGCCTTCGCCTTCGACAGCACCTTCCGCGTGGTGATCGACGACGTCTTGCGCCACGTCGAACCCGCCTCGCCGTCCCGGAACCCGAACTGCAGCCAGTCCGACTGACGCTCGGTGTAGTTGCGACAGTCCGGCATCGTGCCGCCCTCGAGCTTGCCGAACAGCACCGCCCGCCGCTTCCCGCCGCGAGCGGTGACCACGAACTTGCTGTCCGGGCCGGTCACCCGGATCGTGCACACGCCGACCTCGGGTCGGCAGACGACTTCGTTTGCGGACCGACGCGTGTGTCCCCTGTCGAAGCGGCCCTGGGCGTTGCGGTTGCTCGGGTCGTTCGCCACCGGACCCGTGGACTGGTCGGGCGTTCCCTGGTAGGTGATCTCGGCGAACCCGGGGACGAGGCCGGCAGCCCGGTAGGGCGCGATTGGCTTCTTCTTCTGCTTCTTCTTCTGGCCGGAAACGTCGCCGGAGCAGTCGACGTCGGTTCCGTGCGCGAACTGGCAGCCGCCTCCGCCGCCGCTGTTCTGGCCGCCGCCGCCACCGCCGACGTAGCCCCCGCCGCCTCCGCCGCCTGCCCCGCACGGAGAAGTGCAACCGGACCCGGACCCGGACGGGTCGAAGTCGCCGCCCTGGGCTCCGTCCCCACCCAGGGCAGGCGCGCCGTCTTTGGCACCGATCCCGCCGCCGCCGCCGTTGTTTCCGGAGCGACCGCCGTTCGGTCCGGACCCGTCGCGGGCCGAACCGGAGCCGTCGTCGCCCCCGTCGCCGCCCGGGAAGCCGTCGAAACCGTCTCCGTTGGGGTCGGCCCCGCCACCGCCACCGCCGCCACCGGCGACGGCGAGCACGGCACCGGGCAGGAAGGCTCCGCTCGCCGTACCGCCGGCCTTGGCGACGATTGTTGCGCCACCGCCGCCACCTCCGGAGCAGTACCCGAAGTCCTCGCTCGGGCCGCCGTCCCCGCCGGTGCGGAGGCCGCCGCTGACGCCGCCGGCGCCCTCGGCGCCCGCGCCGTCGCAGGAGGCGGCGCCACCGATCGAACCCACGTAGACCATGAGCTTGTTTCCAGCGGCCTGGGCCCGTGTGATCGTGACCGGGCCGCCTTCCCCGCCGAGACTGCCGCCGAGTCCGCCGGCACCGCCGGCGAACGAGGTGTCGCTGCCGCCGTTGCCGCCGTCGCCACCGCGCAGCGAGATCTGCACCGACTGGACCCCGGGAGGGAAGGTGAAGACGCCGGGTGTCGAGGTCACCTGGTAGAGGCAGGTCGCCTGCGGGCTGCTGGTGCCCGTGCAGGCGATGTCCTGGGTGGGGGCGGCGTAGGCCCGGGTGACCGTCGGGATCGTGACGCCCGTGGCGACGAGAGCCGCCGCGAGGACGTAGCTGCCGACGGGTGGAGCCGTGGGGCGCGACACAGTTGCCTCCGCGAGCTGGGTGTTGCTCGACAGGGTGGTGCAGGACGTGATCGGAACCGCGCTGATCGCTGGGCGTGTCGGCGAAAACGCCACAGCGCCCGGTCCCTTGTGGGGGCCGGGCGCTGCGGCAATGAGCAGACCGGGAGGTGGGTTACTCCGCGGCGTCCAGGGCGGCGGCCACGCGGCGGTGGGCCTCCCAGATCTCCTCGGGCAGGCCGGTGAACTGTTCGAGGTGGGTCTGACGGAAGCCCATCTCCTGGCGCCACCGGTCGTTGTCGATG
Source organism: Sporichthyaceae bacterium (assembly GCA_052389435.1). Taxonomy (GTDB): domain Bacteria; phylum Actinomycetota; class Actinomycetes; order Sporichthyales; family Sporichthyaceae; genus JBQTKD01. The sequence continues at coordinate 9,331 of JBQTIB010000079.1, read as the reverse complement.
GTGAGGATGGTGTTGAGGTCCTCGGGGGTGATGTCGACGCCGGTCAGGTCGAGTTCCTCTGCGGTCGGGATGATGCCGACGGGGGTCTGGCGACCCTTCACCTCGCCGTTGCGCAGGGCGATGAGCCAGAGCAGCGGACGGAGGTTGTCGCGGTAGCCCGGCCACAGGAAGCGGCCGCCCTCGCCGCGCTGGAACCAGTTCACGTGGGCGAAGATCGGCTTGTCCGTCGCGGCACCGATGATCTTCAGCCAGTGCGCGGCGTAGTCCGCCTCGGGGTAGGACATGAACGGACGCATCGACATCGGGTCGTAGCGGAGCTGACCCTCCTTGCCCTCGGCGGCGAAGGTGGCCTCCGCGCCCAGGGTGAGGCCGTCGTAGACGCCCTCGGCGATGTCGGTGATCGCGCGAATCAGCGGCTCGCGGTCACGGGTGCGGCCGCCGAAGATGATGGCGTCGATCGGGACGCCCTTGGGGTCCTCGAAGTCCGAGGCGATGTTCGGAACCTTGGACAGCGTGGTGGTGAACCGGCTGTTCGGGTGTGCCCAGGGCTCGTTCTCGTCCTCGCGGTCCGCGATCGGCGTGCCCTTCCAGTCCAACCAGCCTGCGGTGTTCGCGGGCGGGTTGGGCGTGCGGCCCTCCCACCAGACCTCCTGGGTCTGCGGGTTGTACGCGACGTTGGTGAAGATGACGCCCGAGCCTTCGTCGATCGAGCCGAGCGCGGTCGGGTTCGTCGATTCGTTGGTGTCCTTGGCGACGCCGAAGACGCCGTACTCGGGGTTGATCGCATAGACCTTGCCGTCGGACGGGTCGGTCCACAGCCATGCGATGTCGTCGCCGTAGAACTCGACGTGGTAGCGGTCGCCGAGGTCGTCGGGCGCGAGCATCATCGCGAGGTTGGTCTTGCCCGAGGCCGACGGGAAACCGCCGCAGATGTGGTACTTGCGGCCGGTCTGCTTGTCGGTGATGCCGATGAGCATGAACTGCTCGGACAGGAACTCACCCGACGCCCAGCCGTCGTAGGACGCCTGACGCAGACCGTGGGCGATCTTGCCGAGCAGCGCGTTGCCGCCGTAGGAGGACCCGAAGTGCAGGATCGTCCGCTCGTCGGCGACGGTCACGAAGTACCGCTGGTCCTGCGGGGTGCCCTGGCCGAGGTTCTCGAGGTCGCCGGTGACGTGCACGGCGCGGACGAAGCTGTTCGGGTCCGCGAGGCCGTCGATGTACTCGGCGCCGACGCGGGCCATGCGGATCATGTGCAGTACGACGGGACGGCAGTCGGTCAGTTCGACGCCGGCCGCGAAACGCTCGAGCGGGGAGCCGGGCTGCGACATCAGGTACGGAATGACGTACATGGTCTTGCCGGCCGACGCGCCCTTCATGCGGTCGCGCTGGATGGCCGTCATCTCCGCCGACGGCTTCCAGTTGTTGTACGTGCCCTTGTCCTTCTCCGACGCGGTCGCGACGACGGTCCGCTCCTCGGAACGGGCGGTGTCCTTGAAGTACGAACGCGAGTAGTACCGGCCGGGACCGGCCGGGAGCAGTTCGCCGGCCTCGAGGGCCTCGGCGACCAGACGGGCGTCGTCGGCCGCGGATACGACCTCGACTCGCGCCGCGCCCGTGTGCTCCGCCCACTGCTTGACGTACTCGCGGACGTGCGGGTTCTTCAGACCCGCTGCGTCGAGCGCCCCGTCGACATCTGCCACCGTGTTCAGCCCTCTCGGATGAGCTTGTGCAATTGCCGCTCCGCGCCTCGGCGCCGGGAGCGGCAGTCACTGGAATTGGTGTGCCGACGACCGAGCGAGGGAGTGCTCGCAGACGGGTCCCGGCAATGCCGGCGACAACGGGTGAGCGCGCCGGACGGGTCAACTTTACCCCGTTGTCATCGACGCACTGGACACTGCGTGCGCCGGCGGACCCCAAAAATGGGCCAGAGAAGGTCTAGCCGCGGTTCCTGCGCAGGGTTCGGGCCCGCTTCTCGCGAGGGCTCGGCAGGAATCCGGCGAGAACGGGCGCCGGGAGGGCGGCGACGAGGGGCTCCAGACTCCCGGCGAGCTCGGCGGGAGTCGGGCGCGCCCGCGGATCGAACTCCAGACACGACTGCACGGCCGCTGCGAGGGCGGGCGGGGTGAACCTGGGCAGCGGGGCGCGGTCGGCGGCGAGCTGCGGCCACTGCGGATGTGCGGGCGGGGCCTGCGCGTCGGCGAAGGGCCGGTAGCCCGCGATCGCCTCGAACAGGGTGGCTCCCAGGCTCCAGACGTCGGCCGGGGCGCCGACGGGACCGAACTCCGCGGGCAGGCACTGCTCGGGCGGCATGTACGCGTCGGTGCCGATGGCTTCGCCGAGTTCGGCGGCCGCGCCGTGGCTGCGGGCCAGCGAGAGGTCGATGAGCCGCGGCGGCGCGCTCATCACGATGTTGGCCGGTTTCACGTCCAGATGCACGACCGCCCGGGCGGCGAGGTAGTGCAGCACCGAGCACAGCTCGAGTCCGAGCGGGAGCACCTGCTCGAGCGGCAGCGGTCCGTGTCTTCGCAGCAGGGAGGAGAGCCGAGGACCCTCGACGTACTCGAGCACCAGATGCGGATGTGCTCCGTCCAGATCCGCGCCGAAGGCGCGCACCAACGACGGATGCGCGAGCTGGGTTGCCGCGTCGGCTTCTCGGGCGAGTGCGCGACGGGCCCGCCGCGAGTCCAGCTGCGACGGACGGAGCACCTTCGCCACGACCGGTGCGAACAGCGTTTCGTCCCACGCCAGCCACGCCTCGAACCGAACGCCGCCGCCGAGGCGGCGCACCGCGGTGCGGCCCTCGCCGATGGGCGATCCCTCGGCGAATCCCCAGGTGTCGTGGCGCATGCGGCTGGGCTCAGTCCCCGCGGCTGTGGTCGGAGGCGCTGCTCGCCTCGCCGTCGTCGCGGCTGGGCGTGCTCGGAGCGCTGACAAGGCTCGGTGCGGAGTCCTGGCTCGGAGCACTCGCGCGGCTGATCTTCGACATCTTGCTGGCCTTCGAGACCTTGCTGGCCTTCGAGACCTTGCTGGGTGCGCTCGCCTTGCTGACCGCGGAGGGAGCACTGGGCGTGCTCGGGGCGCTCGGGGCGCTCGGGGCGCTCGGGGCGCTGAGTGTGCTGGGTGTGCTGGGTGCGCTGAGGCTCACTCGAGTTGCGGCGCTCGCGCTTTCGCTCGGTCCAGCCTGGCCGTCGTTGGAGGCCTCGGTGTCGTCCGGATCCGCGTCGTCCTCGTCGTCCTCGGCGGTCACGACCTGACCGACCGAGTCCTCTCGTTTGAGGATCGGGTCCTCGCCGTCGGACATGCCGGCGGCGGCGATGCCCAGGCCCAGCGTCCCGGCCGCGAAGACTCCGGTGAAGCCGACGATGCCGGTGCGGACGAGGCTGTTGCGCATGGGTCCTCCGCCAGAGGGCCCGCCGGGCGGCGTGCTTCCTCGCCCAGAGTGTCGGCGGGACGTCCGCGGAGGTTGACCACCCCGCCGATTCGGGCGGTTCCCCGCGTCGGGGTGCAATTCCGGCATCCAGCCCAGATCGACCCCGCCGCTCGGCTACATTCGTCGCAGTCCGTACGGCGTACGGCGAGTTCCGAGGAGGCCTTCGTGCGGCAGGGAATCACTACGGCTCTGGTCGGTGCGACGGCCTTGATCGCGGGCGTCCTGGTTGCCCCCCAGGCGGCGGTGGCGGACGAGCCCGACACCCCGTGCACGGCCGAGATCTCGATCGACCTGGACCCCGGCGTCGGTCTGCAACCGTCCTCCGGGTCCTTCACCAGCGGCGGCGAAAGCGGCGGGCTGTCCTGCACCGGCAAGATCGGCGGCCGTGAGGTCACCGCCGGCGGCAAGGGCGGAGCGATCGGCAAGTACGGCGTCGACGGCCCGAACTCCTGCGCCAAGCTCGACGGCAAGACGGCGTTCAGGATCACCGCAACCCTGCCGGGCACCGGCGGCGACATCAAGTTCTCCGACGACGTCCTCGGTCAGTACGGCCCGCTGCAGGGCAACTTCTTCTTCGGCGGGTCCTTCCAGGGCAAGAAGTCCTACGGCACCTTCAAGTTCACCCCGGTGGACAGCGACTGCGTCGTGCGCCCGGTGAAGAAGCTGTTCGCGCAGGTCACCGCCTGGGCCGTGAACGGCAGCCCCGACGGCGCGGCCGTGCAGCGGATGCAGTTGGACTAGACCCCGAGTCCGGGTCAGCTCGGGCGAGTGGTCAGGGCGATCGGCGTGGCGGCGTCGGCGGGTGCGAAGAAGTCGTTGCCCTTGTCGTCGACCACGACGAACGCCGGAAAGTCTTCGACTTCGATGCGCCAGACGGCCTCCATGCCGAGCTCGGCGTACTCGAGCACCTCGACCCTGCGGATGCAGTCCTGCGCCAGACGGGCGGCGGGGCCGCCGATGCTGCCGAGGTAGAACCCACCCCACTTGAAGCAGGCGTCGGTCACGGCCTGGGACCGGTTGCCCTTGGCGAGCATCACCATCGAGCCGCCGAGGGACTGGAACAGGTCGACGTAGGAGTCCATGCGTCCGGCCGTCGTCGGGCCGAACGAACCGGTCGCGAAGCCCTCCGGCGTCTTGGCCGGACCGGCGTAGTAGACGGGGTGGTCCTTCAGGTACTGCGGCATCGGCTCCCCGGCGTCGAGCAGCTCCTTGATCTTCGCGTGCGCGATGTCGCGGGCCACGACCACGGTGCCGGTCAGCGACACCCGGGTCTTCACCGGACAGCGAGTCAGCTGGGCGAGAATCTCGGCCATCGGCTGGTTCAGGTCGATGCGCACGACGTCGTCCGCGAGATGCTCCTCGGTGACCTCCGGCAGGTACTGCGCCGGGTCCCGCTCGAGCTGCTCGAGGTAGATGCCGGACGGGGTGATCTTGCCGAGCATCTGCCGGTCCGCCGAGCACGAAACGGCCATCGCGACGGGGCAGGAGGCGCCGTGCCGCGGGAGGCGGATGACGCGGACGTCGTGACAGAAGTACGTCCCGCCGAACTGCGCACCGATCCCGTTCTGTCGCGTGAGCTCCAGGACCTTTGCCTCGAACTCCACGTCGCGGAACGCGTGCCCGAGCATCGAACCGGTCGGGGGCAGGGTGTCCAGGTACTTCGCGGAGGCGTACTTCGCGGTCTTGAGCGCGAACTCGGCGCTGGTTCCGCCGATGACGATCGCCAGGTGGTACGGCGGGCACGCGGCGGTGCCGAGCCCGCGGATCTTCTGGTCCAGCCAGGCGAGCATGGACTTCTCGTTGAGCAGCGCCTTGGTCTCCTGGAAGATCAGCGACTTGTTCGCCGACCCGCCGCCCGTGGCCATGAACAGGAACTTGTACTGCTGGGCGTGGGCCGGGTCGTCGTCGAGGTAGACCTCGATCTGCGCCGGCAGGTTGTTTCCGGTGTTCCGCTCGTCCCACAGCGTGACCGGCGCGAGCTGGGAGTACCGCAGGTTGAGCTTGGTGTACGCGTCGTAGACGCCGCGGGAGATCGACGACCCGTCGTTGCCGCCCGTCAGGACGCGCTCGCCGCGCTTGGCCATGATCACCGCGGTGCCGGTGTCCTGGCACATCGGCAGGATCCCGCCGGCCGCGATGTTCGCGTTCTCCAACAGGTCCCGGGCCACGAACCGGTCGTTGCCGGAGGCCTCGGGGTCCTCGATGATCGCGCGCAGCTGCGCGAGGTGCGCGGGCCGCAGGTAGTGGGCGATGTCGTGCATCGCCTCCGACGTGAGCAGACCGAGCGCCTCCGGAGCGACCTGGAGGAACTCCGTCCCGCCGAGCGAGACGACCTCGACGCCCTCGCTGCCGAGCGAGCGGTAGGTCGTGGTGTCCGGGCCGATCGGCAGCAGGTCGGTGTAGGCGAACTCGGGCACGAAGCTCCCTCGAGCGAAGGGTGGGCGAGGCGCCCCCCAGAATAGGTCGCCGCCGCCGGCGAGCTCTCACCGCGACGCCGCCCGAACCCGCGCCAACCCCGAGGCCCGCCCGCGCTCGTCGGGCCGACCGTGCTCAGTACCAGGGGTTCTCGGGGTCGTAGTAGCCCTTCGGGCCGTCGGTCTGCGACGAGGGGTGCTGCCCGGGTTTGGAGGAGTAGACGTACACCTTGTCGCCGAGGCGGACCGCGTCGAACAGTTCCTTCATCAGGCCCCTGTCCCGGGTGTTCACGCAGCCGCGGGAGGCGCCGTCGTAGCCGTTGCGCTTGAAGTCGGGGGAGTAGTGCACGGCCTGCCCGCCGTCGAAGAACAGGGCGTAGGGCATGGGGGAGTCGTAGAGGCGCGAGACGTGCTTCTCGCTCTTTCGGTAGACCTTGAAGAACCCGTCGCGGGTGGGGGTGCCCTTGCTGCCGAAGCGCGCGTCGAGCGTGAGGCGCAGGGACCCGTCGACGAGCCACTCCACGCTCTTGGTGGTCTTGTCGATGCAGACGACCCGACCCGTCGAGCACTGCTTCGGGTACGCGGCGGCCTGGGCCGCCGGAGGGGCGAGGACGGTCGACGCCGAGGCCAGCACGGCGACGACGCCGACGGCCGTCACATTGCGAAGTCGAGTGAACACTTTGGGCTACCTCCACTGGGAGGCTACAACCGCCCCGCGGGGACCTGCCACCGCTCGCAGGGTGCTGCCGGCCTGCTGGTGACAAATGCCGGAGCGCGGCGTGGGCGGTCCTCACGCCGGAGAACGCAAAACGCCCGCCGGGCGCAGCGGCGGGCGTTCTGACGGTGCGTTAGTCGAAGTCGACCTGGGAGTAGCTGCGGAGCTTGGAGAGCTGGTGGGTGCTCTCGATCAGGCGGGTGGTGCCGGACTTCGAGCGCATGACGAGGGAATGCGTGGTGGCCGAGCCCGCGCGGTAGCGGACGCCGCGCAGCAGCTCGCCGTCGGTGATGCCGGTCGCGACGAAGAAGGCGTTGTCGCCGGTGACGAGTTCGTCGGTGGTCAGGACCGCGTCGAGGTCCAGTCCCGCGTCGATCGCCTTCTGCCTCTCGTCGTCGCTGGTCGGCCAGAGCTTGCCCTGGATCATGCCGCCGATGCACTTGATCGCGCAGGCCGCGATGATCCCCTCCGGGGTGCCGCCGACGCCCATCAGCAGGTCGCAGCCGGTGCCCTCGCGGGCGGCCATGATCGCGCCGGCGACGTCGCCGTCGGTGAGGAACTTGATCCGCGCGCCGGTGGCCCGGATCTCGGCGGCGAGGGCCTGGTGGCGCTCGCGATCGAGCAGGACGACGGTCACGTCGTGCACGTCGGAGCGCTTGGCCTTGGCGACCAGGCGGATGTTCTGCGCGACGGGCAGGCGGATGTCGACGAGGTCGGCGGCCTCGGGGCCGGTGACCAGCTTGTCCATGTAGAACACGGCCGACGGGTCGTACATCGTGCCGCGCTCGGCCACGGCCAGAACCGACAGGGCGTTGTTCATGCCCATGGCGGTCAGGCGGGTGCCGTCGATCGGGTCGACCGCGACGTCGCACTCCGGGCCGGTGCCGTCGCCGACGCGCTCGCCGTTGAACAGCATCGGGGCTTCGTCCTTCTCGCCCTCGCCGATGACGACGACGCCGTTCATGGACACGGTGCCGATCAACTGGCGCATCGCGTTGACCGCGACGCCGTCGGCGCCGTTCTTGTCTCCGCGCCCCACCCATCGCCCGGCGGCCATCGCCGCCGCCTCGGTCACGCGCACGAGTTCCAGGGCCAGGTTGCGGTCCGGGGCCTCGGCGCCCACCTCGAGGGCCGCGGGAATCGTCGACTCAGCTGCCATCGGGCACCGTCTCCTTCTCGTAGGCATCCAGTCGGGCGCGCGCCCCGTCGAGCCGGGCACGGCAGATCGTGGCCAACTGCTCCCCGCGTTCCCACAGGGCGAGGGACTCCTCGAGCGGCAGGTTCCCCGCTTCGAGGGCCGCCACGACCTCGATCAGCGCGGCGCGCGCGGCCTCGTAGTCGAGCTGGTCCAGGGAGGATTTCGCGACCTCGTCGGCGGCCGAGGGCGCATCGTTCGCCGCCGTCGCTCCGTCGCTCGCCACCCCCCAAGCCTATTGCTCGGGCGCGGGGCTCTCGGCGTCGCCTGCCGCCTGGGCCCTCGCGTGGAGCAACCCGCCGGACACCCGAACCAGCAGGGGGTCGCCGGGACGGACCTCGGTCGGGTCGCGCACGACGAGGCCGTCGGCACGCTGCACGACGGCGTAGCCCCGATCCATGGTCGCGGCGGGGGACAGCGCCCGCACCTGGGCCTGACGGTGAATCAGTTCGTCGTCGGCGCGGTCCAGTCGATGCCGCACGCAGCGGCGGGCTCGTCCGAGCAGGGCCTCGACGGCGGCGGCGTGGTCGAGGAGCATCCGGCGCGGGTTGAGCGCGGGGCGCGACGCCAGCCCGTCGATCCGAGTCTGCTCGCGTTCCAGGCGACCCTCGACGGCTCGCCGTGCCCGGGTGCGCAGCCCCTCGACCAGCACCAGTTGTTCGGCGAGGTCCGGCACGATCAGCTTGGCCGCGTCGGTCGGGGTGGAGGCGCGGACGTCGGCGACCGAGTCGAGCAGGGGATTGTCCTGCTCGTGGCCGATCGCGCTGACGACCGGTGTTCGGCACTTCGCCACGGCCCGGAGCAGCGTCTCGTCGGAGAAGGGCAGAAGGTCTTCCACCGACCCGCCGCCGCGGGCGATCACGATCACGTCCACGCCCGGATCGGCTTCGAGGTCGGCCAGCGCGCGCAGGACCTCGGCGACCGCGCCGGGGCCCTGAACCGCGACGGTGCGGAGTTCGAAGGCGACGGCGGGCCACCGGCGGCGGGCGTTGTCGACGACGTCCTGCTCGGCGGCGCTGGCCCGCCCGCAGATCAGTCCGACCCGTTCGGGCAGGAACGGCAGCCGACGTTTGCGGCCGGGATCGAACAGGCCCTCGGCGGCCAGCAGGCGGCGCAGCGTCTCGAGTTTGACGAGCAGGTCGCCCACGCCGACGGCACGGATCTGCTCGGCGGCGAAGGAGATGGAGCCGCGCGGGACCCAGTAGTTCGGGCGGCCGAACACGACGACCCGGGCGCCGTCGCGGACCTCCGGAACCATCGAGTCCAGCACCGCGCGGGAGCAGGTGACCTGGATGGTGACGTCGGCGATCGGGTCGCGCAGGGCCAGGAAGCAGGTCGAGGCGCCGGGCCGGCGGGTGAGCTGGGTGACCTGGCCCTCCACCCACACCTTGCCGAGCTTGGAGATCCACTGCCCGATCAGGTGGGCGACCGTGCGGACCGGAACGGGTGAGTCCGCGCTCGTCTCCAGGGCCACGCCGCAGACGCTAGCGCGGCTGCGGAAAAGCGTGTGGGGGCGCGCCCCCGGCGGCCGGCCCCCACCAAGGAGACAAGTGGCAACTAGTTAAGGACATATC
>JBQTIB010000078.1:0-4001 GCA_052389435.1 Sporichthyaceae bacterium | reverse complement strand
GCGCGGGGGGGCGGCCCGGGCCGGCCCCCCCGCGCCCCGCCGCCGGGGGCCGCGACGGGTTGGGCGGTGGAGCTATGTCCCCAGCATGGTTGTGACGCAGCGTCAGTCGTTGTCGACGTCTACGTCGATGTCGCCCCGCTCGATCGTCTGCATGCCGACGCCCTGGCGGAAGTCGTCGCGCGGGCACTCGAACTCGTTGCCCGAGGTGGCCAGGCGGTGGCGGTCCGGGCCCGGGTGGTCCTGCACGACGTGCTGGACGTAGCGACCCTTGCGGAACGGGCCGCTGTCGAAGGAGGACGAGCGGATCTGGATGCTGATCGCGGCCGATTCGCCCTGGCGACGGGAGTTCAGGTCGCTGCCGCCGACGCACAGGATGCGGCCCTTGGCGATCTCGCCGTCGGCGCGGTAGGTCCACCACCCGGTGCCGTCGTCGTCGTCGCCCGCCACGTCGAAGGAGACGCGGGCCTCGTCGTAGTCCTCCTCGTTGGTGTCGAAGCGGAACGACCCGTCCGCCCGGTGGTCCCAGCCGCCCGCGTTCGCGGTTCCGCCCGCGGCGATCGGGACGGCGATTGCGATGGTCGCGACGGCCGCAAGGCGGCGCATGTTGGTGCTCTTCACGTCGAACCCCTCCAAGGTGTGTGAGGCGCACGTGGACCCATCGTTGGATCGCCGTGCGGGCGGCGCGATCCCCCTCGCGCCGACGGGCCCAACCCTGCCCGCGCAGGCACCCCGAGCCCGCGTGCGTTCGCCAACCCTTGACCGATTGAAGGTCGGTTGCAAAAGGCATTCACCGGCGAAATCGGACGAACCCACCGAGGGCAAAACCGTCCACGGGCGTCCTTCGACGGGCGAATCGGAAGCGGGTCGCGACCTTGATCGAGGTGTGGTCCGCGGCGATCGCGGGCACTGGCGAGGGCGCATCGCGCGCGTGCGGCCGGTGCGGTCCGCTCGCGGCGGGCGGGCTGGAAAAACGCCGACGCCCGATCGGCCAGGCCCCCCACGAACCTGGTCCGATCGAGCGTCGTTGTGGCGCGCCCGGTGCCTAGTCGGGCGCAGCGGGGTCGAGCACCGGCGAGAGTCGATCCCACCGGGCGACCTCGCAGCCGTTGGTGCGCTTGAAGTCGGCGGACACGGCACGGCCGTACCACCTGCCCGTGACCTGCGCCGTCGCCGGACCGCCGTACGCGACGGCGCACACGCGACCGGGAGCGACTGGGGCGAACGGGTCCGCGCCGGCCTCGGCCTGCTCGGTCAGCACCGCACACGCCTGCTCGGCCCAACCGGAATGGTCCGCGCCCGGCGCACACGACAGGTCGATCCGGGTTGCAGGGGCATTCGGCGTCGCCCGGTGCGCCACCGTCAGGTGCGTATGGTCGGTCGCCGCCGTCGCACCGTGCGGCGTCGCCGCGGCGACCGCGGCGACGACGAGGATTCCAACGACTCTGCGCACACCCCTCCGACGCGGACAGAGGGGCGCCGGTTCCGCTCCCGGCAACCTTTCGGTGCAGGTGGTGAGGTGCGTCCGCCGACCCCGTGGAGAATGCACCCATGCCCGACGTACCCGAGATCACCGTCTCCGAAGTCTCCGCCACCGCCTACCTGCTGGACGTGCGCGAGGGCGTCGAGTGGCTGGCCGGTCACATCGAGGGCGCCGCGCACATCCCGATGAACCAGGTGCCGCAACGGCTCGCCGAACTGCCGACCGACTCCACCATCGTGGTGATCTGCAAGGTCGGCGGCCGGTCCGCCGCCGTCACCGGGTACCTCGTGCAGCAGGGCCTGGACGCCGTCAATCTCGCCGGCGGCGTCGTCGCGTGGACCGCCGCGGGGCGGCCGATGGTGACCGATTCGGGCGAAACGGCACGCGTCTACTGAGCCGCCGCCCGCCCGCGCGATTCCGCGCCCGCGCGAAGCCCGGCGGTGGCACCATGGCGACATGGTGGAGATCATCGCGCACCGCGGATCGCGCGAAGGCACGTCCGAGCACACGCTCGCCGCGTATCGCAAGGCGGTCGCGGACGGAGCCGACGGACTGGAGTGCGACGTCCGGCTGACCGCGGACGGCCATCTCGTCTGCCTGCACGACCGCCGCCTCGACTTCGTCTCCGACAGCCGCGGCGTGGTGTCGACGATGGAACTCGCCGACCTCGCCGCCGTGCAGTTCGGCACCCGCCGCGCCTGGCGGCTGCTCGACCGCTACCGGGGCGAGGCGCCGGTGGCCCACCCCGAGTGCCTCGACCCCGCCGACCACGCGGTCATGACGCTGCGTCAGCTGCTCGAGCTCGCCCGCTCCGCGCCGCGGCCGGTGGGCCTGGCGATCGAAACCAAGCACCCGACGCGCTATCGCGGCGACGTCGAAACCGCGCTGACCGCGCTGCTGGCCGAGTTCGGTCTGCTGCATCCCGCGCGCGACCTCGCGCCCGGTGCCGCCGGAGCGCAGATCGGCACCCGCCCGACCGTGCGCGTCATGAGCTTCGCCGCGGTGTCGCTGCGGCGGATGCGGGCGCTGGCTCCCGACCTCGACCTCGTCTACCTGATGGGTCGGATCCCGGTGCGTCTGCGCGACGGCTCCCTGCCCGTGGGCGTGCGCGCCGCCGGGATCGACGTGCGGATCGTGCGTCGGTACCCGGAGTACGTCGCGAAGGCCCACGAGAAGGGCAACGCGGTCTACGTCTGGACCGTGAACACTCCCGCCGACGCCGACGCCTGCCTGCGCGCTGGCGTGGACGCGATCATCACCGACCGGCCGGTCGCGATCCGCGCCCATGTGGAAGGCGCGCGCGCCGCCGGGTCCGCCTGATCCTCGGCTGTACTCCGGCTCGTTCGCCGGTGCCCGCTGCGGTTGAAGCCCGGCGGTTCGGCACGCCGGGCTTTTCGGCACTTCGGGGAGTCGTCGGGCGGCGCAGCGCGCCGACTGTCACTAGGCTGGCCGCTCAGCAGCAGTGAGTCGGTCAGGAGAGCCTTCATGAGCAAGTCGTCCCGCGAGCGGCGTGCCGCCGAGCGCGCCAGTTTCGTCCTGCGTCCCTTCGAAGGCATGGCCTCGGAGTGCGACCTGGTGGCCATGCGCGAACTCGTGCCCGCCGCCACCACGAAGCTGAAGCTCACCGGGGAGTACGCAGAGCGCGACATCACGCTGGTGACCGTGCTCCCGCTGGCCCTGCCCTGCCTGACTCGCAGCACCGGGAACGTGCTCGTCGCGCTCCAGACGCAGTTCCCCGCCGGGGACGCCAGCCGGCAGATCTCCGCGGCCCTGCTCGCCGCCCTCGCCATCGAGCCCGGCGCCACTCCGGTCTCCGTGGCCATCGAGCCCGGCACGCCGAAGCTGCAGGAACTTCTCGACCCGAGCGTTGCGCTGGAGATCACCGTCCACGACGGCTTTTCGTTCTGGGTGGAAAACCCCGACGACATGACTCCCGAGATCGAGCAGTCCCTGGAGCAGGCCAACGCCGCTGCGCCGCCGTGCACGCGGCTCACCTCCGTCGAGGGCGCGTACTGGACGCACGAGCGCGACAAGGCGTGGCTGCGTTGGGTCATGCCGCACGACGAGCACGCGCTGCTCAAGGCCTTCGCCCGGCTGCACGTCGCGAAGGCGGACAACCTCGCCGACGGCACCCGGTACGTCGGCGCCTTCCGCGCCCACGGTCTGCTCGCCCCGGTGTGGGAGATCGACCTGGACAAGGCGCCCGAGGAACTCGAAGACGCCGCCAAGGCGATGAACGAGCGCATCGGCGAGGCCTTGGCCAACGACGCCCCGCTGACCGCCGACGAACGTCGCGCCCGCGACGGCTTCGTCGGACGCCAAGTCACCATCCGCTAACCCCCACCCCCCCACCCCCGCCCCCCTCGCCCTCCGTGGCCCAGGGGGCGCGCTTCACTCGTCGCCGTGCCGCTCCACCCGTTGCGGGTCGTGGCGTGCGGCGAGTGAAGCGGTACGCGGGCGAGTGAAGCCGCTCGTGGTGGTGGGGGACGCTCGGGGTGGTGGTGGTGGTGGTGGTGGTGGG
>JBQTIB010000077.1:0-34919 GCA_052389435.1 Sporichthyaceae bacterium | reverse complement strand
ACCGGCGCGTCGAGCTCTTCGACGACCTGCTCGCCGGCCGGGTCGACGACCGGCTCCCCGCGCGCGCGGTCGCACTCGGGCACGACCTCGGCCGGCCGCACCGCAGCTTCGCCTTCGCCATCGACGCGCCGGCCCGCCAGCCGCTGCCGGAGGGCGTCGATCCGCAGGAACTGCTCGTCGAACTGGTCGCCGCCGAGGCGCGCGCCGCGGCGCCCACCGGAACCGAGCCGCTGCTGGGCTTCAAGGACGGCCAGGTGCTGGCCTTCCTTCCGTTGCCGGTGGGACGCGAACCAGAGCCCGACCCGGCTCGATTCGCCGGGCAGGTCGTGGCTGCGGCCGCTGGCCGGGGGCTCTCGGTGTCCGGGGGCATCGGCGACGCCTGCGCCGACGCGGGCTCCTTCGCCGCGGAGGCCCGGCACGCGATGCGGGCGCTGGGCGTGCTGGCCGACACCGGGCGCACCGGGGCCGTCGCCGCCTACGACGATCTGGGCGTGTACGGACTGCTCGTCCACAGCGACGACCACCAGCGCATGGAGGGGTTCGTCCGGAAGTGGATCGGCCCGCTGCTGGACTACGACCGGGAGCACAACGCCGAACTGGTCCGCACCCTCGGCACCCTGCTGGACGAGGCGACGCTCGCGGACACCGCCGACGCCCTGTGCGTGCACACCTCGACGCTGAAATACCGGGTCAAGCGCATCGAGGAGATCCTCGGCATGCCGATTCGCGACCCCCGATCGGCCTTCCACCTGCAACTGGCCACGACCATCCACCGCGTTCGCGAGGGTCTGGGGCGCCCCGGCCCGGGCTAGTTCGCGCCTTGACCCCCCAATCGGTGGCCCCCACCCATCCGGATGGTCTCGAGCGTCGAATAGCCCTCTGCCGGCACACCTCCGTCAGAGCGGACAGCACATGGGACGCACCGCCGAACCGCCTCGGAACGCCGCCGTGCGCGGCCCCGGAGCGTCGGCCGAGCTCCACGAGCTGGCCTCCGTTCTCCACGACGGGCTGAGCCAGGAGCTCTTCGCCGCCGAGCTGGACCTGCACGAGCTGCGATGCCGCACCGAGCTTCCCCCGGACGTGCGCGAGCTCGTGGAGCGCATCGACCTGCGCCTCCGTGCGGGCTCGGCCCAGCTGCGCTCGGCGCTGATCGGCGTGCTCGCCCCGGCTCCCTTCGGAGCCTCGGGGGAGCAGGCGCCCACCCTTGCGCCCGCCGAGGCCCTCGCAGCCGACGTGGAGACGATGGCGCAGGAGTTCGCCGGCCGGCACGGGATCGCGACCGCGCTCAACGTCGGCGGCTCGGGAACCAGCATCGAGGACCGGCCCGCCCGCGTGCTGCGTCGTGCGGTGCAGGAGGGTCTGGCCAACGTCGGCAAGCACGCCGCCGCTTCGCGCGTCCAGTTGGCACTGCACCGGGGCCGCCGCTGGTGGACGGTGCAGATCGACGACGACGGAGCCGGGGATCCCGCGCACGTGCGCAGCAGCGCGGCCCAGATCCGGTCCTTCGGCCTGTCCAGCCTCGACACGGACATCGCTCGCGTCGGAGGCCGCCTGGTCATCGCCGAAGCGCCCCGGCTGGGCGGGCTTCGGCTGCACGTCGCCGTGCCGATCGGACGTCCCGCAACCCCCTGATACGCGGGGCACGCCGTGGATCTCCGATGTACGTCACGTTCCGGCGATCGCGGGGAACTTTCCGGGCTCAAGGTCTGATCGTCACTCAGATTGCCCGTATTCCTAGATCAGATCGGCAATTTTGCGGTCGACCACAGCGCAAGTGCCGGGACCATGGCCCATGTCACTGGCGATCTGTGAACTGAGTTACCGCCGAAAGGTGGCGGGGTGGGCAGTGTTGGGTATGCCACGTCCCGGATGCCCGATTGCCGGTCTCGCGGCCATGGTCGGGCCCTTGGGCCCGGTCTAGACTGCACCAGATCCTCCCGTAACCGACTCGTCCCGATGTCGTTGGTTTCGGGTGTAGGCCACCACCAGACCGTTCGGTCCTGCGCGCCCGCGTGCCCGCAAGGACTCTGAGACGGCCGTCCTCTTCGGCGGCAGGGAAGGCAGCGGCGGCGCACCATGGATTCGCTGACAGCTCTAACGTTCAACAACACCATTTTCATTCCCGCGCTGATCAACGGGATCACGACGGCGGGCCTCTACGGCCTCATCGCCGTGGCCCTCGTTCTCAGCTATCGGATCAGCCGCACGGTGGCCTTCGTACACGGCGGCATCGTGCTCTCCGGAACGCTCCTGTTCTGGTACCTCACGTCGAAGAACGCCGGTTCCGGCGAAGGCGAGGCCCTCCTCACGGAGGTCACCGGCCAGTCCACGAATCGGCCCGAGCTCCCGGTGTGGCCGACTCTGATCGGCCTCATGATCGCGGGTGCGGCAGTCGCCGCGCTGTACGGCTTCCTCGCCACGAGCACGAAGCTGTCGACCTACCCGCGCGTCACGCTCACCAACTTCTCGCTCGCGATGATGCTGATCATGATCGGCGTCATCTTCAAGTACAACCGGGCGTCCGGCGAGCCGGTCGAGAGCCCGTTCGGCGACGGCAGCTTCCAGATCGACATCCAGACCGTGACGGTGCATCAGGTGATGACCCTGGTCATCCTCGGCGTCGTCGTCGTCGGCTTCACGATCCTGCTGCAGGCCACCCGCTTCGGCGTCTTCACCCGGGCCATCGCCGACAACGTCGAGGCTTCCAAGCTCGTCGGTGTGCCGATCGGCAAGGTCGGCACCTCGATCTACGCGATCTCCGGCGCCATCTCGGCGCTCGGCGGCATCCTGCTCGGCAACTACATCGGCACCGACACCAACGCCATCCTGTTCGTCTTCCTGCGCGCGCTGATCGTCTGCGTGCTCGGCGCCTTCGGCAGCATCCCGCTGGCGCTGGCGGGCGCGGTCGTGCTTGCCGTTCTCGACTCCATGCTCAAGTCCGACGTCTTCGGCACCGTCGACGTCGGGTACCGCGAGATCATCGTCGTCTCGATCCTCTTCTCCGTGGTTCTTCTGATCGACCGCTTCGGGAAAAAGGGATCGTCCGTCCTCGCCCACTAGGGCCTCGCTGCACTTGACGATTGCGCCTGGCTCCAGCCACGCAGGAATGGATTTCACTCATGGCAACAGATACGAAGAAGAAGGAATCGGCGGGTGGCCACGGCCACGGGCCGGTGCCTACTCTGAACATCCCGCCCCGGGTCGGCGGCATCGCCGGCGCCCTGGGCGTGCACCCCTTCATCATCTTCATCGTCGCCGCGGCCGCGCTGTACCCGGTCGTCGGCAACGAGTACTGGGTCTTCAACGTCATGACCGGCCTCGTGCTGGCCATCGCGTGTCTCGGTCTGCTGGTCGTCGTCGGCTGGGGTCGGGAGATCTCGCTCGCCCAGGCCGGTCTGACCGGTTCGGCGGTCTACCTCACGGGCTACTGCGCTCGAGGTGACAAGCCGGGCGAAGCTGGACCGGGTTTCCCGTTCCCGCTCGCGGCGCTCGTCGGCATCGGCTTCGTCGTCGCGGTTTCGATCCTGGTGGCGCTGGTATCCATGCGTCTGGCCGGCGTCTACGTCATCGTCCTGACGCTCTCGCTGCAGTTCCTCCTGGAGAACTCGCTGTTCACCAAGGAGAGGTTCACCGGTGGTCTGAGCGCCCCGTCCACGCCGCGCCCGGAGTTCTTCGGCGCGAGCATGGAGAACGACACGAGGTTCTACTACTACATCCTCGGTGCGCTGCTGGTCTCGATGTTCTTCCTGCACCGCTTCCGCCACTCGCGGTTCGGTCGCTCGCTCATCATGGTCGGCGTCGACAAGGCCGCGGCTGCCGCGGTCGGCGTCTCGCCCTGGATGTACAAGGTCACCGCGTTCGCCATCGCCGGCGCCTTCGCCGGTCTGGCCGGTGCCCTCTCGGCTCCGCTGTACCGCAACCCGCCGGGCATCCTGCAGTACATCTCGTTCAACTCGCTGTTCTACCTGTCGGTTCCGATCCTCGCGGGCTTCGAATCCCTCGTGGCCGTGGTCGGCGTGGCGGTCTTCTTCCAGCTGCTTCCGCAGATCCTGCTCGACCTGAACATCAACGTGTACCTGCTCGGCGGCATCGGTCTGGCCATCGGTGTTCTCGCCGGTCCGCGCGGTGCGGGTGGCGCGATGATCGACATGTTCGATCCAAGGGCACGTGCCAAGAGGGCCGAGGTCAAGGCCGGGGGTTCCGGCAAGCCCGGTGCCACCGCGGCCGCGAAGCCGGCCGCAGCGGCCAAGCCCAAGAGCTCGCAGCTGGGCACCAAGGCGCCCGCCAAGGCTGGATCGGAGAAGAAGTGAGCGCGACAGCTGGGCACATCGTTGCCGAAAAGGGCATCGACGCGGAGCGCGACGCCGCGCTCGCCGTACTGGAGGCCTTCCTGCCTCCGCACCGCGGCGACTCGGGCAACGCTCTCGTCGGCAAGGGCCTGTCCATCTCCTTCGGTGGTGTCAAGGCCGTTCAGAACGTGAACATCACGGCTCCGTCCAAGTGCTTCGTCGGACTGCTCGGCCCCAACGGCGCCGGGAAGTCCACCCTCTTCGACCTGCTCAACGGGCTGAAGGTGCCGGACGCGGGCCAGATCATCATGTTCGGCAAGGACGTCACGAAGTCGCGTCCCTGGGACCGGGCCAAGCTCGGCATGGGACGCACCTTCCAGTCCAACCGCCTCAACTTCGACATCTCCGTCGGCGAGAACCTGATGTCCGCCGCGCACCTGGCCATCAAGGGCAACCCGATCACCACGCTCCTCGGATTCCCGGGTCCGGCGAAGTCGGAGAAGGCGGCCGAGCAGGCCGCGTACGCGATGTGCATCCTGCTCGGCATCAAGGACCACTGGCACGACCGGGTCAGCGACCTCGACTTCGGTCGTCAGCGTCGTATCGAGATCGGCCGTTCGCTGATGTGTGGTCCGGCGATCGTCCTGCTGGACGAGCCGGCCGCGGGTCTGGACGCCGACGACGCGCACGCACTGTTCGCCCTGCTGCGTCAGCTCCAGCGAGACCTGGGTCTGACGATCATCCTGGTCGAGCACTACGTGAAGGCCGTGCTCGAGAACGCGGACCTCGTCTACGTGCTCAACCAGGGCCAGCTGCTGGCCTCGGGCACCCCCGCCGAGGTTGCCGCCGACCCGGTCGTCCGTTCCGAGTACCTCGGTTCGGTGCTCGACCTCGACGAGACCACCGACCTCGGAAAGGCCGAATCGCTGGCCGAAGAGGCCGACGAGATCGTGGCCGAGGCCGCCGCCGAAGAGCAGGGGAGCAAGTAATGCTTGAGCTGAAGAAGGTCGGCTCCGGCTACGGCCGGCTGCCGGTGCTGTTCGACATCGACCTCACGGTCGACCAGGGCCAGATGGTCTCGGTGCTCGGCTCCAACGGCGCGGGCAAGTCCACGCTGCTGAAGACGATCCTCGGCGCGATCCCGCCCACCAAGGGCGAGATCACCTTCCGGCGCCAGCGCGTCTCGTCCATGCCCGCGCACAAGCGCGTGGGGCTGGGCATCGCGCTCTCGCCCGAGGGACGTCAGGTCTTCCCGACCCTGTCGGTCAAGGAAAACCTGATCACCGGCGCCTACGGCGTGAGCAGCGGCAAGATGAAGGAGCAGTTCGATCGCTGCTTCGAGCTGTTCCCGCGTCTGAAGGAGCGTCAGAATCAGGCCGCCGGCTCGCTGTCCGGTGGCGAGCAGCAGATGCTGGCGGTCAGCCGTGCGCTGATGTCCCGTCCGCGTCTGCTCCTGGTCGACGAGCTCTCGCTCGGTCTCGCGCCGGTCATCGCGGAGCGTCTCTACGCCGCTCTGCGTGCGCTGTGCGACGAGGGCCTGGCCGTCATCATGGTCGAGCAGTTCCACCTCGTGGCCGTCGGCTTCTCCGACAAGCAGTACGTCATGGAGAAGGGCCGCTTCGTCAAGGTCACCGAGTCCAAGACCAAGATGGCCGAGACGATCGACGCCGGCAAGGGCGACGTGTCCCGTCAGGAACTGCCGGAAGACCAGCACGAGCACGGATAGGTCGCAGTAGATCCTTCGACGAGGGCGCCGGGCGAGACATCGCTCGGCGCCCTCGCGCTTTTGGCGGGGCGATTCCTGAGGAAATCCTTAAGGAACACAGCTTGGCCACAGGTAGGGCTGGGTTGCGACACATGCTCGGCCCCTAATGTCTGGAATGCGCGGCGCCCCCGTCCCAGGGAACTGTCCACGTCGCGCGCCCCGCGTTAGGAGATCTCTCGTCATGAGCACAGCCGTCGAGACCGCAAAGGTGCTCTCGCCCGAATCGGGCGAGAAGACGCTGCTGACGGTCAAGAACCTGACTCGCCGATACGGCTCCCGCGTGGCCGTCAACAACGTGTCGTTCACTCTCGGTCCGGGCATCACCGGCCTGCTCGGCCCCAACGGCGCCGGCAAGTCCAGCCTGATGACCTGCCTGGCGGGCATCGCCGGCTGGGACTCCGGGTCGATCAAGGTCGGCGACGCGGACGTCATGCGCAACCCCGCACTGGCCCGAAAGCTGATCGGCTTCATGCCCGAGCGCGTGGCGTTCCCGAACGAGATGCGCGTCGAGGAGTACCTCGCCTTCGCCGCCGCCGCGAAGAAGATCCCGCGGGGCGAGCGGGAGGCCGCCGTCGAGCTCGCGATGAAGCGCACCGGCCTGACGCACATGCGCACCCGCATCGTCGGCAACCTGTCCAAGGGCTACCGCCAGCGCGTCGGCATGGGCCAGGCGCTCATGGGCGACCCGCTGGTCACCATCCTCGACGAGCCGATGTCGGGTCTGGACCCGCTGAACATCCTGGATATGCGCGGCATGCTGCAGGAGTACGCCAAGACCCGTTGCCTCATCGTCTCCACGCACCTGCTCGCCGACGCTCGGCTGATGTGCAACAAGGTCGTGGTGATGTCGCTGGGCAAGATGGTCTACGCGGGCGTTCCCTCCGAGATGGCCGAAGGCGCCGGGCACGCGATCCGCATGCGCATCCGCGTCCACGCGCAGATCGAGCCGACCGACGCCGACTTCACCTTCGGCTCCTCCCTGGTCTCCCTCGAGCGGGACGAGCGCGGCTCCACGGTCGTCGTCGAAGCGCGCGACGACCGCGCGGTCTCCGAACTTCTCAGGGCCTGGTCGGCGAAGTGGCCGGTCACCGCCGCCGAGTCCACCGCGGACAGCCTGGAAGAGGCCTTCCGCGAGGCGGTCATGGGCTCGGTACAGGCCAACGACAACCCGGTGACGACCACCGCGTGACGCTCCACCTCTGACGTCGCGTCAGATCTCCTACTTTCCCTTCCGCTGTTGCATTCCGAGTGAGGAACCACGTTGTGATTACGATGCTGAAGCGAGAGCTCACCTCGCTTGCCCTATGGGCGGGTACCTACGCCATCGCAGTTGGCTTCATCATCATTTCCGGCGTCTTCTTCATCAACCTGGTCAGCAACCAGAACTCCGCCGACCTGGCCTCCTACTACGCCAACTCGGTCAACCTCTTCGGCCTGATCTGCCCGGCCCTCGCGGCCAGGGCGCTGGCCGAGGAGCGCAGCAGCGGCATGCTGATGACCTCGCTCGCGTGGCCGGTGCCCCGCTCGGTGATCGTGGGCGCGAAGTTCATCGCGAACACGCTCCTGTGCTGGCTGTTGGTCTCGGTGGCCTGGATCTACTACCGCCAGCTCGACAACTACGCCAACCCCGACCTCGCGCGCGCCTTCGGCGGCTGGTTCGGCATGCTCCTGATCGTGGCGCTGTTCAACGCGGTCAGCCTCGCGATCTGCGCCCGTACGGCCACCGCGGTCAGCGGCTTCTTCCTGAGCTTCGTCTTCCTGCTCTTCCTGCTCATCATCAAGTTCATGCCGGGCTCCTTCCGCGACAAGCTCGAGGACTTCGGGCCGATCGGCCACCTCGACCCGATGCTGCGCGGCATCGTCTACTACTCCGACGTCGTGTACTTCCTCGTGCTGACCGCCGTCGGCATCGCCCTGGCCACCTACGCCCTGACCCGTCGTCGGTCCGGTACCGACCGGGTCCTGCTCGCCCGTCGCGCCGCGGCGGTCGGCGGCACCGTCGCGCTGATCCTTGCCACCCCGGGCATCGCCAAGGCCGCGGACGGCGAAATCGACTTCACCCCGCAGAAGCGCGAGACCCTCTCGGACGCCTCCAAGGAGGTCGTGAAGAAGATCGGCAACGTCCCGATCACCATCACCGCGTTCTCCCAGTCGATCAGCCCCGAGGCTGCCGAGATCCGCACCACCGTTCGCAAGTACAAGGCGGCCGGCGCGAACATCAAGGAGGAGATCGTCGACCCCGACGTCTCCCCGGCGCGCGCCACCGGTTCGGGCATCGTCGACTACGACACCTACCTGCTGCAGGTCGGCGAGCGGAAGATGGAGATCGACGACCTGATCGAATCCACCGTCACCTCCGGCATCTCCCTGCTGGCGCAGACCAACCCGCCCGCAGCCTGCTTCGTGCAGGGTCACGGCGAGCGCGTGCACACCAGCCCGGACCCCGACGGCATGACCGCCTTCGCCGCCCGCCTGCGCATCGCGGGCTACGACCCGAAGCAGATCTTCCTCGAGGCCGACGGCTTCCAGGAGCTGTTGAAGGACTGCAAGGTCGTCATCGTGATGGGCGCGCGTTCGCTGCTGCGCCCGGCGGAGATGAAGACCCTGGAGGAGTACTCGAAGTCCAACGGTCGGCTGATCATCGCCGCGGACTCGATCCGCAACCCCACGCAGGACTCGGCGATCGTCAAGCAGTGGAACGACTTCCTCAAGCCGTGGGGCGTGCGCTTCAGCGAAGAGCCCATTCGCGACCCGCAGTCCCTCGCGGACGACCGCAACGCGATCGTCTCCTCGCGCTACCCGACGGCCAACCCCGTCGTCGACATCCTCGACGCCGACGACACCCCGGTGGTGTTCGCGAACACCCTGGCGATCGAAAAGCTCGAGGACGCACCCGAGGAGGGCCCGCAGTTCACCAAGCTCGTCGACTCGAGCCAGAAGAGCTACAAGGTCTCCGACCCCGGGGTCAAGGAGAAGAAGATCAAGGGCACCGAGGGCGAGCACACCATGGCGGCCCTGCTGGTGCAGTCCAACCTCCGCGGCATCAACCAGGACGCCGAGCTCACCAGTGCTCGGATCGGCCTGCTCGGCAGCTCCGACATTGCGACGAACCAGTACCAGAACGCGTTCGGCAACCAGGAACTGTTCATGCGGATGGTCCAGTACATCGCCGAGGACGACGCGATCGTCTCGGCCTACCGCGACCCGGGTGCCAACTCGGAGTTCAAGGTCACCGGCGAGCAGCGCCGGACGCTCATCAAGAAGACCGTCGTGATGCCCGCGCTCGCGGCGCTCGTGTTCATTCCGTTCGTGCTCTGGAGGTTGAAGCGCGGATGACCAGATCCCTTCGCACCTACGCCCAAGCGATCCTCGCAGTGGGCCTTGCCATCGGCTCGCTCTCGGCCTGCGGCGGCGAATCCGAGAAGCCGGCCATCGCGGCCATCGACGTCACGCCCGACCAGGTAGACACGGTGACCTTCACCGCCCAGGGGAAGAACGCGACGCTGCGCGCGGTCGACGGCCTCTGGACGCCCGTATCGGGCGCCACCGTGCAGGCCGCGACGATGCTCACCACCGCATCCGAGCGCTACTTCCCGCTGAACTCCTACCGGATCATGGAGGGCCTGGACCAGAACAACCCGGACTACGGGCTGAACCAGGTCAACGTCTCGGCCAAGGAGTGCCACCCCGTCTGCGCGATGACCGTCACCAACACCGCGGGCAAGACCTGGAAGCTGACGATCGGCAAGGAGACGTTCAACGGCGGCTTCTACGCCAAGGTCGACGGCGACCCCCGGGTCTTCCTGATCACCAAGGAAACCGTCGCGGGAATCATCTCCGAGGCGCTCGGCAAGGACTTCGCCTTCCCCGCCAGCGCCAAGATTCGCAGCATCGAGTTCAAGCTCCAGGGCCGGACGGAGGACGGCAGGAAGACGGCCGAGCTACCCGACTACGATCCCTACCTACGGCAGGTGCTCGCGGCCGAGGCGGTGGCCGCCTGCAAGAAGGAGAACAGGCCAGGCGTCGACTGCGAGCAGGCACTGAGCAGCACCGCCTCCTCGACCCAGGACCAGCCCGGCGCCAAGGAGGGCGGCGAGGTCAAGTCCAACAGCGAGGCCCTGACGCAGCCGGGAGGAATCCAGTGAGAACGTTCAACCAGCGATTCTCCGCGGGCGTCGTTGCGGGTGCACTCCTGCTCGGCGTCAGCGGATGCTCGATGCCCTTCCAGAGCAAGGGCGTGCCGGAGACGGCCGCGCAGGTGCGCGGCGTGCCCATCACGTCCAAGACCATCGCGAGCCTCTACGACGTCTTCAAGAACACCCAGCAGGGCCAGGCGGACACCGACCCCAACCAGAACAACGGCCTGGTGGTCAGCCCGAAGCAGATCCGCGCCACGGCGTTGACCTACCAGATCCGTCTGACGTTCCTGGAGGAGCTGGCCAAGGAGCGCGGCATCGACCTGACGAAGGTCGACGACACCGACTTCGGCGAGCTCGCGCAGGACATCGCGCAGTCGCCCAGCCTCCAGAGCGGCGGCTTCCGGGCGGAGGACCTCCAGATCGCCCAGCGTGCGGCGACGATCGCGCAGGAGATCGCCAAGAGCCTGCTGCCCGAGGTGCTCGTCAACGACCAGGAGATCCAGGACGCCTACGACGCCCGCAAGGACGTCGTCGACGCGACCTACCGCGCGAGCACGAACATCGCGTTCATGGACGACGAGGCCTCGGCCAAGGAGCTGCGGGACCGCCTGGACAAGGGCGAGAAGTTCGCCGACGTCGTACGCGACCTCGGCGGGGAGAAGGTCCTGCGCGTGGGCGACGTCGAGGTGACCCCCATCAGTCCGGCGCCGGCCTACGTCAAGGAGGCCGTCAAGCCCCTGAAGGAGGGCAAGACCTCCGATCCGATCCGCCAGGAGGTGCAGGACGGGTCGGTGTACATCGTGCTGCACGTGTACAAGCGGAAGGATCTGCCTAAGCTGGACATCAAGGACGCGAAACCGGAGCTCTCGGAAATCGTTATCTCCAGCAAGCGCAACGCCTTCTTCCAGCAGTGGTTCGACAAGAAGTTCCGTGAGGCCGACATCGACGTAGACGGCTACTACGGCAAATGGGACAGATCCTTCCTGGCGGTGACCTGACATGACCTTCGCCTCTGCTGGGGCGGGCCTGCAGCCGCGCACGTTCTTCGTGCGCGGCTTTGGCGCGCTCCTGGCCGCGTTTGCGATGTTGCTCTGCGTCGTCGCGGCGAGCCCTGCGCTCGCGGCACCCGCCGCCCCGGCGGCGGCTTCGAACGCGGAGTGCGACACCGACGGCGCAGGCCTCGGCGCGGGGGCGTCCAAGACCAACCCCACGCCCTACGAGGCGAAGACGCTCAAGGGCGAGATCAGGCAGGCGAAGCTCGCCTTCCAGAACTCCCCGAACCACATCACGATGGAGATCCAGGTCCTCAACCGGAGCGGCAAGCCGGTGTGCGCGGCCTACCCGGTGTTCCTGACCTTCTCCGAGGTCGACGGCGAGGTGAAGGACGAGGCGGCGATCTGCCAGGACATCTCCTTCAACGACCCGGCGGTGCCGCGCGGCACCTACCACTGCACCGCGATCATCGAGGGCCCCGGCAAGTGGACCTTCTACGGCACGGTCAACAAGCCGGCCGACATCGCCGCGGGCACGATCCAGTCGCTGCTGTTCGACGTCAGCACCACCATCGACTTCAGCCCGGAGGAGGTGCCGCCGCTCAAGGGCGAGTCCCGAGGCCTGAAGTACGTCGTGGAAGGCAGCGCCTTCGAGGTGTTCCTGCTCCAGCTCCACGTCGCGATGGCCGGGCTCTGGATCCTGCTGTCCCTGATCCTCGCCTTCCTGGCCGTGCCGCGTCTGCGTCGCACGCTGTCGGTGTTGGCCGTGCACAGCCTCGAGGTGCGACGCGGGTTCCTGAACAGCTCGCTGTGGGCCACCTTCGGCCTCACCCTCGGCACCGGCCTGTACCTGCTGGCGACCCAGACGGCCTACACGGCGCCGTTCTCCACCAAGCAGTTCTCCTTCTCGGCCTGGGACAAGATCACCAACCTGCCCTATGCGCAGAACTACTTCCTGGTCCTCTACGCCAAGATCCTGATCTTCGGCGTGATGGCCGTGGCGACGGTGGTCCTGATGCTCGAGGCGGGCCGCGTCGCGCAGCTTGCCCAGGACGCCGAAGGGCTCGACCGAGACGACGACGACGACATGTGGGCCAAGGGCGTCCACTTCGACGAAGAGGGCCACGTCGTCCACGACGACGACCTGGCCGTGGCCGGCGCGGCCGGCTCGGTGACCAAGACGGCGGTCAAGGCTCAACGAAGAACCACGACCGCCGTAGGCGTTTCCCAGCGCACGCTCTGGATCGCGACGATCGCCGTCGTGGCCGGCGCGCTGCTCATCGGCGGCGCCGTGACTGGACTGAAGTACCTGCACGAACTCATCGAGACCGCCTCGGCGGCTGCGATTATCCGCTCGGGAGGCTGACCCATGTTCACCAAGGCCAAGTTCGGCGTCTTCGCCACGCTGCTGGCGCTCCTCGCCGGTTTCGTGGCCTCGGCGCTGCCCGCGTCGGCCCACAGCGGCGGCAAGGCGATCGTGCGCGTCGCCAGCCTGACCCTCGAGCCCGCCTCGACCGGTTGGCAGGCCAGCGTGCGGATCACCGACACCGACTCCGGCGACCCGATCCGAGGCTCCAAGGTCACCCTGGCCATGGCGAGCGCGCCCGCCAAGGAGGCCACGCTCGCGGAGGCCTCCACCCCGGGCGCCTACCAGGGGGCGTTGGCGTCCTCGACGCTCGGCCAGGCCGAGGTGGTGCTGAAGGTGCGCGCGGCTCCGGGTGCGGACCCGGTGGCGCCGTTCAACGGCACGTTCCCGGTCACCCTCGTTTCGGGCGAGACGGCGGTCGTGGTCGCGGGCGGCGAGGGCGGCGGGAGCAACCTGCCGCTGATCATGGGCGTCGCGGCCGCGGTGCTCGCGGTCGCGCTGCTCTACGGGCTGTACTCGGTGCGTCGCCGCACGGCCGCTCCGGTGGTGCGCAAGTAGTTCTTCGGCGTTCGCGGTGGGGGCTGGCTTCGGCTGAGCCCCCACCGTTGTTTTTGCGTTGTGTCCGGGCATTTCGGCCATGTTTTCGAATCGAGTCCTACGTCACCCCCATCCCCCCGGCCCTCGGCGACGTACTACCTGTGAGGCGCCACCACTGCGCGCCCGTGTACGTGAACCGAGACGAGGGCTGTGCTCAATGGGTGACCGGGACTCCGTGATCGAGGAGTTCGTTGGGGAGAACTCTGGCCCCAGCGAGCAGTCGATCGCGGACGCGGCCGTACGGCCCGATGCAGCGGCGACAGCGGTGCTGATCGACGACCACCAGGTGGTGTTGGAGGGCCTGACGCGCACGCTTCAGCGCGAGGGGATGAACGTGGTCGCCACGTTCGTCGACGGGGACTCCGCGGTGACCTTCCTGCGCAACCGCCCGGTCGACCTCGTGGTGGTCGACCTGCGCCTGCAGAACCGCTCGGGACTGGCCGTCGTCGACGCCGTCCACCGCATGCATCCGGACACCCGCATCGCGGTGCTGACGAGCTTCGAGGACCGCGCCGCGGCCTCGGCGGCGGTCCACGCCGGCGCAACGGGCTTCCTGCTCAAGGACACCCCGATCGACGAGCTGGCGCGCCGCCTGCGCGGCGTCGCGACCGGCACCCTCGTCATCGACGCCCGGGTCGCGGGCGCCGTGCTCCGGCCCGAGCAGCGGCTGCTGTCCGGGCACGAGCTTTCGATTCTCGAGCTCGTCGCCGAGGGGATGACCAACCGCGAGATCGGTGCCCGGCTGCACCTGAGCCACTACACGGTGAAGGACTACCTGACCCGCATCATGCGCAAGCTCGGCACCCGCTCGCGTGCGGAGACCGTCGCCCGCGCCGTGCAGCAGGGCCTGCTCGCCGGCCGCAACTAGCTACTTCGCCGGGATGTTCTGCAGCCGGACCTGACCGCGGGAGACGAGCTTTCCCTCGGCGCCGGTGATCTCGACGACCCAGATCTGCTGCGTACGACCGCGGTGGATCGGGGTCGCGACGGCTGTCAGGGTCGTTCCGGCGCCCGACGCGCGGAGGAAGTCCGTGCTGTTGGAGACCCCGACCACGGTGCCGGACCCCTGGGCGTTCACCCACAGGTAGGCGCCGATGCTCGCCGCGGTCTCCACCAGAGTGCAGTGGACGCCGCCGTGGGTCAGTCCCGCAGGCTGCAGGTGGTCCTCCGTGACGACCAGGCTGAGCTCGGCCCGGTCCGCCGTGGCGTTCACGACCTGAACGCCGAGAGCCTTCAGTAGTCCCTTGCCGATGTTGTGCAGCGCGTCGTCGCTCATGGCGCGAGCCTAGGCTGCGCGCCTCACCCGGTGGTGAGGCGGACCCGGAAGCTCGGATTCTCGCCCGCGCCGATGCTGATGCCGACGGCCTCGAGGCCCTCGAGCTTCTCCGCGTCGGCATCCTCGAACAGGCCGAGCTCGACGAGCTTCGGGAAGCTGAGGTAGCCGACGACCGCGGCGCCCTGGGCGTCGGGGACGGCGCGACGGAAGCTCGCGTCGTCCCGCAGCTTCGGGCCAGACCCCGCGGCGGTTCGCATCGCCTGCTCGCTGGAGGCGATCACGAAGCCGTCGGAGACGCGCTGCAGGTTGAAGAACCCCTCGTAGCCGTCGGGGAGCATGGACTTCACCACCTTCTCCACCCGGCTCGCGTCGCCGCCGCGCGTGCGAGCCGCGAGGCCCCACAGCTCGTTGGCGTCCGTGCCCACCGAGAGTGCGGTTTCCTCGCCGAACAGCGCCGCGAGGTCCTTGGGCAGATCCAGGCCGGTCATGGCGAGGAAGTCGTCGAAGACTCCGCCGAATTCGGGGTCGCCGGCCAGTTGCTTCTCGGCGTCGGCGAACGCGGCGGGCAGGCTGGTGAAGGACAGGGCGGCGACGCTGTCGGCGGGCATCGACCCGGCCAGGTTGGTACCCGGCTCCTGGGTCACGCCGTTCGATTCGACGCCGAAGGTGCGTCCGACGAGCTCGAGGTGGTCGCTGGCGGCGCGCACGCCGAAAGCGATACGGCCCGTCAGCTTGTCGGCGTCCAGGGCGTTGTAGACGTCGCCGGCCTGAGGGTCCTCGGCGGAGATCGCGTCCACGAGCGCTTTGCCCGCGACGCCGAGATCGAGCCAGCCGGTCGCCAGCTGACCGCCGCCGAGGGCGGCCATGTCGGCGCGGTAGTTCTCCTGGGCGGCGAGCGCCGGCGCGGTGGGGGAGGCGAGCAGGTCGGCCCCGCCCTCCTCCTGGTCGCTCACGACGACGTAGCCGTCGCGGGTGGCCCAGCTGATCTCGTCGGTCGTGTCCAGACGTTTCAGGGCGGCGTCCATCGCGGCCGCGTCGGTGTACTGCGCGGCGACCGCCGCGACGGGCTCGGCGGTGGCGGAGGCGGGCGGGTAGACGACCAGCGCGACGCGGTTGCCGAGCCACGGCTCCACGTCGCGTTCGTAGCTCGCGCCATCCACGTCGTCGGTGAAGAAGTCGCCGACGATCTCGCGCAGCACGCCGTCCTCGGCCTTGGCGCCGATCGCGTCGGGGAACTTCTTCGACAGCTGCCAGACGGCGAGCTTCTGACTCGCTGCGGGGTCCATGTCGAGGCGGGCGAACGCCATCGCGCCGCCGCGGACGATCTCGTCGGGCTGGGTGCCGCCGCCGGACAGGAACGACCCGACGGCCAACGCACCGCCGGCGCCCGCGCCGGCCACGATCAGCGCGCCGGCGACGAGACCGACCTGCCAGGCGTTGCGACGGGGCCGCGTGGCGCTCGGCACGGGGTCGGGGGCGTCGAGATCGAACGGGCGAAGGTCATCCATGGGCAACAGTCTGAAATCGCCGGCCCCGCCTCGTGGCGCCGATGATCGCGAATGGAACAAACGTCCGGGCAGAACTGGCCGAACGGACTAGGCCTTCGGCAGCACCAGCAGACCCGCGTGGAACGGCCCGGTCACCTCGAAGGTGATGCCGGCCCGGTTCTTGCTGGTTTTGCCGCGCTGGGAGGAGAAGTACAGGCGAGTGCCGTCGGGGGAGAACGCCGGTCCGGTGAGCTCGGGCTTCTTGTGGCCCTTCAGCCGCAGGAACACCGACGCGACGTCGTTCGGGTCGAGCAGGCAGATCTCGCCGCCGCCGTCGTCCTCGGCCACGAACACCTCGTTCGCGGCGTTGCGGGCGAGGTTGTCCACACCGGAGGCAGGCGTGCTCTCGCTGCGGGAGAAGTCGTCGTCGTAGGCGCGGCGGAAGGTCTGCTTCGCGACGTCGATCTTCCAGATCCGGCCGTCGTTTTTCGTGGTGAACCAGACGGTCCCGTTTCCGTAGACGCAGCCCTCGCCGCCGTTGAAGTGTTTGGCGGCCTTCACCTGCCGGCGTGTTTTCCTGTCCTCGGCGTCCGGGTCCGGCACGGGCTGCCACTCGATCGGGCCGCTCTTCCCCTTCGCGCAGAGCACCTCGAGCCTGCCGTCGTCCAGGTTCGGCCAGTTCGTCGGCGTGAAGCGGTACAGGCAGCCGTCCTTTTCGTCCTCGGTCAGGTAGACCGTGCGGGCGTCCGGGTCGACGGCCGCGGCCTCGTGCCGGAACCGGCCGAGGGCGGGCCGTCGTTGCGCCTCCCGGTCGCCCAGGGGGTAGGTCTCGTAGACGTACCCGCGCTCGGTCTCCTCGCAGGACAGCCACGTTCCCCACGGCGTTGCACCGCCCGCGCAGTTGCGCGTCGAGCCGTCGAGGATCCGGTAGGCATCGTTGACGCTGCCGTCGGCGTTGAAGCGGATTGCTCCGACGCCGCCCTCGTCGTCTTCCAGTTCGCTGTTGGACACGTAGATCCAGCCGTCCGCGGCGGGGAAGCACGCCCCGCCGTCGGGGGCGTGGTGCCAGGTGTACTCGGTGCCGGGGACGCGGTTGTCCGACTCCGCGACGATCCGACTGCTGAACCCGACGGGCAGCATCAATCCGTTCTCGTCCGGGTCCTGCAGCGGCCCGTACGGGCCGATCGCGATGGGCGCCTCGCGGGTGGTGAACTCATACCACCCGGACCCGCCGAGGACGGCGGCCCCGCCGCCGACGGCGGCCAGTACCCGGACGAAGGTGCGTCGTTCCATTCGCTCCCAGACCCTCGACGATCGGCTCGCGGAAAGCATCACGCACTTGCGGTGCGCGTACCCGCACAACTACCCCGATGCACAGGAAGACACAGGTTCGCCCGTCGCCGGCCGGTGCGGGGGTCGCGGGAGGTCCGGCGCGTCCGACGAAACGTGCCCCCAGGGGCACGATTGTTCGGACGCCGCAACGCCGCCGCCTGTCGTCTTGTGCGCCGCGACGGAATCGAACCGCCAACCCGCGGATTAAGAGTCCGCTGGGGAGGCATCCACGGAGGTCCGCAAGGGTGCGTTTGTGCAGGTCAGCGTATTTCCCGGCCTTTGGCGGACGGGGGCAGACGGCGGCGGACAGGCCGAAGTGGCCACCAAAGTGGCACAACAACCACGCCGCCAATGAGACGGAACTGAAACGGGAGCCACCCGGTCGCCGCGCTCACCGGCGGCCGGTGGGGTGCACCCAGGCAGGCCGTCATGGACATAGAGCCGGCCTCCTCGACGCCAGGCCCAGCCGCGCCCGGCGTTGGACGTCAGGTCTTGGCTGCCGGTAGAGACCGGCGCGTACCCCGACTGGCATCGCACGGCACTCGTGCTGTCCGCGGCACGGACGGTCCCGGGACACCGCGCCGGACCGGTCTTACGGGACGTAGGGCCCACCCATCTGCACAAAACTGATGGATCGTCAGGTATGTCCCCTGTGGCCGACCCGCTAGCGGAACCGCGGCGGGAATGCCGCAGACATGTTGATTTTGGCCGTTCCGATGAATCCGGCGGCTTGCAGCGGGCGCACTCGCAGACACGCTCCAGATGATTTGCGATCATCGGGGGTTCCCGCCATCGCTTTATCGACCATTCGGGTGACCACCGGTTCAGCCTTAAGTTCGATTGGACCTCAACCGAAGAGCTAAAACCTGAAGGCAAGGGGAACCGAACGAGAGAAGCTCGGGTCAAACCTCTTGTGCGCCCTCTCGTTGGGCGAGGCAAAACGGTTTGTACGGTGCACCTAAATTGAGTGCGCTATCCGAGAAGAGGAATCTCTGTGTCCAGTTCGTTCGGGAGACTTTCGGTTGCGGCAATTCTATCTACGACCGCACTCATCGCCAGCAGCGTTACCGTTCATGCGGCTGTTCCCGCAGCTTCGGAGTCGGACTGCGTGATCCCCGAATCGTCGGCTAGTCGAGCCGCGCACGCGAAACGTTTCACCGACGAGCACGTCAAGACCAAGCAGCGTACTTTCGACAAAGAAATTCGTGCTCGCTTCGGTGACCCCGATCCGACCAAGGCCGATCCCTACGCCCAGCTTCGCCGCGGTCTGATCGGAGTCGCGGTGGACTACAGCAAGAGTGAGTTGGTCGCGGTAGTCGATCCTGCCCGGGTGGACCGAAATCAGCTCTCCGCCGCCATCGTCTCGGCCGCGACTGCCGACAAGGCCCGCGCGCCGCAGGCACCCACTGTCGCCTCTCGAACCGGCGCTGCGTGCAACTCGACCGCGGACCTTCTCGAAGCGGTCGAGGTCCTGCGTGCCGCCGACTGGCATCCGCGAGCGAAGCTGGCCCACAGCGGACACGAACTCAACGCCGCAGACTCCACGTTCCACGTCTACATCGACGATGCGGAGGTCTCCGAGGCGCTCAAGAAGCGCTTGGGCAAGCTGGTCACCGTCGTCGATGGCCGCATCGGCCCATCGGCGGGCACGCGAAACTCCGACTCCATGACTGCGTCGGACGGTCACTGGGGTGGTGCACGAATCCAGCCCACCAGCGGCGGAGAGCAATGCACGGCGGGCTTCACCGTAGACCTGCCGACCGCAGCCCAAGGCCAAGCGATGGTGACCGCGGGCCACTGCTTCACCGCAGCACAGCAGAACATATCGTCCGGCTCGAACGCCTACGGTGTGTCCATCACCCGCCCAAATTTCCCGACATTCGACGTGCGGGTAATCAACAGTTCGGGCCAGAACTATGACGACGATATCCACACCAACCCCCGTTCGCCTGCGACTCGCGACGTGACCTCCGGCTCGGCAAATCCGGAGCTCAGAGATCTCGTTTGCGTATCCGGGCAGGTCACTCTCGCCGTGTGCGGCGTAGAAGTGGAGAACTTCACTTCATCGATTCGGCATACCGCCGAAGACGGTGGGGGGCTTACCGAAGGGCTCATGAAATACCGGCATCTGGGAAACGCTAACGTCTCCGAGGGCGGCGATTCGGGTGCACCCGTGTACGTCGAGGTCGGTGGCGGGCAGGTTCGCATCGTCGGACTGAATGTCGGCCAGGAAACCTCGTGCGACCCCGCCGGGCCGGACACCTGCAACACCGGATACGGCGAGACCGTCAGCAGCGTTCGGGTCGCGCTCGGCTCCGGCACGGTGGTAGCGGACCAACCGTGCTGGCAGGGTTGTTAGCGCGGTTCACAGAGAACCGCCGTTCGAACTGGCCTGCGAGACTGCCCCTACCGGGGCTCTCGCTCGGCTGAGATGAGCCGACCTCTGCGCAGGGTGGCTTGACGGGGCGACCGCAAAAACGAACGAAACAGATGCCTTCTCCGTCCTCTGGAGACAGGGCGCCCCTTGGGGCGTCGTGGAGCGGACCTACACGTCGTAAAAAGGACACCATGGTGAATGCTCGACAAAGAGGCCGGCGCTACCTAGCCGCCGCGGCCTTTGGGACAACCGTCCTGACGCTGGCTTCTTGCGGCCAAGCGGAGAAATCGGAAACAGTGCAGGCGTCTAGCGGCGTGGCCGCAAGCGCCCAGGAGACGCCAAGCCCCCCGAACTGCATCGTCAGTTCCACCTACCGCTCCGATCACCCCGTTCCCACCGGAGATGAGCAGGAGTCCAAGCGCCGGGTCATCGCCGATGTCCTTACTCCCGCTTTCGGCTCGCCGGCAAAAGACGGTGGCCAGCTCAACAAGGGGTTCATTGGTCTCGCCATCGACCGAGCCGCCGAGACGTACATAGCGGTGGTCGACCAGACGAGAGTGGACGTGGCGCGACTCGACGCGCAACTGGGCGCCGCAGGGTCGGCTGCCAAGCCCCCGGTCAAGTTCCGAGCACAGCCAGCATGCTTCACCTCGGCCGAGTTGCAGGAGGCCGCCGAGGTCCTTCGAGCAGGCGAGTGGCACCCCCGAGCCAAGGCGGAAGCGACGCGGTGGAGTTTGACGCCCGAGGACTCCACCTATCACGTCGAAGTCGGTGACCCGGCCGTCGCAGACGCCCTAGTTCAAAGGCTTGGGAACCGCGTCACCATCTCCAACGATTAGTAAGATGCAGCTAATAGAGCCGCCGCTCCCCGACGGCCCCGAACAGGGCGGGGCGGCGAGGACCAGGCCCCCTTCGGAGCCGACGGCGGTCACAGTCCACACGTCGCGGTTCGCCATGTCCGAGTTGCGGTCGTCCTGCCGGGTGACCACCGTGTCCCCCGTGCCGATCTGCTGCCCGGCGTCGACGGTCGCGACGGCCGCGTCCTTCGACCAGCCCAGCCCCCACGAGTTGCTCGTGGATCGAAGGGCGCCAACCGCAGCCACTCCTCTTGCTCGTCCCGAGCGCCCGGCGGGGCCGCCGCGTCGATTTGGGGGCTGATCGCGCGCACAGATAGGTGTGCGTCGTCCTTATCGAGATCGGAACGTGCCGGCCCGGCATGGCCAAGCCGCCCGGCTGCAGGCGGGCGTCGGAGGATCCGGCGTGCCCGGATGCGTGCCCGGGGCGGGGTGGGCGCGGTGATGTCGCTTGCTCGGATGACGGCCGGGGCCGGGTACCGCTACCTGCTCAAGCACACCGTCACCGGCGACGCCCCGCGCACGGCGGGCACCTCGCTGGTCGACTACTACGCCGTGTCGGGGCACCCGCCCGGGCGGTGGGTCGGCTCCGGCCTGCCCGGTCTTGGCAGTGGCGATGGGCGTGACCTCACCGCGGGCACGGTGGTGGGCGAGCAGGGCATGGCCCGGTTGTTCGGCGCAGGCCGGGACCCGGTAACCGACGACCCGCTTGGTCGCCCGCACCCCAGCTACTGTCCCGCTGCCGAGCGCACAGCAGCCCGAGCCGCGCTGCTGCCCTTCGATCTGGACGAGGCCACGCGGGCCGAGGCGGTCGGGCGGATCGAGGCGCAGGAGCAGGCCCGGCCGGTGCGGTCGGCAGTGGCTGGGTACGACCTAACCTTTACCGTCCCGAAGTCGGTGTCGGTGTTGTGGGCGCTCGGCGAGGACGACGTCCGCGCAGCGGTCGAGCGTGCCCACCGCGACAGCGTCGCCGCGGTCCTGGAGCTGATCGAGGAGCGGTTCCTGCACACCCGCACCGGCACCGGATCCCCGGTCCAGGTGCCGGCCCGCGGTGCGATTGCACTGGCGTTCGAGCACTGGGACACCCGCGCCGGGGACCCGAACCTGCACGCCCACCTGGTGATCGCCAACAAGGTTCAAGGGCCCGACGGGCAGTGGCGCGCCGTCGACGGTCGCGCCCTGTACGCGTCCGCGGTCGCGTGCTCGGAGATCTACGACACCGTGCTTGCCGACGCGCTTGCCAAGCGCCTGCCGGTCCGGTTCGGCTACCGCAACCGCGGACCTCGCCGTACCCCCGCCTACGAGATCGAGGGCATCGCCGACTCCCTGTTGTCTGCGTTCTCCGCACGGTCGGACGCGATCCGGCCGCACCTGCAGGACCTGGTCGCTACGTTCGTCGACACGCACGGCCGCGACCCCGACCGGGTGGAGGTCCTGAGGTTGCGACAGCGGGCCACGCTTGCCACACGTCCCGACAAGCGTGTCGTCCCGCTTGCCGAACTGCGGTCCGGGTGGCGGGCAACCGCCGAAACCGTCTGCGGGCAACCCGTGCACCGGATCGTGCGCGAAGCTCTGAGCAGCACCGACGCGCGGCCGGCAAGCATGCCGGCAACAGGGGTGGCCGATCTGCCGACGAGTTCGGTGGACCGCTACGCCGACGCGGTCGTCGCGGCGGTGGCGAACCGGCGGGCCACCTGGACGAAGAACAATCTGCTCGCCGAGGCCGCCCGCGCCACCCGCGACCTGCGCCGGTCCGACCCAGGTGCCCGAATCGCTCTGCTCGACCGGGTGGTCACCGCGGCGCTGGAGCGGTGCGTCGCCCTCGATCCGCCCGGCGCGGGCTCGCTGCGGTACGCGCACCCCGACGCCCGGCCGATGCCCGCCGAGGAGAGCGTCTACACGACCTGGGCGGTGCTCGCCGCCGAGGCACGGCTGCTCAGCGCCCACGCCGACACCACCGCCCCGAGCACCGACGCCGCCCCGATCCACGCCGCCGCGGCACGGCCCATGCCGGGCGCACCGAAGTTCTCCCCGGATCAGGCCACCGCCGCCGCGACCATTGCGGACTCGAAGCGGCGGGTCGATCTCCTGCTCGGTCCCGCCGGGACCGGGAAGACTCGCACCCTCTTCGCGCTGCGCGCCGCCTGGGAACGCGAGCACGGCAGCGGGTCGGTGATCGGGCTCGCGCCCTCGGCCACCGCCGCCGCGCAACTCGCCGCATCGCTGCGAATCGGCGCCGACACCCTCGCCAAATGGCACCACCAGTCCGACCCGGACACCGCCGTCGGCAACCCATGGCGGCTGCGTACCGCTCAGCTGGTCCTCGTCGACGAGGCCGCCATGGCCACGACGGCCCAGCTCGACGCCCTCGTCGCGCAGGCCGCGACCGCCGGGGCGAAGGTCGTGCTGGTCGGGGACCATCACCAACTCGGCGCCGTCGAGGCCGGCGGCGCGTTCGCGCTACTCGCTGGCGAGGGGCACGCGGTCGAGCTCGACCGGCTGCACCGATTCACCGAGCACTGGGAAGCCGAAGCCAGCCGGGCGCTACGGGTCGGGCGCCCCGAAGCGCTCGACGCGTACGCCACCCACGGTCGCATCGACGATGGGCCTACCGAGGTCATGATCGAAGCCGCGTACCGCGCATGGGCCGCCGACACCGCCGCCGGCCGCAATAGCCTGCTGCTCGCCCACGATCGGGACACCGTCGCCACCCTGAACCGGCGCGCCCGTACCGACCGCGTCCGCGCCGGCATCGTCGACCCCACCCGGCAGGTCGCCCTCGCCGACGGTATCCAGGCCGGACCCGGCGATCTCGTAACCACCCGGCGCAACAACCGGCGTCTGGTCCGTCAAGACGGAGAACACGTCCGCAACGGCGACCGGTGGCACGTCGTTCTCACGCTGCCCGACGGCTCGATGGACGTCACCTGCAGCAGACCCGCCGAAGGTCTGTCGCATCCGGCCCGCCCGATCCGCCTGCCGGCGGACTACGTCCGCGAGCACGTCGAACTCGGGTACGCCAGCACCGTGCACAGCGCCCAGGGTGCAACGGCCGACACCGCTCACCTGGTCGCCTCGGCGGGGCTGACCCGCGAAGCCTTCTGCGTCGCGATGACCCGCGGCCGGGACCGCAACCACGCCTACGTGCCGACAGAACACCAGGGCGAAGCGGGTCAGCCCGACCTGACAGTCCGTCAGATACTCGAGCAGATCCTCGACCGCCAGGGTGCCGCGGTCTCGGCCACCGCGGTCCTGCGGCAACGGTGGACACCGCCGCGGACGGCAACGGCGGAAGGCTGGCGCACGCCCGCCGCCGCGGGCGACGACCGGCTGGGCTACGGCCCACCGGCCGGCGACGACCACCGGCGAGGACCCCGTCCGGCGGCAAGCCGACCGCACCGCGAAGCTCCCACGAGAGGTGGACCGTGAACGATCCGAGGAACCCGAGGTCGCCCACCGCGACCGCGTGCCCGCTCGGCCGGACGGCTCCAAATGTCGGTGCCACCGGGCAGGATCGCTGCCACTCGAGGAGATGGGGGGCCGGTCATGACCGGTGAATCGCGCAACGCCCAAGGTGAGGGGACCGTCTACCAGGACGAGGACGGCCGTTGGCACGCCTACGTCTCCATGGGCGTCAAGGCCGGCGGCAAGCGCGACCGTCGTCATGTCACCGGCGCGACGCGCAAGACCGTCGTGGCGAAGAAGCGCGAATTGGAGGCCAAGCGTGACGCGGGCGTCGCGGACGCGGCGGGAAAGGCACCGACCGTCGCCGTGTGGCTCACGCACTACCTCGACGTCATTGCGGCCCGCAAAGTGCGTCCGTCCACCCTGGCCCGCTACCGCCAGCTGGCCGGCAATCAGATCGTCCCCGCGGTCGGGCACCACCGCCTCGACCGCCTGCAACCTGAGCACGTCGAACGGATGTACGCCGAACTGCTCGACGGAGGACTGTCCCCGGCCTCGGTGCGCCAGGCCCACGCCGTGCTTTCCCGCGCGCTGAAGGTCGCGATGCAACGCGGCAAGCTCGCCCGCAACGTCTGCACCCTGGTCGACGTGCCCAGCGTCACCCGCGAAGAGGTGCAGCCGCTGACCGCTGTGGAGGCCCGGCGGATCCTCACGACCGCCATCGCGCACCGCAACGCCGCCCGCTGGTCCGTCGCGCTCGCCCTCGGCCTGCGACAGGGCGAGGCGCTCGGGCTGCCGTGGGAAGCCCTCGACCTCGACGCGGGCACGCTGGCCGTGCGGCAGGCTCTGCAGCGCCAACAGGGCAGCGGCCTGGTGATCGTGGCACCGAAGTCCCGCGCCGGGCGTCGCACCGTCGCGCTGCCCGACCAGCTTCGCGACGCACTTCGAGCCCACCGCACCGCCCAGCTGGCCGAGCGGCTCGCCGCAGGCTCGGAATGGCAGGATCACGGGCTCGTGTTCGCCCAGCCGAACGGGCGCCCCATCGATCCGCGCGCCGACCACCGCCAGTGGCGGGCGCTCCTGGCCGAGGCGGGCGTGCGCCCGGCGCGACTGCACGACGCGAGGCACACCGCCGCGACCCTGCTGCTGCAGCAAGGCGTACCCGCGCGGGTCGTCATGGAGGTCCTCGGACACTCCCAGATCACGCTGACGCTGGGGACCTACAGCCACGTCCTGCCCGAACTGGCGATCGACGCCGCGCGCCGCATGGGGAACGCGCTCTGGGGGTGACTGGCCACCGAAGTGGCACCACTTCCAAAATGAGCAAAGCCCCGACGAGGGCCGGAAACCGGTCTCTACCAGGGCTTTCTCGCTGTGCGCCGCGACGGAATCGAACCGCCAACCCGCGGATTAAGAGTCCGCTGCTCTGCCAGTTGAGCTAGCGGCGCGCGGTCGGAAGGTTAGCAGGGGGGATCGGTCGGAGTGAAATCGGTTCTTCCGAAGGGTGTCGGCCACGTGAGCGCGGGGAGCAGGGCGAGCGGAAAACCGGTGCTCAGCAGGCGCATGGCGAGGGGGCGGTGGTCGGTGGGGGCCGCGGGCGGCAGCGAGTTCATGTCCGGTTCATCGGCCCCGGGGCAGGGGCGCTGTTGGCCCTTCCGGGTGGTGCTCGCGGCTGTTGACCCGGCCAGGGGACCTTCGACGGCGGCGTCCTCACCCGTCCGGCCGCCCTATCATGAGTGAAATGGTCGAGTATGGGGGCGGAGTGAGCACAGCGGCGGCGACCGGCGGGGGACGCCGAAGGGGCCGATGGATCGGCGCGACGGCGGGGCTGCTCGTTCTGCTGCTGGTCGGCGGGTTCTTCGGGTACGGCTGGTGGTCGCGACGCGGAGACGTCGAGTACAGCCGCGGCGGCGCCGCGTTCCTGGATGCGCAGGGCCTGGAGGCCGAGCGGCTCGCGGGCGCTCCGCCGCCCGTGTCCGCTCGGGACGTTCCCGCGTCGGAGCAGGCGCCGCCGCCTCCCTCCGCCGCGGATCGCCTGCCCGCGCCCACCCTGGCCCCGACGCTTCCGTCGCCGGCCGCGAGCGGCGCCGCGACGGCCGCCCCCAGGCCGTCGACCGCCGGCACCGCGAAGCCGGCCGAGCAGCCCGCGAAGCCCGTGCCGTCGGCACCGGTCGCTGCGGCCGTCCGGCGGCCCGTTTCGGGCGTCTACACCCTCGAGGTCAAGGGCAGGGAGGGCGTGAAGTTCGGCCCGCTGTCCTTCTGCGACCGCACCCTGCCGACGGAGACCTCCATGGTGGTGGCGCCGGCCGAGGGCGAGCCCGACGGGTCCTACGCCTTCGACCTGCGCTACTACCCGGGCCAGGCGGGCCAGCACGACGAGCGGCAGATCCTGCGCTACGACGAGAACTCGATCGCGATGACCTACGAGGTCGGCACCGTCACCTGCAGCGGGGTTCGCCAGTCCAGCGAGGTCTCCTACGAGCCCTCCGTCGACCGAGTGCGCTTTCCGCTGAAGGTCGGCGCGAAGTGGTCCGGCAGGAGCGGCAACGACAGGCGCACCGAGACCTACACGACGACGATCTCCCGCAGGGACGTCGTCGAGATCGCGGGCACGAAGTACCCGGTCTACGTGATCGAGTCCGACGCGACCTTCACCGGTGCCGAGAACGGCGAACGCAAGCGCGTCTGGTGGTTCTCGCCCGAGCGCGGCATGCCGCTGAAGTGGACCGACTTCATCAAGGGCGGGCGCAGCGGCGCGAGCTTCACCAACGACGTCGGCGTCGAGGTGACCGACCTCCCCAAGGCGCCCGCGCCGGCCCGGGAGAAGCCGGCGCTGGAGCCGGTGGTCCTGACGGGTTCGGAGGTCCGGCAGCGTCCGCTTCGCTGAGCGGCTCTCGTCGCGGGAAAGGGTCCCGCTTGGGAACCCGGTTGGGGTCCCGCAACGGGTCCTCTCGTTGCATGGGAGCGGAAGCCGAGATCACCATCCGGCCGGACGAGGCATTGCTGGCCGACATCGCGATCCTGCTGGATGCGGGTGCGAAGGACCGCGCGAGCGCGAACCGTGAGGCGGTGCGTGCGGCGGCGCGAAACGCTGTGCTCAGGCGCGCGGCAGAAGACGCCGAGCGGTTGGCCAACGATCCGGACGATCGGGCCGAAGTCGCCATCGTTCGCGGCCTGTTCGGCGTCGACAGTGCGTGGTGACGTGCACCGGTTGAAGGCCAGCCCCAGCCCGCGAGGACACGAACAGGCCGGTCGCCGGTACGCGATCGTCGTTCAGGCCGACGCGGTCATGCACGCCTCCACGTGGTTCGTCGCGCCGACGTCTACCAGTGCCGGAGCCGCCCGTTATCGGCCGGAGATCACCGTGGCCGGGGAGTCGGCTCGCGCCATGTGCGACCAGGCGGCGTCGATCGACCCGCAGGCCCGGTTGGACGAGGTGGTCGACCATCTCCGTCGCGGCGATCCGATCCTCGTCGAGGACGCGCTGCGGCTACTGATCGACCTCTGGATCCTCAGCGGTGGTGCTGCAGCGCCGTGCGGGAGGAGACGGCGGGGCGGATGAGTTCCTTCACGATCCGCTGGTGGCCCTCGTCCTGCTGGTAGGCCAGGTAGTTCTCCTGGCTCGGGAAGTCCCCGACCACGACGAAGTCCGCGTTGCCCTCGGCCAGGCCCGCGTCGGTGCCGACCGTGATCGTGCCGAGGTCGGCGAGGTCCGCCGCCATCGCGCGCAGCGCCGCGAGGGCCTTCTCGCGCTGTTCGGGGGTGGCCTGGGCCGCCCAGGAGAACATGACCACGTGCCGGAAGCCGCTCATGGCGGCCAGTCAACCGCAGCAGCGAAACGGGCCGAACCCTGGGGGTTCGGCCCGGTTCGAGTGGGGTGAGCGACGGGCCTCGAACCCGCGACCACCGCGACCACAACGCGGTGCTCTACCAACTGAGCTACGCCCACCATGTCCGAAGACGACGGGAAGTGTATCGGGCGCGAGCGGGTGCTCGGGCACCTATTCCGGCGGAGCCGCATTCGGCTCTGCGGGCAGCGCGGCGGCGGTGATCTCCGCCGCGATGGCCCGGGCGCCCGCGGTGTCCGGACCCGGCTGGGGAACGAACACCGCCTGGCGGTAGTACCGGAGTTCGCGGATGCTCTCCCGGATGTCGGCCAGGGCCCGGTGGTTGCCGTTCTTGGGCGGGGAGTTGTAGTACGCCCGCGGATACCAGCGGCGCGCGAGTTCCTTGACGCTGGAGACGTCGACGATCCGGTAGTGCAGGTACCCGTCGAGTTCGGGCATGTCCCGGGCGAGGAAGCCGCGGTCGGTTGCGATGGAGTTCCCGGCCAGCGGAACCTTGCCGCCCTCGGGAACCCACTCGCGGATGTAGGCCAGCACCAGCGCCTCGGCCTCGGCCAGCGTCGTGCCGCTCGCAAGCTCGTCGAGCAGGCCGGAGGAGGTGTGCATCTCGCGCACCACCGGGAGCATCCGCTCGACTGTGTCCTCCGGCGGCCGAATCACCGCGCTGACACCCTCGCCGAGGATGTTCAGCTCGGAGTCGGTGACCAGGGCGGCGATCTCGACCAGCGCGTCGGAGACGAGATCCAGCCCGGTCATCTCGCAGTCGATCCAGACCAGGCGATCGTTCATGCAGTCCAGCCTATTGGGGGAGCCCGCGGCGTCGGCGACCAGCCGCGAGCAGACCCAGCCCGACGGTGCTCAGAACGGCCCCGGCGACGCCCAGCGTCCAGATCGCCTGCTCGCGTTCGCCCTGCCCGGCGCCGACCACCGTGCACGAGACCAGGCTCGCGAACCCGGCCCACGCGATCGTCTCGGCGTACGGCTGGCGATGTTCGGGGGCCGGTTCGGCGGGCGGCTGCGCTGACGGCTCCGGCGCTGGGACGGTCTCGAAGAGCGGCGGGATCTCGACCGGCTCGTAGAGCGGGACCGGGACCGGTTCGACGACGACGATCGGTCCGATGAACTCCAGCGCCGGCGCCGCGCGGTGCCGACCGGTGCGCGTCCGTTCCGGCGCCTCGACGACGGACCCCCGCCCGGCGGCGTGACGTGGCCGCCCGGTGCCGGCCGGCTGCCCTGCTGTGGGGTGGGGGCCGTGCAGGGGCGAAGCGACATCCGGGGCGCGGTGCCGTGCCATGGCGAGAGGATACGGATCCGCGGCACCCGCATCCACCTGCAGGTTTTGGATCTTTGCGGGCATTTGTCCCGGAGGTTCCCGGCGGGTGCCGCGCGATCGCCACGTGGCGTCGGCCACACCCCATTTCGGGGACACCCGCCTATGCCTGCCGGCCTGTGCTTACTACGTTGCGCCCACCACCTCGTCGCGCCGTAGGAGGACGCCGGTGAGTTCGACACTCGTCGCCAAGGCTCTGCGCGAACGCTTCGGCGGAGGTCTGCTCCAGGTCCGGGAGGCGACCGGACTCCCCGCGGTCTTCGGTGCCGACGTGCGCTACGGCGGCTTCGGCGAGCACCTGGTGATCGACCACCTGCTCGGCAACCGCACCCAGGCGCTCAAGGGGCTGCGAGTTCGGCTCGGCTACGGAATCGGCGGCCTGGCGCTGGCCCACGAGCGGCCGTTCGTGGTCAACGACTACCGCTCCAATCGGGTGATCAGCCACCACTACGACGAGCCGATGGTCGACAACGAGGGGCTCAAGGCGGTCTGCGCGTTCCCGGTTCGCGTCCTGGGGCGGGTGGCGGGCGTCGTGTATGCCGCGGACCGCGACGACCGGCCGATCGGCGATCGGGCTCTCAAGCGAGCGGAGTTGGCGGTCTCGCGGCTGGCGGCGGACGTCGCCCGCCTGGTGTCCGAGACCCGCCAGACGCCCCGGCTGACCAACGCCGAGGCGCTGGCCGAACTCGGGTCGATCGCCGGGCAGTTGACCGACCCGGGCCTGCGGGACCGGCTGATGCACGTGCAGCACAGCCTGGCCGCCGAGCCGGGCGAGCCGAACGAAACCGCGTCCACGGCGACGTTCTGCCTCGCTCCGCGCGAGGAGCAGTGCCTCGCGCTCGCGGCCACCGGCGCCACCAACGCGCGCATCGCCGCCGAGCTCCAGCTCAGCCCGGAGACGGTGAAGGCCTACCTGCGCAGCGCCATGCGCAAGCTCAACGTCAACAACCGCACCGGCGCCATCCACGTCGCGCGGAGCGCCGGACTGCTCTGAGCCGCGGCCGCGCCGGACCTCACGGGTGGCCGATGGCGACGACGCCGTCCCACGCGGCGCCGTCGGTGGTCCGGTAGCCGCCCGCGGGCAGCGGGAGGTCGGCGTTCTCCTCGACGGTGCTCGGAGAGGCGTACCGCGAACTCTGGTCGAAGTCGAAGACGTTGACCTGCCTCACCGTCACCGACTGCGCCGAGGTGTGTGTCGAGATCGGCAGCCTGAGCCGCCAGATGCCGTCGTGGACGGTGCCGGAGATCAGGAGCGGTACGTCCTCGTAGGCGAAGGCGCCGTGGGGGTCGTCGAACCAGACGTTGGCGGTCCGCACCCCACGGCCGACGTCGGTGATGTGCAGGTCGTAGGCGACGAACTCGCCGGTGGAGGAGTCGGCCGTGGTCCTGTCGATGGTCACCGAGTGCAGGACCGGCGCGGTGGTGTCCGGTCCCGCGGTGAGGGCCTGGAAGGCGCCGCCCGGGACGACCGAGGCCCAGGTGGCGAAGTCGGAGGACCGCGGCAGGAGGGCGTCGTGGAGATCCTGGTCGATCCACCATCCCCCGTTGCCCGGGAGCGCGGCGTCGGTGACGTGGACTGCGGCGTGCCACGTGCCGGAGATTTCGTACCGCTCGACGGTCACGACCGCGCTGTAGCGACCGTCCTTCGCGGTTCCCGACGTGCGCTGCATGCCCACCAGGGTCTTCTGCTCGAAGCCGCCGCGGCCGTCCGGCGCCCAGAGGCGCACCGCTGCGGAGCCGAGTCCGGTGCCGCCGTCGACGATCCGCGCCGTCACGGTGACGGTGGTGTCGCCGCCGCGCGCGTCCACGGTCGCGGGCGTCACCACGACGTCGTCGACCACCGGGACAGTCGCGTCCGGGGTGTTGTTCGTGACGGTCAACGTCGTGTTCAGGTCGGACCAGGACGATCGTCCGGCCCGGTCGGTGGCGC
The DNA here is from genome assembly GCA_052389435.1 of Sporichthyaceae bacterium. GTDB lineage: Bacteria > Actinomycetota > Actinomycetes > Sporichthyales > Sporichthyaceae > JBQTKD01. The sequence continues at coordinate 3,935 of JBQTIB010000077.1, read as the reverse complement.
GCACGTACAGCGTGAGCTCGGTGGGCTGCACGAGTCGGGCGACCTCGACCTGGAGTTCCCACCAGCCGTCGCGCGGCGCTCCGGAGACGAGCCTGCCCGTGGCCGCCACGACCCCGTCCTGCGGCTGGAGGGTCACCGCCGTGGCGCCCAGATCGTCGCTCACCCGAACCCGCAGCCGGGTGAGTCCGTCGGCGGCGCCGACCGCGACGGTGCCGGGGCTGAACGTGGACTCTCCGACGACCGGCGGCGAGGAGTCGATCCGGCACGAGGAGATCACCTCGCTCGGTCCGGGGTGGCAGTAGTTCGTGCCGGTTCCGCCGTTGAGCGTCTCGGCGAGGTTCTCGCTCGAGGTGCCGGTGTCGCCGGTCTGGGCGTCGAGCTCGTCGCTGCCGGCGTCGCCGTTGAGAAAGTCGCGGCCCAGGGAGCCGACGACGAGGTCGTTTCCGTCGCCGCCGTGCAGGGAGTCGTCGCCCGAGTCGCCGACGAGCCGGTCGTTGCCGGTGTCCCCGTTGATCCCGTCGTCGCCGGCGCCGCCGGAGAGGGAGTCGTTGCCGGAGTCGCCCCGCAGGGTGTCGTTGCCGGCGCTGCCCCAGAGCCGGTCGTCGTCGCCGCCGCCGCGAACGACGTCGTTGCCGTCCTCGCCGTTGACGCTGTCGGCGTCCCCGTCGCCGTTGAGGCTGTCGTTGCCGCCGCCGCCGGAGATCCGGTCGTTGCCGTCGCCGCCGCGCAGGTAGTCGTAGGCGTCGCCGCCGCGGATGACGTCCTCGCCGTCCTCGCCGGCGATGTTGTCCTCGTTGTCGCCGCCTTCGAGGGTGTCGTTGCCGGTGCCGCCGCGGATGTAGTCCTCGCCGGTGCCGCCCCAGACCGTGTCGTGGCCGGTGCTCGCGAGGAGCTTGTCGTTTCCGGTGCCGCCGTTGATGCGGTCGTTCCCCGTGCCGCCGTCGAGGTGGTCGTTCCCGGTGCCGCCGTCGATGCGGTCGTTGCCGGAGCTGCCCCAGATCGCGTCGGTGCCGCTGGACCCGTAGATGCGGTCGGAGCCGGACTCGCCGTTGATGCGGTCGTTGCCGGTGCCGCCGTCGATCACGTCGTCGCCGCCGCCGCCGCGGATGGTGTCGTTGCCGCCGAGGCCGCAGATGACATCGGCGCGGCTGGTGCCGGTCAGCGTCTCGGCCTTCGAGGTCCCGACGATCGTGCATCGCGCGCCGTTGGCCGCGGTCGGCTTGCTCGCCGCCACGGCCGGGGCGCCCACTCCGAGCGCGATCGCCAACGGAACGGCAACAACGAACTTGCGCACAGGCTCTCCCGAGTCGAGGTGTCTCGGAACTACGACGGTCGAGGGATGCGGCCGGTGCCCCTGCCGTCGAAGATCGGCACGAAGAGCCGGCCGCCGCCGACCGAACGGAGGATGCGCGGCTTCGCTGCGGTAACGGTTGGCTGAGTCAATCCACAGGCTGGGCGGACCCTGGACGGTCGGGCTCGCCGGTGGACGTGGGCGAACGGCCGTCAGTGGCTCGGGAGGGTGCCGGAGAGACGGTCGTGGAAGGCGGCGCTGTGCTCGTTGAGGCCGCGGATCGACACCGTCTTGCCCTTTCGGCGGTACTTGGCCTGTACCGCGTCGAGGGCCGCGACGGTAGACGCGTCCCACACGTGAGACTGCGTCAGATCGATGACGACGTCGACCGGGTCGCCGGCGTAGTCGAACTGCGCGTAGAGGTCGTTGCTGGAGGCGAAGAACAGTTCCCCGGTGACGGTGTAGAGCGCGTGGGCGGTGCCGTCGGGACCCTGCACGAGTTCTCGGTCGACGCGGGCCAGATGGGCGACTCGGCGGGCGAACAGGGTCATCGCGACGAGCACGCCGACGACGACGCCGATCGCGAGGTTGTGGGTGAGCACCACCACGGCGACGGTGGAGATCATGACCGTGGTCTCGCTGCGCGGCATCCGGCGCAACGTGGCCGGGGCGACGCTGTGCCAGTCGAAGGTCGACACCGCGACGAGGATCATCACCGCGACCAGCGCCGCCATCGGGATCCGCGAGACGACGTCGCCGAGGCCGACGACGAGGACGAGGAGGAGTACTCCCGCGGCAAAGGTGGAGATCCGAGTGCGGGCCGCCGACACCTTCACGTTGATCATCGTCTGGCCGATCATCGCGCAGCCGCCCATGCCGCCGAACAGGCCGGTGATCACGTTCGCCGCCCCCTGGCCGAGGGACTCCCGCGTCTTGTCCGAGTGGGTGTCGGTGATGTCGTCGACGAGTTTGGCCGTCAATAGCGATTCCAGCAGGCCGACCAGCGCGATGCCGATCGCGTAGGGCAGCACCAGTTGCAGGGTGGCGAGGGTGTAGGGGACGTCGGGCAGGAAGAAGACGGGCAGGCTGCTGGGCAACTCGCCCTCGTCGCCCACGTCGGGGATGGACCAGCCCGACGCGACGACGACGGCGGTCAGCACGACGATGGCGACCAGCGGCGCGGGGACTGCCCGGTTCAGGCGCGGGAACACGACGATGATCGCCAGGCCCGCCGCGGTGAGCGCCCACACGCCCCACTCCTCGCCGACCAGGTGCGGGAGCTGGGCGAGGAAGATCAGGATCGCGAGGGAGTTGACGAACCCGACCATGACCGACCGCGGAACGAACCGCATCAGCCGCGCGACGCCGCACACGCCGAGGGCGATCTGCAGGACGCCGCCCAGAAGGACCGCCGCCACCAGGTAGTCCAAGCCGTGCTCGCGGGCCAGGGGACCCACCACCAGGGCGATCGCGCCGGTCGCGGCCGAGATCATCGCCGGACGGCCGCCGAGGAACGCGATCGACACGGCCATGGTGAAGGACGCGAACAGGCCCACCTGGGGATCGACCCCGGCCAAAATCGAGAAGGAGATCGCCTCGGGGATGAGGGCGAGCGCGACCACCAGCCCGGCCAGCAGTTCGGTGCGCAGCATTCTGGGCGATCGCAAGGCGGCTCGCACGCTGGTCGGAGCCTCGAGAAACGCCGACCTCGACGCCGTCGGACGGCGACCGATGTCGGCGGGAACGCCGTCGAGGTCGAGTGGGCTCACGTGGAGTTTCCGTTCCGGGGAGCCGCGAGCACTCCGCACGCTCGGGTGCGGGCGCGGCGACGCGAACTGGATGCGGGTCGGATGGTCCAGGGATCGTGCGACGATGCACGCGCCGGTCAAGCCCCCGCCGGCGAAGTCTGCGGGCATCCTACCCTGACGTAACGTGAGGGTTTGCGGGTGCATCCCGGGGAGGTGAGGCCCATGTCCGATCCGCCCGGGCCGGCGACGATGCACATCGGCGAACTGGCCGAACGGACCGGCATGTCGCTGCGGACGCTGCGCCACTACGACGAGATCGGTCTGCTCGCGCCGTCGGGGCGCACCGACGGCGGGTTTCGGATCTACACCGAGAGCGACCTGCAGCGACTGCTCGTGATCCGCCGGATGAAGCCGCTCGGGTTCAGCCTCGCCGAGATGCACCGAGCGCTGGAGATCATCGACGCCACCACCGCCGCGCCGACCTGCCGGCACGCGGCCGAGCAACTCGCGGACCTGCTCGACCAGGCCCGCACCCGCCGCGCGACTCTGGCGCGCCAGGTCGACATGGCCGACGAGTTCGTCGAACTGCTCACCGCCTACGTCTCGCCGTGATCCAGGGCGGGCCGCGCGGGTGCGCCCGGCAGGATTCGAACCTGCGACCAATTGCTTAGAAGGCAACTGCTCTATCCGCTGAGCTACGGGCGCTTGGGCAGCGATTCTGCCTGCTCGTCGGCGAGCCGGCGAGGGGGTTGTGGAGCGGGTGTCGTGGGGTTGTCCACACCCGGCAAAACCCCGAGTTGTCCACAGATTCCCAACTCGCCGTCGACGCCCGAAAAGGCGGCGAACAACCTCCAGGGTCCCCGGCCCCCACGGGGCGGCCCGGCGAGCAGCGACTC
>JBQTIB010000076.1:0-86105 GCA_052389435.1 Sporichthyaceae bacterium | reverse complement strand
AAGCAGTGGCGAGGATTGGCCACCCGCTACGACAAGCTCGCACTCACCTACCGCGGTGGCGTCGTCCTGCGAGCCATCACCATCTGGCTACTCGAATAAGGAGACACGCCCTAGTCGAACAGCGTCTGGGGCTGCGCCTGCGGCAGCGGTTCGAGGAGTTCGGGTCCGTTGTTGCGATGGTTGTTGACCGCCGTCGAGACCGGGTAGGCCTCGAGCCCGGCGCCCGGCGAGGCGGTCAACAGGGCGGTGACGGCCTCGGGATCGGACAGGCCGGGGTCCAGCCAATCTCCCCAACCGTCCCGCGGGACGAACATCGGCTGGCGATCGTGGATGTGCCCGACCGCGTCGGTGGCGGTCGTGGTCAGCACGGTGGCGGTCCGCAGCCAGGACCGCGGGTCGTCGCGGTCGCGGGTGGGGTCGCGCCAGAGCTCGTAGAGCCCGGCCAGGGCCAGCGGCCGGCCGTCGCGGCTGCGGATGAAGAACGGCTGCTTGATCGGCTTGGTGCCTGCGTTCTCCGGGGTGTACCACTCGTAGTAGCCGTCCGCCGGGAGCAGGCAGCGACGCTTGGCGAACGCCTCCCGGAAGGCCGGCTTCTCGGCCGCGGTCTCGATCCGGGCGTTGATCATGCGCGAGCCGATCTTCGGATCCTTCGCCCAGAACGGGACCAGGCCCCACTGCAGGACGACGAGGCGCCGCAACGGTTCGGCCTCCTGCGGCTCGTCGCGCCCGCGCCGGGTCAGGATCCCGTAGACGGGCTTGGTCGGCGCGACGTTGTAGTCCGGCCCGAGCCGTTCGGCCTCCGGCACGTCGACGCGTGCGACGTCGAACTCGCGGGTGAGGTCGTCGACCCCCCAACTGGCCCCGTAGCGTCCACACATTCGTCCAGCCTGCCCGCACCAGCTTGCTGCGAACAATTCGCAAGAGCAAGCCGGACGCGGCTAGGCTGCGAACCGTGACCGTGCGCAATCGACTCCTTCCCGTCCTACCCGTCCTGGCCCTCGCCCTGCTCGCCGGGTGCGGCGGAGCCGCGGACACCGCCGAGCCCGCCTCGGTGCCGTCGGCGCCCCGCGAGTCGGCGGGACCGAGGCTGAAGGTGGTCACCACCGTCGCGCCGATCACTTCGATCGCCGCCGCAGTCGCGGGGGATGCGGCGACGATCGAGGGGGTGGTCCCGGAGGGCACCAACTCGCACACGTTCGAACCGGCGCCGAGCGTCGCCGCCGTGCTGTCGACGGCGGACATCGTCTTCATCAACGGCCTGCAGCTCGAAGAGCCGACCAAGAAGCTCGCCGAGGCCAACCTCAAGCCCGGGGCGAAGATCGTCGAACTCGGCAACGAGGTCCTTCCCGAAGACGACTACCTCTTCGACTTCTCCTTCCCCCGGGAGGACAACAGGCCGAACCCGCACCTGTGGACCGACCCGACGTACGCGATCCGCTACGCGGAGGTCGTCAAGGCCAAGCTCACCGAGGCCGACTCCGCCAACTCCGCCACCTACTCGACCAACTACGAGGCCTTCCGCGCCCAGGCCACCGCCCTGTCCGAGGCCATCAAGAGCGACCAGGAGTCGCTGCCCACGGACCAGCGGGAACTGCTGACCTACCACGACGCCTACGCCTACTTCGCCAAGACCTACGGCTGGCGGGTCATCGGCGCGGTGCAGCCGGGCAGCTTCGAGGAGCCCACGCCCAAGGAACTGGCCGAACTCATCGATCAGATCAAGGCCCAGGGCGTCAAGGCCGTGTTCGGTTCGGAGGTCTTCCCCAGCAGGGCCCTGGAAGAGATCGGCCGTGCCACCGGCGCCCACGTCGAGGACACCCTGCGCGACGACGACCTGCCCGGAAGGCCCGGCGAAGCCGACCACTCCTGGGCGGCCCTGATGCGCTACAACTACAGAACGATCATCTCCCGGCTCGGCGGAACAACCCCGAAGCTCGACGCCCTGAACGTCGCGCCGACCGCTCCCGACACCGCGAGCTACCCGCAGTGACCCGGGACCTGCCCACGGACCTGCTCCGCCTCGACGGAGTGGGCTTCTGCTACCGCGGCCAGCGCAACGTCCTGACCGACGTGCATCTGACGCTTCGTCGAGGAGACTTCCTCGGCATCGTCGGCCCGTCCGGCGCGGGCAAGACGACTCTCCTGCGTCTGCTGCTCGGCGCGGTCGCGGCCGACCGCGGAACGCTGCACCGCGCTCGCGGGCTGAAGGTCGGGTACGTACCGCAACTGGAGAGCGTCGACTGGAACTTCCCGGTCACCCTCGCCGAGTGCGTGCTCATGGCCCGTCCGCAGAGGCGCTTCCCGTGGGCCAGCGCCACCGAGCGGTTCGCGGTACGAGAAGTTCTCGCCCGTCTGGGCATCGACCATCTGGCGGACCGTCACATCCGAGCCCTGTCCGGCGGACAGCAGCAGCGCATGTTCCTGGCTCGCGCCCTGCTCTGCTCCCCCGACCTGTTGCTCCTCGACGAGCCGACGTCGGGGGTGGACTGGAACTCCCGGCACGAGATGCTCCACCTGCTCGGCGATTTGAACGTCGCCGGAACGACGATCGCGCTGACCACCCACGACCTCAACGGCGTGGCCGCCCACCTGCCGAGCCTGCTGGCCCTCAACGGCACGGTGGTGGCCGCGGGTTCGCCCGCCGACGTCATCACCCCGGGCGTTCTCGAAGCCACCTTCGGCGCCCCGATGGACGTCCTGCAGCACCTCGGGATGCCGGTGGTGCTCGAACGAGAGGCCCACGGCATCCGCCGGGTGGGCTAGCCGATGGACGCGCTTCTGGAGCCCTTCGACTACGCCTTCTTCCAACGTGGGCTGATCGCCGCCGTCCTGGCCGGCGCGCTCTGCGGGCTCATCGGGGTGTTCATCGTCCAGCGCGGCATGAGCTACATCGGCCACGGCCTGTCGCACTCGATCTTCGGCGGCTTCGCGGCGAGTTCGGTCGTGGGCGTGAACTACTACCTCGGCGCCGGCCTCTGGGGCTTCGCGTCGGCGATCGCCGTCAACGCGCTGTCCCGCAGCAAACGCATCGGAGCAGACGCCGCGATCGGCGTGATCACCACGGCGAGTTTCGCCCTCGGCATCGCCCTACTGGCACACTTCGGCAACCGCGGGCCGTCCTTCGACGCCGCGCTCTTCGGCAGCGTCCTCGGCGTGCGCCCGCTGGACCTCTGGGTGCTGGCCGGGGTGAGCCTGACCGTCCTGACGGTCGTCCTGGCCCGCTACCGCGCCCTGGTGTTCGTCTCCTTCGACCCGGACGTGGCCGCCGCGCACGGCATTCGCGTCGCACGTCTGGACGCGCTGCTGATGGGCCTGCTCTCGGCCGCGATCCTGACCTGCCTGCACGTCATCGGCGTGACCCTGGTGGCGGCGGCGCTGGTGATTCCCGCAGTGGCCGCGCGCCTGCTGACCGACTCGTTCGCGCGCCTGCTCCCGTTGGCCGCAGGCCTCGGCGGCCTGTGCGGCTTCGTCGGCATGAACGTGAGCTATCACGCGGACGTGCCGTCGGGCACGGCCATCGTGCTCACCGGCGCAGTGGTGTTCCTCCTCGCGCTGGCCGCGAGCGGCCTGCGCGGTCGAGCGCCCGCGACCTCAGACGTTGTTCAGGACGCGCGCGTTCGCGTCGGGCCGTAGCCAGCGCACGACCCACTCCATCTGGGTCGGCTCCCCGATCTGCACGCAGGCAAGGGTGGCGACCCATTCCCTGCCCGGGTTCGAGGTGTGCACGAAGATGCCCGAGCCGACTCCCGGCGCGGGCTCCGGGCCGACCCCGACCTCCAGGCGCGGGTTGTTGTAGTCCAGCCACAGGCCCCAGCTCATCATCCGGCGGGTGCCGTCGACGTCCTTGGGCATTTCGATCCAGGTGTTGTACTTCGGCCCGGGCTCGGAGGTGACCACGGAGGTGGCCAGGCGTTGGCGCCACGGCAGCTCGGTGGGACGCTCGGCGGTCGTGGAGAAGGTCGTGTGGATCGCGTAGACGCCGGTGGGGGTCTTGTAGTCGTCGGCGCGGCGCATGCCCGGCAGCGCGAAGCCGCGCGAGCCGATCTGCGAGCGGAACACCGCCTCGCCGTTCTCCCCCGGACCGGCCGCGATGCGCCAGGTGCCGTCGACCTTCTCCCAGGCCTCGGTGCGGGCGCAGTAGACCAGTTCGCACCACTGGCGGCTGCTCGTCGTCCGCAGCACCTGGGTGGTGTCGGCCGGCAGCAGCGCGGCCCAGACCGGGGCCGGTGCGGCCGGTGCCGGAGCGACCGGCGCGGCGAGGTCCACCAACGAGGCACGGGTGGGCGCGGCGCCCGCCGGTCCGCCGCCGCCCGGAACGCTCAGCCCCAGGATCGCGCCGGCGACGACGCCCACGGCGAGAACCGCGAGGACGTTGTCCACTCGGCGGCGGCGACGGGGCTTGGCGTTCATCGAGTCCACGATGCGCCCCGATTCGCGTTTGGACAACAAAGTCCTGCCGACCGGTGGATGGAAACTTCCCCATCTCGGGCGACTCACCTGTTGTTGACCACCTTCGGGTTCGCGCCGGGCTCGAGCCACCGGATCAGCCACTCGGCCTGGTCGGGATTGCCGATCTGCACGCACGCGAGGGTCGGCGCCCACGGCCGGCCCGCGTTCGAGGTGTGCAGGAAGATGCCGGATCCCACGCCGCGCACGGGCTCGGGGCCCTTGCCCACCTGCAGGCGCGGGTTGTTGTAGTCGAACCAGAAGCCCCAACTCATCATCCGGCGGTCTCCTCCGGAGTTGCCGCGCTGCTCGATCCACGTGTTGTAGGTGCGGCCGTAGTCCGAGCTGACCACCGAGGTCGGCAGCCGACGACGCCAGGGCATCTCGGTCGGTGCGTCCTTGGTCGTGGAGAACACGACCTTGATGCCGAACACTCCGGTCGGGCTCTTCAGATCGCCCTGGCGCCGCTTGCCGGGGGCGGCGAACCCGCGCGCACCGATCTGGGACCTGAACACGGCCCGCCCGTCCCTGCCGGGTCCCTTGGCGATGCGCCAGGTCCCGTCGACGACCTCCCACGCCTCGGTGCGGGTGCAGTAGATCTGCGCACACCAGGCGTTGGTGCGGATCGTGCGGATCGCCTGGGTGGTGGCGACGGGCAGCGATCGAGTCCAGGCCGGGCCCTTCGCGCGCTTCGCGGGAGGCGCCTTGGCCTTGGGCGTGGCTTTCGGCGCGGCCTTCGGAACGAGGTCGGCGGGCTCGGGGAGTTCGAACCCGGGCGGTGGCACCGGGCGCGCGGCGGCGTCGTCGGGAAGGGAGAACGCCCCCACGGCGAGCAGGACTCCCGCGAGGGCCGACACCGCCGCACTCGGGAGCGGCGTGCGGGGTCGACCCTCGCGGAGTCGGAACTGCCCACCATCAGGGTGGGAGCGGGCAGCGTCGTCCATCTCGCCACCATCGCCGCGGGAACCGCGGCTGGGGCGAATTTGATCCGACCGGGTACCGACTCTTTGCCGGACGGATGCGGAGCAACCGGTGCAACCGTTACCAGGCGGCTACGCCGTTCGTGCAGTCGTTTTCAACCTCGAGCGCCCTCGGCAGAAGCCGCTCTCCCAGACCGATCACGGTATTGGGGCCGTGATCGCCTGGTGTCGGTAAAGGTACCGCCAAGGGAATTCCGGCGGTAAGTGACAAATGGCATCTATCGTTACGAACCGTCAGATTCCACCCGAGTGGGGGGCGGTCAGCCCCGCAGCACCGCTCCCGTCGCGGCCGTCGCGGCGGCGAGCGCGGCGTCCCGAGCGATCGCCACCTCCTCGGCGGTCAGCGTCCGGTCGGCGGCGCGGAACCGCAGCGCGAAGGCCAGCGAACGCCGGCCCTCGCCGACCTGGTCGCCGACGTAGACGTCGAAGAGGCGGACCGACTCCAGCAGGTCCCCGCCCCCCGCGCGCAGCGCCGCCTCCACGGCGCCGGCGGGCACCCCGGCCTCCACCACCAGGGCGAGGTCCTGCGTGGCCACCGGGTAGCTGGAGATCGGCTGGGCGAGGACCTCGACGCCGGCGTCGACGAGCACGTCGAGGTCCAGTTCCGCGGCTACGGTGCGCGGCGGCAGCCCGAGGGCGCCCAGGGTGCGCGGGTGCAGTTCGCCGGCGTGGCCGACGAGCACGGGGCCGTCGGGTCCGGGAACGGCGAGGTGGGCGCACCGGCCCGGGTGCCACGGGGCGTGGACGTCGTTGCGCACGATCAGTTCGACGCCGGCGGCACGGGCGCAGACCCGAGCGGCCTCGACGGCGTCCGCCCAGTCGGCCGGCCGGGCCGGGCCCCACCATCCGGCCGGCCGACGGTTGCCCGTGAGCACGACGGCGACCCGGCGCGGCTGGCGCGGCAGCGCGGCCTCCGTGGCCGCGAGCTCCTCGGCGGTGGCTCGCCGGTCCACGGGCAGGCGCGGGGCGGCGGGGGCGGCGCCGGTGGGCCGGAACACCCTGCCGATCTCGAACAGCGCCAGGTCTCCGCTGCCCCGGCCGATGTTGCGCCGGGCGGCCTCGAGCAGGCCGGGGAGCAGCGTGGTGCGCAGCAGCGGGGCGTCCTGCGAGATCGGGTTGGCCAGGCGCAGCGCGGTGCGGCGCGGGTCCTCGGCCTCCAGCCCGAGGGCGTCGAAGTCCTTCTCGGCCACGAACGGGTAGTTCAGGACCTCGACGAAGCCGGCTCCGGCCAGGGCTCGGGCGACGCCGCGGCGGCGCTGCTGGCCGCGGGTGAGGCCGCGACCGGCCGGGGCGGCGGGCAGGATCGCGGGGATCGAGTCGAAGCCTTCGAGCCGGATGACCTCCTCGGCCACGTCGGCCGGGTCGGTGAGGTCGGGCCGCCAACTCGGTGCGACGACGGTCAGGCGCGTCTCCTCCAGCGTTGTGGTCGCCCCGATCTGCTGGAGGCGGCGGCGGACGGTCTCGGTGTCGATCGGGCGGCCGGCGAGGCGGCCCGGGTAGTCCACGTCGATCTCGATGCGAGTCGCCTCGCCGACGTGGTTCACGTCGGTGCCGGCGGCGTCCAGCGTGCCGCCGCCGAGTTCTTCGAGCAGCGTGGCAACCCGAGCGGCCGCGATCGGCGGCAGGGCCGGGTCGACGCCGCGTTCGAAGCGGCGGGAGGCCTCGCTGGGCAGCCGGTGGCGACGCGCGCCGCGGGCGACGACGACGGGCGCGAAGTGGGCGGCCTCGATCAGGACCTCGACGGTGGCGGTGTCGATCTCGGTACTCGCCCCGCCCATGACGCCCGCGAGGCCGATCGGGCCGGAGTCGTCGACGATCAGCAGGTCCTCGGGGTCGAGGGCGCGCGCGGCGCCGTCGAGGGTTTCGAGCTTTTCCCCCGCCGTGGCTCGCCGGACCACGATGGGACCGCGCAGTTTCGCGAGGTCGTAGCCGTGGATCGGCTGGCCGAGTTCGAGCATCACGTAGTTGGTGACGTCGACGGTCAGCGAGATCGGGCGCATGCCGGCGCCCTGGAGCCGGCGGCGCATCCAGTCCGGAGACTGCGCGGTCGGGTCGACGCCGCGCACGACGCGGGCGACGAACCGATCGCAGGCGGCGGTGTCCTCGAGGTGGACCGCGTAGCCGTCGCTCACCGCAGCGGCCTTGACCGCCGGGTCGACGAAGGGCACGCCGAACGCGGTGGCCACCTCGCGGGCGACCCCGCGGATGGACAGGGCGTACCCGCGGTCCGGAGTGACCGCGATGTCGAGGACCTCCTCGTCGAGGCCGAGCAGACCGCGCGCGTCGAGCCCGAGTTCGGTGTCGGCCGGAAGCACGATGATCCCGGAGTGGTCCCCGCCGGGCATGCCGAGTTCGGCCTGCGAGCAGATCATGCCGTCGGAGACGTTGCCGTAGGTCTTGCGCGTGGCGATGGCGAACCCGCCAGGCAGTACGGCGCCGGGCAGGGCGACCACGACGACGTCGCCGAGTTCGAAATTCCTTGCCCCGCAGACGATTCCGCGCGTTCCGGTGTCGACCTCGTTGTGCTCCGGCCCGACGTCGACGCGGCAGTACCGGATGTCCTTCTTGAGCTTCTGGGTCTCCTTCAGCTCTTCGATGGACCGGACCCGGCCGGTCACCAAAGGCCCGGACAGGCCTGGCGCGGCGGACTCGACGGTCTCCACCTCCAGGCCCGCGGCGATGATCGCCTCGGCGATCTGACGCCCAGTCAGGTCCTTCGGCAGATCGGGAACGAACTCCCGGACCCAAGAAATCGGCGCGCGCATCAGACCCCCACCCCGAACGGAAGCGTGAAGCGGACGTCGCCCTCGACCATGTCGCGCATGTCCTCGACGCCGTGGCGGAACATCAGCGTCCGCTCGATGCCCATGCCGAACGCGAACCCGGTGTACTCCGCCGGGTCCACGCCGCAGGCGATCAACACCCGCGGGTTGACCATGCCGCAGCCGCCCCACTCGATCCAGCCCTCGGAACGGCAGGTGCGACACGCGTTGGCCGGGTTGCCCACGGAGGCGCCGCGGCATACGAAGCACTCGAGGTCGAACTCGGCGCTCGGCTCGGTGAACGGGAAGTAGGACGGCCGCCACCGGGTGCGGGTGCCCGCGCCGAACAGCGTCGAGGCGAGGTGGTCCAGGGTGCCCTTGAGGTGGGCCATGGTGATGCCCCGGTCCACCGCGAGACCCTCGATCTGGTGGAAGACCGGGGTGTGCGTGGCGTCGAGTTCGTCGGTGCGGAACACCCGGCCGGGATGCACTACGTACACGGGCAGCTGACGGTCCATCAGCGCGCGGATCTGCGTCGGCGAGGTGTGCGTGCGCAGCACCAGACCGCGGGTGGGCGGATCGACGAAGAAGGTGTCCATCATCGAGCGCGCCGGGTGGTCCGGCGCGATGTTCAGGGCGTCGAAGTTGAACCACTCGGTCTCGACCTCGGGCCCGTCGGCGATCTCGTAGCCCATCGCGACGAAGATGTCGGCGAGCAGTTCCTGGATCGTGGAAAGCGGGTGACGGGCGCCGACGGGCGCGCGGTCGACGGGCAGGGTGACGTCGACGGCCTCGGTGACGAGCACCCGCGCGTCCCGCTCGGCCTCCAACGCCGCCGTGCGCTCGGCGAGGGCGTCGGAGATCTGCCTGCGGGCGAGCCCGACGCGCTTGCCGGCCTCGGCCTTGGCGGCCGGCGGCAGCGCGCCGATCTCGCGGTTGGCCAGCGCCAACGGGGAGCGATCCCCCGCGACGTCGAGCCGGACCGCCTTGAGCTCGGCGAGGTCGCCGGCCGCGGCGATCGCCGCGAGCGCGCGCGCCACCTCGGCGTCGATCTCGGCGGCCTCGAGGGGCGTCACCTGGACGGGGTCGAAAGAAGAGTTCGGAGCAGACACCCGCCGATCCTATTTCGCCGAGCCGCCGCGCCCGCACTCGATATCGGTCAGCGCAGGGCTCGGGCGGAGGCGTAGAGGCAGACCGCGGCCGCGGTGGCCAGGTTCAGGCTCTCGGCGCGGCCGTGGATCGGAACGCGGACCACCTCGTCGGCCAGGGCGCGGACTTCGGGCGGCATGCCCCAGGCCTCGTTGCCGAACATCCAGAACGTCGGGACCGCTAGGGTCCCGGCGTCGATCAGGTCGTCCAGGTCCGCGGTGCCGGCCCCGTCGGCGGCGAGGACGCGGACTCCGGCGGCGCGCAGGGCGCCGACGGTGGCGGCCAGGTCCACATCGACGACCAGATCGAGGTGGAACAGGCTCCCGGCGCTGGCGCGGACGCACTTGCCGTTGTAGGCGTCGACGCTGCCGTGGCTGAGCAGCACGGCGCCCGCTCCGGCGGCGTCGGCCACCCGGATCACCGTGCCGGCGTTGCCCGGGTCCCGGACCTGGGCCAGGAGCACGCCGAGCCGCGGCGGAGCCTGGAGGACCGAGGCGACGGGAACGTCGACGAATGGGCAGACGGCCAGCAGTCCCTGCGGGGTGACCGTGCCGGTCAACGTGTTCATGACCTGGCCGGAGACCCGGTAGACGGCCGCGCCGGCCGTCTGCGCGGCGTCGAGGAGCTCCGGGTGGCGCCCGGCCGCCTCGCCCGTGGCGAACAGGCTCAGCACCCCGCCCGGAATGGCCAGGGCCTCGCGGACGGCCTGCGGTCCCTCGGCGAGGAAGCGCCGCTGCGTGGTCCGGAAGGCGCGCTTGGTGAGCTTGGCGGCCGCCGACACCGGGGCGGACCGAACCGTCAGCTCGGTAACCACCGCGGCAGTGCTCCTGTCGAAAGTGCGATTGCTCAAAAGTGCGGATGCCGAGCACGGGAGCGAAGTCCCGCGCCCGGCATCCGGGCGGTTCGCAAACCTAGGCGGCGGGCGCGTTGACGTCGGCCGGCAGGTTGGCCTTCGCGACCTCGACGAGGGCCTTGAAGGCGGCCTTGTCGTTGACGGCGAGCTCGGCGAGCATGCGGCGGTCGACCTCGACCTCGGCGGCCTTGAGGCCCTGGATGAAGCGGTTGTAGGTCAGGCCCTCTTCGCGGACGGCCGCGTTGATGCGCTGGATCCAGAGCCGACGGAAGTCGCCCTTGCGCTTGCGGCGGTCCCGGTAGGCGTAGACGAGGGAGTGGGTGACCTGCTCCTTCGCCTTGCGGTACAGGCGAGAGCGCTGGCCGCGGTAGCCGCTGGCCTGTTCGAGAACCTCACGACGCTTCTTCTGGGCGTTGACCGCCCGCTTTACGCGTGCCACGTTCGTTGACTCCTTCTGTTCTCGCGCTCACCGATGGACAGGGACGCGAATCGTGCTGGTCTGGGGGCCGGACGGCGTACTACTTGCGCAGGAGCTTCTTGATGCGCGAAGCGTCGCCGGGAGCCATCTCGGCGTCGTTGGCCAGGCGGCGGGTGCGGCGGGACGACTTGTGCTCGAGCAGGTGCCGTGCGTTCGCCCGCTCGCGCATCACCTTGCCGGAGCCGGTGATCTTGAAGCGCTTGCTGGCGCCGCTGTGGGTCTTGACCTTCGGCATGGTCGCCTATCTCCTCGAGTTGTTCGTCAGTTGCTTCGGTCGTGCCTGGCGTGCTCAGGCCTCAGTGGCCGGCGCCTCTGCAGCGACCTCTGGAGCGTCGTCGGCCGTGTTGTGGCCATCGCCTTCGTTCGCGGCGTCCTCGTTCGTGCCGTCGTCGTTCGTGCCGTCGTCGTGCGTGTCCTCGTCGTGCGTGTCCTGGTACTCCTCGGACTCATCGCCCGGGTTCGGCTCCCCGCGCTTGGCCCGCGCCTCGGCCATGGCCTCGGCCTTCTTCTTGGTGGGCGCCAACACCATGAGCATGTTGCGGCCCTCCTGGCGGGGTTCGTACTCGACGATCCCGAGCGCGGCGACGTCGTCCGCCAGGCGCTTGAGAAGCCGGAACCCCAGCTCCGGGCGCGACTGCTCGCGACCGCGGAACATGATCGTGATCTTGACCTTGTCCCCCGCCTTCAGGAAGCGGACGACGTGGCCCTTCTTGGTCTCGTAGTCGTGCGGGTCGATCTTCGGGCGCAGCTTCATCTCCTTGATGACCGTCTGCGCCTGGTTGCGTCGCGCCTCGCGTGCCTTCATCGCGGACTCGTACTTGAACTTGCCGTAGTCCATGAGCTTGGCGACAGGCGGCCGCGCCGTTGCGGCGACCTCGACTAGATCCAAATCGGCTTCCCGGGCCAACTCCATGGCCTTGGCGATCGGGACGATGCCGACCTGCTCTCCGTTGGGTCCGACGAGGCGAACCTCCGGAACGCGGATCCGGTCGTTGATGCGCGGTTCTGTGGTGATGTGTCCTCCAAGACCAACCGTTCGTCGACCCCGGACAACGGAAAAGGCTTCCGCGTCTGCGCACGGAAGCCCGACGACCGGTCCCGATCCACGACGTGGATCAACAGAACACCGAAGTGTTCCGGGGACCTTGACCCGACGACCCGGAGGTCGATGCGGGTGGGAGTCGGGCTCCGCTTGGCGTCCTGGCGCCCGAAGGCATCAGGAAGGTCGAGGTGAGCATAGCAACAGAGGCGCCCGGGCCCCCAACTCCGGGTCCGGGCGCGCGTCGTGCGAGGCGCCTAGCGAGCGTTCGGCGGCTGCGGGGCGGCCGGTGCCTGGCGCGGGGCGGCCGGTGCCTTCTGCGGCGCGCGCCGCGGCAGGGCGAGCTTCTGGGCGGTCACCTTGCCGGCCTCGATGACCCGGACCTCGTCGTCGCCGATGCTCGTGACGTACGCCTGGCCGGTGGCGGGGTTGGTGGCGACGGAGACGGGGACCGGGCCAACGGGAACGGTCGCGACGACCTTGCCCGCGGCCGAGATCACGCTCACGCTCGACCCGGCGGAGTTGGCGACGAACACCTGCCCGCTGCGCGGGTCGACGGCGAGGGCGAACGGGGTGTCGCCCACCTTGATGCTGCTGGTGGTCCTGCCGTCGATCACCGTCACGTCGTCGCTGTTCAGGTTGGAGACGTAGACGGTGCCGGTGGTCGGGTTGACCGCGACCGAGGACGGGTTGGTGCCGACCGGCACGGTGTGCGTCGCGTTGGTCTTGCCGTCGATCACCGTGACGTCGTTGCTGCCGACGTTGCCCACGTAGATCCGGTTGGCGCCTTCGTGCACGGCCAGCGCGCCGGGGCTCTTGCCCGCCGCGACGGTGGCGACGGCCTGGTTGCGGCCGCCGTCGATCACGGTGACGTTGCCGCTCTCGAGGTTGGAGACGTACACGCGGTTGGTCTTCGGGTTCACCCCGAGCGCCGACGGGGCCTTGCCGACGCCGATCGCGGTCACCCTGTTGGTGGCCCCGTCGATCGCCGAGACCGTGCCGCTGCCGGAGTTGGCGACGTAGATCCGGTTCGTCTTCGCGTTCAGCGCAATGGCGAACGGACGCGAGCCGACCTTGATCTTCGTCGTCGTGAGCTTCTTCCCGTCCAGGACGGTCACCGAGTCGTCGCCCGCGGAGACCACGTAGACCTTGTTGGTCTCCGGGTTGACGACTACGCCGACGGGCGCCGCGCCCACCGGCACGTTGGTGGTGTCGCCGCGCACGGTGTCGACGACGGTGACGTCGTTCGTGCCGGCGTTGGCCACGTAGAGCGTCGAGGTCGCGGTGTCGATCGCGACGCCGACGGGGTCCGCGCCCCTGGGCTCCGGGTTTTCCGCCTGCGCCGCACTCGCTCCGATGCCGACCGTCGCGGTCACCAGTGCCGTCGTCGCTGCCGCTCTACGCCAACGCATCGCTACGAACCCCCGTTCGTGGTGGCCCGCCGAACTGCAGGCCTTCCCCGTGCCACGGTAGGCACGGGCCGGCGGCCCCGGCGGAGGCGTTGGGCCGAACGGGGAGGGGTCAGTACAGGCGATCTGCGGGCAGCGCCGTACCCGCGGGGAGGACCGCGAGGTCGAGTCCCCGCCCGAGGCGACCGGCGAGTACCGGGTCCGCGGCGAGCACGTCGCTCAGTGCCGCCACGGCCGCCGCGGCATCGGCTCCGGCGTGCGGCACCACCGCGAGGATCGCGTCGGCGGCGTCGCCCTCGGCCGGCAGCAGCACCGCCGCGGCGAGTTCCGGGCGCGCCGCGACTCGACCGCGCAGGGCCTGGGCGACGTCCGGGTCGAGGTGGACCGGCAGCGGCGGCCGCCCGGCGGCGAGGGTGCGCAGCGCGGGCCCGACGACGGGCGCGGCCACGGGGCCCGCCGGGTCGATCAACAGCAGGTCGGCGTTTTCGAAGATTGCGGCCTGCGCGGCGCGGGCGCCCTCGATCGGCAGCGGGCGCGCATCGGGGTGCCACTGCGCGAGGGTGGCCAGCGAGGTGAACGCGGGCAGCGCCGTCTGACCATTCGTCAGTTTCAGGGTGACGACGGCCATGTCGGTGCTCTTCTCCGCACCGTTGGCGTCGAGTTCGTCGAGGATCGCGACGATCGGCACCAGCAGCCGAGCGGTGGGCAGCAGGTGCGCGAGCGGGACCGGGTCGCCGGCGGCGTAGCCGGCCAGCGCGGCCGCGAGCGAGGGATCGGCCGCGCCGTCGTCGCCGCCGAAGCCGGGATCGGACAGGACGCGATCGGCGTTCAACGGCCGGCGACGTCCTGGGCGAACCGGCGCACCAGCCCCGCGAGTTCGCGTGCCTGAGTCGCGCCGGCGGCGCCGTCGGAGCCCTGGATGCCCATCACCGGAAGGACTTCGCCGTCCGGTAGGTCGAGGAAGACCCAGGGATCGCCCTTCTGGAAGCGCACCGAGACGATCTCCTCCCACTTCACCTGGCGGCGCTTGAACATGTTCACCACGAGCAGGCCGTCGGCGTCGGCGACGGCCCGGACCCGGGCGTGCAGGCTCAGGAACCAGACGATGAACAGTCCGCAGCCGAACACGCCGATGCGGTCCGCGACGCTCCACGGCCGAAAACCGGTGCTGGGCAGCAGAAACGCGATCGTCGCCATGATCGCCAGCAGGACGCCGGAGATGATCCAGATGGTGATGCGAGCCCGCCGCGGCCGAAAGATCCGCGGCAGCGGCTCAGAGCCGGCAGGCATGGATGTCCGTCACCAGGATTGCGCGGGCACCGACGTCCCAGAGGTCGTCCATGATCCGCTGCGCGTCCCGCCGGGGCACCATCGCCCGCACCGCGACCCAGGCGGGGTCCTTGAGCGGCGCGATGGTCGGAGACTCGATGCCGGGGGTGATCGCGACCGCGGCGTCGACGTGCTCGGTCGGGCAGTCGTAGTCCATCATCACGTAGCGCCGGGCTACCAGAACGCCCTGCAGGCGCCGCAGCAGCTGGCCGAACTGCGGCTCCTCCGGGGCGGCCGCGCGGCGCACGAGGATGGCCTCGGACTTCAGGATCGGCTCGCCGATCACCACGAGGCCCGCCTGGCGCAGGGTGGTGCCGGTCTCGACGACGTCCGCGATCACGTCGGCGACGCCGAGCTGGATCGAGGTCTCGACGGCGCCGTCGAGGCGGATGACCTCGGCGCCCACGCCGTTGTCGGCGAGGTGCTTGGCGACCAGGCCGGAGAAGGACGTCGCGACCCGTAGGCCCGCGAAGTCCTTGACCGAGGACCCCGTGCCCGGCAGGGCGGCGTAGCGGAAGGTCGAGGCGCCAAAGCCCAGCGCGAGGATCTCCTCGGCCGCCGCGCCGGAGTCCAGCAGCAGGTCCCGGCCGGTGATGCCGACGTCGAGGCGGCCGGAGCCGACGTAGATGGCGATGTCGCGCGGGCGGAGGAAGAAGAACTCGACGTTGTTCTCCGGGTCGGAGAGCACGAGCTCGCGGGAGTCGCTGCGCTGGCGGTACCCGGCCTCGCGGAGCATGGCCGCAGCGGGCTCGGACAGCGAACCCTTGTTGGGCACGGCGATACGCAACATCGAACTCACAGACCTCTCGAGTGACTCAGAGGTGAGCATAAACGTCGTCGAGCGACAGCCCGCTCGCAAGCATGAGCACCTGCAGGTGGTAGAGCAGCTGGGAGATCTCCTCCGCCGTCTTGTCCCTGCCTTCGTACTCCGCCGCCATCCAGACCTCGGCGGCCTCCTCCACGATCTTCTTGCCGATCGCGTGCACGCCCGCCTGCAGCGACCGCACGGTCCCCGAGTTGGGGTCGCCGGAGGCGGCCTTGGCCTGCAACTCGACGAACAGCGCGTCGAAGGACTTCACGTGGTGCTCCTGGTGCTGGGGGCTGGTCGCCGAAAGTCTCCCATTCCCCGCAGATTGCGGTACCGCAACGGATACCCGAGAGGATCTCCGTTTCGTTGGAATCAGCCGAAAGTAGGAGGTGCATTCGGGCCGTCCGTCTGATCCCGGTGCGGCCGGTATGGGCGCACCATGAATGGGACGGACCACTCAACCAGCAAGATCGAATAGGGGAACGCCATGCTTTCGCGTCGCTCGCCCAAGGACTCGCCCTCGCAGCAGGTTCCGGCTCAGGCGTCGGCCGCCGAGCAGCCGGAGGCCGCGCCGGCGCAGGCTCCCGAGGCTTCCGTGCCGGCCCAGCAGAACAAGGGCATCGAGGACGTGCAGGACCAGATCCGCCGCCTCGCGAACCTCCGCCAGCTCGGTGTGCTCAGCGACGAGGAGTTCTCCGGCCTGACCGCCGTGCTCCTCGACCTGCCGTAGGCGCAGTCCAGCGCAGGCGCCAGATCCGGCCGGTTCGGTGGCATCCCGGGGGGGGACCACCGAGCCGGTCGCCCGCTTTTTGGACCTCCGAGCTTCAGACGCCCGCGTCGCGGAGCGCGACGGCGGTCCGGATTGCGGCCTGCGTCGCCTCGTAGCCCTTGTCCTCCTTGGAACCGGGAAGCCCGGCCCGCTCGTGCGCCTGCGCGTCGTTGTCGCAGGTGAGAACGCCGAAGCCGATCGGCACCCCGGTCTCGACGCCGACCTGGGTCAGGCCCATCGTCGCCGCCTCGCACACGTACTCGAAGTGCGGAGTACCTCCGCGTACGACGACGCCGAGCGCGACGACCACGTCGTGGCGGGCGGCGAGCCGCCGGGCCGCGACCGGCACTTCGAAGGTGCCCGGCACCCGAACGATCGTCGGATCCTCGATCCGAGCCTCCGCCAGTGCGCGCTTGGCGCCGGCGAGCAGGCCGGCCATGACCTGCGCGTGCCACTGCGCCGCGACGATCGCCACCCGCAGGTCGCCAGCCTCCGGCGTCGCCAGCTCGGGTGCACCCTGTCCGCTCACAGCCACTCTCCCCCGCCGTCGTACGGATCCACGCCCGGGCCGAAGGAGTCCCAGCTCGGCAGCTGGTGGCCCATGCGCTCGCGCTTGGTGCGCAGGTAGTGCTCGTTGTCCGGTGTGGGTGCGATGTAGGACGGCACGCGGCCGCTCACGGTCACGCCGTAGGTCTCCAGGCCCGTGCACTTCAGCGGGTTGTTGGTGATCAGGCGGATCGAGCGAACCCCGAGGTCGGCGAGGATGCGCGCCGCGACGCCGTAGTCCCGGGAGTCCACCGGCAGGCCGAGTTCGAGGTTCGCATCGACCGTGTCGCTGCCGGTGTCCTGCAGCGCGTAGGCGCGCAGCTTGTGGGCCAGTCCGATGCCGCGCCCCTCGTGCCCGCGCATGTAGACCACCACGCCCCGGCCCTCGGACTCGATGCGGGTGAGCGCCGACCGCAGCTGCGGACCGCAGTCGCAGCGCAGCGAGCCGAACGCGTCGCCGGTGAGGCACTCGGAGTGCATGCGGACCAGGACGTCCTCGGCACCTTCGATCTCGCCCTTCACCAGGGCGACGTGCTCGTGCTCGCCCTCTGCGGGCAGGCCGTCCTCGGTGCGGTCGGCGTAGGCGTAGGCCGTGAACTCCCCCGCGATCGTGGGCAGCCGGGTGACCGCGAGGCGGCTGACGTGGGACTCCAGGCGCTTGCGGTAGGTGACCAGGTCGGCGATGGAGATCAGCGCGAGGTCGTGGGTCTTGGCGAACTCGACGAGCTCGGGCAGGCGCGCCATGGAGCCGTCGTCGTTGACGACCTCGCAGATGACGCCGGCCGGGGCGAGCCCGGCCAGGCGCGCGAGGTCCACGGCCGCCTCGGTGTGGCCGGGCCGGCGCAGCACGCCGCCCTCGACGGCGCGCAGCGGGAAGATGTGGCCGGGCCGGGTGAGCTCCCACGGCTCGGTGGCCGAGTCCACGAGCACCTTGATCGTGCGGGCCCGGTCCGCGGCGGAGATGCCGGTGGTGACGCCGTCGCGGGCGTCGACGGACACCGCGTAGGCCGTTTTCTTGCGGTCCTGGTTGACGAAGGTCATCGGCGGCAGCTCGAGGCGGTCGAGGGCCTTCGCGGGCATCGGCACGCAGACCACGCCGGAGGAGTACCGGATCATGAACGCGAGCAGCTCCGGGGTCGCCTTGCTCGCCGCGAAGATCAGGTCGCCCTCGTTCTCGCGGTCCTCGTCGTCGACGACCAGGATCGACTTGCCCGCGGCCATGTCGGCGATGGCCCGCTCGATCGTGTCGAACACGAAACCCTGGTACGGCGGCACGACGACGGGTCGCGGCGCATCCTTCGCGGCGCGGCGGCCGGCCAGGGAGTCCGGGCCGCCGGTGACGACGCCGGGACGCCCGCTGCGCTCCGGGAAGATCTCGGGCGCCTCCGTCATCGCGGCGCTCCGGGGACCGCGAGGAACCGCTCGACGTATTTGGCGAGCACGTCCACCTCCAGGTTGACCGCTTCGCCGGGTTGGCGGCGCCCCAGCGTGGTCAGCGCAAGGGTGGTCGGAATGAGGCTGACGGAGAAGGAGTCCGCCGTCACGACGGCGACGGTCAGGCTGACCCCGTCCACCGTGATGGAACCCTTCTCCACCACGTAGCGCAACACCGCGGCGGGCGCGGAGATTTCCACGACGTCCCAGTGCTCCTCGCTGCGGCGCCCCCGGACGGTACCGGTGCCGTCGACGTGGCCCTGCACGATGTGCCCGCCCAAGCGCGTCGCGAGCGTGACGGCGCGCTCGAGGTTGACCGGGGAGCCTGGCTTCAGGTCGGCCAGCGCGGAGCGGTTGAGCGTCTCGGCCATGACGTCCGCCGTGAACTCCTCGGCGCTGTGCTCCACGACGGTCAGGCACACCCCGTTGACGGCGATCGACGCGCCGTGGACCGCGTCGGAGGTGACCAGGGCCGCGCGAATGCGTAGGCGCGCGGCGTCCAGCAGCGGTTCCAGCGCGACGACTTCGCCGAGTTCCTCGACGATTCCGGTGAACATTCAGGCCTCCTTGCCGGTCCATCGACAGTTTCGACCTCCGCCGGAGGCGATCCGACGGGCGACGAGCCGAACGTCCGTTCCGATGGGGGTGATCTCGTCCAGCCGCAGCCGAAGGGCGGCGTCGATGGTGGGGGCGCCGGGCCCGGTCAGCGCGGGCAGCCCGCCGCCGCCGATGAGCGCGGGCGCGAGGTAGGCGACGACGCGGTCGACGAGGCGATCGGCGAGAAAGCCGCCGGCCAGGCGCGCACCGCCCTCCAGGAAGGCCGACACGACGCCTCGCTCGTGGAGCAGCGCCAGGACGCGGGTCAGGTCCAGGTGGTCCTCGCGCCGAGGAACCGCGGCGACCTCGGCGCCCGCCTTGCGCAGCGCGGCGACGTTCTCCCCCGCGGCCACGTCTTCGGCCACCAGGATCAGCGTGGGCGCGGCGTCGTCGAGCACCCGGGCGTGGACGGGGGTGCGCGCGCTCGAGTCCAGCACGACCCGCAGCGGTTGCCCGCCGCGCAGGGGCGCGTTGCGGACGGCCAGGTGCGGGTCGTCGGCCAGCACGGTGCCGGACCCCACGAGCACGGCGTCGGCTTCGGCGCGGAGGCGGTGGACGTCGGCGCGGGATTCGGCGCAGGTGATCCAGCGGCTGGTGCCGTCGGCGGCGGCGGTGCGCCCGTCCAGGCTCGCGGCGTACTTCCAGGTGACGAAGGGGCGCCCGAGGCGCACGGAGGTCAGCCACCCCTCGTTGCCGCGCTCGGCCTCGTCGGCCAGCAGCCCGGCCTCGACCTCGATCCCGGCGTCGGTCAGCGTGCTCGCGCCGCCGGCCGCCGCCGGGTTGGGGTCCCGGACCGCGAAGACGACCCGGGCGACGCCGGCGGCGATCAGCGCCTGCACACAGGGTCCGGTCCGGCCGGTGTGGTTGCACGGCTCGAGGGTGACGACGGCGGTTCCGCCGCGCGCCCACTCACCGGCCTGCTCCAGCGCGACGACCTCGGCGTGCGGCCCGCCCGGGAAGGGGTGGAACCCCTCGCCGACGATTTCCCCCGCGGCGTCGAGCACGACGGCCCCGACGACGGGGTTCGGGCTGGTGGCCCCGAGCCCCTGCGCGGCAAGCGCGATCGCCCGGCGCATCGCCGCACGCTCCGCCGCCTGGTTACTCACGGGTCAAGTTTGCCGTGACCATCCGCGCTGTACAGCGCCGGTGGTGAACCAATGCCCGATTTGTCCTGATTTGCCGACCCCGTCGATCGCAAGGAGCGCTGTACAGCGCTGTTTGCGAACGCCTGGTGGGACTGGTGGGACGGCGTGGGTTAGGCACGTTGCGGGGCGGCGGCTTCCGCTGCGGCTCGCAGTTTGTCGATCGCCGCCGCGGGGTCGGCGGCGCCGTAGACCGCGGAACCGGCGACGAAGACGTCCGCGCCGGCCTCGGCGCAGCGTTCGATGGTCTCGTCGGAGACGCCGCCGTCGACCTGGAGCCAGATGTCGAGGTCGCGGGTGTCGACGAGCTGGCGTGCGCGGCGGATCTTCGGGAGCACGAGATCGAGGAACTTCTGGCCGCCGAAGCCGGGCTCGACGGTCATCAGCAGGAGCATGTCGATCTCGTCGAGAATGTCCGTGACTGCTTCCAGCGGCGTCGCGGGCTTGAGGCCGACGCCGACCCGAGCACCCTCCCGGCGAATGGCGCGCGCCAGGCGCACCGGGGCGTGCGCGGCCTCGAGGTGGAAGGTGACGCTGCCCGCGCCGGCCTCGGCGTAGGCGGGGGCCCAGCGGTCCGGGTCGGCGATCATCAGGTGGCAGTCCACCGGCGTGCTCACCGACTTCAGCAGTGCCTCGACGATGGGCAGCCCCAGCGTCAGGTTCGGGACGAAGTGATTGTCCATCACATCGACGTGGAGCCAGTCGGCGTGCCCGGCGACACGCTCGCACTCCGCAACGAGAGCGCCGAAGTCCGCGGACAGGATGCTGGGAGAGATTTGGACGGCCACGGACCGGGAGCCTAGGCGATGTCGACGGCCCGCCGACCGCCGAGTCCGCGAGAACTCGGCGGCCGGGAGGCGCTCGCCAGGACGGGCTCAGCGTCCCGTGTTCGGGTATGCGGGCGTGTTCGGCCCTCCGCCCGAGCCGCCACCGCCACCCGAGCCACCGCCACCACCCGAACCGCCGTCACCGCCGCCGCCGTCACCACCGCCGTCACCGTCACCGCCGCCGCCGTCACCACCGCCACCACCACCACCGCCGCCGCCGCCGTCACCGCCGCCGCCACCACCGCCGCCGCCGCCACCACCGCTGCCGCTGCCGTCACCGCCGTCACCGCCGTCACCACCGCTGCCGTCACCGCCGCTGCCGTCACCACCGCCGCCGTCACCACCGCCGGCGGCGCAACTCGGCTTGGAGATCGTGTTGCTGTCCAGAGTGACCGCGCCTTCCAGGGCCATGACGCGGCCGATCACGGCGGCTCCGGTCTGCACGGTGGCCGAGGCGAGGGCCATGAGGTTGCCGCGGAAAACGGAGTTCGTCCCGAGCGTGGCCGAGCTGCCGATCTGCCAGAAGACGTTGCACGCCTGCGCCCCGCGCACGAGTACGACGCGGCTTCCGGAGCCGGTGATCAGGGTGGACCCGGCCTGGAAGACGAACACGGCACTGGGATCGTCCTGGGCGTCCAGGGTGACCGTGCCGGTCAGCCCCAGGCCGGAGGCGTGCCGGTACACCCCCGGAGTCAACGTCAGCCCAACGAGGTCGTCCGCGGCGGCGTTCGCCGGGGTGCGGCCGGCCGCGTCGACCCAGGCCGTGTTCAAGTCCACTTTCGCCTGGTCGGCGACGCCGGAGGCCACGTGTTGCACGCCGCCCTCGGAGAGTTGACCCGGCCCGAACCCGGTGACGGCCGAACCCGGGCTGAGCCCGAGATCGCCACCCAGCACCGAGGGCCCGGTGTTGGTGACCGTGCTGCCCGCGAGAACGACGAACGAGGACGTCGTCCCCAGCCCCACGGCGGCCTGTTCGGCGGCGGCCGCCGAGTTGACCCCGGCGAATCCGGCGAGGACTGCCGCACCGGCAGTCGCCCCCGAGCCGATCCTCCGCGGGCTGGGACGGCGGCCGGGGCGGCGATGCGTCGCTGCGGCGCGATGGGGAAGACGAGCGGTCGTAGGAGCTTTCACGGGGTGATGCCACCCTTCCGGCCTTGCCGTGGGCGAGCCGAGCTCGCCCATCGCTACCTGTCTCTTCGGGGTCCCGGTAGATCCAGATAAGGAATTCATCCCATCGCATGCCGGAAACGGCCCGATGCAGGTTTACTGACGTATCGTCAGTAAAAGTTGAGCGACGAGCGAGATTAGGGCCCGACGTCCGTTTCGTCCCCGGCCCGGTGCGCCAGCCGGGCCTGCAACAGCTCCGCGGACCCCAACTGCCAGGGCACGCTGGTGACCATGACGCCCGGTTCGAACAGCAGTCGGGCCTTCAACCGCAGCGCGCTCTGGTTGTGCAGCAACTGCTCCCACCACCGGCCGACGACGTACTCCGGGACGAACACGCAGACCACGTCCCGCGGTCCCGTGCGCAGCCGCCGGACGTACTCCAGGATCGGTTTGTTCACCTCGCGGTAGGGCGAGTCGAGCACGGTCAGGGGCACCGGGATGTCGTGCGTGGCCCACTCCGCGAGGATCCCCGTCGTCGAGGACTGCGAGGTCTGCACCGTCAGCGCGGTCAGGGTGTCCGGCCGGGTGGCGCGGGCGAACGCGAGCGCACGCAGCGCCGGGGTGTGGACCCGGGAGACCAGCACCACCCCGTGGATGCGACTGGGCAGGGTGACCCCACCCGGCGGCGGAGCGAGTTCGATCTCCACCTGGTCGTAGTGGCGGGCGATGCCCCGCATCGCAAAGAACAGCACGGGGACGACCAGCAGGACCACGTACGCGCCGTCGGCGAACTCCGCGACGACGGTCACGAGCAATACCGCACCGGTGAGCACCGCGCCGAGCCCGTTGACCAGCCGCGCCCGCTGCGCCCGGGAGCGTTCCCCGGCGTCGGGCCGGTTGCGAAGGACCTGCGCCCAGTGCCGCACCAGACCCACCTGACCCAACGTCAGACAGATGAAGACGGCCAGGATGTACATCAGGATCAACTGGCTGACGTCGGCGTCGACGGCGACGACCAGCAGACCCGCGGCTACGGCCAGGACGAAAATGCCGTTGCTGAAGGCGAGGCGGTCACCGCGTTGACGCAGTTGCTTGGGCAGGAACCCGTCGCGGGCCAGGATCTCCCCGAAGAGCGGGAAGCCGTTGAAGGAGGTGTTGGCGGCGAACACCAGGATCAGGGTCGCGACCGCGGTCAGGTAGACGAACATCGCGGAGCCGTCCCCGAAGACCGCCGCCGACACCTGGGCGATGATCGGTTCCTGGGTGTAGCCCGGGCCCGCCGGGACGCCGTCGATGAGGATGTCCCGAGCCGGGTCGGCCGCGATCCGCACGTCGGTCAGCATGCCGAGGGCCACCAGGCCGGTGAACATGGTCACCGACGCCAGGCCGGTCAACAGCAGGACCGTCGCCGCGTTGCGCGGTTTGGGTTCCTTCAGCGCCGGCACGCTGTGCGCAGTCTGCTCGAACCCCGCGGCCGCCACGCTGCCGGCGGAGAACGCCCGAACGGCCAGCACGATCAGCGCGAGGGTGCCGAGGTTGGTGCTGTTCTCCACGATCTCGTAGTCGGCAGTCGGGGCGCGCAGGTCGTCGTCGAGGGCGAAGTGGCGGAACAGTCCGACGGCGATCAGCGCGATCATGCCGATCACGAAGGCGTAGGTGGGGATCGCCAGCAGCCCGCCGGAACCGCTCGTGCCGCGCAGGTTGACCAACGCGAGCACGGCGACGATCAGCAGCGCGAACGCGACCCGATGCTCGGCCACCACCGGGACGGCGGCGCCGAGGTTGTCCACCGCCGCCGAGGTGGACACCGCGACGGTCAGGACGTAGTCCGCGATCAGCGCCGCGCCGACGGTGAGCCCCCCGGTGCGGCCCAGGTTGGCCTTGGCGACGTCGTAGTCCCCGCCGCCGCCCGGGTAGGCCCGGACGTTCTGCCGATAGGAGGCGACGACGACCAGCACCATCGTCGCGATGGCCAACCCGAACCACAGCCCGCTGTGGAAGTAGGCGATGCCCGCCACCGACAGGACCAGGAAGATCTCCTGGGGGGCGTAGGCCACCGAGGACAGCGGGCCGGAGGCGAAGATCGGGAGCGCGATGCGCTTGGACAGCAGCGTGTCGCCCAGCCGGTTGCTGTGTACCGGTGAGCCGAGCAGCAGTCGCTTCCCGACCTCCAGCACTCGCACGGGGGATAACTCTAGAGCTCGAACCGGTAGCCCATCCCGGGGTCGGTGATCAGGTGCCGAGGGCGAGCGGGTTCGGGCTCGAGCTTGCGACGCAACTGGGCGAGGTAGACGCGCAGGTAGTTCGTTTCGGTGCCGTAGGCGGGCCCCCAGACCTCCTGGAGCAGCTGACGCTGACTCACCTGCTTGCCCGCATTGCGCACGAGGATTTCCAGGATTCCCCATTCGGTGGGGGTTAGGCGGACCTCGGCGCACGCAGCCGTGACCACGCGCTTGGCCGCCAGGTCCACGGTGAAGGACTCGGCAACCACCACGGGGGTCGACTCCCCCGGGTCGGCGGAACGACGCAGCGCCGCGCGCACTCGGGCCAGGAGCTCGTCCATCCCGAACGGCTTGGTGACGTAGTCGTCGGCGCCCGCGTCGAGCGCGGCGACCTTCTGCGCCTGGTCTTCGCGCGCCGAGAGCACGACGATCGGCGCCCGCAGCCACCCGCGCAGCCCCTCGATCACCTCGACGCCGTCCAGGTCCGGCAGGCCGAGGTCCAGGATCACCAGGTCCGGGGCGTGTCGCGCGGCGACGGCCAGGGCGTCGGCCCCGGTGGCGGCGGTGTCCACGGTGTAACGGCGGGCCTTGAGGTTGATCGCGAGCGCGCGCAGCAGCGTCGGTTCGTCCTCCACGACCAGGATCCGCGCCCCGTCCCCGTTCACCCGTGCCCGCTCACGCCGCGCCCAGGGGAAGGCGCACGGTCATGGTGAGTCCGCCTCCGGGGGTCTGCGACGGGGTCAGGCGCCCGCCGAGGGCCTCGGTGAAGCCGCGGGCGATGGCCAGCCCGAGGCCGACCCCGCCGCCGCGGTCGTCGAGTCGTTGGAAGGGCGCGAACATGGTGGCCCAGTCTGCCGGGGCGACGCCGGGTCCGGAGTCGACCACCGCCACCGTGACGGCCGCACCGTCGGGTTCGAGCCGGCCGCGGACCGTGACCGCGGTGCCGGCCGGCGCAAAGCGCTCGGCGTTGCGAACCAGATTGGCCACCACCCGTTCGAGGAGGCCGGGGTCGGTGTCGAGCAGCGGCAGGTCGTCGGGAACGTCCACGACGACGGCCTCGCCGGTGCCCAGCACGGCACGCACGACCACCTCGTCGAGCCCGACCTGGTCACGCTGCACCGACAGCACCCCGGCCTGGAGGCGGCTCATCGCCAACAGGTTGGCGACGAGGTCGCCGAGCCGGTCCGCGGAGTCCTCGATGTCGGCCAGGAAGGCGTCGCGGTCGGCCTCGCTCCAGTCGACGTCCGGCTGACGCAGGCTGGAGGCCGCGGCCTTGATGCCCGCGAGCGGGGTCCGCAGATCGTGCCCAACCGCGGCGAGCAGGGCCGAACGCAGCCGATCGATCTCGGCGAGTTCCCTGGCCTGTGCTGCGTCGGCGGCCACCCGTTGGACCTGCGCCGAACGCGCGGCCGCGGCCGCCAGCCGGGTGAGCAGCCGGCGGTCGGCGGCCAGGACGGGCTGCCCGTGTCCAACGAGCCGCAGGCCGTCGCCGGCGTCCACCGACAGGGTCGAGTTTCTCGCCGTCTCGCCCTCGGGTTCGGTGCCGACGAACCCGAGCACCCGCCGTTTCCCGCCCGATTCGTCCAGCAGTGCGACCGAACTCAGTCCGAAGGTCTGCGCCACCTCCTCGAGCAGGTCGGCCAGGGAGGTCACGTTTACCGGCGCAGCCGCCAGCCGCGAGAGCAGTTCGGCCTCGGCGCCGGTGCGCTCGGCCGCCGCCCGCGAGCGGGCGGCGAACTCGACGGTCACGCTGACCACCACCGCCACCAGTCCGAAAATGGCCACGGAGATTGCGTTGTCGACGTCGGCAATGCCGAGTTCCCCGTAGGGCTCGACCAGCCACACGTGGACCACGGAGTAGGCCGCAACGGCGGTGAGCAGCGCGGGCAGCAGTCCGCCCACGACGGCGACCGCGACGACGGCCAGCACGTAGATCAACAGCACCGAGGCGGGCGAGACCTCGTCGCGCAACGGAACGAGCACCGAGGTCGTCGCGGCGAGCACGACGACGGCAAGGAGCAGGCCGCTCCTGCGGCGACGCGCGGACAGTCCAGCGTCCACCGTCGTCGCCGCGTCCGGCCCGCTCGAGGTCACCACGCGGTCAGTCTCCACCTCGAGGTCGAACGCCGACGGTTACAGCGCCGACGGTTACAGCGCCGACGGTTACAGCGCCGCCAGGAAGCGTTCCACGTCCCGGGGCGTTCCGGCGACGAGAACGTGGTCTCCGAACCCCAGGATCGTGTCGTCGTCGGCGTGCGCGAACTCCTCGTCGAGTTCGGGTTTGACCGACACCACGCAGACGCGGTGCTTCGCGCGCAGCCCGGAGCGGCCCAGCGGGACGCCCACGAACTCCTTGGGGGGAAAGGTCCTGGCCAGTACCCAGCCGGGGGCGACCTCGAGGTAGTCGAGCAGGTCCCCGCCCACCAGGTGCGCCACCCGTTCGCCCATCTCGTGCTCCGGCAGCACGACCCGGTGGGCACCGATGCGGTGCAGGATCTTCGCGTGTTGGGCGTCGAGGGCCTTGACCCAGATGGACGGTATGCCGAGGTCGACCAGCAGCGAGGTCGTCAGGATGCTCGCCTGCTGGTCGCTGCCGATCGCCACGACCACCCGGGCGAAGTCGCCGATCCCGATCTCCTCGAGCGCCTCGGGGTCGGTGCAGTCGGCGATCAGGACGCGGTCGAGGCGACCGGCCAATCGCGCGACCGTGCGTTCGTCGCTGTCGACGGCGAGCACTTCGGTGCCGATCCGGGCCAACTCCACGGCCAGCGCGGCGCCGAAGCGCCCGAGCCCGACGACGGCAACGGGGTCCCTGTGTCTAGCCAACGATCGTCCTTTCCTCCGGTAGCCGGTGGCGCCGAGAGCGTTCGCGCAGGGCGAGGCCGGTCGCCAGCGTGAGCGGGCCGATGCGGCCGAGAAACATCAACGCCACCAGCACCAGGTGCGCCGAGGCGGGCAGGTCGGCGGTGACGCCGGTGGACAGTCCGACGGTGGCGAAGGCCGAGACCGTCTCGAACAGCACCGCCTCGACCTGAAGGTCGGTCAGGGCGAGCATGGCCAGGGTCCCGGTGAAGACCAGGCCGATGCCGAGCATCACGACCGCGAGCGCCTCCCGTTGGTTCGCCTCGGGAACGCGGCGACGGCGGCCGACCTCCACGTCGGGGTCGCCGCGCATCTGCGCCCACAGCACGTAGGCGAGCAGTCCGAACGTGGTGATTTTGATGCCGCCGGCGGTACCCGCGCTCCCGCCGCCGACGAACATCAGCGCGTCGGTGAACAGCAGACTCTCCGAGCGCAGCGCTCCGACGTCGATCGAGTTGAAGCCCGCGGTGCGTGGCATGACGGCGGCGAAGAAGGCCGCGAGGACCTTCGATCCGCCGTCCATCGGCCCGAGCGTGCGCTCGTTGGTCGATTCGGCGAGCAGGAAGAAGGCCGTTCCCACGGCGAGCAGCCAACCGGTGAGGACCACGCTGATCCTCGTCAGCACCGACCACGATCGCGGCCGACGCCAGTTGCGCGCGAGTTCGAACACCACCGGAAAGCCGAGCCCGCCCACGACGACGGCACCGGCGACGGTCAGACAGATCCAGGGGTCGGTGGCGTAGCGGGTGAGGCTGTCGGGGTAGAGCCCGAAGCCGGCGTTGTTGAAGGCGCTGACGCTGTGGAACACCCCGGAGTAGACGGCGTCGGCGGGCGACTGCCCGTAGCCGAAGGCGAACCTCGCGGCGAGTACGACGGCGACGACGGCCTCGAAGCTCAGGCTGAACACGACCACGTTGCGCACCACTCGCCGTACGTCGCCGGCCCGCAGGGTCTTGGTCTCGGCCTGGGCGATCAGCCGCGTGCGCAGGCTCAGCCGCCGGGAGAGCACGATCGCGACCAGGCTGGCGGCGGTCATGATGCCGAGCCCGCCGAGTTGGATCAGCAGGAGAATCACCGCCTCGCCGAAGCCGGACCAGTAGCTGCCCGTGTCCACCGTGACCAGTCCGGTCACGCAGACGGCGGAGGTCGCCGTGAACAGGGCGTCGACGAACGGGGCGCGCTCGCCGGCGGCGGTGGCGAAGGGCAGGGACAGCAGCGCGGTGCCGACGGCGATCGCCCCGGCGAAACCGGTGGCGATCACCCGGCCCGGTCTGGGCGGCGATTCGGCGCCGCGCGCGCCCAGGCCGGCGGAGACGCCGACGGACCCGTACTCGGCCACGCTCATCGTGCTCGCGCCCCGTCGAGCCGCGCGAGCGGCTCGTCCTGCTCTGCCGAACCGAGCTGCCAGGGAACGCTGGTGACCATCACACCCGGCAGGAACTGCAGGCGGGCCTTGAGTCGCCAGCCGATCTGGTTGTGCAGCAGCGCCTCCCACCAGTGGTCGACGACGTACTCGGGCAGGAAGACGCAGACGACGTCGCGGGGGCTGGACCGACGCACACCCTTGACGTACTGGACGATCGGCCCGACCACCTCTCGGTACGGGGAGTCCAGCAGCGTCAGCGGAACCGGGACGTCGCGCGCCGACCACTCCGCCAGCAGCGCCGCACCGGCGGGCACCGAGGTCTGCACGTGCAACGCCAGCAGCGTGTCCGGTCGCGTCGCCCGGGCGAAGGCCAACGCCCGAATCGCCGGGGTGTGCAGCCGAGAGACGAGCACCACTCCATGCATCCGGCTCGGCAGGCTCACCCCGGCGGCCGGCAGCACCAGCGAATGCTCGACGCGGGCGTAGTGGTTGCCGATCGCGCGCATGAGCGCGAACAGGATCGGCATCGCGATCAGCACCAGGTAGGCGCCGTGGGTGAACTTGGTGATCAGCACGACCACGAGCACCAGTCCGGTCATGCCGCCGCCGAGGGCGTTGACGGCGCGCTTGCGCACGATGGCGGCACGGTCGGCGTTCGGTTCGCGCAGGATGCGGTTCCAGTGCCGCACCATGCCGAGCTGACCCAGGGTGAAGGAGACGAACACCCCGATGATGTAGAGCTGGATGAGGCGGGTGACGTCGGCGTCGAAGGCCCACACCAACAGCGCGGCGGCGACCGCGAGCAGCACGATGCCGTTGCTGTAGGCGAGCCGGTCGCCACGGGAGTGCAGCTGCTTGGGCAGAAAGCCGTCGCGGGCGAGGATCGAGCCGAGCACGGGAAAGCCGTTGTAGGCGGTGTTCGCGGCGAAGAACAGGATCATCGCGGTGACCGCGGCGAGGAAGTAGAACGGCGCCGACCCTTCGCCGAACACGGCAGAGGCGATCTGGGCGATGATCGGGGCCTGTCGGTAGTCCGGGCCGGCCGGGACCCCGTCGATCAGGATGTCCTTCGCGGGGTTTTCTGCGACCCGCATGTCGGTGAGCATGCCCAGGGCCACCAGCCCGCCGAACATCGTCACGGCGATCGCGCCCATCGCCAACAGCGTCGTGGCGGCGTTGCGGCTCTTGGGCTCCCGGAAGGCCGGCACGCCGTTGGCGATCGCCTCGACGCCGGTCAGCGCCGCGCACCCGGACGCGAACGCGCGCAGGACGAGGAAGACCAGGGCCAACCCGGCGAGTTCGGCGTGTTCGACGACGACTTCGTAGTCCGCGGTGGGCGCCTTGAGGTCCTCTCCCAGCACGAGCGCACGGAACAGGCCGACCACGACGAGGGTCATGACCCCGGCCACGAACGCGTAGGTGGGCAGGGCAAACGCGAGCCCGGCCTCGCGGACCCCGCGCAGGTTCACCAGTGTCAGCAGGGCGATGACCGCCATCGCGACGAACACCTTGTGGTGGGCCACGAACGGAACCGCGGAGCCGAGGTTGTCCAGCCCGGCCGACACCGAGACGGCGACGGTCAGCACGTAGTCCACGAGCAGGGCCGAGGCGACGGTCAGCCCGCCGGTGCGGCCGAGGTTGACCTTGGCGACCTCGTAGTCCCCGCCCCCGCCGGGGTAGGCGTGGACGTTCTGACGGTAGGAAGCGACGACGGTGGCCATCAGGACGGTGACGGCGAGGGCGAACCAGATGCTGGTGTGGAAGTAGGCGACGCCGGCGACCGAGAGCACCAGGAAGATCTCCTGCGGGGCGTAGGCGACCGAGGAGAGCGGGTCGGAGGCGAAGATCGGCAGGGCCAGGCGTTTGGGCAGCAGCGTTTCGCCGAGTCGGTCGGAGCGCATGGGCCGGCCGACGAGCAGGCGCTTGGAGTAGCCGACGGTCTTCACGGCACCAGAGAAGCGCCGATTGCCCCGCGCGAACGCGGTCTTGACGCCGCCCTAGCGCCCGGAAGCGGCGGATTGACGCGCCCCTGACACCTGCCCGCCTAGTGCGCTCTGCGCAGCAGAGCCAGGAACATCCCGTCCGTGCCGTGCCGGTGCGGCCAGAGCTGAATCTCCGGGCCGGCGCCGAGGTGGGCAACCCCGGGCAGCGCCGCGCGCGCGTCGACCTGCTCGACCGAGATTCCGCGCCGTCCGGCGTCCTTGGTGGCCGCCAGGACCGGGCCGCGGGTCTCCCCGAGGTGCGGGGAACAGGTCACGTAGCCGACGACGCCGCCGACTCGCACGGATTCGAGGGCGTTGGTCAACAGCCTGGTCTGCAGGTCGAACAGGCGGCCGACGTCGCCCGGTTCGCGGCGCCAGCGCGCCTCCGGGCGTCGGCGCAGCGCACCGAGGCCGGTGCAGGGTGCATCGACCAGGATCCGGTCGAAGGCCCCGGCCCGCCAGGCGGGCCTGGTCCCGTCGGCGACGACGGCCACGGCGCCCGGCGGCAGGGAACCGGCCACGAGGTTCGCGCGATGCGGTGCGATCTCTGCGGCGAGCAGTTTCGCTCCGCGCTGCGCGGCGAGCCCGGCGAGCAGGGCTGCCTTGCCGCCCGGACCGGCGCAGGCGTCGAGCCACAGCGCGTCGGGTCCGTCGATCGGCGTAGCCGCGAGCGCCAGGGCGACGAGTTGGCTGCCCTCGTCCTGGACCCCGGCGTCGCCGGAGCGAATCTGCGCGAGGGCGGCGGGGTCCCCCGACCACGTCGCGGCGTACGGGGACAGTCCGGTGGCCGTGGCACCGGCCGCCACCAACTCCTCCAGCGTGCTGCGCCCGGGGCGCGCCACCAGCGTGACGGCGGCGGGCACGTTGTTCGCGGCGAGGGCGGCGTCGACCTCGTCCCAGTCCCCGCCGAGGGTCTCGGCGATCGCCGCGACGATCCACCGCGGATGGGCGTGACGGAACGTCAGATAGCCGGCCGGATCGACTTCCCGGTCCGGAGCGAGGCGTTCGGTCCACGCCTCCAGGGACGTTTCCGCGACCCGGCGCAGTACCGCGTTGGCGAAGCCGGCGGCCGAGTGGCCGACGGCGTTGCGGCACAGCGCGACGGTCTCGGAAACGGCGGCGTGCACCGGCGTGCGCATCGCGAGGAGTTGGTGCGCGCCCAGCCGCAGCACGTCGCGCGCGCCCGGGTCGAGCGATTCCAGGCTGCGGTGGCTGCAGGCGGCGAGGATGTCGTCGTAGGTGCCGAGGCCGCGCAGCGTGCCGTAGGCGAGTTCGGTGGCGAACGCGGCGTCGCGCCCGGCGATGCCGCGTTCCCGGAGCATCCCGGGGAGCACGAGGTTGGCGTAGGCATCCCGGGTGGCCACGGCACGCAGCAGGTCGAACGCGGCACGGCGGGCGAGGTCCTGGGTGGGGCCCGCGTCGCGACGTGGTCCGGACGCACCGTCGGGACGACGGGAGCCCGCCCGGGGAGGCATTCCCCCGCGCCCTCTCCCCCGTCCCCCGGCCTGTCCGCCGGCCTGCCCGCCGGCCTGTCCCCCGGCCCGCCCTCTGCCCTGGTCGTCCCGGGGACTCACGACGACTCTCCGAGCATCTCGCCGGACTCCAGGCGCGCGCCGCGGCCCCAGTCCCCGGCTGGCATCTCCCGCTTGCCGGGAGCGGTGACGGACCCGAGCGCGACGGCGTGCGTCGCGGTGCCGACCAGAATCGCCTTGCGGCCCACGGACAGCTCCCCCGGTTTCAGCGATCGCTCCTCCGGTTGGGCGAGCACGGGGCCGAGCCGCAGTCGCTCGCCGCGCCAGGTCGTCCACGCCCCGGGTGCGGGGGTACAGCCGCGGATCAGTCGGTCGACGCGCATGGCCGGCGCAGTCCAGTCGATGCGGGCGTCCTCGACGGTGAGCTTGGGCGCGAGCGAGATCCCGTCGGCGGGCTGGTCGACGGCGTGCACGCCGTCGGCCTCGATGCCGTCGAGGGTCGCGAGCATGAGCCCCGCGCCCGCCTGCGCCAGGCGGTCCAGCAGGGCCCCCGAGGTGTCGTCGGGGCGAATGGTCTCGGTGAGCACGCCGAAGACCGGTCCGGCGTCGAGGGCCTTGACGATGCGGAAGGTGCTCGCGCCGGTCACCTCGTCCCCGGCGATGACCGAATGCTGCACCGGGGCGGCCCCGCGCCAGGCCGGAAGCAGCGAGAAGTGCAGGTTGATCCACCCGTGTTCGGGGATGTCGAGCAGGGTCTGCGGCAGCAGCCCCCCGTAGGCGACGACGGGGCAGCAGTCCGGGGCGATCTCGGTCAGCCTGGCGAGGAGTTCGGGGTCCTTCGGTCCGGCCGGGCGGAGAATCTCGATGCCGGCCTCCGCCGCCGCGGCGGCGACCGGACTGGGCGTCAGATTGCGCCCGCGACCGGCCGGGGCGTCGGGGCGGGTGAGCACGGCCAGGACTTCGTGGTCCGAGCCGAGCAGGGCGTGCAGCGTCGGCAGGGCGACCTCGGGGGTACCGGCGAAGACGAGCCTCATCAGGTGGCAGACCCTGCGGTGGCGTGCGGGGACAGGCGGATCTGCGGCGCGGTCTCGCCGTTCCAGCTCGCCTCGCGGATGGCCCGCAGCGCCTGCCTGCGGGTGTCCCGATCGAGGCGATCGATGAACAGGATGCCGTCGAGGTGGTCGGTTTCGTGCTGCACGCAGCGGGCGAGCAGGTGGGACCCGACGATCTCGACCGGTTCGCCGAACATGTTCTGGCCCGTGGCGACCACGCGCAGCGCGCGAGTCGTCGGGAAGCTCAGGCCGGGCAGGGACAGGCAGCCCTCGCCGCCGTCCTGGGTGTCGGTGGACAACTCGAGCGTCGGGTTGACCAGGTGCCCGAGTTCGCCGTCGACCCACCAGGTGAACACGCGCAGCCCGACGCCGATCTGCGGCGCGGCCAGTCCGGCGCCGGGAGCCTCGCGCATCGTGTCGGTGAGGTCTTCCACCAGCGTGCGCAGTTCCCGGTCGAACTCCGTCACCGTCGCGGCGGGGGTGCGCAGCACCGGGTCCCCGAAGAGTCGGATGGGCTGCACTGGCACGGGCGGAACTCCTTGCGAGGTTGTCCAGACGGGGCCGACGAGGCGGCGCCCAGTCTAGGTCGGGCGCCGCGGCGCCCTAGCCGATCTCGATCGGGTCGATCTGGATCCGCACGGAGCCGGTCATCCGCTTCGCGCTACGGACTCCGGCGGCCGCGGACAGGGCCGCGGCGAGACCGACGCCCTGCGGGCGCGGCACGCGCAGCAGGGCCCGGACCGACCCGGTGGCTGGCGATGCGGCGTCGCCGGGCACGGTCACCGGCCCGAGCACCGCGGTCTGCGGGGGGAGTTCGGCCAGCGCCAGGAGTTCGTGGACGGCGTCGGCCGGGCCGGTCAGGGCGGCCAGACGCACCGCGGGCGGCAGACTCGCGCTCGCGCGCTCGTTCATCTCCTCGGTGGCGAAGCCGAACGGGTCCCACCGCACCAGGGCCTGGGCGGGGCGGGCCTGGGACTGCGCCATCAGCACGACGGGCGCGCCGGGGCGGACGAGGGCGGCGGCGTGCAACCAGCGCCGCAGCGTCTCCTCCCCCGCGCGCAGGTCGGCCCGGTTCAGCAGCGCGCCGCCGTCGAGCAGCAGCGCCGCGGCGTAGCCGCCGGCGGCGACGGGTTCGACGCCGGGAGTCGCCACGACCAGGGCGGAACCGCCCGGGATCTGGACGGGGCCGCCGGGTTCGGCCGCGCGGATCACGGTGCCGGGGAACGCGCGGCCGAGTTCCTCCAGGGTGCGTTCGGCGCCGACGACGACGGCCCGGAAGGTTTCGGCCGCGCACTCCGGGCAGCCCCACTGCACGGCGGGGCGATCGCACCAGCGGCAACTGGCCTTTCCGTGGGCGCTGTCCAGACCCAGCGGGCCGTGACACAGGCTGCACCGGGCGGGCGTACGGCACTGCACGCAGGCCAGGACCGGCAGATACCCGCGGCGCGGCACCTGGACCAACACGGGGCCGTGTTCGAGCGCGGCGCGGGCCGGCTGCCACGCGAAGCTCGGCAGACGTGCCGCCGTGGCGGCGGGGTCGCGGGCCACGTCGGTGTCGGAGCCGGCGATCTGAACCACGGGGGCGCGTTCGCGGACGGCGGCGCGGCTGGGCTTGAGCATGCGAGCCCACCGGGTGGAGATCAGCGCGGCGCCTTCGGCCGTCACGACGTACCCGCCGATCAGGGCGCCGGCCCCGACGAAGTGGGCGCGCATGCAGAGCACCTCGCGCACGTGGGGGTACGGGGCGCGCGGTTCGGCGAGGCTGTCGTCGCCGTCGTCCCAGCAGACCACCAACCCGAGGTTCTGCACCGGCGCGAACGCCGCGGCGCGGGTTCCGACGACGATCTGGGCCTGCCCGCGACGCACCGCGAGCCAGCGGCGGTAGCGCTCGGCGGGCCCGAGGTCCGCGGTGATCGCCGCGTAGCTTCCCGTGCCCAGCAGACGATCCAGGGCCGTGGTCATGCGCGCGAGGTCCCGGGCGTCGGGAACGACGATCAGGGCGCCGCGCCCGGAGGCCCGACATGCGGCGACGGCGGCGGCGATCGGGTCGGCCCAGTCCGCGCCGGGCAGCGCAGACCACACCGCACGGGGGTTGCCGCCCTCGAGCAGCGTCGTGACGTACCCGGGGCCGGGTTCGTGGTGTTCCCAGACCTTCGCCCAGGCCTGGTCCGGTGCGGGCGCAGCGACGGACTCCGGCTGGGCCTCGGCCTCGACGCGGGCGTGGCGGGGCGGGATCGCGAGCCGCAGGACGTCGGCGAGGGTGCCGGACCAGCGGTTGGCCACCTCCCGGGCGAGATTGGCGACCTCGGGGGTGAGCACCGGCTCCGGCGAGACGACCTTCTGGAGCTTGGCCAGCGTTCCGGCGTGGGCGGACTCCGCGACGCGTTCGAGCAGGTAGCCGTCGACGAGCTGCCCGGCGAACCGGACTCGAACGCGAACGCCCGGGACGGCCTCGGCGTCCATCGTGGCCGGCACGAGGTAGTCGAAGGGGCGATCGAGGTGCGGCAGCGAAACGTCGACGGCGACCCGCGCCACCGGCAGTTCCGCCGCGGCGGCGACCGTCTCGGCGATCTGGGCCTTGGTCGGCCGTGCGCGGCGCACCTGTTCGCGCAGCAGCGCAAGCTGCTCGACCGGCGCTCCCGGTTCTTCGGTCACTCCCCGTCCTTCGCTGCGTTCGCCGGCTTCGGTCTCGTCGCGTTGTCTAGCAGACGCCGCCGACGAGGTTGCCGCCTCGCCAACGCGGACAGCGCGCATCGGGTATGCATGAAGGGTGCGTCTGCCCGGTTCCGTCGCCCACGTTCCGCCCGCTCGGAGGCGGTTCTTCGCCGCGCTCTGCGCCGGCGTCGCGACGGTCGCCGTGGTCGCCGCGGGCTGTTCCGTCGTCGGCGGCGAGGACGATTCGCCGGCGCCGGCGGCGATCGCACCGCCGGCGGTGACCCTGCCGCCCACGGCCTCGCCGCGCGGGACGGTGCCGCAGCCCGGCCCCGTGCTGTTGGTCCACGGCTACGGCGGCACGAGCGCCTCGCTGACCCGGCTCGCCGCGCAGCTGCGATCGCTCGGCCGCACCGCCGTGATCGTCGACCCGGTCGGGGACAACACCGGCGACCTGAACGAGCAGGTGGCCGGGCTCGAATCCGCCGTGACCGCCGCCGAGCGGGCGGGGGCGCCGTCGGTGGACGTCGTCGGGTACTCCGCGGGCGGTGTGGTGGCCCTGACCTGGTCCAAGCGGCACGACGGCGCGACCCGCGCCCGGCGCATCGTCAGCCTCGGCTCGCCGTTCCACGGCACGCAGATCGCGGCGACGGCGCTGGCCACCGCGCCCGAACTGTGTCCGACCGCGTGCCGGCAGCTCGCCCCGGGCAGCGAACTGCTCCGCTCGCTCGACGTGGACGGCGCCGGCGCGGCACACCCGGCCTGGACGGCGCTGTGGACGCGGCTGGACACGGTGGTGACGCCGCCGGAAAGCGCGCAGTTGAAGGGCGCCGTGGCGCTGCCGGTGCAGCAGGTCTGCCCCGAGGTGAGCGTCGGACACAGCGACCTGCCGGGAGACCCGGTGATCCGGCGGATGGTCCTGCAGGCGCTCGGCGACGGTCCACTGCAGGCTCCGGACGCCTCGGTGTGCTCTAGTTCTTGATGTCCTTGGACGCGAAGTTCGCCCAG
The DNA here is from genome assembly GCA_052389435.1 of Sporichthyaceae bacterium. Taxonomy (GTDB): domain Bacteria; phylum Actinomycetota; class Actinomycetes; order Sporichthyales; family Sporichthyaceae; genus JBQTKD01. The sequence continues at coordinate 49,814 of JBQTIB010000076.1, read as the reverse complement.
GCGAGCCCGAGGAACACCACGCAGTAGACGAGCTGCAGCGCAAAGCCGCGTTCGATGTCGCGCCACAGAATCGGGTCGCGGAACAGGTCCACCCACGCCAGCCAGTACCGGGTCGGCAGGTAGGGCGAGACGGGACTGGACGCCTCGAGGGTGACGAGGACCTGACTGCCGATCATGGCCGAGAGCGCACCGAGCGCGGCACCCGGCGTCGAGTCGGTGCAGGTGGACAGGAACAGCGCGATGGCGGCGACGCCGAGCATGGAGATGCCGATGTAGAGAATGGCGATCACCATGCGGCCGACGATCTGAGTGGGCGTCAGTTCAAAACCCGAGACGGAGACCACCGAGCCGCGCTGACCGCCGAGCAGGCTGACGCCGACGAGCAGCGAGACCAGCGCGACGCCGATCACCGCGCCCATGGTGAACACGACCACCGAGACGAGCTTGGCGACGAGCAGCCTGGTGCGGGACACCGGCCTGATCAGCAGGTAGCGCAGGGTGCCGTTGCTCGCCTCGCCGGCGATCGACTCCCCCGCCATGAGCGCGACGGAGATCGGCAGGAAGATCGGCAGGATCAGCGCGAGCGCGGCGGCGGGGTAGAGCACGCCGTTGTTCAGGACCGCGGACAGGAACGGCGGACCCTCCCCTGGCCGCGGCCCGATGTTGCGGGCCGCGACGAAGATCGCGACGATCGTCGGCAGCGCACACAGCAGCGCCAGCGTCACCCACGTCCGGGGTCGCCGGACCATCTTCGACAGTTCGACGCCGATCACGGCGCCACCTCCACGGGTCGGTCGAGGCGGTCGTTGCCGACGCCCGAGACCGAGAGCACGACGTCCTCGAGCGTGCGGCGCTCGACCTCGACGCCGACGACGCGCAGGCCGGCGCCGACGAGCTGCGCCGTGAGGGCGGCGGGGTCGTCGCTGCGGATGGCGAGGCGATCCGCCTGGCGGTGCATCACTCGGCCGTCGAGCAGTGCCACGACGCGGTCGGCGTCCGGGGTCTGGACCAGGACCCGGCCGGTCGGGGCTCGCAGGTTCCCCAGGGAGTCCTGCAGCAGCAGCCGGCCACGGTCGACGATGCCGACCCGGCGACAGGACGCCTCGACCTCGGAGAGCAGATGGCTGGACAGGAACACCGTGGTGCCGGCTGCGTTGAGCTCGAAGAGCAGGGCTCGGACCTCCTGAATGCCGCGCGGGTCGAGGCCGTTGGTCGGCTCGTCGAGGATCAGCAGCCGCGGCGGGGACAGCAACGCGGCGGCGAGGCCGAGGCGTTGGCGCATGCCGAGCGAGTAGGCCTTCACCGGACGGTCGTCGACGCCGCCGAGCCCGACGCGTTCGAGGACCTCCTGCACGCGCTGTCTGCGGGTCCGGCGCGGACCGGCGTGCCCCATGGCGTCGAGCAGGGCGAGGTTGCGACGTCCGGACAGGTGCCCGTAGGCGGCCGGACCCTCGACGAGCGCGCCGATGTGCGGCAGCACGTGCTGAACCCGTTTGGGCACGGGCTCGCCGAGGACCTCGATCTCTCCGGCCGTCGCGTAGACGAGGCCGAGAAGCATGCGCACGACCGTCGTCTTGCCGGAGCCGTTGGGGCCGAGGAAGCCGAAGGTCTCGCCGGCTTCGATGTTCAGGTCGACGTCGTCGACGGCCAGCACGTGGCCGAAGCGCTTGGTGAGTCCCTGCGTGCGGACGACCGTCGTCACGAGTTCCGCCTCTCGGCCGCGACGGCGATTTCCCGTGCCGCGCCGAGCAGAACGCTCTCCAGGACCGGTCCGGCGAGCAGGTAGCCGGCCCCGTCGGCGGTGTCGGTGACGATGACCAGGGTCAGCAGCGTCGTGCGGATCACCGCGGTCTGCGGGACGTTGTCCAGCCCGGGGATCGAAGCCGCGATCGAGGCGGGGGCCGTCGGCGTGGGGGTGGCAGTGACGAGCGGCTGAACGCTCGCGCCACCCACTCGCGCGGCCCGGAAGATGCGCCGGTCCAGGCCGGGCGGCAGCGGCAGCGCGGCGAAGCCTGCCAGCCCGGAGCCGTAGACGCGCAGCGCGCGCGGGGCCTCGTCGTCCGGGCTTTGGGCCGCGCGCCCGGCCAGGCGGTTCGGGAGCGAGTCGACGACCCGTTCGTCGAGGACGGCGCTGACCTGCGGGGCGTCGGCGACCGCGTACTGGGAGTGCGTGGCCGGCGGCGGGTCGACTCGTCCGGCCGGGACGGCGTCGGCGCCCTGGGCGAGGTCGTGGAAGGCGGAGCGCAGGTCGGCCGGGCCGCCGCCCTTCCCTGTTACGTCGACCGCGACCGGGAGCGCGGTGCGCGGGTCGGCCCAGACGTCGATGAACCCGACGGTGGTGTCCGCGTCCTTGGGCCGCACCCGCAGACCCCCGGCTGCCACTCCGGCGACCCGGCGGGCAGGCAGCGGTTCGAGGGCCGCGTCGGGTCCGGCCGCGGAGATCAGCCGCCGGGCCAGCGCGGGCGGCAGCAGGTCCGCGGGCCGCGGCGTCCGCAGACCGGGGAAGCCGATGAGGTCGACTCGGAGGTCTTCCTCGTAGTTCCACGTCGTCGTGCCGCCGGCGGTCGCGTACTGGCCACGCTCGCCGGCCGTCGTCAGGACGTCGACTCGCCAGGCGCGATCGGATTCGTGCCACACCCGCAGGCGGTTGCGCCCGCCGAGCAGCGAGCCCACGTCGTCGATGGCGGGCAGGTCCGGAAGGCCGAGCGAGCCGACGGTTTCGGCGTACCCGGAGTGCTCGGGGTCGGCGGCGAGGATGCGCGAGCGCAGGGTCGCGAGGTCGACGGTCCCGGCATCGGCGGGCAGCAGGTGCAGCAGGCCCGGCACGGAGCAGAGCGCGGCGATTCCCGCCAGCACCACCGCCCAGCGTCGCCGAGCCGCTGCCCCCGTCGTGCTCATCTGATGCACCGTACGCGGCGGACCTGAAAGATGACGTCTCCCGTGTCGGCCCAAAGGAAGGGGCCCCGCCCGATGACCGGTCGGGGCCCCTTCGAAGTGCCTTAGGCGCCGGCGGCGGCCTTGAGTGCCTCGACGCGGTCGGTGCGCTCCCAGGTGAAGTCGGGAAGGTCGCGGCCGAAGTGGCCGTAGGCCGCGGTCGGGGCGTAGATCGGGCGGAGCAGGTCGAGGTCGCGGATGATCGCGGCCGGACGCAGGTCGAAGACCGTGGTGACGGCGTCCTGGATCTTCTGCGCGGCGACGGTCTCGGTGCCGAAGGTCTCGACGAACACCCCGACCGGGTGCGCCTTGCCGATGGCGTAGGCGACCTGGACCTCGCAGCGACGGGCGAGCCCGGCGGCGACGACGTTCTTGGCGACCCACCGCATCGCGTACGCGGCGGAGCGGTCGACCTTGGACGGGTCCTTGCCCGAGAAGGCGCCGCCGCCGTGGCGGGCCATGCCGCCGTAGGTGTCGACGATGATCTTGCGGCCGGTCAGGCCGGCGTCGCCCATCGGGCCGCCGATCTCGAAGCGGCCGGTCGGGTTGACCAGCAGGCGGTAGCCGTCGGTCTCGATGCCGAGGCTCGCGAGCTCCGGGGCGACCACGTGCTCGGCGATGTCCGGCTCGAGCAGGGTCTTGAGGTCGATGTCGGCCGCGTGCTGGCTGGACACGACGACGGTGTCGAGGCGGACCGGGCGGTCGCCGTCGTACTCGATGGTGACCTGGGTCTTGCCGTCCGGGCGCAGGTAGGGCACGAGGCCCGACTTGCGCACCTGGGAGAGGCGGTAGGACAGCCGGTGAGCGAGCTGGATCGGCAGCGGCATGAGCTCGGGGGTGTCGTCGCAGGCGTAGCCGAACATCAGGCCCTGGTCGCCGGCGCCCTGGGAGTCGAGTTCGTCCTTGCCCTCGCCCTCGCGCTGCTCGTGCGCGGAGTCGACGCCCTGCGCGATGTCCGGGGACTGCGAGCCGATGGACACCGAGACGCCGCAGGAGGCGCCGTCGAAGCCCTTCTTCGAGGAGTCGTAGCCGATCTCCAGGACGCGCTCGCGGACGATCGTCGGGATGTCGGCGTACCCCTGGGTGGTGACCTCGCCCGCGACGTGGACCTGGCCGGTGGTGATCAGGGTCTCGACGGCGACGCGGCTGCGCGGGTCCTCCTTGAGGAGGGCGTCGAGGATGGAGTCGCTGATCTGGTCGGCGATCTTGTCGGGGTGGCCCTCGGTGACGGACTCCGAGGTGAACAGACGACGAGACACAGTGCTCCCAGGGTGGTGACCAACAGGTAGACGGGCAGCGGAACAGGGCGCTACGCCAGCGAGGATTCTATCGCCGGCCTGGGAAGATCACCGGAAGATCGACACGGGAGAGTCGCAACTCACCAACCACCCCGGTCACATCTCCCACATGGGACGCACTGGTTAAGCCGGGGCGGGCTGGTTAAGCCGGGGCGGGCTGGTTATGCCGGGGCGGGCTGGTTAGGCCGGGGCGGGCTGGGGACCGCGGATCAGTCGGCCGGGCAGCGCTCCGGTCGGTTCGCCGCCCGATTGGATCTCGACCCCTGCGACGAACGTGTGGCGGTACCCCGTCGCGGGCGACAGGAACCGCTTCCCGCCCGCGGGCAGGTCGGCGACCATGTGCGGCCGCCTGACCCCGACGGTCTCGAGGTCGACGACGTTCACGTCGGCCCGGTACCCCGGAGCGAGCACGCCGCGGTCGTTCAGGCCGACGAGGCGCGCGGTCGCGGCGGCCTGCTGGGCGACGATCCACTCGATGGGCAGCCGACCTGACGGACGGTCACGTCCCCAGTAGGACAGCAGGTAGGTGGGGAAGGCGCCGTCGCAGATCGTGCCGACGTGCGCCCCGCCGTCGGACAGACCGGGCACCGCGCAGGGGTGGACGAGCATTTCCCGGACGACGTCGAAGTTCCATTCGAGGTAGTTCGCGGCGGGCAGGTAGAGCAGGCCCCGCCCGCCGTCGGCGAGCATCAGGTCCAGGGCCAACTCCTCGGGGGAGACGCCGACGACCGCCGCCCGCGCGGCGATGCTCGCCTCGCGCGGCGCCTCGTATTCGGGCGGGTCGCCGAGGGCGAAAATGCGGTCGAAGCGGGTCACCAGTCCCCCGCCGAGCTTGGAGGGGTCCGCTTTGCCGCCCGCGGCGAGCAGGCGCTCTCGGAAGCTCGGAGTGTTCAGCGCGGCGATGCGCTCCTCGAAGGCAAGGCCGGCGATCTCGGCGTAGACGGGGTTGGCGATGAACGCGTGCAGCGTCGCCTCGAGGCCCATCATCAGGCCGATGGCACGGGGCGCAACCTGCGCGGTGAGGTGCACCCCGTTCGCGCGGGCGAGCGCCATGCGGTCGAGGATCTCCGCGTACGGAACCCGGTCGTCGGGGCGGGCGAAGGCGAGCTGCTGAGCCAGCGTCATGGACAGCGGACGGCCGGAGAGCTCGGCCATCCGGTGGACCAACGCGAAGTCGGCGTCCACGTCGGCGAAGTCCGACAGCAGCTGCATGACGCCGGTTCCCGCGCGGCGGAGGCCGTCGGCGAGGCCGAGCAGTTCCTTTTCGCTCGCGGTCAGCGACGGCGTCGGGTCGCCGTTGGAGGACTTGTGGTTGGTCGAGCGCGAGGTCGAAAACCCGAGCGCTCCGGCGCGCACCGCCTCCTCGACGAGCGCGGACATCTCCGCGATGTCCGCGTCGGTGGCGTCTTCGCCCGCCGCGCCCCGGTCCCCCATGACGTGCACGCGCAGCGCCGCGTGCGGGAGCTGGGTGGCGATGTCGATGTCGTGCGGCAGGGCCTCGAGCGCGTCGAGGTAGGAGGGGAAGCCCTCCCAGTTCCACTTCAGACCTTCGTGCAGGGCGGTGCCGGGAATGTCCTCGACGCCCTCCATCAACGCGATCAGCCGTTCGTGCTCCTGCGGGCGCACCGGCGCGAACCCGACGCCGCAGTTGCCGAACACCACCGTGGTCACGCCGTTGTCGGAGGACGGCGCGAGTCGGGTGTCCCACGTCGCCTGGCCGTCGTAGTGCGTGTGCACGTCGACCCAGCCGGGCGAGACCATCAGCCCGGCGGCGTCGAGCTCCCGGTGCCCACGGCCCTGTACCGCCCCGACCTCGGCGACGAGCCCGTCGCGGATCGCGACGTCGGCGGTCCGCAGCGGCGCCCCGGTCCCGTCGGCGAGGGTGCCGCCGCGGATGACCAGATCGAACTCGCGGTCGTGAGTGGTCACTGTGGTCGCCTCCATCGGGGACTTGAGAAGCCCTTCGGCAGGCTACTCCGCGGGGTTCGAGCCCGCCGGGGGCGAACCGGCCGCGTCCGCCCACTCCCGGCGAAGCGCCTCCAACTCCCCGACTGCACGCAGACCCGCCCCCTGCAGGTTCCGGCCGCGCATCGCAACCGAGAACGCCTGGACCGCAACTCGCTCGCAGCCCAGGTCGACGAACAGGCCATGCCCGTTCTCGTAGGAGAAACGCCGGATGTCCGCTCGAGGGACCTCCACGATGCGAATCCAGTTGACGATGCGTACCGGGTCGCCCATTTCGATCCGTAGGAACCAGCCGCGTAGCCCGAGCGCGAGCAGTGGGACGGCGAGCACGAGGCCGACCACCCGCATCGAGCCGCCGTCCTGGAAGCCCGCGCCGACCAGGAGCATCCCGCCCCCCACGCTCATCACGAGATTTCCTGCGCGAGCCCACATCGGCTTTCGGATCACGGGCGCGTGGCGGCGTCGCCGAGCGGATCCCATGGGCCCATCTCTTTCCGGAGTACTGCCGCGCCTGCCCCTCGTCAGGGTCGCCGGGGCGATACTGCCGGACATGACGCGCCCTCCGCTCGCCGAACTGCTCGACCTCGCCCCGCACCCGGAGGGCGGATGGTTTCGGGAAACGTGGCGGTCGGAGCGGACGCTGGACCTGCCGGACTACGACGGTCGGCGCAGCGCCGGCACGGCGATCTACTTCCTCCTCGCTCCCGGCGAGCGAAGCGCCTGGCACACGGTACGTTCGGCCGAGCTGTGGTTCTGGCACCGCGGTGGGCCGCTCGTTCTGAGCCTCGGCGGGGACGGACCCGAGCCGGGCGAGCCGACAGAACTTCTGCTCGGTCCGGACGTCGCAGCCGGTCAGGCGCCCCAACTGCTGGCGCCGCCCGGAGTCTGGCAGGCGGCCCGGCCCGCCGGCCCCGAAGAGGTCCTCGTCAGTTGCGTCGTCGTGCCCGGCTTCGACTTCGCCGACTTCGCCCTGCGCTGACGGTTGCGGTCGCACCGAACCCGGAACACAAATATATCGAACACCAGTTCGAAAATGCCTTGAACTAGTCGTGTCGCTGGTCGATACTCGATCCATGGAAGCCGCCAGCCTCGACGACCGCATCCTCGCGCTGCTCGAGCATCGGCTGGACGAGAACGGCACGTTCGTCGGCGACGAGCGGGATCCGTGGGACCCGTTCGCATTGGACCCCGCCTCGATCGAACAGTGGCCCCGGCCGGCGATGTCCGAGATCGAGCGCACGCACTGCGCCCGGTCCAGCTTCTTCGGTACGGAACTGCGGGAGGTCGGTGCGTACGTGGCCGACCTGGTTCAGTTGGCCGAAGAGGCCGCTGCGGGCGACGCCCGTGCGCGCGGCCTGTCGCAGGCCGAGGCGGAGGCCTGGCGGATCAAGTCCGTAAAGTTCGCCCGGCGGTCGGCGTGGTCACAGGTCGCGTTGAAGCTCGACCTGACCCCGGGCGAGGCCGAGCGGCTCGTCGTGCTGGCCGAGTCCTTCCTGGAGCGCTGCCCGGAAACCCTCCACGCGTTGGAGGCGGGACTGATCTCCAAGGCCAAGGCCCTGATCCTGCTGGAGCAGACCGAGCAGCTGAGCCCGGAGCTGCGCAGAGGCGTCGAGGCCGCGGCGCTCGCGCAGGCCGCGGGGCGTACCGCCGGCCGGTTCCGGGAGCTGGTCCGCCGCTGCGTGCGCAGGGCCGACAGGGACGCCGTGCGCCGCCGGGAGGCCAAGGCGCGTGCCGATCGGCGGGTGGAGCTGCGCAACCTCGGCGACGGGATGTTCGCCCTGCACGCGGTCCTGCCCTCGGAGGAGGCGCTTGCGGCGTTCGGGATCCTCGACACGGTCGCCCAGGCGGCGAAGAAGGCACAGACCTCCGACGACCTGCGCGGCATCGACGCCCTCCGCGCCGACGCCCTGCTGGACCTGCTGCGCAACCCCGGCGGGCAGGACCGGATCTCCTACCAGGTGCGCGTCGTCGTCCCGCTCGGGACCGTTCTCGGAATCGGCGACGAGGACGGGCACATTCCCGGCCACGGACCCATCCCCGCCGAGGTGTGCCGCCGGATCGCGGGCGACAACCAGTGGAAACGGCTGCTGGAGGACCCCGACACCGGGCACCTGCTCGACGTCGGCGCGGACACCTACGCCCCCTCGGTCCGCCTGACCGACTTCGTCCACACCCGGGATCAGACCTGCCGCTGGCCGGGCTGTCGCCGCCAGGCCCACACCACCGAGATCGACCACACCGTCGAGTTCCGCATCGGCGGACGCACCATCCGGATCAACCTCAGTTGCCTGTGCAAGCTGCACCACCAGCTCAAGCACCTGCCCGGATGGAAGCTCGTCCAGGACCCCGACGGAACCCTGACCTTCACCACCCCGACCGGCGAGATCTACCGGACCCGCCCCCCGACCCTGCTCGGCGAGGACCGCGCCACCGGCCACGTAGCCGAGGAAGAGTCCGGCTGACGACCGGTCAGTCAGCTTGCACGCGTGCCCTGGCGCAGCATCGCCCCGCCGGCCAGCGCGGAGAGCAGCATGACCGTGGAGCCGTAGAGGTAGAGCGTGGTCAGGATGTCTCCGGTCTGGGTGACCAGTACGCCGGCGATCACCGCGGGGATGCCGAAGGCCAGGTAGGAGAAGACGAACAGCACAGACAGGACGCCCGCCCGCTCGTGTGCCTGGGCCTGACCGACGATGGTGCGCAACGCGCCCTGGAAGGCCGCGCCGAACCCGGCGCCGGCGACCAGTGCCGCAAGGAAGAAGCCCGTGGCCGACGCGCTCGCGGCGGGCAGCGTGATGCCGACGCCGACGAACAGGGTGGCGATCCCGAACAGCATCAACTTCCGCGGTTCGACGCCGTCGAGAAGCAGCACCACCGCGGCCCCGCCGAGCGCGAGGACGAACAGTGCCGAGCCGCCGAGAACGTGGTTTCCCGACCCGGACACCCGCTGCACCAGGGCCGGGCCGAGCGAGCCGTAGAGCCCGGCCATCGACCAGGTCGCGATCAGCGCGGGCGCCGCGGCCCATACCGGTCCGCGCAGGGCACGCGGCACCGCGAAGGTCGGGCGCGTGGAGGCCAGCGCTCCCGGACGCCGGGTCACCGTCTCGGGCATCGCCAACACGAGCAGGGCCTGGACGACGAAGATCGCCAGCACCACGACGTAGATCAGGTGGGTCGGCGCCGGGAGGTACTGGATGAACGCCCCGGACACGACGGCGCCGAGTCCGGTGCCGACCATGGGAGCCACCGCGTTGAAACGCGGGCCGCGCCTTCCGTCGAGGTCGAGCATCCCCGCGCCCATCGCGCCGATGGCCGCGCCGGTCGCGACGCCCTGGATGAACCGGGCCACGAACAGCGTCGCGACGCCGCCGGCCGCCACGAAGAGCACGAGCGCGACGACCTGCGCAGCGATCGCCGCGAGCAGCAGCGGACGGCGGCCGATGTGGTCGGACAGCCTGCCGATCGTCAGGAGCGCGGCGAGCACCGACAACGCGTAGACCGCGAACACCTCGGTGCCGACGATCGCCGAGAACCCCCACTGCTGCGCGTAGACCCCGTACAGGGGCGTCGGCACGCTCGCGGCGGCCAGGAAGCTGACGGCCAGCGAGACGAGCAGGCCGAAGGAGGCCCTCGGGCCGAGCCGCATCGGCATGGTCCGGGCGGCGGAGATGGCAACGGTGGCCACGGGTGTCCCCCTTGCGGGTACTTCCAGCCAACTAACAGACAGGTCTGTCTGGGTACTTGAGAATAGACAGACCTGTCTGTTAGTGTCAACCGATATGGAGACCTTGGCCGTGACCCCGGCCGAACAGCCGGTGCGCAGCGCGCGGGACCGCCTGCTGCGCGCGGCGGACGAGCTGTTCTACGCCGAGGGCGTCAACAGCGTCGGAATCGATCGGGTCATCGAGCACGCCGGCGTCGCGAAGGCGACGCTCTACAGCGCGTTCGGCAGCAAGGACGGCCTGATCGAGGCCTACCTGATGAGACGCCACGACATGCGCGTGGACCGGATCACCCGGCACGTGAACGCGCAGGTCGACCCGAGGGCGAAGATCCTCGCGGTGTTCGACTCCCTCGCCGAACTGTTCGCGACCCCCGGCTGGCGTGGCTGCCCGTTCCTGGCCGCCCCGGGCGAGACGCGCTCCTGCGACCCGGTCGGCAAGGTCACCGCTCACACCCGCCACTGGACGCGAACGCTGTTCACCGAGCTGGCCACCGAGTGCGGGCTAGCCGACCCGCAGTCACTCGCCGACGCGCTGACGAACGTCTACGACGGCGCGATTGTGGCTTCGCAGCTGGATCGGGACCCGAAGGCCGCCATCACCGCGCGCCGTATCGCCGAGGCACTCATCGCTGCGGTCTGACGCGGCCTCAGCCGGCAGCGTGCCTACCGTGTCAGCCGAAGCGGCTCCACATACCGGACAAACCGGGCGCTCGAACCACCATTGCGGATGACGTGCGCAATGGTCGCTTGACAAAGCGGGATCGGCTAGCCGGCGGGTAGGCGGGAGAGCGCGAGATCCCAGATCGCGTCGGCCAGTACTTCCTTCGGGCCCTGTGGGACCTCGGTGCTGCTGCCGTCCCGGCCGAGAATGGTCGCCGCGTTGTCCGGGGTGCCGAAGGCCTTGCCCTCCCCCACCTCGTTGACCACGAGCAGGTCGCAGCCCTTGCGGGCGAGCTTGGCGCGCCCATGGTCGAGGACCGATCCCGAGGCGTCGCCGGTTTCGGCCGCGAAGCCGACGATCACCTGCCCCGGCCGCGGGTTGGCGCACAGTTCGGCGAGCACGTCGGGATTGCGGGTCAGGACGATGGGCGCCGGGTCGGTGTCGCCCTTCTTGATCTTCGCCTCGCCGACGTTCACGGGGCGGAAGTCCGCGACGGCGGCGGCCATGACGACCACGTCGGCGTCGGCGGCGGCTTCGAGGACCGCGGTGCGCAACTCCAGGGCGCTGCCGACCCGGACGATCTTCGCGCCGGCGGGGTCGGGCAGGTCGACGTTCGCCGAGACCAGCACCACCTCGGCGCCGCGGACGAGTGCCGTGGTCGCGAGCGCGTACCCCTGCCTGCCGGAGGACCGGTTGCCGAGGAAGCGCACCGGATCCAGCGGCTCGCGGGTGCCGCCGGCGGAAATCAAGATGCGACGCCCCGTCAGATCCGCCTCGACTCCGGCGACGCCGCGGGCCAGCAGACGCAGCGCGACGGCGTAGATCTGCTCGGGCTCGGGCAGGCGCCCCGGACCGGTGTCCCTGCCGGTGAGCCGGCCGTGCGCGGGGTCGAGCACGAGAACCCCACGGCGGCGCAGCGTCGCCACGTTCTCGACGGTGGCCGGGTGCTCCCACATCTCGGTGTGCATCGCCGGCGCGAACAGCACCGGACAGCGCGCGGTCAGCAGGGTCGCGGTGAGCAGGTCGTCGGAGCGGCCGATCACGGCGCGGGCCAGCAGGTCCGCCGTGGCCGGAGCGACCACCACCAGGTCGGCGCTCTGCCCGAGGCGGACGTGCGCGACCTCGTGGACGTCGTCCCACACCTGCGTGGAGACGGGACTGCCGGACAGCGCCTCCCAGGTGGGCGCACCGACGAACTTCAGCGCGGCCTCGGTCGGAATCACCCGAACCGAGGCGCCACCCTCGGTGAACAGCCGCAGCAGCGAGGCGGCCTTGTACGCGGCAATGCCGCCGGACACGCCCAGAACGATCCTGGGCGCATGTTCGGCGGCAGCCACGAAGGAGAGTCGGTCAGACGCCGACGGCCGGGTCGATCGGTTCGGCGGTCAGCAGACCGGCGTTGATCTCGCGCATCGCGATCGACAGCGGCTTCTCGTGCAGGTGGGTGTCCACCAGCGGGCCGACGTACTCCAGCAGGCCCTCGCCGAGCTGGGAGTATTAGGCGTTGATCTGCCGCGCGCGCTTGGCGGCGTAGGTCACCAGGCTGTACTTGGAGTCCGTGGCCTCCAGCAGCTCGTCGATGGGCGGGTTGGTGATGCCCTCGGGCGAAGCGATCGTTCCGGCCACAGGTCCCCTTAGTCAGGCGTCTTTTCGAGCCAAGGCTAACAGTTGTTCGGCCACATCCTGGACCGACGTGTTCACCAGCGTGACGTCGAATTCGGGCTCGGCGGCCAATTCCTCGCGCGCCGCCTCGAGCCGGCGGGCGATCACCTCGGCGTCTTCGGTGCCCCGGCCGGTGAGCCGCCGGACCAGTTCGTCCCAGCTCGGCGGGGCCAGGAACACCAGGCACGCCTCGGGCATGACGGCCCGAACCTGGCGCGCCCCCTGGATCTCGACCTCCAGCAGCACCGGGTTGCCGCCGGCCAGGCGGTCCAGAACCGGTTCGCGCGGGGTGCCGTAGAGATTCCCGGCGAACTCGGCCCATTCCAGCAGATCGCCGTCGTCGACCATCGCCTGGAACTCGGTGCGGTCGGTGAAGTAGTACTCGACGCCGTGCCGCTCCCCGGGCCGCGGATGGCGGGTCGTCGCCGAGACCGACACCCAGAGTTCTGGGTACGCGCTGCGAACAGCCTGAATCAACGTGCTCTTGCCGACCCCGGAGGGTCCGGACAGCACCAACAGACGCGGCACCGACGCCGTCCCTACCGAGTTCGCTCGCGAGCCGTCAGGAGCCGCCGAACTCCCGCTCGAGGGCCGCGATCTGATTGGTGCCGAGACCCCGCACGCGGCGGGTCTCGGAGATGCCGAGGCGTTCCATCGTCTGCCGAGCGCGCACCTTGCCGACGCCGGGCATCGACTCGAGCAGCGCGGAGACCTTCATCTTGCCGATGATCTCGTTCTCCTGGCCTTCCTTGATGACGCTGGCCAGGGAGGTGCCGGAGTGCTTGAGGCGATTCTTGACCTCGGCCCGCTCCCGGCGCGCGAAGGCAGCCTTCTCCAATGCGGCAGCTCGCTGCTCGGGAGTCAGGGGAGGAAGGGCCACGGACGTTCACCTCGGTGCAATCGGCGGCTATGCGTAGGCGGTGCTCGGTAGCGAACTTATAGACCGGCGAGGCCACGGGCAACGCGGGGGCCTGTCGGCGTGCTCTACCCCACGTCCGCCAGTGCCACGCGGTAGTCCGCGGCCGCCCGCACCGCAGCCTCGGCGAGCCGCGCCGGCTCCGGTCCGGCGCCGAGGATCTCGCGGGAGACGCTGGGCAGCACGTGGCGGCCGCAGCCGCCGAAGATGCGCTTGAGGTCGCCCGCGCCGCCACCCTGGGCGCCGAGCCCGGGGACGAGCAGGGGGCCGTTGATCGCCAGATCCTCACCGGTGTCGCCGATCGTCGCGCCGACGACAACCCCGACCGATCCCTGCGGTTCGGCCCCGGCGTTGCGCTCGCGGACGGCGTCGAGCATCGTCCCGGCGACGGTGCGGCCGTCGGCGGTGCGGGCGTGCTGCACCTGCGGTCCCTCCGGGTTGGAGGTCAGCGCCAGCACGAACACCCCGCCGCCGTGCTCGGCCGCGGTGGTCAGGAACGGCTCCAGCGAGCCGAACCCGAGGTAGGGCGAGACCGTGATCGAATCCGCGCCCAGCGGCGCCGCGGGGTCCAGGTAGGCCTGCGCATAGGCGGCCGCAGTGCTCCCGATGTCTCCGCGCTTGACGTCCAGGACGGTGAGCAGGCCCGCCGCCCGGGCGTCGGCCAGCACCCGGGACAGCGCCAGGACGCCGGCGGGCCCGAAGCGCTCGAAGAACGCCGACTGCGGCTTGACGGCCGCGGCGACCTCCGCGAGGGCCTCCACGACGGTCCGGCCGAACCGTTCGGCCCCCGAAGCGTCGTCGGGCAACCCCCAGGCGGCCAGCAACGGGGCGTGCGGATCGATGCCCACGCACAAAGGACCGCGAGTCGTTACCGCACGAAACAGCCGAGAGCCGAATTCCTCGGACAAACTTGCCTCACAGACCTGCGAACGGAGCGGACGAATGACTACGCCGAGCACCGACGAACGTAGACGATCCTTCCTCCCGCTCGCGATGGCCGTCGTGCTGCTCGCGGCCGTCCTCGCGGTGGTGTTCGTCCGCGGCAGGGGCGACTCGGCGAGCGCGCAGGTCGAGATCCCGACGCAGAAGTACCAACTGGCCAACGGGATGGAGGTGATCCTCGCCAGGGTGCCGGGCGTTCCGACGGTCTCCACCAACGTCTGGTACCACGTCGGCGCCGCGAACGAGACCAAGGGCCGCACCGGGTTCGCGCACCTGTTCGAGCACATCATGTTCCAGGGCTCGGGCCACGTCCCCGAAGGGAAGAAGGAAAAGCTCTTCGAGGGAGTCGGGGCGTTCTTCAACGGATCGACGACCAACGACCGCACGAACTATCTGCTCGGCGACATGCCGGCCGACCGCCTCGAGATGGCGCTGTGGGCCGAGAGCGACCGCATGGGCTTCCTGCTCGACTCACTCGACGCCAAGAGCCTGTGGGTGCAGAAGAACGTCGTCCGCAACGAGCGTCGCGAGAATCGCGAGCAGCGCCCGTACGGCCTGTCCGACGACGAGATGGACAAGCAGATCTTCGGCCCGGACCACCCCTACTCCGCCGGCGTGATCGGGTCCCACGAGGACATCGCCGCGGCCAACCTCGAAGACGTCGAGGCCTTCTTCCGCCAGTACTACACCCCGTCGAACGCGACGCTGGTGATCGCGGGCAACTTCGAGGAGGCGCGCGCCCGGGAGTGGGTGGAGAAGTACTTCGGGACGCTGGCCAAGGCGCCGAAGCCGCCGAAGCCGGCCATCGAAACCAAGCCGCTGACCGCGGAGAAGCGCGTCGTTCTCACCGACAAGGTCGAACTCGAGCGCGTGTCGATGGGCTGGCTGACCCCCGCCTTCTACAAGCCGGGCGACGCCGAGGGCGACGTGACCGGCACCGTGCTCGGCGGCGGCGAGTCGAGCCTGCTGTACCGGGAACTGGTGCGCAATCGCAAGATCGCCCAGAACGTGGTCGCCTACCAGGGCTCGAACGAACTCGCGTCGGTGTTCAACGTCACCGCGACCGCCAAGCCCGGCACCACGGCCGAGCAGCTCGCCACCGCCATCGACGAGATCATGACCGGCTTCGCCGCCAACGGTCCCTCCCCCGAGGAGGTCCGCGCCGCGCAGACGACGCTGGTGTCCGGAATCGTCCGGGGTCTGGAGTCCACCGGCGACAACAACGGCCTCGCGGACACGCTGAACCGGTACAACCACTACACGGGCACGCCCGACTACCTGTCCAAGGACATCGAGCGCTACGGCAAGGTCGACGTCGACGCCGTCAAGAGCTTCGCGAAGGAGTATCTGCCGAAGGATCGCCGGGTCGTGATCGTCACCAAGCCCGGCGAGCGCGTCCTGCCGCCCGACCCGGCCGGCGAGCCCGCGCCTGCGGAGACGCCGCGGGTGGTCTCGGCCGAACAGTGGCGCAACGCGGTGCCCGGCCCAACGCCCGTGCCGGCGCCGGCGCTGCCCGAGATCGCCACCTTCACCCTCGAGAACGGCATGCCGGTCTACCTGACCCGCGAGGCTCGGCTGCCGGTGGTCACCTCCTCGCTGGTCTCCCGCCTCGGCAGCGCCAACGATCCGGTGGATCGGCCCGGCCTGACGCAGTTCGTGAACACGATGCTGCGGCAGGGCGCCGCCGGCGCGGACGCGGCGGCGATCGCGACCCGGATCTCCGCCATCGGCGCCACCCTGGCATCCGAGACCCGCACCGAATCCTCCGCGTTGACGCTGCAGACCCTGACCGCGCAGTCCAACGAGGCCGTGAAGGTCCTCGCCGACCTCGCCCGCCGGGCGGAGTTCCCCGACGACGCCGTCGCGCGCGTCCGCGACGACCTGAAGGTCTCCCGCAAGCAGGCGGACAACGACCCCGACGTGGTGGCGGCCCGGCTGCTGCGCCGTCAGCTCTACGGCGCCGAGCACCCCTACGGACGCCTGACCGACGGAACCGCCGCCGCGCTCGACGCGGCCGACCGGCCCGCGCTGGTGGAGCAGGCGGCGAAGGTCTGGAGCCCGCAGACCTCCGCGCTCGTGCTGGCCGGGGACCTGACCGAGGACGAGGCGCGCGCGCTGGCGAAGGAGGCCTTCGGCGACTGGCAGGGCAACGGCAGCGTTCCCGCCCCGCCGACCGCCGGGAAGGCCGCCGCCGAACGGATCTCGCTGATCGACGTGACGGGCGGCGCGCAGAGCGCCGTCGAGCTCGGGCAGGCGACCCTGGCCCGCACGGCTCCGGACTACGAGGCCGTCGAGCTCGGCAACCGCGTGCTCGGTGGCCTGGGCCTGTCGAGCCGGCTGAACGTCAACCTGCGCGAGGACAAGAGCTGGACCTACGGGGCCTACTCCACGTTCACCGCGGCGCGTGGACCCGGCTGGTTCCGCACGGGCGCCTCGGTCGAAGGTGCATACACCGGGGATTCGATCAAGGAGTTGCTCGCCGAGACCGGCCGGATGGTGCGCGACGAGCTGAGCGCGGAGGAACTGAAGCTGGCGAAGGACTCCTACGTGGGCTCGGTACCGGCGCTGTTCCAGACCACCCGGGACTCCGCACGCACTCTTGGGCTCATGTTCGGCTACGACCTGCCGGTGGACTACTACCGCGGTCTGGCCGACCGGGTCGGAGCTCTGACGGCGGGTCAGGTCAAGGAGGCCTGGGCACGTCAGGTCAAGCCGGACGAGCTGCGCATCGCCGTCGCGGGCGACCGGGAGAAAATCCTGACCCAGCTCGAAGCGTTGAAGCTGGGCCCGATCGCGACCCTGAAGTTGGGGGACTAGAGCTCGGGGCCTGGAGCCGGGGACTAGAAGGAGGCGGCTGCGGCCACGCTCTCCCCCACCGCCTCTTCGGCGCGCACCCAGAGGCGATCGCCCTCGCGCAGTTCGAGGTGGCGGGCTTCGCCTCGGGTGACCTGGGCGGTGACCGCCTCGCCCGCGTCGGTGCGCAGTTCCACGCGCACTTCGAAGCCGAGGTGGGTGACGCGTTGGACCGTCACCGGCACGGAGCCGAGCTCGGAGCCGACCGCAGAGACGCGGTCGAGCGTCAGGTCGTGCGGGCGCACGAGGTTGCCGCACAGCGTCGAGACCGGGCCGAGGAAGCGCAGGACGAACTCGGTGGCCGGGTGGTCGTAGACCTCGCGCGGGGACCCGAACTGTTCGATGCGTCCGGCGTTCATGACGGCGATGTACCCGGCGACGTCCATCGCCTCCTCCTGGTCGTGGGTGACCAGGACGGTGGTGACGTGGACGTTCTCGTGCAGGCGGCGCAGCCAGGAGCGGAGCTCCTCGCGGACCTTGGCGTCGAGCGCGCCGAAGGGCTCGTCGAGCAGCAGCACCTTCGGGTCCACGGCCAGGGCCCGGGCCAGGGCCATGCGCTGGCGCTGACCGCCGGAGAGTTGGTGCGGGTATCGGTTCTGATAGCCCGCCAGGCCGACGATGCCGAGCAGTTCGTCGACCTTCCCGGCGATCTCGGCCTTGGGTCGCTTGCGGATCGCCAGACCGAACGCGACGTTGTCCCGGACCGTCATGTGCTTGAACGCCGCGTAGTGCTGGAAGACGAAGCCGATGCCGCGCGACTGGGGGCGGACCGCGGTGACGTCGCTTCCCGAGATGACGACGGCTCCGGCGTCGGGCGCCTCCAGACCGGCGATGACGCGCAGCAACGTCGACTTGCCGGAGCCGGAGGGGCCGAGCAACGCGGTGAGCGAGCCGTCGGGAATCTCCAGCGACACGTCGGTCAGGGCCTGAAAGGACCCAAACGACTTGGACACGTTGTGGACGGTGATCACTTCGCGATCTCTTTCCGTCGGTTCACCAGGGTCATGAGCAAAAGGGTGATCAGGGCGATGGACATGAGCAGCGTGGCGGCCGAGAAGGCGCCGAAGGTGTTGCGGTCGTCGACGTACCGAGCGTGCACGAGCAGCGTGAGGGTCTGCGACTCCCCCGGCACGCCGCCCGCGACGACGATGAGCGCGCCGAACTCGCCGAGCGCGCGGGCCACGGTGAGCACGATCCCGTAGACCAGGCCCCAGCGGATCGAGGGAAGGGTGATCCGCCAGAAGGTCTGCCACCGGTTCGCGCCCAGGGTCGCCGCGGCCTGTTCCTGTTCGTTGCCGATTTCGTGCAGCACCGGTTCCACTTCGCGTACGACGAACGGAAGCGTCACGAAGATCGTCGCGAGCACCATGCCGGGCAGGGAGAAGATCACCCGGATTCCCACGTCCGCCAGAGCCCCGAACCAGCCGTTGACGCCCCACAGCAGCAGCAGCGAGACGCCGACGATGACCGGCGAGACCGCGAACGGCAGGTCGACGACGGCCTGCAGCAGCCCTCGGCCCCGGAAGCGCCCGCGGGCCAGGGCGAGCGCGACGACGATGCCGAAGACGACGTTGAGCGGCACCACGATCGCGACGATCGTCAGCGACATGCTCAACGCGGAGATCGCCGCCGGCGTCGTGATCGATTCGTAGAAGGCGGTGAAGCCGTTTTCGAAGGTGCGCCAGAACACGACGCCGAGCGGGATCGCGAGCAGCGCGAACAGATAGCCGAGCGCGATCGTGCGCAGGGTGATCTTCGCGGTCGTGGAGGTCTGCACTCAGCTGCCCTCCCGGTGCCCGGCCCGGGAGCCGAGCATGCGCAGGACGAACAGGACCACGAAGGAGATCGCGAGCAGCGCGACGGCGACGGCGGCGGCGTTGACCGGACGGTCGCCCTCGATCTGCTGGGCGATGTACTGCGAGGCGACCTGGGTGTCGCGCGGGATGCCGCCGCCGATCAACACGACGGAACCGAACTCGCCGATGGCGCGGGCGAACGCCAGGCCCGCGCCCGACAGGAGCGCCGGGGCGAGCGCGGGCGCGACGATGCGTCGCAGGATCGTGAAGTTGGAGGCGCCGAGCGAGGCGGCGGCCTCCTCCGCCTCGCGATCGATCTCCATCAGCACCGGTTGCACGGTCCGCACGACGAACGGCAGCGTCACGAACAGCAACGCGAGGGCAACGGCCGGTTTGGTGGCGAACAGGTTGAGGTCGATCGGCGACTGCGGGCCGTAGAGGCCGAGCAGCACGATGCTGGCAACGATCGTCGGCAGCGCGAAGGGCAGGTCGATCAGGGCGTTGACGACGCCCTTGCCGGCGAACTCGTCGCGGACCAGCACCCAGGCGATCAACGTGCCGACGACGACGTTGATCAGCGCGACGACCAGCGAAACGGCGAGGGTGAAGGTCAACGCGGCCCGTGCCGAGGGCGCGCTGACGGCGTCCCAGAAGCCGGCGGGTCCGTTCTCGATCGACTTCGCCGCGACCGCCGCCAACGGCAGCAGCACGATGACCGAGAGCCAGAGCGTCGCCACACCGACGCCGAGGGGGCCGACGCCGCCGACCAACGTCTGTCGCGGCGTGCGCCGCGGCGGCGGGGGCGCCGCGGCGGGGGCGGGGACGTCGAGAACGGTCACTGGTTCGCGGTGTCGTAGATCGTGGCGATGAGGCCGTTGGTCGGATCGAACAGGTCGGCGTTGACGCTGTCCCAGCCCCCGACCTCGTCGATCCGGTAGAGCTTGCTCGGGGTCGGGTACTTGTCCGCGAACTCCCCGAGGATCCTCGGGTTGACCGGGCGGAACCCGGCCTGGCCCCAGAGTCGCTGGCCCTCGTCGGAGTAGAGGAAGTCCCGGAAGGCCTCGGCGGCCGTGCGCGACTTGGTGTTCTTCGCGATCGCGAACGGGTTCTCGATCAGCAGGGTGGTCGGCGGGGTGACGTGTTCGACGTCTTTGCCCTCGGCCTCGATCAGCAGGGCTTCGTTTTCGTAGGAGAGCAGGACGTCGCCGATGCCGCTGGTGAACAGTTCGGTGGCCTCGCGGCCGGACTTGGGTTGGCCTTCGAGGTTGCGCACGATGCCGGAGACGAGGTCGAGGCCGGCCTGCCGGTCCGTGCCGCCGTTGCTCTTGAACAGGTACGGAGCGAGCAGGTTCCACTTGGCCGAGCCGGAACTGAACGGGTTCGGGCTGACGATCTTGACGTCGTCGCGGGCCAGGTCGTCCCAGTCGTCGATCTGCTTCGGATTGCCCTTGCGCACCACCAGGGTGACCACGGAGCTGGCCGGAACGCCCCGGTACTGGCCCTCCTTCCAGTTCTCGTCCACGAGCCCGGCCTTGACCAGGCGGGTCACGTCCGGCTCGAGGGAGAACAGGACGAGGTCCGTCGGTAGCCCGGACTCGACCTTGCGGGACTGGTCGCCCGAGGCGCCGTAGGACTGGCTGAAGAACACGCCCTGGCCGGCCGGGGTGGCGTTGAAGGCCGGGATCAGTCTGTCGAAGCCGACCTTGGGAACCGCGAACGCGACGAGCGCGAGGCTGCTGCCGGAGGAGGCCGCCGGCGCGGACTCCCGAGGGCCTGCTGCGGATCTGACGACGTCGGAGGCGCCGCCGCAGGCCGCCAAGAGCGAGGTGGCGAGGGCGGCGAAGGACAGGGCGAGGCGCTTGCGCATGACGGGGTTGCTCCGAGATTGCAGCGGGATGCGGCGAGCCGGCGGGCGCACCAATCTAAACAAATATTATCGACTTCAGTTTGAAACTGTCCAGTCGATCCCGCATGCCCGCTCAGACCAGGGCTGCACCGCGCAGTTCCGCGGACGGGTCCGCACCGAGCCCGAGGCCGTCGGCCGGTGCGCCGGAGGCGAACAGAAGGTGCCCGACGGCGGCGATCATGGCCCCGTTGTCGGTGCAGTAGCGCAGCGCGGGCAGACGCAGGTTGACCCCCGCCGCGGCGCACCGCTCGGCGGCGACCTCCCGCAGGCGGGAGTTGGCGGCGACTCCCCCGACGACGATCAGGTCGGTGCAGCCGCGTTCTCTGCAGGCGCGCAGCGACTTGTCGACGAGCACGTCGACGACGGCCTGCTGAAAGCTCGCGGCGACGTCGTTCGTCGGAATCTCCCGGTCTTCCTTCTGCTCGCGCTCGACCCAGCGCGCAACGGCGGTTTTGAGACCGGAGAAGGAGAACTCGAAGGGCGGGTCCTTCGGGCGCATCAGCCCGCGCGGAAAGGCGATCGCGTCCGGATTGCCCTCCTTGGCCGCGCGATCGATCCACGGGCCGCCGGGGAAGGGCAGGCCGAGTACGCGCCCGACCTTGTCGAAGGCCTCGCCGGCGGCGTCGTCGAGGGTGTCGCCGAGGTGCTCGATGGGGTCCGCGACGAGGTCGCGCACCTCCAACAGGGAGGTGTGCCCGCCCGAGACGATCAGCACGATGCACCGCTCGGGCAGCGGGCCGTGGGCCAGGGTGTCCGCGGCGACGTGGCCCGCGAGGTGGTGGACGCCGTAGAGCGGGACGTCCCAGGCGATGGAGTAGGCCTTGGCGGCGGCGAGGCCCACCTGCAGCGCGGTGGCCAGGCCGGGGCCGGCCGTCACGGCGATCGCGTCCACGTCGTCCGGGGTGATCCCGGCCTGGTCGAACGCCGCCTTCACCGTGGGCACGAGGGCTTCGAGGTGCGCGCGGGCCGCGACCTCGGGCACCACGCCGCCGAACCGGGCGTGCTCGTCCATGCTCGAGGCCAGCGCGGAGCCGATGAGTTCGCCGTCGCGCACGATCCCGACGCCGGTCTCGTCGCACGAGGTCTCGATGCCCACCACGATCGCCACAGCCATTCCCCTCCACGTCCGCCCGGTTCCCTCCCATTGTCGCGGATAGTCTCGGCGCGTGACCGAGGTGCTCTTTCCGACGATCTCCGCCGACTATCCCGACGCGGGCGGGACGTTGACGTCCTGGCTCGTCGCCGACGGCGACCGCGTGTCGGCGGGGCAGGATCTGGCCGAGGTGACGGTCAGCAAGGCGATCGGCACCATCGAGGCCCCGGCGTCCGGCGTCGTCCGCCTGCTGGTCGACGTCGAGGCCAACGTCCTGCAGGGCGCCCCGATCGCGCGGATCGAGGCCTAGCCGGCCGCGTTGAAGCGCCGCACGAAGTCGGCGACGGCATCGGCGATCGCGGTCAGTTCGCTGCGGTAGCCCCAGAAGTCGGGGTGCACGCCCTCGAGGACGCCGCCGGTGGCCTCGAGTCTGGCGACGAGGCCGTCGAGTTCGCCCGCCCACGGCTGCGGCGGTTCGGTGCGGCCGTCCATGACCAGACGCTGGGCGTCGCGCAGCTTGAAACGCACCTGCCCGAGGAGTTCGGCGGAGCCGTTCCGGGCCGCGACGAGCAGTTCGTGACGTGCCGTCAGGTCCTCGAGCCGGCCTGCCGCCGCGGTGAGCCGCTCCGTGGCCGCGCGTAGGGCCGAGTCGGTGCGCTGCCAGTCCCCCGCCTCCCCCGCGGTTCTGGCCTCCGCCAGGTCTGCGTCGGCCGCCGCGAGGTGTTCGGCCACCCGCGGGCCGACGTCGACCAGGTCGGCCCAGTTGCCCTCCGACCAATCGCGGCGCAGCCCGCGCAGCGTGTCCTCGATCTTCTCCGCGCGGAACGCGAGGGCGTCGCGGCGCGTACGCAGCGAGGACATCCGCTTGGGCGCCGCCTCGGCCAACGCGGCGAGTTCGGCGGCGCGGCGCGCCTGGAGTTCGGCACGCCGGGCGGCCTCGCGGGCCTCGGCCTCGGCGCGCGCCTGCGCCTCGCGAGCCTGCGCTTCGGCGCGGGCCCGCTCCGCGCGGGCTTCGGCCTCCGCACGCGCCTGCGCCTCGCGAGCCTCCCGCTCGGCCCGGGCCTGGGCATCGCGCGCCGCGGCCTCGGCCCACGCGCTCGCCTCGGTCGTCGCGGACCGGACGGCCTCCGCGGCCAGCGTGGCCCGGTCGGCGAGCGCGATCACCTCGGGCACCGGCCTGTTGCCGGTCGCCGCCGCCAGTTCGGCCGCTGCCGCCTCCGCGCGGTCCAGGGCCGCGGCCGCCTCGCCCAGCGGCGTCCCGGCCTCGGCCAAGGCCGCGACGGCGGCCCGTGCCTCCTGCAATCGGGTGGTGGCCCGCTGCACGTGGGTGCCGAGACGGTCGAGTGCCGCGGTGGTGCGAGCGAAGGTCGGCACGTGCCGATCGAGGAACTCCTCGAGCTTGGCGGCCCACTCGGACAGGTCGCCGGTGGCCTGCCGGTAGGCCTGGGTCGCCGCGTACAGCCGGTCCAACGGCGTCGTGTCGCCGACGGGGTGCGCGTCGAGCGTCGCGAGATAGCGCTGGGAGCGGAACTCGGCCTCGGCCTTGATCGGGTCGTACTCGGTGCTCAGCTTCCGGGCGACCGCCGGATCTTCCCCCGACGCGACGACCGACTCGACCTGCAGCGCGAGGTCCCGGCTGGCGCGGTCCATCCGGTAGAACGCATCCGCGGCGGCGTCCTGCGCGGCGCGGGCGGCCTGTTCCTTCGCCTCGTGCCCACGCAGTTTGCGCGAGACGTTGTCGAAAGGCTTACCGGGCACGTCGCCAGGTTAGTCGCAGGCGGCGAGGAGGGCCGTGAGGATCTCCTCGCCCGCGAACACGCCCGCCTGCCCGGTGACGGCCACGTGCGGGCGCGTCCAGCCGAGGTCGTGCAGTTCGCCGTGGGCCGGCCGGACGCCGAGGTCGGCCGCCTCGAGCAGCGGCGCGTCGAGCAGCGCGTCGCCCGCCGCGAACAGGGCCTTCGCCCCGGTGCGCCGGACGATTTCGGCGGCGGCGGCGCCCTTGGTCAACGCCCGCGGAACGACGTAGAGCTTGCGACCCTGCAGCGAGACCTCCCAGCCCGCGGCGGCGCACCACTCGGTGAGGTCGGAGACGAACGCGGGCGGCAGCTCGTCGCGGTTCACCAGCAGGTAGCAGAACAGGTCCTCGGCGACCTTGTTCGCGCGAATCCAGAGCGGATCGGCGATCTTCGCGAGGTGCTCGGCGATCTCCGGCAGCGGCGCGCTGCCGGCCGCGACCGTCGCCGCGACGCTCGCGGTCCAGTCGGGGCACTCCCGTCCCTCGAGGAGAATCCGCCCGCCGTTGGTGGTGATGGCGTAGGACGGGACACCCTCGACGAGCTGAACCCGCTCGTACTGCGCGATCGTGCGGGTCGTGCAGGGCACGAACTCGGCGACGGCCCGCAGCTCTTCGAGCAGCCCCACGGCCCGGGTGGTGAGGAAGGAGATCGGCCGGCCCTCGTAGATCTCGGCGACCACGAGCCGCGGCGGGGTCTGGAGCGACGGGCCGACCGGCAGGCCGAGCGCGGCGGCGCTGTAGATCAGCGTGCGGTCGAGATCGACTGCGACGATCGGACGCGGTGTCAGCTGCGGCGCCGTCACCTTCGGCGCCGTCACGTTCGGCGCCGTCACATTCGCCCCAGGGTTCTGATCAGGCCGACGCACTGGTACGGCAGACCGGGCCGCTCGGCGGTGGGAACGCCGCGCTCCTCGGCGAGCAGGCGGACGTGCGCGACGTCCTCCGGATCGGCGTCGGGCGCGAACAGGATCTTGTCCGGGATGCGGCGCAGCAGCACGCGGGTGGTTTCGCCGACGCCCGGCTTGACGAAGTTCGAGTCGTCGACGCCCTCGTCGCGGCAGATCTCCTCCACCACGGCGCGGCCCGCCCAGGTGACCGGCAGCAGCGGCGCGGCGGCGACGCTCGGAGCGGCGGCGTCGAAGTGGGCGCTCACCGCGTCGAGGAACTCGGCCGAGGAGTCGCAGTCCCGCAGATGCGCGTGGAACTTCGCGCCGTGGAAGTCGTTCTCGCCGATCAGGTCGGCCCGCAGCACGGTCCGCGAGACCAGGCCGCTGACCGTCGAGTTCAGGCAGGCCGAGGGGATCAGCAGGTCCCGACGGGTGCCGACCAGCGCGGCGGCGGAGCCCGGGTCGGCCAGGACCGCGAGCTGTGGGTCGAAGCGCGCGCCCCCGCTCCCGCCGACGGCGTGGGCGGCGAGCGCGGCCTCGAGTTCGGTCGCGATCGCGCCCTTGCCGGTCCAGCCGTCGACGAACACCACGTCGGCCGGGTCGTAGCGCTCGGCGAGCCAACGCAGCGCGACCGGGTCGATGCCCCGCCCGCGGACGATGCTGACCGCGTAGTGGTCCGGCGCCGCTCCCGAGCGGGCGAGCCAGCGCCGCAGCAGGATCCCGACGGGCGTGCCCGCCCGGGCCAGGCTCACCAGGACGACGTCGCGGCCGCGGTGCTCGACGATCGACTCGGCGACGACCCCGACCGAGTGCGCGACCCGGGCGGCGGTGCGGGCCAGGGTCGCCTCGAACAGTTCGAGGTACTCCGGGCCGGGCTGGTACTCGATCGGCAACGACTCCGCGTAGTGCGCGCGGCCGGACTGCACCGCGGCCTCGCGCTGCTCGGTGGGCGCCTCGAGCTTGACGTCGGACAGGTCCTTGAGCAGCCAGCCGACCTCGTCGGGGTCGTAGGACCCGAACGCGGGCCCTCGCAGCGGCTCCGGAAGCTCGCGGCGTCCGCTCGATCGTGACCCATGGCTCACGGTTGAGCGGACGTCGGGGGGTGTTTCGGGGAGGTGGCACACGAGGACTCGGGGGGTGACCGCTCGGAGCTGTTCCAGGAGGCCGCCGGGGGCGCGGAGTTCGGGGCTGTCCGCGGGCGGGTCCAGGACCAGGACGATCGCGTCGAACGGGTCGTGGCCCGCGGGAGGCGCGACGTTGTAGGCGAAGCGCTCGCCGTCGGTGCCGTCGTGGGCGGGAAAGGCGAGGCGGGTGCGGATCGGGTATCCGTCGACGTCGCGGGCGAAGACGGGCGAACGCGTGGTCGTGGACACGCGGACGTCGGCCGCGGGGTGCGCGTCGGCGAGCGCGGCGGCCAGCCGGGTCGGGGCGTACATCAACTCTTCGACGCCGAGCACGAGGACGCGACCGGCGACGGCGCCGTGCGGCGCCAGGGCGGCGGCGAGGGAGGCGGCCAGCCCGGGCAGGGCCGCTTCCAGGGCTGCCCGGTGCTCGCCGGTAAACCCGTGCCGCCCGCCCACCGGCAGGCCCGAGGGCCACGCGAGCTCCAGGGAAGCGACGGTCCCGTGGGTGCCGGCAGGCGCCGTGCCCGACGAAACCGCCGTGCCCGACGAAACCGGCGCGGGCGGCGCGGTGTCGCCGACGGCGATGAGCGCGGCGGCCTCGGCCGCGAGTCCTTCCGGCAGCAGGACCTCGCCGGCGGCGAGGGCGATGACGTCGATGCGCACGCCGAGCGAGGCGGCGGCCCGCGCCACCCGCTCGCGGTCGACCTCCGCACGCATGTCCAGCAGGCAGGCGACCACGTACGCGCGGCCCGGGCTCAACCGTTCCAGGGCTGCGACGGTCTCCACCGCCGTGGCACCGGTGGTGAGTTCGTCGTCGACGAGGACCACGGTCCGCGCGTCGTGCAGCAGCCGCGGGTCGAGGGGCTGCACGAGGTGGCCAGGGGCGTGCGAGTGCGCCTCGGTGAAGGCTTCGGCGATCGGCAGCGCCGGATGCGGGCGGCGGGTGGAGTGCAGGTAGGTCGCGTCGAGGGCGTCGGCGACGCTGTGGCCCAGGCCGGTGGCGGTCTCGGCGTTGCCGAGCACCAGTAGACCAGATCTCTGATTAACCGTCAGATACTCGGCCGCCAGGGCACCGAGGGCGAGGCCGTTGCCGTGGACGACGCGCGGGTCGACCGGCACGTGCTTGCCGAGGACGAGGGAGACCAGCAGGTGCGCGCGCCGCGGATTGCGCCGCAGCGCGAGTTCGACGAGATCGGCCATCGCCACGCCGGCCGGCGTGCGGTGGGCGACGATCTCGACGCCGAGGCGATCGCCCACCCAGCTCGACGCGTGGCCGACGAGGGTCACTGCGAGCCTGCGGCGAGCAGGTCGATGAAGTTCACGCCCTCGGCCGCGACGCCGAACACCGCCGCGCGCAGCACCGTCCGCTGAGCCCACGTCAGATGCGGACCGGCCTCGTTCATCTTGTTCGCGTAGCGCGAGGCGCTGACTCCCCCGCCGGCGGCGTGGACGGCGAGCACGTCGAGGGCGTCGGAGTGCTCCTCGTGCGTGACGACGGACAACGCGTGGACGGCCGCGACGTGGCTGGGGTGGATGACGGTCTTGCCGAGCAGGCCGTTCGCGCGGTCGAGGACGAGCTCGCGGATCAGCCCGTCGATGTCCGCGGTCAGCAGCTCCATGCGCAGCGCCGTCGCGTCGTGCGCGGCGAACGGCGTCCAGCGCAGCTGCGGCTTGAACAGGCGGTCGTGGTGGCCGAAGTACTCCCACACCGGGCCGGTCACGGTGAAGCCGGTGCCGTCGGTGCGGCCGAAGACGTTGACGATGTCCGAGATCACCGACGCGACGGGGTGGACGTCGTAGACGGTCAGGTCCCGGCCGCGGCGGATGCCGAGCGTGCCGCACATGTCGGTCGCGCCGATGCGCACGGCGAGCACGCTGTCCCGGTGCTTGCCGAGCAGGCGCGCGATCCCGACGAGCACGTCCGCGCGGGTCTCCCGGTGCACGATCTCGGCGGTCTCGAGCACGGGCATGCCGAGCAGGCGCAGCCCGCTGGAGGAGGCGGTGTCGTCGAGGGCGTCGAGAAACGCCGCGCCGACGACGTCGTTGAACTTCGGGAACACGAAACCGGACAGGACGGCGGCGTCGTCCCCGAGAGCGCCGACGATGGCCGGCACCTGTTCCGGGTAGCGCACGCGGACGAACACCAGTGGCGGCTCTCCCTCGGCGGCCACCACGTTGCGGAGTTGGTCGACGAGGTTCGCGCTCGCCGACACCAGGTCTCGGTCCGCGATCGCGTCCTCGAGGCACAGCACCGCGCTCGTCGAGCCGTTGCGGGCGGCGCGGAGCAGGTCGGTGGCGAGCCCGGGCCTGGTGGCGGGCATGTAGAGCGTCGCGCCGAGCGCGGTGGCCAAGGTGTCCCGATCCGCGTCGCGCGCGAACTCGACGGGCGGATGCTCGAAGAGCCGTCCGACCGAAGCTGGGTCGAGTCCCTCGAAGTGCCGCATGCAGTCCCGTCCGTCGCCGTCGCGTGTAGAGCCCGATCACCGACCCTGCCGGACGGCAGGGGCGATTCGGTGTTCGCGGAGTTGCGGACGGGTTACTTGCTGCCTCGCGCCCAGTTCATGCCCCAGCCGTACTCCTTGTCGAGTGCGGACTGCGAGCCCCGGATGTAGCGAATCTCGCGATTGACCTTCATACCCGAACCGTCGTTGGTGATGATCGCGATCGAGCAGAGCGGAGCCTGGTTGTCGGCTTCGTCCAGTCGCATCTCGATCTGGCCGCCCTCGGCGGGGAACATCGTGACGACGGCGTCCGCGGCCGCCCAGTTCGGGACGCCCTGGTAGATGAAGGTGAAGATCAGCACGCGCCGAATCGCCGCCGCGTGCGCCAGGTTGACGTAGAGGTTCTCGCCGCCGGTGTTGGTGCCGCTGCGGTCGTCGCCGTCGAGCCAGCAGATCGGGTCCGGGCCGAAGGTGTGCTGGTCCCGGAAGGCGTTGCCGAGGGCCTGCACGACGCCCTTGGACCCGTCGCTGTACTCGTAGAGGCAGGCGAGGTCCAGGTCGATCGCCCCGGAGTTCATGCGCTGCTCGGCGGCGGCCTGGATCTTCTTCAGGAAGCCCTTCTTCTCCTCGGCCGGCGCGGCGCCGCCTTCGGGGCGGGCGGTCCAGTTCAGGTTGACCCGCAGGATGCCGCCGGCGCCGCCCTTGGTCAGCGAGATCGACGGTGCGCTCTTGGTCAGCGTCACCTTGCCCAGGGACACCGGCGCAGCCGCGGCGGGTGCCGCTGCGGCGGGCGTGGTCGCGGCCTTGGTCGTGGAGATCGCGGCCGGCGCGGGGTCGGCGGACTTGGACGGGCGCTTGCTGTAGTCGATACCCATGGGAAGAGAACTCCAGGTCTGCGGTACTGGTCAGGTTGCAACGGGTACGGCGGGGGCGTCCGCCCCGTCGTCGGAGTCGCCGTGCCGCTTCTTGTAGATCAGCGACGAGGCGATCGCGGCGCCGATGAAGGCCAGGCCGATGCCACCGGTGATCAGTTCGGGCACGTGGTACTTGATGGTGATCAGCAGGATCGTCGCCAGACCGCCGATGGCCCACATCGCGCCGTGTTCGAGGTACACGTACTCGCTCAGCGTGCCCTTGCGCACCAGGTAGATCGTGAACGACCGGATGTACATCGCGCCGACGCCGAGGCCGAGCGCGATGATGATCGGGTCCTGGGTGACGGCGAACGCACCGAGGACTCCGTCGAAGGAGAAGGAGGCGTCGAGCACCTCGAGGTAGAGGAACAGGAAGAAACCGGCCTTGCCGGTGGCCTTCGCGACCCCCGACGGTCCGGACTTCTTCCCGCTGGCCTCGGCCGCGTGGGCGGCGTGCTCCTCGATCCCCTGGCTTTCGAACAACTGCCCGAGGCCGTCGACGGCGAGATAGGTGATCAGACCGAGGGCGCCGGCGAACAGCACCTCGCCGCGGTCCTCGGCGAGGTACTCCGCGGACAGGGTCAGCGCACCGAGCGCGGTGACGACCGAGATCGTCTCGAGCGCGCCGGCCTTGGCCAGCGTGCGCTCGATCGGAGCGAGCCAGTGGGTCTCGCGCTCGGGGTCGAAGATGAAGTTCAGGAACAGCATCAGCAGGAACATGCCGCCGAAGGCGGCGACGACGGGGTGCGCCTCGTCGAGCAGGTTCGCGTAGGTGCCCGGGGTGTCGACGTCGCCCTTTTCCAGCGCGAGGTCGATCGCCTCGAAGGGTCCGAGGTCCGCGGTGACGCCGACGATGAGCAGCGGGAAAACCAATCGCATGCCGAAGACGGCGATCAGGATGCCGACGGTGAGGAACATCTTCTGCCAGAAGTCGCTCATCCGCTCGATGATCTTGGCGTTGACCACCGCGTTGTCGAAGGAGAGCGAGATCTCCAAGACGATGAGGATCGACACCAACAGCAGCGCCTCGACGCCGCCGTAGAGGGCGCCCGCCACCAAACCGGCGATCGTGATGCCGAACGACCAGCCGAAAATCCGCAGAACCACAGGTCCCCGCTCAACCTAGGTAAGAAGGCGCCGGCCGTGGACCGGCCGGCGCCCGAGCACCGCTGTTAGCCGACGTTGACGCCGAAGTCCTGCGCGATGCCCTTCAGGCCCGAGGCGTAGCCCTGGCCGACCGCGCGGAACTTCCACTCGCCGCTGCTGCGGTAGAGCTCGCCGAAGACCATCGCGGTCTCGGTGGAGGCGTCCTCGGTGAGGTCGTACCGGGCGAGCTCGGCGTTGTCGGCCTGGTTCACGACGCGGATGAAGGCGTTGCGGACCTGACCGAAGGACTGGCTGCGCGCGGCGCCGTCGTAGATCGAGACCGGGAAGACGATCTTGTCGATGTCGGCGGCGACGCCGGCCAGGTTGACCTTGATCTGCTCGTCGTCGCCTTCGCCCTCGCCGGTGAGGTTGTCGCCGGTGTGCTCGACGGAGCCGTCGGGGCTGGTCAGGTTGTTGAAGAACACGAAGTTCTTGTCGCCGCTGACCTTGCCGTCGGCGCCGAGCAGAATCGCCGAGGCGTCGAGGTCGAAGTCCGTTCCCGTCGTGGAACGCACGTCCCACCCCAGGCCGACGGTGACGGCGGTCATGGTCGGGGCCAGCTTCGTGAGACTGACGTTGCCGCCCTTGGTGAGCGCGACGGACATGCTTCCTCCTCGATCGGATGTCAGACGGGTTCGTAGGCGAGCCTAGTGGGCCCGCGTGCGTCGGCAGGAGAACTGCCGCCGCCCCAAGAAGGTTCCCGAGCGCACGGCTCGCACACGGGGCGAGCGCAGGCGACTACGGGAGCGCGGCGACGAGGTCGGCCAGGGACTTGCGGCGGCCGGTGTAGAAGGGCACCTCTTCGCGCACGTGGCGGCGCGCGTCGCTGGCCCGCAGGTGGCGCATGAGGTCGACCATCCGGTGCAGTTCGTCGGCCTCGAAGGCGAGCATCCACTCGTAGTCCCCGAGCGCGAAGCTCGCGACGGTGTTGGCTCGTACGTCGGGGTACTCGCGGGCCATTTTCCCGTGCTCGGCGAGCATGGCGCGGCGTTCGGCGTCGGGGAGCAGGTACCACTCGAACGAGCGGACGAACGGGTAGACGCAGATGTAGTCCTTGGGCGCCTCCCCGTCGAGGAAGGCCGGAATGTGGCCCTTGTTGAACTCGGCGGGACGGTGCAGCGCGAGCTGGGACCAGACCGGAGCGCAGGCCTGCCCGAGGCGGGTCCGCCGGAACCGGGAGTAGGCCTCCTGGAGGTCGTCGGAGTCCGGGGCGTGCCACCACACCATCAGGTCCGCGTCCGCGCGCAGGCCGGCGACGTCGTAGGTGCCGCGTACCACGACGTCCTTGGCGGACAGCTGCTCGAACAGGTCCGCGACTTCGGCCGCCACCGGTGCCCGATCCGCGTCGCCGAGCGGGCGTTCCACCCGGAACACCGACCACATCGTGTAGCGGATCTCCGCGTTGATCTCGCGGGCGCCGCGGGGCTTGTTCGATTCCTCGGTCATGACCCTCATTCTGCCGTCGTCTGCGAGCCCGCGAGCACCACGTCGGCCGCACGCCGGGCCGAGGCGATGCAGGCGGCGATGCCGAGGCCCTCGTAGGCGGCTCCGCACACGGCGAGTCCGCCGATCGCCTCGACGGCTTCTCGGATGCGGGCCACCCGGTCCAGGTGGCCGACGGCGTACTGCGGAAGCGCCCCGCCCCAGCGGGTGACCGCCGTGTCGATCGGGGTCGCGCCCAGCCCGATCGAGGCGAACAGGTCGGCGCGCACCTTCGCCACCAGGTCCTCGTCGGAGCACGCGAGGTCGGCGACGTCGTCGATCCGGCCCACCGAGGCCCGGACGACCAGGTGACCCTCGGCGGCCTGCGCGGTCCACTCCCACTTGTTCGAGGACTGCGTGACGGCCTTGACCACGCGGCCGTCGACGGCGGGCACCACGAATCCGCTTCCGGTCGGTTCCGGGCCGCCGGGCAGGACCAGGGTCACGATGGCGAGCGAGGCGTACTCGATGCCCGCGAGCTCGGCCGCTGCCCCGAACGCCACGCCCTTCAGCAGCTTGGCCGCCGCCGCGGCGGGGACGGCCAGGACGACCGCGTCGGCCTCGATGGCCTCCGGCTCGGTGGTGGGGCCGGCGATCAGGCGCCAGCCCGTCGGAGTTCGGTGCAGTTCGCGGACCGTCGTGTTGATCCGCACCTCGGCTCCGGCCTCCGCGGCCAGCCGGGCGGGTAGGCGCCCCACTCCCCCGCGGATGCCGGCGAACACCGGGGTCGGCCCCCCTCGATCGAGCCGAGCCGCGCGCTCTCTGACCTGGGCCGCAACGGTCATCAGGCGTTCGGGTTCGGTGACCGCGCGGGCGAGTTGGGGCAGGGTCGCGAGCATCGAGAGGTCCTCGGCCCGTCCGGCGTAGACGCCGCCGAGCAGCGGGTCGACGAGTCTGGTCACGACTTCGTTGCCCATCCGCTCGCGGACGAACTCCCCGACCGAGACGTCCCCGCGTTCCTGCAGCGGCAGCAGCAGATCGCCGGCGACTCGGGCGGCGCCCTTGCGGCCGAGGATGCCGACCAGGGCCCCGTCGCCCGGCGCGGCCGGGACGCCCATGACCTGCGCGGTCGGCAGCGGATGGATCGCTCCGTGGGTCCACACCCCGGCCGAGGTCGTCCGCGGGTGGACCAGATCGCCGCCGAGCCCGACCTCGCGCACCAGATCGAGCGCCTCCGGCCGGCGGGCGAGCAGCGCCTCCGCGCCCAGGTCGAGGGTCACGCCCGCGACCTCGCCGAGCCGCAACTTCCCACCGACCCGCTGCGCGCCCTCGAGCACCGTCACCTCGACGCCGGGCGCTCGCAGGAACCACGCCGCCGCCAACCCGGCGATACCGCCCCCCACCACCACTACGCGCATCCGCCCAGCCTTCCACGCACCGTGGCAGTGAACGTTCCTCGCCTTCTCCGCGTCCCTCTTGCACGAAAGCGCCCGACTGGTCCCCCTCCAGGAGTTCCGATGACCGTCCCCACCCGCACCGCGGCCTTCGTCCTGTCCCTTGCACTCGGCGCCTCCCTCGCCGCGTGCGGCTCCGGCGGCGACGCCTCTCCCGTCGCCCAGAGTCCGCGAGCCGGTCTCGCGAGCTCGGGCGGCGGCGACCTGGCCGCCCAGGCTCCGGTCGCCGACGTGCCCGCCGCGGCGGCTCCCGAGGCCGCGGCTCCCGCGGCCGCCTCGGCGGACGCGGCGACGAGCGGTCGAGCCGCCGCCACGAAGAAGTCCGCCGCCGTCGCGGCCGGGGCGGGCAAGGGCAGCAAGCTCTCCGTCCCCGAGGCCGCTCTGGACGGGCGGGTGATCGCCTACACGGCCGAGCAGACCATCGAGGTGCTCGACGTCGCCAAGGCCGTGTCCCAGGTCGAGGCGGCCGTCGACGCGGCCGGCGGCCTGATCGCCAAGTCGGAGCGTTCCGGCGACGCGACGTCCGGGGCCGCGAACCTGCGCCTGCGCGTTCCGCCGGGCAACTTCGCCTCCTTCCTCGCCCGCGTCGAGAAGGTCGGCACGGTGCTCGAGCGCGCGACCACCGGCGACGACGTCACCGACGAGGTCGTCGACGTGAACAGCCGCATCGCGAGCGCCCGCAAGAGCGTCGAACGGGTCCGGGCGCTGATGGAGCAGGCGAGCACCCTGCGCGACGTCGTGGCGCTGGAGTCCGAGGTCGCGAGCCGCGAGGCCGAACTCGAGGCGCTGCTCGCGCGGCAGTCCAAGCTCGAGCAGCGCACCGAACTCGCGTCGGTCACCCTGCACCTGAACACCAAGCCGACGGAGTTCGTCCCGCCCGCGGAGCAGGCCAAGAAGCAGGGCTTCGTCTCCGGTCTCGATGGCGGATGGGACGCGTTCACCGCGTCGGCGACGGGCATCGCCACCGTTCTCGGCGCCGTGCTGCCGTTCGCGCTCGTGCTGCTGGTGCTGTCCCCGCTGCTGCTCCTCGCCTACCGCCGGCATCGCCGGACGGGCCGATTCGCCGATGTCGAAACCGTCTGACCTGCGGGACAAACCGCACAGATGGGGTAGTTGGGCCTACGCTCGAAGAAGAGCCCGCCCCGAGGAGAGCCCGTGCCCGTCGCCCGCATCGCGGCCGCTGCAGCGGTGCTGCTCGGGCTCGGCTCGATCGGTCCGGCGGCTGCCGCGCCGGCGGCCTCGTCGATCGACACGAGCCTGGTCAGCCTCGGGCCCAAGAACAGGCCGGCGGCCGGCCAGAGCTACGCGCCCTCGATCAGCGCCGACGGCCGGTTCGTCGCGTTCGACTCGGCGGCCGCGAACCTCGTGGCCAAGGACTCCAACGACCGCAACGACGTGTTCGTCCGAGACACCCGCACCCAACGCACCGCCCTGGTGTCGGTGTCCAGCAGGGGAAGGCAGGGCAACGGGGGCTCGTTCACCCCGTCGATCTCCGGGGACGGCCGGTGGGTCGCCTTCGTCTCCGACGCGACGAACCTCGTGCCGGGCGACACCAACGGCGAGACCGACGTCTTCCTGCACGATCGGCGCACCGGCCGGACGATTCGGCTGTCCGTGGCCATCGACGGCCGGGAGACCCTCGGCGGCAGCGGTCCGCAGATCAGCCGCGACGGCCGGTCGGTCGTCTACAACGCCTCCACGCCGCTGCGCTCGATCGGGACCGACGAAGACCTCGAGGGCATGTTCGTCTACGACACGAAAACGAAGAAGCGCGAGCGCCTCGGTCGCGTCTCCGGGTTCGACATGACGATCACCGCCGACGGCCGCTACGTCGCCTTCGCCTCCGAAACACGCGACCTCGTGGCCGGGGACACCAACCGCAAGGCCGACTGCTTCCTCTTCGATCGGCGCACCCGGAAGGTGCAGCGCGTCAGCCTCGGCGG
This sequence comes from Sporichthyaceae bacterium, assembly GCA_052389435.1. Taxonomy (GTDB): domain Bacteria; phylum Actinomycetota; class Actinomycetes; order Sporichthyales; family Sporichthyaceae; genus JBQTKD01. The sequence goes on along the minus strand of JBQTIB010000076.1, from coordinate 14,941 downwards.
GACCAAGGCGCTCGGCGGCGGCTGGTTCGGCGGCTCCGCACAGGGCACCAAGGAGAGCACCGGCCCGGTCGTCAGCGACAACGGCCGCTACGTCGCCTTCGTCTCGACGGCCGCCGGGCTGGTGCCTCGGGACACCAACGGGGTCGACGACGTCTTCGTGCGAGACCTGCGTACCGGCGCCACGCGACGGGTCAGCGTGGGCGCCGAGGGCCGCCAGAGCAACGGCGTCTCCGGCGGACCGGCGATCTCCGGCGACGGCCGCGTCCTGGTCTACCTGTCCCAGGCGACCAACCTGGTGCCGAAGGACACGAGCACCTTCGACTACGACGTGTTCCGCATCGACCTGCGCACCGGGGCCGTGAGCCGGGTCAACGTCGGCCCCACCGGCGAGCAGGCGGACGGTCCGAGCAGTTCGTTCCCCGAGATCAGCTCCGACGGCAGGGCCGTGGCGTTCGGCTCCCGGGCGTCCAACCTGGTGCCGAACGACCGCAACGGCAACGACGACGTCTTCGTGCGCTCGTACTAGCGAGCGGACTTCTCCCGCACCCGTTCCACGACGCGCAGCAGGATGTCCGGGTCCACGCTCGGCAGCACGCCGTGGCCGAGGTTGAACACGTGGCCGGGTAGGCCCCTAGCCTCCTCGAGCACGACGTCCACCGCGTCGGAGACGACGTCCCAGCCGGCCAGCAGCACCGCAGGGTCCAGGTTGCCCTGAAGGGCCCGGTCCGGGCCCACGCGCTGCGCGGCGACCGAGAGCGGCACGCGCCAGTCGACCCCGACCACGTCGGCCCCGGCCTCCCCCATGAGCCCGAGCAGCTCTCCGGTGCCGACGCCGAAGTGGATGCGCGGCAGGCCGAGCTCGGCGATCGCAGCGAAGACCTTGCGGCTCGCCGGCAGGACCGAGGCCGCGTAGTCGCGAGGGGTCAGTGCGCCGGCCCAGGAGTCGAACAGCTGCAGCGCGGAAACGCCCGCCTCGGCCTGCACGCGCAGGAAGGTGATGGTGATGTCTGCGAGGCGGTCCATCAGCGCGGCCCAGAGGTCGGGGCGGCCGAGCATGAGGGCCTTGGTGCGCTCGTGGTTGCGGGAGGGCCCGCCCTCGATCAGGTAGGAGGCGAGCGTGAACGGCGCCCCCGCGAACCCGATCAGCGGGGTCGGACCGAGCTCGGCGGTCAGGCCCTGCACGGCCTTCGCGATCGGCGCGACCGCCTCCGGCTCCAGCGGCGGCAGCCGGTCGAGGTCGGCGGCTTCGCGGATCGGCTGAGCGATGACCGGGCCCACCCCGGCGACGATGTCGAGGTCCACCCCGGCCGCGCGCAGCGGCACGACGATGTCGGAGAACAGGATCGCCGCGTCGACGCCGTAGCGGCGGACGGGCTGCATCGTGATCTCGACGACCAGATCGGGGTCGAAGCAGGCCGACAGCATGCCGACGTCGGCCCGCAGCGCGCGGTACTCCGGCAGCGACCTCCCGGCCTGGCGCATGAACCACACCGGGGTGCGCGAGGTGGGTTGGCGGCGGCAGGCCCGCACGAGGAGGGAGTTCGACGGTTCGTCCACGAGGCAGTCGTCCACGAGGCAGATCGTCCCACGAGTTCCCAGCCGCACCACCTTGGCGGACACACCGACCTCGCTCCCCGGAATTGTCGGTGGTCCCTGGCACCTTCTCCCCATGGACCTCGAACGAACGTTTGAATGCGTGGACTGCGACGGCGAGCGGGTCTTCGCCGCCGTCGAGTGCGTGGACGGGCACGGCGCCGCGTGCCTGGAGTACGCCTGCACCGGGTGCGGCGCGGCGGTCTTCGCCGATCCTCCGGCCTTCGCCGAGCGCGCGTCCGTGCCACTGCGCCGCGCCGCCTGACGCTCGCACGCGACCCGCCCTCCACACCCGTCCGCGACCCGCCCGAGAAGGTGTCCCCCTTGCGCACTGGACCGGCCTACCCTCCCCCTATGGCCTCGCCCGTGCTGCCGCAGGAACCGCCGGAGTTCACGGCCGCTGCGGCGGCTCTGCACTCCATCGACGCCCCCGCCGACGTCTCGATCGAACAGACGCCCGCGCCGGGCCGCCTCGCTCCCTTCGCGGCGGCCATTCGCGCCGAGATCGTTCGGCCGGGCGGTCGCGGCGAGGACGACGAGGAACTCGCCATCGGCCGGCTGATCCTGCTCGGCGATCCGAACGGGCACGAGGCGTGGGACGGCACCCTGCGCCTGGTCAGCTACATCCGCACCGAACTCGAAGCCGAACTCGTCGTCGACCCCCTGCTGCCCGAGGTCGCCTGGCGTTGGCTGCTCGACGCGGCCCGAGCCCACGACGTCGCGCTGTCCTCCCCCAGTGGCACCGTGACCCGCGTGCAGTCGCACAGCTTCGGCGACCTGCTCGGGGACGGCGACGCCGAGGCGGAGTTCGAACCGGCCGGCGAACTCGAGATCCGCGCCTCCTGGAGCCTCGTCGGCGACCCGCAGGCCCACATGCGGGCGTGGGTGGAGATGCTCCGCACCGCCGCCGGCCTGCCCCCGGTGGTCCCGGGGGTCACCGCCCTGCCCGCGATCCGCGGCGTCTGAGCCGTCCTTCGACCACTTGGCAAAGGTCAAGGAAACGGTCAAGTCGTAGGTAAAGGTAAAGAAAACCCACCCGGACGCCTGCGTCCGGGTGGCTGACGTTGCGGCCCAGAATCGCCCATTTGGCGCATCATCTGGGCCTCCGCCACCCCGTTGCACCCACATCTTGTGGTCCCTACCGGCCTAGCGGACCCCGGCACGACCCGGTCCATGTCGGAAACTTTGGAGTCTTAGGTAAAGAAACCACCCAAATTGCTAAAGGGAACGTCTAGTCGGACCGATGGAGAGCTAAAGGACAGACCAACACAGACCATCCTGACCAACCTGGGAGCCCCGGTGCTGATTCGCCAGCCGTCCTCCACCCCGCAGCTTCCGGCGCAGCGCTCCGGTCAGCTGCCGCAGGCGCGCATTCCTCGCCAGGGCGTCGCTCCGGCGCAGATCCCGGCGCCGCGGGTTCCCGCCTCCGAGGTCCCCACCGCCTTCACCGCGATGGTCGTCGCCGCGGACCCCTACCGCCGCGCCATGAGCGTCCGCCGCCTGCGCAGCCTCGGCGCCCGCGACGTCGCCGAGGCCGGCACCGTCCTGCAGGCCCGAGCCTGGGCCCGCACCGCAGGTCTGCGCGAGGTCTGCATCGCCGACGCCCTGCTCCCCGACGGCTCCGGGATCATGCTGCTGGCCGAGCTCCAGCGCGCCGGCTGGGCCGGGTGCGCGATCATCCCCCAGCAGGACGCCGCCCGCGCCGCCCACGCCGCCCTTGCCGCCCGCATCCGCAGCTGCGTGCTCGCCGGCCGCTCCACCGGCGCCGTTCCCGGCGCCGACTCCGAGTCCGCCCGCGCCGCCGCCCGCCTCGGTCTGTCCGACCGCGAGGTCGAGGTCCTCCGCCACGTCGCCGAGGGTCGCGCCAACCGCGACGTCGGCGAGGCCATGGGCCTGTCCGCGCTGACCATCAAGAGCCACCTGGCCCGCATCGCCCGCAAGCTCGGCACCGGCGACCGCGCCGGCATGGTCGCCGTAGCCATGCGCGCGCACGCCATCGACTAGTACGAGAGCTACAGACCACCTCGGGGCATCGCCCGCGGTGCATGTCGGGGCCAGTCCGGGACAGCTACAGACGATTGAGGTGAGCGGAGCGCAAGCCGGGCACGGCGGTCGGGTAGCCGCAGTGCCACAGCACCGGCTTGTGGCTCCCGAACCGATCGAAGTCTGGCGAGCGAAGCTCGCTACACCGGGCCGGCCCCGACGGCTTTTTCGCCAGTGTGGCTCGTTCCTCGCACCGCGCCGGTCCCGTCGGGTGAACGCTCCCTTACGGTTAGGCCTGTGAGTGAGGCCGCACAGGTACCGGAAGGCCGCGCGCTGACCCCACTGTTGGAACCAGCGGGCGGCGTGCCGCCCGTCGTTGCGGACATAACAACGCTGACGAAGGTCGCGGGGGAGTTCGCCGCCGGTCACGGTCCCGTGGCCGTGGACGCCGAACGGGCGTCGGGTTACCGCTATGGGCAGCGTGCGTACCTGATCCAACTGCGCCGCGAGGGCGCCGGATCCGTTCTCATCGACCCGATCGCGGTCCCGGATCTCTCGCCGATCATCGAGGCGATCTCCGACGTCGAGTGGGTGCTGCACGCGGCCAGCCAGGACATCCCGTGCCTGGCCGAGCTCGGCCTGCGCGCCACGAAGATCTTCGACACCGAACTCGCCGGTCGCCTGCTCGACTACCCCCGCGTGGGCCTGGGCAGCATCGTCGCCGAGGTCCTCGGCCTCGCCCTGGAGAAGGGCCACTCGGCGGCCGACTGGTCGGTGCGGCCGCTGCCGGATCCGTGGCTGAAGTACGCCGCCCTCGACGTCGAGGTGCTGATCGACCTGCGGGACGCGCTCGAGGCCGAGCTCGCCGAGGCGGGAAAGCTCGAGTGGGCGCACGAGGAGTTCGAGGCGATCGTCGCGGCGCCGCTCGCGACGCCGCGCGTGGATCCGTGGCGCCGCGCCTCCGGCCTGCATCGGGTGCGTCGCCCGCGGCAGCTCGCGATCGTCCGGTCCATGTGGGAGACCCGGGACCGCATGGCACGCGCCCGCGACCTGGCGCCGGGACGGGTACTGCCCGACACGGCGATCGTCGAGGCTGCGCTGGCCGGGCCCGCGACGCTCGCGGCCCTGGCCGAACTGGCGACCTTCGGCGGTCGTGCCACCCGGCGGGCGCTGCCGCAGTGGTTCGCGGCGATCGAGGAGGCTCGGGCGCTGCCCGATTCCGAACTGCCGCCCGCGCACGTCGTGCCCACCGGCCCGCCGCCCGCGCGCTCCTGGCCCGACCGAGACCCGGAGGCTGCGGCCCGGCTTTCCGCCATGCGCGCCGCGGTCAACGAGATCGCGCTCAAGCACAGGCTGCCCACGGAGAACCTCATCGCCCCGGACACGGTCCGACGGATCGCGTGGACCCCGCCGGCGGACACCTCCGCCGAGGGGATCGCCGCGGCCGCGGCCGCCTACGGCGCCCGCAACTGGCAGGTCGACCTCACCGCGGGCGCCATGGCCCAGGCCCTGGCCGACGCCGCGGCGGGGCGTGCGGTTCCGGAAGCCGTCCCGGAGGAAGCCGCCCCGGAGGACTAGGCGCCGGGTTCTGCCGACGCCGTCGCTGGAACGGCGTCCAGGCGCGCCATGGCCTCGACGACGCCCCGCGAGATGTCCTGCGCGCCCAGGCCCGCCCAACCGAGGACCTCGGTCCGCGATCCGTGGTCGAGGAAACGCACCGGCGTTCCGAAAATCCGAGTCGGCACGTCGACCCCGGCGTCCTGCAGCGCCTGGCTGACGGCCGAACCGACCCCGCCGATGCGCACGCCGTCCTCGACGGTGACGACCATCCGATGGGCTCGAGCGAGCTCGACCAGAGCGGGGTCCACCGGCTTGACCCAGCGCGGGTCGACGACGGTCACCCCGATGCCCTGGTCCGCGAGCCGGTGGGCCACGTCCAGACAGGTGGCGGCCATCGCCCCGACGGAGACCAGCAGCACGTCGGCGCTCGCCGCGTCCTCGGGGTGGGGCCGACGCGCGAGGACGTCGACGCCGCCGACGCGCTCGACGGCGAGCAGGTCCGCAGTCGCCGAGCCCTTGGGGAAGCGCACGACGGTCGGACCGTCGGCAACCGAAAGCGCCTCGTTGAGCTGGAGACGCAACTGGGCCGGGTCGCGCGGCGCGGCGATGCGCAGACCGGGGACCGGCATCAGCATCGACAGGTCCCAGACGCCGTGGTGGCTGGCGCCGTCCTCGCCCGTGATCCCGGCGCGGTCGAGCACGAAGGTCACGGGCGCGGAGTGCAGGGACGCGTCGAGCAGCACCTGGTCGAAGGCGCGGTTCAGGAACGTGGCGTAGACGGCCACGACGGGGTGCAACCCGCCCATCGCGAGGCCGGTCGCGGAGGTGACGGCGTGCTGTTCGGCGATGCCGACGTCGAACACGCGGTCCGGATACGCCGCGGCGAAGGCCTTCAGACCGACGGGGATCAGCATCGCGGCGGTGATCGCGACGACGTCGGGCCGTTCGGCGCCGATCTGCACGATCTCCTCGGCGAAGGTCGAGGTCCAGGTCTTTCCGCCGGGGGTCAGCGGCAGGCCGGTCGCCGGGTCGCAGATGCCGATGCCGTGGAAGTGGTCCGCGTCGTCCAGCTCGGCGGGGGCGTAGCCCTGGCCCTTGCGGGTGAGGCAGTGGACGATGACCGGCTCGCCGAAGTCCCGCGCGCGGACCAGCGCGGCGGTGACGGCCTCGACGTCGTGGCCGTCGATGGGCCCGACGTACTTCAACCCGAGGTCCTCGAACAGGCCCTGGGGCGCGACGGCGTCCTTGATGCCCTTCTTGAAACCGTGCAGGGCGTTGAACAGCGAGCCGCCGATCAGCGGCGTGCGGCGTACGTTCTTGCCGCCCCAGCGCAGGAACTTCTCGTAGTTCGGCATCGTGCGCAGCACCGCGAGGTGCTTGGACAGGCCGCCGATCGTCGGGGCGTAGGAGCGTTCGTTGTCGTTGACCACGACGATCACCGGCCGGTCGGAGTCGGCGATGTTGTTCAACGCCTCCCAGGCCATGCCGCCGGTCAGCGAACCGTCGCCGACGACCGCCACGACGGCCCGATCGTGCTCGCCGTTGAGGCGCCGGGCCTTGGCCAGGCCGTCGGCGTAGGACAGTGCGGTGGAGGCGTGGGAGTTCTCCACGAGGTCGTGGACCGACTCGGCGCGCGAGGGGTAGCCGGACAGGCCACCGGCCTGGCGCAGCGTGTCGAAGTCCCCGGCGCGGCCGGTCAGGAGCTTGTGGACGTAGGCCTGGTGCCCGGTGTCCCAGAGGATCGAGTCGTGCGGGGACTCGAACACCCGGTGCAGCGCGATCGAGAGTTCGACCGCACCGAGGTTGGGCCCGAGGTGGCCGCCGGTCTTGGACACCGCCTGGACCAGGAACTCGCGGATCTCGGCAGCGAGTGGCTCGAGTTGGTCCGGACGCAACCGTTTGAGGTCGTCCGGGCCGCCGATGGACTCGAGCAGACCCACTGAACCTCCACCACGGCTACCTCGGCGCGGGCGCACCGATGGTGCAATTCTAGGCGGGCGGCACCCGGGCGCGGTCCGCGCGTCCCGTCTCCACGACATCTCCACATCCGCCGCGCCTTGTGGCGCCGCGGGCCTGGATCGAAGCTGAGAGCGTGCAACTCTCCGAGGCGACCCGGGCCCTGGCCAAGGGCGTCGACCGCGACGTGCTGGCGGCCGCCGTGGTGGCGACCCTCGCGAGCGACCTGTGGGCCGCGCACATGGGCGACCCGGCCTTCCGCGACGCGCTGAACGCCAGCGCGCGGGACAACGTCGGCACGATCCTCGCGCTGTTCTCCGGCGAGATCGACCTCGCCGAGATTCGGCCGCCGGCGGAGTACCGCCTCACCGACATGCTCGCCGAGATGGGCGTGGGCGTCGGGGAGGTCGAACGCTCCTACTGGGTCGGCACGAGCAGGTTCTGGGAGGAGTGGTTCGCGCTCGCCCAGTCCGCCGCGGAGGCCGGGCAGGGCAGCGTCGCGGAGTTCGTCGGCCCGCCCACCCGGCTGCTGTTCCAGTACCTGATCGAGGTGCTCGCCCTGGTCGTGGACCGGCACGAGAGCGTGAGCGAGCACATTCGCCGCGGCCGCGACGACAAGCGCCGCGCGTTGGTGGCCGAACTCGTCGACGGAACGAGCGTGACCTCGCCCGCCGAGGCCGAGCGGATCCTGGGCTACCGCTTCGACGGCGAACACCTCGGCGTGGTCCTGCACGTCTCCGGGCGACGCGAGGCGGAGCGGTGCACCGACGCGCTGCGCACGGCGGTCGGTGCGCGCGGCTCGCTGCTGACGCTGCACGGTCCCGGCATGTGGCTGGCCTGGTTGGCCCTGCCCGCGGGGGGTCGGGTCGTGGACACGAGCGCGGCCGATCCGGGCATGCCGGTCAGCGTCGGCGAACCGGGCGCGGGCCTCGCCGGCTTCCTGCGGACGCGGTCCGACGCGCTCGACGTCGCCGGGCTGCGGCGCTGGTTCGGCGACGATCCGCCGATGCTGCGCTTCTCCGACGTGCGCCTGGAACTGCTGCTGCTCAAGGATCCCGTCGCCGCGGCGCGGTTCGTCGCCGACGAACTCGGCGATCTCGCCGGCGCCGGGGAGCGCGCGGAGAAGGCCCGCGACACCCTGTTGGACTGGCTGCTGACCGGGTCGACGAGTCAGACCGCGGCACGGCTGGTGGTCCACGAGAACACGGTGCGGCTGCGCATCGCCCAGGCCGAGGAGATGCTGCCCGGCGATCTGCGCGGCCGGCGCGCCGAGGTGCTCGCCGCGCTGCGGCTGCGGGCCGTCGTGACAAACCCCCAGGCCCGCGGCTGAGCGCTGGAGACTTCTCCATCGTCAGGGCGCGCCCCGACCGGCACAGTGGTCGCATGACGATTACGGCGAACCCCTCCGTCCGGCAGGTGCTGGCGAAGGCGGTGCAGGACCCGCGGTACGCGGCCATCGCGCAGCTGCCCGTCTGGTCGGTGCCGCACATCGGACTGACCGCGTTCGCCTGGGCGCTGTTCGTCGGCTCCACCGCGGCGTACCTGGTCGGGCCGCTGCCGCTGATCGGCGCGATCCTGCTGAACCAGTTCGCGCTCTACGTCGCCTTCACTCCCCTGCACGACGCCGTCCACGGCGCGGCGTCCTCGAGCGTTCGCGTGAACAGCGCCGTCGGCACGATCTCGGGCACGCTGCTGCTTCCCGGGGTCTCCACTCGGCTGTACCGGACGCTGCACCTCGAGCACCACCGCTGGGTCGGGGACAAGAAGCGCGATCCCGACGTGTGGTTCGTGCACGCGCCGAAGGTCCTGCTGCCGGTGGTCTTCGCGGGTCCGGAGTGGATCTGGGCCTACTGGTACGCCACACGGCTGTGGTCCACGCGGGGCCGGGCGGACCGGATCTCCTTCGTCGCGATGCTCACGATCTACGTCGGCGTGCACGTCGCGTTCCTCGCCTCGCCGTTGGCGATGGAGTTCTTCCTGCTGTGGCTGGTCCCGCACTGGCTCGCGTTCGTCGTCCTGGTCTACGTCTTCGCGCACATCCAGCACCCGCACGAGTCGAACTGGCAGGAGGCGCCGTTCCAGTCCACCGTCGAGGTACGCGGGACCCTCGTCGGCAAGGCCTACTGGCTCGGGCAGACCGACCACTGCATCCACCACGCGATGCCGCACATCCCGTTCCACCGCTACCACCGGGTGTGGGAACTGTCCGACGGCATCCTGCGCAGGCAGGGCATCCCCGAGCGCGGGCTGTTCCGCGGTCCGGGACCGATCGACGTGCCTCGTGCCGCGTATTCGGCGACGCGTACGGCCCGGGTCGTGGAGGCCCGCGTGGTCGGCGGCGCCGGCATCGCGACGTTCCTGCTCGAGGGCTTGGACGAAGACCTGCCGCGCTTCACCCCCGGCTCGCACATCGACGTCCACCTCCCGTCGGGCCGGGTCCGGCAGTACTCGCTGTGCAACGCCCCCGACGGTCGCTACCGCATCGCGGTCAAGCCGGAGGCCGAGGGACGCGGCGGATCGCTCGAGGTGCACCAGGTGCTCGTTCCCGGCGCCGAGGTCGTGATCTCAGTGCCCCGCAACAACTTCGAGCTCTACCCGGCCGATCGCTACGTCCTGGTCGCCGGCGGCATCGGGATCACCCCGCTGCTGTCGATGGCCCACCACCTGTGGGCCAACGCCGTCCCGTTCGACCTCCACGTGTGCGCGGCCGACGCCGACTCCGTGCCGTTCCGGGACGAGCTCGCCGCGATGCCGTTCGCGGCCGTCGTGCAGGTCCACGTGGACGCCTCCCCCGGACGCACTTCGCTGAACCCCGCGCAGGCCCTGGCCTCCGCCGGGCCCGAGGCCGCCCTCTACGTGTGCGGGCCCGGCGGGTTCATGGACTGGGTCGCCGAGCAGGCCGTCGGCCAGGGCTGGCCGCGCGACGCCGTCCACCGCGAGTCCTTCGCGGCCGCCGTTCTCGACGTCGCCAACACCCGGCCCTTCGACGTCGTGCTGGCGCGCAGCGGCACGACGCTGCACGTGCCGGCGGACCGTCAGATCCTCGACGTGCTCGCCGAACACGACATCGAGGTGCCCTGGTCCTGCTCCCAGGGCGTGTGCGGCACCTGCATCACGCCGGTGCTCTCCGGCGAGGTCGAACACCGCGACGCGGTCCTGTCCCCCGAGGTCCGCGCCGCCAACACCTGCATGGCCCTGTGCGTCTCGCGCGCCTCCGGCGCCAAGGTCGTGCTCGACCTCTAGATCTCCGCGGACCCGCCCGGCCAGGAGGCCAGCAGGACCCCGTCTGTCGTGACCAGCATGAGGTCGAGGGTGGTGCAGTGCAGCGCGCCCGACTCGTCCGGCTCCACCGCGCGCAGCACCCCGTCCGCTAGGCGATACAACTCGGCCGTGCGCGGTCCGGGATGCAGGACCAGCATCTCCCGCACCCCAACGGAGGCGTAGAAGGGCGCCTTGTCGTAGGTCTCGTCGTCCTTTGATCTGACCTCCACGACCAATTCGGCGCCTTCCGAGCCGCATTCCGATCCATGCTCGGGCCGTCGCACCTGCACATCGGGTACGCGGTAGTCCGAGTCGCGGCGGAACAGCCCAGTTTCGATCCGCGCCACGAGGCCACGAGCGCGGGCCAACGGCGCCACAACCTCGAAGAAGGCTCCGCTCATCCCTTGGTGGGCGTCCTTAGCGGGCGGGACCATGTGGAGCTCCCCGTCCCACATTTCGTCGCGTCCGTCCAAGCCGAGCTGCCGTCGCTCGTCCAGCATCGACTGTGGTGCCTCCAGAATTACCACCCGCATCGCACCAGAGTAACCACGGCTCAGCCCGGCACTCGCCCCACGGAAGGGACGTCGACGTGGGCGGGTGGCTCGTCGAAGTAGAACTCGCTGCTGCAGGGCACCTCAGCAGCCGGCGGATGGAACCCATGGCGCTGCCAATTCGCCAGACAAGACCCAGATGACTGTTCACCTGGGCTCGGACGTCGTCGCGCACATCGACCGTCTCGTCGAGACCGGTCTCCTCCTGGCAGACTGACGCGGCCTCAGGACAGCAGGTTCCACCGGGCACGCGGGCGCGCAAGGCAGTGGTGAGAACGATTGTCGAAAACGCTTCCGCGGAAGCGTTTTCGCCCTAGCTCGGCACGGTGCCTAGGTCGGGAACGGTCACGTGGGCGGGTGGCGTACCGAGCCAGATGTCTCGGCACGGCACCTCGGCGGCGGGCGGGTAGAACGGGAAGAAGCCGAAGGTGCACGCCGCGGACAGCGGCTCTCCCGGCGGCTTGCCCTGGCACGGATTGCTCAGCCAGCCGTCGCACGAGTCGGCCAGACTGGGCGCATGCGAAGGATCGTGCTGCTGCGGGCCGTGAACGTCGGCAAGGCCCAGTTGCCGATGGCACGGCTCAAGGCGATCGCCGAGGAACTCGGCGCCACCGACGTCGCGACCTACATCGCGTCGGGCAACCTGATCTGCACGCCGCCGGGGAAACCGGCGGAGTTCGATCGGGCGCTCGAGGCCGCCGTCGAGGCCGAGTTCGGGTTCTTCCGCGAGGCGATCTCCGGCACGCCCGCGGAACTCGAGAAGGCGCTCGCGGCCCACCCCTTCGAGGTGCTCAAGCCCAGCTACTCCTACGTCGTGTTCCTGGCCGCGAAGCCGACCGCGGCGGCGATCGGAAAGGCGGAGACCTACGAAACCGGCGAGGACCGCTGGCAGGTGCTCGGCAAGGAGATGCACGTCCGCTACGCCAACGGCGCCGGGCGGCCGGCGATGAAGGCCGAGGCGATCGGCAGGGCGCTCGGCACGCCCGGCACCGCGCGCAACCTCAACACGGTCGCCAAGCTGATCGAGTTGGCCACCCGCTAGCACCGCGGGTGTGCTCGGATGGGGCCGTGCGAACGACCGCGGCGGGGGCGGAGCCGGGCTCGACGACGGCCCGGGCCCTCGTGGTCGCGGCGTGGGTGGCGAAGGCGCTCGTGCTGGCGATGCTGCTGTTCGCGGCGGCGAACACCGACATGGAGCGCTTTGCCGGCAAGGCGATGGGTGCCCGCGCGGTCGCCTACCCCGCCGCCCTGCTCGTCCTGCCGCTCGTGTGGTGGCTGCGCGGACGGCGCACCGTCTACCCCGGCCTCGCTGACCTGCTGATCACCGTGCCGTTCGCCGTCGACGTCGGGGGCAACGCCCTCGACCTCTACGACCGCATCGGCTGGTTCGACGACGCCTGCCACTTCGGCAATTGGGCGATGCTGCTCGGCGCGCTCGCGGTGTCCCTGCCGCCGAGCCTGCCCGGCGTCGTGCAGGTCGGGCTGGTCTGCGGGCTCGGCTCCACGACCGCGCTGGGCTGGGAGCTGATGGAGTACTACACGTTCATCCGACACGGCACCGAACTCGACACCGCCTACACCGACACCCTCGCCGACGCGACGCTCGGCACCATCGGCGCCACGCTGGCGGGAACTGCGGTGGTGGCCCTCAGAGCTCGGCGGAGCCGCCGTCCCAGGTGATCGTCAGCTTTCCGCCGACGGCAGCCAGGGAGATTCCAAGAACTTCACTGAAAAGCGCACCGGACCGGTCCGGGCTCACTGGGTGCAGCTGTTCGTCGACGAGTTTGAACAGTTCGACCTTGCTCCCGTCCGGGTGCAGGACCAGAACCTCGCGCACACCGGCGGCGGCGTAGAAGGCGAGCTTCGCGTAGCTCTCGTCGCCCTCCGAGCGCACTTCGACCACGGTTTCTGCGCCTTCGGCACCGCGTTCGGAGGCGTGCTCCGGGCGGCAGTACAGCTGGTCCGGCACGCGGTAGTTGTCTGCTGCGCGAAACAGTCCGGTCTCCATGTACGGCTCGAGTCCGCGAGCCACCGCCAGCGGCCCGACGGCAAGGAAGAAGCGTGCGCTCACTCGTTGGTGCGGGCCCCCGGCGGGCGGAACCATGTGCAGTACCCCGTCCCACATTTCGTCATGGCCGTCGAGGCCAAGCCGACGACGCTCGTCGAGCATCGCCTGCGGGGCTTCGAGCATCACGACCTTCATGGTTCGAGGATAGCCGCGCGGGTGGGCGGCGGGGCGCTCAGATCGGCACGACCACCGGGTACTCCGGGCGCCACATCGCCTGGTGCACCTGCTGGACCAGGTCGCTGAGGTCGGCGCGGGCCAGGCCCTCCTTCGCCGCGGCGCGGGCGACCGCCGCCGCGACCGCCGCGGAAACCGCGCGCAGGTTCGCGACGGTGGGCAGCAGCCCGACGTTCGGGCCCGCCTCCACCGCGATGCGGGCCACCGCCTCGGCGGCGGCGTCGAGCATGCCGTCGCTGACCCGGGAGGCCTTCGCGAGGGCGACGCCGAGCCCGAGACCGGGGAACACCAGGGCGTTGTTGGCCTGCGCGATCGGATAGGCGCGTCCGCCGTACTCCACCGGCGCGAACGGGCTGCCGGTCGCGATCAGCGCGCGGCCTTCGGTCCACTCGATCAGGTTGGCCGGCAGCGCCTCGCACTTGGAGGTCGGGTTGGACAGGGGCATGATCACCGGCCGCGCGCAGTGCGCGGCCATGTCCCGCACCAGCGCCTCGGTGAACGAGGCGGGCTGCGCGGAGGTGCCGATCAGCATGGTCGGGTGCACCTCGCGGACGACGTCGGCGAGGGTGGGCACTCCCCCGTCGCCGGCCCAGCCGGAGACCTCCTCCGGCGTGCGGGCGTACTCGACCTGGAAGTCGCGAATGAGCGCCGCCTGATCCTGCGTCAGAAGTCCGCGGCTGCCGAGGGCGTAGAAGCGGGCGGTCGCCTCCTCGCGGGACAGGCCCTCGGCGACCATGCGGTCGCGCATCATCTCCGCGATGCCGATGCCGGCGGTCCCGGCGCCGTGGATCACGATCCGCTGGTCGCGCATCTTCTGGCCGGTCTCGCGCAGCGCGGCCAGCGCCGCTGCGAGGACGACGGCGGCGGTGCCCTGCATGTCGTCGTTGAAGGTGCAGCAGCGGTCCCGGTAGGCCAGCAGCACGCGGCGCGCGTTGGAGGCGCCGAGGTCCTCCCAGTGCAGCATCGCGTTCGGGAAGGACCGCCCGGCCTCGGTGACGAACGCCTCGATCAGGGTGTCGTACCTTTCGCCGCGCACGCGGGCGTGCCGGTTGCCGAGGTAGAGGCTGTCGTTGAGCAGCGAGAGGTTGTCGGTGCCCATGTCGAGCATCACCGGCAGCACGCGGCCGGGGTGTATCCCCGCGGCGGCGGTGTAGACGGCGAGCTTGCCGATGGCGATCTGCGCGCCGCCCACGCCCCAGTCGCCGATGCCGAGGATGCCCTCGCCGTCGGTGGCGACGATCAGGTCGACGTCGTCGGCGTCGAGGCCGAGGTTGGCGAACGCCTCGGGGACCTCTTCGGGGTGGTCCACGGACAGGTAGAGCCCGCGGGGGCGGCGGAACTCGTGGCTGAACCGCTCGATGGCGGTGCCGATCGTCGGGGTGTAGACGATCGGCAGCATCTCGTCGATGTGCTCGGTGAGCAGGCGGTAGAACAGCACCTCGTTGCGATCGCGGAGGTTCGCGAGGTACACGTGCTTGGCCAGCGGCGTGCCCTGCGCCTGGTACTGCGCGTACACGCGGCGCACCTGCCCGCTCATCTCCGAGACGTGGTCGGGCAGCAGACCCGTCAGCCCGAGCGCCCGGCGGTCCGCCCGGCTGAACGCGGTGCCCCGGTTTAGCAGCGGCTGCATGAGCAGCGCGTGCCCACGGACGCGGACCTTGGCGGCCCAGCCCTCGGCTGCGTCCTCGATCTCGTACGGTCGGTCGCTCACGTTTCCCCCTCGGCGCGGACGTGGAAGGGGCGGCGGGGGGCAAGCTCCCCCCGCCCCCCCCCAAGTTGGGGTGAGCCCCCCCCC
>JBQTIB010000075.1:0-28078 GCA_052389435.1 Sporichthyaceae bacterium | reverse complement strand
GCAGCCCGGAGACCAACAGTGGAACACCCGGACAGCGAGGTCCGGCGAACCAGGACGCCCTCAGCCGCTCATCTCCAGGCGAACCCGATCAACCGCTCACCGCCAAGCTCATCGGTGGATCGAGGCTAAGCCGACGGGTACTGCTGCCCGGAGTCCACGGCCGCCTTCTCGAACACCGGCCGCGGCACTGCAACCGGCACCGAGCCCGTGCTGCTGCGCCCCGAACTGTCGGTGGCGGTGAAGGTCACCCGGTAGACGCGGCCGTCGCCGGTGAGGTCCCGGGAGCCGCGCAGCCGAGCCCAGCCGCTGCCGGTCGGTCCGAGCACCGCGTCGGGTCCGCGCCATTCGCTGGTCGGCTCGTCCTGCGTGACCCGGGTGATGCTGACGGACACCGGATCGCCGTCGGGGTCGGTGATTCCGGAGACGACGACCTTCTGCATCTCGTCGTTGGGCATCAGCACCTTCGGCGCGATCTGAGCGAGGGTCACGACGGGTGCACGGTTGCGGCCGAGGTTCCATTCGCCCATGGCGGGCGTCCGCACGGTCACGTAGGCGTCGCCGCCCTTGGCCGTGCCGCGGCTGACCACGCACCCGTTCGCAACCGCGGCCTTCGGGTCGGTGCAGCCGGTCAGCAGCGTCCCGTCGCGGAAGAGTTGGACGTCGTCCGGGAGCGTGCCCGCCAGTGCGCTGGAATCGACCGTGAACGTCACGACGTAGGGGTCCGCCACCGTGGCTGGGGGGCCGACGATCGACAGGCGACGCGCGAAGAACTCGTACGGACCGGAGGGCCCCGGTTCCAGCGGAACGGCGCGAACGGTCCCGCGAATGCCCGCCGGGACCGCGATGCGGGTCTGCACGGGGGTCTTGGCGGTGGCGCCCTCTCCCGCGTGGTCGGTGTCGAGGAGTTCCCCGCCGGTCACGAGCGCGTCGACGACGCCGGGCACCGGGTCCGGCACCCCGCGGTCGCGGACGAAGACGTTCTCCTGCCGGTAGGACTTGGAGTTCTGGGCGAGCATCGAGCGGTCGAGGGTGGAGAACAACAGCATCCGTCCGCCGGGCGCGATCGCTCCGCCGGTGGCCGCCCTGCCCAGCGCGGAGCCGTCGGCGGCGACGCCCGCGAGTTCGCGTTCGCCCGTCTGACGGTCCAACACCCAGACCCGGTGGGCTTCGGTGGTCGCGCCGTCGTAGCCGTTCTTCGCGCGGGAGGAGTACGCGACGAACCGGGCCTCCGCGGACACCGTGGCGCCGAGGCCGTCCTCGCCGACGAGTTCGGGAACGTCGCTGCCCGCGGGGACGACGTAGACGTTCGGGCGGTTCGCCGCGGCCCCGAAGGCGGGGGCGTGGGAGGCGATCGCGACGGTCCCGTCGTCGGCGACGGAGCCCTGTCCGACCACGCGGCTGTCCCCCGCTCCGGCGGCGCCGGAGTTGGTGACCAGCGTGGTCGCGACGGCGCCCTCCTCGTCGTAGATTCCGTCGCCGTCGGTGTCCCGGTCGCGCAGGTACACGTCGGTGCAGTTCCCGGCCGCCTTCTCGGTGCCGCCGTAGACCTGACGTTCGCAGCCGCGGGCACCCTCGGCGACGAGGTTGGCGGCGGTGCTGGTGAAGGCGACGTAGCGGCCGTTCGGGCTGATCGCCGACGGCAGCGCGAGCGGGGCGTTGGGGTCCTCCTGGGCGAACTCGCCGGCGGTGGACAGGTCGATGCGGATCATGCCGTTGGTGGTGCGGTCCACGACCAGCAGGGCGCTGCCGGTGTCCGGGCCGGTGAGCGAGACGTCGGAGGTGCGGAACAGGACGTAGCGGCCGTCGGCCGAAAGGTCCTCGTTGAACGAGTGGTCCGCCGTCTGCGTGCCGTTGGTGCGGAAGCTGACCCGGTGCAGGCTGTCGTCCTTGAGGTCCTTCACGTACACGTCGGACCGGTCGTTGGTGTCCTCCGGGACCAGGGCTCCGTCGGCGCTGAAGGAGACGTACCGGCCGTCGCCGCTGATCGACGGCGAGAGCGCGTCCGCCGGGCCGGCCTTCGGGGTCGGGTCGAGGCGAATCGTCTTCTGCGCCTGGCGATCGCGCACGTAGACGTGGATGCGGGAGCCGTGCGCCTGCTTGACCAGATCCCGCGCGCCGCTGGCGAACGCGACGTACCGGCCGTCGTTGCTCAGGTCCGCCCCGTATCCGACGCTCGAGACCCCGGCGGCACCGAGGCCCGCCGGGTTCGCGCTGACGAGTTCGGTGACGCTCGGGACGGCGGCGCCCGCCTCCGTGGACGCCGCGGCCGCGAGGGCGCCGGCCACCAGGACCAACGCCGACGCGCGCACAGCCGACGGACGCACACGTGTCATCGACGATCCCCCCAGACCAAGTCGTGAGGACCGACGCTAAAGGATCATGGGCGGAATCGAATGCGCCTATCGGGTGAAACGCCCGATTTGTTTGGGCGGAGCCCTACTTGTTCAGCAGCACCGTGACGTCGTTGCTGCCGGAGTTGGCGATCGCGATGTCGACGGAGCCGTCGGAGTCGAGGTCGGCCATGGCCAGCGAGCGCGGGTTCTTGCCGACGTCGTGCTTGCCGCCGACGGTGAAGCCTGCCTTGCCGTCGTTGACGAGGAGCGAGAGCTTGTTCGCGCCGTAGTCCACGACCGCGACGTCGAGGTCGCCGTCGCCGTCGAGGTCCCCGGTCGCGAGCTCGGCCGGCGCGCCGCCGGCCGGATGGGCGACGGCCTCGGCGAAGCCGCCCCTGGCGTCGTTGCGGAGCACCGACATCGCGTCGGCGCCCTTGTCCGAGACCAGCAGGTCGAGGTACTTGTCGCCGTCGAGGTCGGCCGCGGCGATCCCGCGCGGGTTCTTGCCCGTCGCGAATGTCCTCCCCTTGCCGAACGCGCCGGTGCCGTCGTTGTTCAGCACGGTGACGTCGTCCGAGCCGAGGTTGGCGACGGCGAGGTCGACGTCGCCGTCGCGGTCGAGGTCCGCGGCGGCGATGCCGAACGGGCTGGTGCCGACGGCGAAGGACTTGGCCGCGGCGAACCTCCCGTCCTCGTTGGACAGGACCGCGACGGAGTTGGTCTTGAGCTCGGCGACGGCGAGGTCGACGTCGCCGTCGTCGTCGAGGTCCTCGGCAACTACCGCGACCGGCTCGGCGCCGACGGCGTAGACGCCGGCCTTCTCGAACCCGCCGTCGCCGTCGTTGGCCAGCACCGTGACGTCGTGGGAGGAGAAACCGGCCACGGCCAGGTCCGGGTCGCCGTCGCCGTCGACGTCGCCGACGGCCACCGAGACGGGGGTCTTGCCGACGGGGAAGACCTTGGCGGCCTCGAAGTTGCCGTCGCCGTCGTTGGGCAGGACCGAGATCTGGTGCGAGCCCGAGTCGGCGACGATCAGGTCGAGGTCGCCGTCCAGGTCGACGTCGGCCGAGGCGACGGAAAAGGGCTGCACCCCCACCGGAACGGTGTTCGACGCGGCCTCCGCCGCTGTCGCCGCGCCCATCAGCACGAGCCCGCCGGCCAGTGCGGCCGTCCATCTACGTCGCTGCGACATTCGACCCGTCCTCCGTTTGCTGCCAGTGCCCTTCAGCGAAGCAGCGGCGAAGACCACCGGTTAGGGCCGATGGAGTGATGACCTACTGGCCCCGGTCGGGCAGGATGCCCGCCTTCGTGGCGAGGACCAGCAACACGAATCCGCCGACGGAGAAGACGATCACTCCGAGACCGCGCCAGTATCCGAGCCGCCGCACGAGGCGTCCCTGCGGCACCCACTCCTCGCGCGGCTTTCGCGGCTCCCGCGGTTGCCTCACGGGGCCTCGGCCTCGTCGCGGATGCCGCGCAGCGTCGCGGTCATGTTCGCCCGCACCACCTTGAAGCGGCCGGTCAGAATCTCCTCCGCGGCGGCGGGATTCGCCAGGACGGCTCGGGCGCTGCCGGACAGGCCGGACAGCAGAACGAGGGAGTGCGCGACGCGGCAGGTGCCGTCGAGCAGGGGCTCGATCGTGAAGCTCCACCGGGTGGGCGGGTCGGCCACGTCCCCGACGACGTAGGCGAACTCGCGGCCCGGGTCGAACGCGACGACGGTGCAGGTCGTCTCCCACTCGAGCTTGCCGAGCCGTTCGATGAGCACCTCGTCGACGGCGGGGTGACCGGTGCTGTCGGTTGCGTTGGCACCGAGGAAGGTGGCGCCGAGAGCGGGTCCGTCGGTGAGCCAGCGGGCGCCACGCCCCTCCGCGCTGTAGCGGCCCGGCGCGCCGATGTCGGTGACGAACTGCCAGACCCGCTCCGGCGAGGCGTTCACGTCGAGCTCGACGGTGACGCCGCGACCCTGGACGGGATGGGCGCGCTCGGCGATCTGCCGGTCGGTGAAGCCCCAGTGGTCGAGGTAGGCGATTTCCTTCGCCGGGCGACGCTCGATGGGCGCGAAGTCGTCCTTGGCGCAGTGTCCGACGGCGATCAACGCGATCTGCGTGATGCCGGGCGGGAGGCCCAGCAGGTCGGCGGCCTCCTCGGCCCGCTGCAGGTGCAGCGTGGTCCAGGCGGTGCCCAGACCGCGGGCGCGCGCGGCGAGGCAGAAGCTCCAGCCGGACTGGACGACCGAGTCGAACAGGCTCGGCCGGCCGCTGTTGTCGTGGACGCCGTGGATGGCCAGCAGGACCAGCGCCGGGACGCGCTCGAGGTTCTCGGCGAGGTAGGCGGCGGAGGACAGCACCCGTTGCGTTGTTTCGGCTCCCCCGGCCGGCGTCGCCGCCATCTGGCTCAGCAGGGCGCCGCCCGCGGCCCGGTACAGCTCGGCGAGTTCCTTCTTCACTCCGGCGTCGCGCACGATCAGCCAACGTCGGCTCGCCTGATTCGACCCGGACGGCGCCTGCTCCGCGACGTCGATCAACTCCAGCAGCGTCTCGACGTCGACCTCGCGGTCGAGGTCGAGGTGGCGGCGCACCGTCCGCGTGGTGGTGAGCAGGCGATCGGCCTCGGCGACGTCGAACGGCATGACTGGCTCCCTGGTTGCTGACCGAGCGTCAGGTCTTGTCGACGCGGTGGACGTAGATGTTCTCGGCGCCGAACTCGTCGCAGAGCGCTTCGATCGGGTCCTCCCGGACCCACTCCCGCGACGGGTCCACCTCCAGGGTCGCGCCGAACCGCAGTTCCTGCGCGAGCAGCCAGGCGAACCGGTCGGCGTCGTCGAGGTCCTCCGGCAGCGCGATCTCCCCGAGGAAGGGGTGCTGCACGATCAACTCCGCCGCGCAGACCTCGGCGGCGGCGGGCAGTTGCGGGGACACCAGGTCCTGGCCGGTCATGAATCGGAGCAGGGCGTAGACCCCGGCGAACCCGTCCCTGGCGAGGAGACGCCCGGTGACGACGCTCAGCGCGGCGTCGAGCCCGAAATGTCGGGACGGTTCGTCCATGCCCGCGAGGCTACGCCGGGTTCGCCGGGCGGCTGCGGGTAGGCAACGATGGCGGCATGAGTCGCTCCCGCAGTTGGCAGTACACGATCGGCGCCCCGAACCACGGCGAGCGGTGGGAGGCCTTCTTCACCCTGGGCCCCGGCGCGGCGATCGGGGTCGGCACCAAGTTCGTTCCCACCGGCTTCGGCAACGGTTCGCAGTCGGACATCGTCCTGTACGCCAACCGGTCCAAGGCCCGCCGCATCGCGGCGCTGCTGGACGACTGGTGCGGCGCCCCCGGCCGCCTCGAGCCGGTGGACCTCGACGTAGCCCGAGCCTGAGGCCACCCCTACAGCTGCCGTAGGGCGGTCTTGCTCAGACCGATCCACATGTCCTTCGGGACCCAGCAGTCCTCGCGCATCGGCCAGAAGTGGACGTAGGTGACCTCCCGGCCGTCGCGGCCGATCGCCCACATCATCGAATTGTCGGGGAACTCCTCGCCCCCGCACCAGGTCGTCGCGCCGACGGTCAGGCCGTCCTTGACGTCGTAGGTGCCGTACGTCGTGGCCGTGACCTGCCGGCCGTCGTCGTTGACGAAGCTCTTCTCCTGCGGCCAGCACTTCGCGAGTTCTTCGACGAGCTCGATCGCGGCGGCTTCGCTGTCCATACGGACGACCATCTGCGAAATCCCACCGGAGCCGATCTTCGGGTCGTAGATCGCCCTGTACTTGGTGCTGGCGCGCGGGAACGGCTCCTGCCAGCAGTAGGGGTCGGTGGTGCGAAGGCCGTCGCGGATCTTGGTCTCGGTCCACGACGGGAACGCCGTCGAGGTCGGCACCTGGTCGGCCCCGAGCATGACCAGGGCGGGCTTCCACTCGGGCGTCTTCGTCGATTCCGGCGCCGTGGTGGGTTCCGGCTTCTCGCTCGGGCGCGGCGTCCGGGTCGGCTCCGGTTCCGCCGTCGGCTTGGCGGCGGCCCGCGTCGGGCTCGGCGACGGGGTGAAGGTGCGCGTCGGCTTCGACGTCGGCGCGGCCGTGGCGTCGGCGGTCGGCTCCGGCGTGGGCGTCGAGGCGGCGACGGTCGAGTCCCCCGCGGCCCCGCCCTCGTTCTCCGCGACGACGGTGCTCGAACCGCAGGCGGACAGCAGGACTGCCGCGCCCAGCACGGCGGCGGCGACGTTCAAACGCTTCGCAGTCATGTCTATCGGACGCAGCAGCCTGCGGACGGGACGAGTCCGAACGGTTCGACCCGTATCGGCCGAACGTGCCAACGCACATGACCACACCCCCTCGGCTCCCGCGTCCGAGGCGGCCGGAGGGGACCTTCGGTCCGCCCATCTGGGGCCATTCGCCTCAAGCCGTGCACGCCGCCGGAAGGCTAATCTCGAAAGGCGTTCGCGCTGCGCCGTCTGCCGAGAAGGCCGCAGCGCGACGCCGCCCGGCCACCTCGGTGGTCCCGTGGCAGAGCGCCCCGCCGCCACCCACCCGAACGGGCCGGCGGGGCGCTTCTCACTCGCCACCGCCCCAGACGCCGAGCGGGCGGCGTAGGGGTGCGGGTGGCGTAGGGGTGCGGGTGGCGAAGCCCCCGCCGGCCGACGAAGTCGGCCAAAAAGAAACCAGACGAGGTGGTCTGCGCTTTCAGCAGACACACCTCGCCCGAGTCTGGTGGGCGTTACTGGGATTGAACCAGTGACCTCTTCCGTGTCAGGGAAGCGCTCTCCCGCTGAGCTAAACGCCCGGGATGGAACTACGAGGCCGGTGCGGGAATCGAACCCGCGTACAGGGCTTTGCAGGCCCTTGCCTAAGCCACTCGGCCAACCGGCCCTGCCGTGCGAAGCAGGGTGCCGGTGGTGCCGGCAGCCCCCGCTGCGCTGCCTCGAAGTTTCTTCGAGCGGACGACGGGATTCGAACCCGCGACCCTCACCTTGGCAAGGTGATGCTCTACCAACTGAGCCACGTCCGCGCGTTTCGCTGGAGTTTCCCCCGGCGATGCAGGAGGACCATATCCCATCCGCCGGGGTGCTTGCAGACACCTTCGCGCGGAGTGGCGAACGCGGTGTGGATCACACTCCCGAAGCGGGTCAAATCCGCAGGTCAGGACCCGATTCGCGGCAACACGCCGGGCCCGGGAGACTGTGCGTCCATGGACCGGATCGATCCCGAACGGCTGGCCGACGCCCTCGCGGTGCTGCGCGAGGTGGAGCACCTTCCGCCGGAGCACCCCGACGTCGAGACGGTCAAGCGCGCGGTCGGCGGGTTCTTCAAGTGGCTCAAGGAGGACCGGCGCCGGATCAGGCGTGCCGAGGAGAAGGCGCACGACGACGCGGTCACCGCGGCCACGGCCACCGGCGCCCCGGGGCGCATCGACGACGAGACCGAGGGCCTTCCGCTGTCCACCGCGACGACCGCGCCTATCGCGGGCGTGCTGCGGAAACCGCGGGGCTGCTACCTGTGCAAACGGCGCTACGTCGAGGTCGACGCGTTCTACCACCAGCTGTGCCCGGAGTGCGCGGCGTTCAGCCACGCCCGCCGCAACGCCCGCACCGACCTCAGCGGCCGCACCGCCCTGCTCACCGGCGGGCGGGCGAAGATCGGGATGCACATCGCGCTGCGTCTGCTGCGCGACGGCGCGCACCTGACGATCACCACGCGTTTCCCCAGCGACGCCGTCCGGCGGTTCGCGAGCCTGCCGGAGTCCGGCGAGTGGCTGCACCGGCTCAAGGTCGTCGGCATCGACCTGCGCGACCCGGCCCAGGTCGTCGCCCTGGCCGACGAGGTCGCCGCCGCGGGCCCGCTGGACATCCTGATCAACAACGCCGCGCAGACCGTCAAGCGCAGCCCGGGCGCCTACGCACACCTCGTCGCGGCCGAGTCCGCGCCGCTGCCCGACGGCCCGCTGCCGGAGGTGCTCGCCCTGTCCAAGGGCGTCGGAGCGCACCCGCAGGAACTCTCGGCGCTGACCACCCACGCCCTGTCCCCCGACGTCCTGACCGCGCTCTCGCTCAAGGCGCACTCGGCGTCGCTGGAGCGGGTGGAGGCGGGTACGGCGATCGACGCGGGCGGGCTCGTGCCGGACCTGGCGGAGGTGAACAGCTGGACACAGGCGGTGCAGGACGTCGATCCGCTGGAGATGCTCGAGGTTCAGCTCTGCAACGCAACCGCGCCGTTCGTGCTGATCTCCCGGCTGCGGGCGAGCCTCGCGGCCTCGCCCGCCAGACGCACCTACGTGGTCAACGTCTCGGCGATGGAGGGCCAGTTCTCCCGCAGCTACAAGGGTCCCGGGCATCCGCACACCAACATGGCCAAGGCCGCGCTGAACATGCTGACGCGCACCAGCGCCCAGGAGATGTTCGAACGCGACGGCATCCTGATGACCGCGGTGGACACCGGCTGGATCACCGACGAACGTCCGCACCCGACGAAGGCGCGTCTGCACGAGGAGGGCTTCCATGCACCGCTGGACCTCGTCGACGGCGCGGCACGCGTCTACGACCCGATCGTCCGCGGGGAGGCCGGGGAGGACCTCTACGGCGTGTTCGTCAAGGACTACCGGGTCTCGCCCTGGTGATCTGACCGAGCGTCAGCGACGACGCCGCTTGCGCCGGTCGATGCGTCCCTGCAGGTAGCCGTTGACGAGCAGCGCCAGGCCGCCGATGTAGCAGGCGCTCACGGCGATCGCCTCCACCTCGAGCACCGAGAGCACGAAGGCCGTCGCGAGCAGCACCCCGCCCACGCCGAAGCGGACGTTGGCCGACCGCCCCACCGGACCGTCGGCGGGCGGGCGGGCGGCGCCGCCGCCCCGGCCGGCGAAGGACGCGAGGGCGAGCAGCACCACGGCCAGCAGTACCAGCTAGGCCAGCAGTCGCACCGGGGCTCCCAGTTCCACCGAAGCGCCGGATCGACGGCTTCGGGTACATCCTCGCCCCCAGCGGGCCCGCCCGGCCCACGCCACAGCGACTCACCCGAAATCGGTGGCCCGGCCACCTCGACGCTAGGCGGCGGCTGGGTGCGGAGCGGGATCGACGAGCCGCGCCGACGGAAGAGGGTTCGTGCAGGCCACGACCGCCCGGATCGCAGACGTCGCGTGGCACGACCTGCTTCCGCCCTGGTGGACCGGCCCGGTGAACCGGCGGCGGCGCCGGAGCCGCCGCCGGTTCGACCCGTCAGGAGGCCTTCGCCGCCGCGGGCCGCTCGCGGACGATGCCGGCCCGGCCGGCGTTGTCCGAACCCTCCCCGGCCACCGCGACCGTGTCGCCGACGGCGAGATCGGAGCGCGAGCCCTTCTGCTTCTCCGACCGGATGCGGGTCTTCTCCTCCAGGGTCCAGGTGCCCTGCCAGCCGTCGGCGCTGCGGACGGTCATCGTGTCGCCGTTCAGGGCGGTGATGCTGCCGCGCTGGATCAGCACCTCCCTGGTCCCCTTCTTGGTGCGCACGACGGCCTCGCCGTGTTCGACTCGCCCGCCCCACGTGCGCAGCGCGCCGGCGAACTTCGCACCGTCCTTGCCGACGACCTTCTCGGCCACCTCCGCCTCGCCGCCCCCTGCGGACCCGGTGTTGGCGACGGCCACGCCGCCGGCCATCGCGACGGCGAGCACGCCCGCCACCACCCACCCCGCCGCAGCCGTGCCGACCCGGCGCGTGCTCCCGGCGCGGCGCAGTCGAATGTTCGACATCCCCATGCGAGTTCCTCCCCTTCGGTTGTTCCGTCGAGAACAACGGTGCCCGCCGGACGTGGAGAACCGATCAGGGGAATGTTCGGGTCGTGTAAGAGCCCGCGCCCGACATGCGCCGAGTACGCACACGCTCAGGGATCGACAGCGGGGGCGGCGGCGACGAGCGGGAGGCGGACGGTGAAGGACGCGCCGCCCTCCGGCGCGTGGCCGGCGTGCGCCGTGCCGCCGAGCAGGCCCGTCAGACCGTCGATCAGCGCCAGGCCCACGCCCGCGCCCACGCGACGGGTGCCGCGGTAGCGGTCGTGCAGCGCCGAGGGCTCGAACGCGACCTCGACGTCGGTGTCGGTCAGGCCCGGCCCGGAGTCCCGCACCTGCAGCACGGCGCAGTCCCCCTCGACGCTCAACGCGAGCACGAGCACACCGCCGCCGTCCAGGACGCGGAGCGCATTGTCGGCCAACCCGTCGAGGATCTGACGCACCCTCGTCGGGTCGGTGTGCGCGAACACCGGTTGGGCGGGGACCTCGGCGCGCACCTGCGCCCCGGTCGCCGCGGCCCGGTCGCGCCAGACCTGCGCCGCCGCGGTCATCAGCGCGACGAGGTCGACGTCGCCGCGGTCCACCGGAAAGGACCGGGCGCGGAGGCGGGCGAGGTCCATGAGGTCCTCGACGAGCCGGCTCAGGCGCTGCGCCTCGGCCAGCACCGTGCCGCCCGTCGCGGCGACCCGCTCGGGCGGAATCACGCCGTCGGCGAGGGCCTCGGCGTAGCCGCGGACCGCGGTCAGCGGGGTGCGCAGTTCGGGGGCGATCGAGAGGAGGAACTCGCGCTGTCCGGTCTCGCTCGCGGCAAGGGCCGCGGCGAGGTCGTTGAGGGCCTCGGCCACCGCCGCGACCTCCGCCGGGCCGGTCGGTTCGAGCCGCACGTCCCGGTGGCCGGCGGCGAGCCGACCGGCTGCGTCGGCGGCCCGGCGCAGCGGGCGCGCCAGGCGCCACGCGAGCCCGAAACCGGCGGCGGCACCGCCCGCCAGCCCGACGGCCAGGGCCAGGAACAGCCGCCGCGCCGCCTCCTCGCGCGGGGAGACCACGACGGACTTCGGCTGCACCAACGCAATGCCGACCCCGCCGTCGGTCGGTCGTGCCTCCACCAGGCTGCTGCGACCGTTCACCACGCGAGTCGCGGACACCCTGCCGCCCGCGCTCACGGTCGCCACGTCGGCCGGATCGAGCGCGGCGGCGGTCCGAGGCCGCAGCACCACCAGCTCGATGTCCTGGCCGGCCAGGAGCTGCCGCAGTTTCGCCAGACCGGCCACCCGCCCGAGCGCCTGCGCGTCCGAGGTCGCCGCGACGAGGTCGGCCGACGCGGCCAGCTGGCGCCGTGCCTGGTCCTCGGCCGCGCGACCCACCAGGGGCAGGGCCACCGCCCCGGCGATCAGGACCGCGACGAGGGCCACCAGCGCGGTCGCTCCGGCGAACTGGGCCGCGAGGGTCGCGCGTCGCGGCTCAGTCGACGACATAGCCGACTCCGCGGACGGTCCGGATCGGGCTGGCGTCGCCGAGTTTGGCGCGGACCTGTGCCACGTGCACGTCGACGGTGCGGGTGGTGACCTCGGAGGCGTAGCCCCACACCTCGGCCAGCAGTTGCTCGCGCCGCAGCACCTGCCGGCGGTGGCGCATGAGGTGGGCGAGCAGGTCGAACTCCGTGGCCGTCAGCGCGACGTCGCCGTCGGCGGTGTGCACGGTGCGTCGGTCCGCGTCCAGCCGAACCCCGCCCGCGGCCAGGACCCTGCCCGGCAGATCCGCCGCCGCGGCTCGACGGAGCACGGCCTTGACGCGGCTGACGACCTCGCGGGGGCTGAACGGCTTGGTGATGTAGTCGTCGGCGCCGATCTCCAGACCGACGATGCGATCGACTTCGTCGTCGCGGGCGGTCACGAACAGGACCGGGGTCCAGTCCCCCGCCTCCCGCAGCGCCCGGCAGACGGCGATGCCGTCGACGTTCGGCAGTCCGATGTCCATCACGAGCGCCGCGGGCCGGAGCCGGGACACTGCGGCCGTCACCTCGGCGCCGTCGCGCACGACGTGCACCGCGTACCCCTCGCGCGCGAGGTAGAGCTCCAGCAGATCCGCGATCGCCGGCTCGTCCTCCGCGACCAGCACCACCGTCCCGGTCGACACCCGCCCATCGTGCCGGCCCACCCGCGCTCCCACTCCGTTCTCGGACGCCGGACCCAACCCCGACGGAAAGTTGGCCGTCCGAGGCTCAAGTCCTCCTCCGGGCGCGCCGATACCTCTGCTGGCGTGCACTGCGGGCCTGCAGCGACGCCTCCTCCTGCCGATTCCGCGCCTCCCCGACGCGGCACGGCGGCGAGGATGCGCGCGACGCGGGCGGTGCGAGCCCCCGATCGAGCGCGACGAACCAGTGAGGAGCCCGACCGCCATGTCGTCCAAGCGCGAGGAACCGGTCAACCAGCTGCCCCGACAGGTTCGAGCCGACATCGCCCAGGCGGAACATCTGATGGTGCACACGCCCTGGGAGAAGGCCGTGATGGTCGGCGGAAAGCTCTTCCTGCGCCGCTAACGGCGCCACGGGCCGGCACAACGGCCCCCGGTCCACAGCCCACGCCACCGCCGGGGCGATACTCGCCCCGGCGGTGGGCGTGGGCTGGAGGCGTTGGTGAACGGAGACGTGCCCACGGGCGGGCGTGGCCTCCGGCGAGCCCGCGAGCCGATCCAACGGCGCCGTGCGCCCGGATCCCTGCTGCAGCATCCGGCCCGGGTCATCGCCGCCGGGTTCGGCTCGCTGATTTCGCTGGGCACCGCGCTGCTCATGCTGCCGATCGCCAGCACCGACGGGCGGTCTGCGCACTTCGTCGACGCCCTGTTCACCGCGACCTCAGCCGGGTGCGTCACGGGGCTCGCGGTGGTGGACACCGGTGGGCACTGGTCGACCTTCGGCGAGGTCGTGATCATGGCGCTGATGCAGATCGGCGGCCTCGGAATCATGACGATGGCGACGCTGCTCGCCCTGCTGCTCTCCCGCCGTCTCGGGCTGCGCACGCGGCTGGTGCTGCAGGCCGAGACCAAGAGCCTGCAGCTGCGCGATCTGCGCCAGGTGCTCGTCGGCATCGCGGTTTTCAGCCTCGTCGTCGAGCTGACGGTGACGGCGATTCTGACGGTCCGTTTCGCGTTGGCCTACGACCGGCCGTGGGGCAGCGCCCTCTACGACGGTCTGTTCCACGCGATCTCCTCGTTCAACTCCGGCGGGCTGTCGTTGAACTCGGACAGCATGATGGGCTACGTCGCGGACCCCGTGGTCAGCCTGACCGTGTGCGCCGCGGTGATCCTGGGCGGTCTGGGCTTTCCCGTGGTGTTCGAGCTTCTGCGGGAGTGGCGCCGGCCGCGGGACTGGTCGGTGCTGACCCGCATCACCCTGGTCGCCTCCGGGGCGCTGCTGGTCGTCGGCACCGCGGTGCTGACCGTCGCCGAGTGGGGCAACCGCGCGACGCTGGGACCGCTGTCGATCGGGGACAAACTCGTCGCCGGGTTCTTCGCCGCGGTCATGCCCCGTTCGGGCGGGCTGAACAGCGTGGACTACGCCGCCATGACCCCGGAAAGCCTGCTGACCACGGACATTCTGATGTTCATCGGCGGCGGTTCGGCCTCGACGGCCGGCGGCATCAAGGTGACAACCTTCGGCCTGCTCGCGTTCGTCATCTGGGCGGAGATGCGCGGCGAGAGCACGGTGCACGTCGGGCGGCGGCGGATTCCGGAGGCCAACCAGCGCCAGGCGCTCGCGATCGCACTGATGGGCATCGGCATCGTGATGTCCGGGACGCTGCTGCTGCTCGGAATGACCGACCACAGCCTCGAGCGCGTGCTGTTCGAGGCGACCTCAGCCTTCGGTACCGTCGGGCTCTCCACCGGCATCACCGCCGACCTGGGCCGCGACGGGCAACTGGTGGTGGTCGCGATGATGTTCATCGGCCGCATCGGTCCGTTGACCTTCGCCTCGGCCCTCGCGCTGCGCGAACGGGCCCGACGCTACGAACTGCCCGAGGAGAGAACCATCGTTGGGTAACAAGAACAGCGACGCCGTCGTCGTGATCGGGCTTGGCCGCTTCGGGAACGCGGTCGCGTTGGAACTCGTGCGCGAGGGCGTCGACGTCCTCGCAATCGACGCGCGGCCCGAGATCGTGCAACGGCTCGCGGGCAAGTTGACGCACGTCGTCGCCGCGGACTCCACCGACCTCGACGCGCTGCGCGAACTCGGCGTCAACGAGTTCAAGCGCGCGGTCGTCGCGATCGGTTCGGACATGCAGGCTTCGATTCTCACGACGTCGCTGCTCGTCGAACTCGCGATCCCGGACATCTGGGCCAAGGCGATGACCGAGCAGCACGGGCGCATCCTCGAGCGCGTCGGC
This sequence comes from Sporichthyaceae bacterium, assembly GCA_052389435.1. Taxonomy (GTDB): domain Bacteria; phylum Actinomycetota; class Actinomycetes; order Sporichthyales; family Sporichthyaceae; genus JBQTKD01. The sequence continues at coordinate 13,629 of JBQTIB010000075.1, read as the reverse complement.
GCCCACCACGTCGTGTTCCCCGAGCACGAGATGGGCGAGCGCATCGCGCACACCGTGCAGGGCAAGATGCTCGACTACATCGAGATGGACTCCGACTTCGCGATGATCAAAACCGTCGCGCCGAAGAGCCTGGTCGGGACGCCGCTGCGCGAATCGGGTCTGCGGGCGAAGTACGGCATCTCCGTCGTCGCCATCAAGCACCCGCACGGCGACTTCACCTACGCCACGCAGGACACGGTGCTCGAAAGCGGCGACGTCGTGTTCGTCTTCGGCCGCACCGAGCAGATCGAACGCTTCGCCGAGGACCGCTGACGTCCTACGGACCCGACGGGTCTGGCCGTCGGAGCCGCTGTAGCGGGCTGCTGTGGCCTGCGTAGATTTCGTCGGCCCGCGGGTCGTAGAGGCGTAGACGGAAGTGAGTCGCGAGCTGGACGACCAGGTCGCGCCACTCGTGAACCTCGAAGCCGGGCGGCGGAGGATCGACGTTGATCGCGATCGCCCGACCACCGAACGCCGAGTGCCACGGCGGTTCCCAGGCGTCGTCCCTGTCCGCGAGGTGCCGCCTCAAATCGAGGACGAAGAACGGCGCGGTCTCGGCGAATCCACGCGACCTTCCCATCCGCCAACTGGGCCCCGAGCAGAACGCGAACCCCCAGGCCCGCTCGTTGTTCGTCCGGCGGATCCGCTCCGCGCGGTCCATCCCGTCGAGTTGCCTCCAGAAATCCGCGTCGCTCTCCGGCTCCAGCCCCTCGGCCGAACTTTCGATCAGCGCACGCATCCGCCCAACGGTCCGCGGGCCGTTGGGCGCCAGGACGTAGCGGTCGAAACCCACCGCACAAGGCTAAGCGGCGACGACCAAGTAGCGTCGACGACGCGATTTCCCATTCGAGCGGAGTGCCCATGAGCTTCCACGCGTATCTGTTCTTCAGCGGCACCTGCCGGGACGCGTTCACCCGGTACCACGAGATCTTCGGGGGCGACCTGCAGTTGATGCCGATGTCCGACGCCCCCGCGGAGGACGCCGTTCCGGCGGCCGGCGACCTGATCATGCACGCGTCGCTGCGCGTCGGCGGCGGCCTGCTGATGGGCTCGGACGACCCGACGGGCGACGGCGGACCGCACAAGGGCGTCTCGGTCAGCTACAGCTCCGCGGACGCGGCGGAGACCCATCGGGTCTTCGACGCCCTGGCCGACGGCGGCACCGTCGTCATGCCGGTGGCGGAGACCTTCTGGTCCCCGGCCTTCGGCATGTGCGTCGATCGTTTCGGCGCGTCCTGGATGGTCGGCGTCGAGGGGTCCTAGCGCCAACTAGTCGAAGAAGTTGGGCCGAGACTGACTGCTGAGCCAGTCCAGGAGCAGGGCGGTGGTCTGTTGCGGGGCGCTCGCGGGGAACCAGTGCTCGGCGTCTTCGATGCGCTCGTAGCGCCAGGGGCCGGTGACCCAGTTCTTCGACGCCAGCACCCACTCCTCGCTGAGGAACCGGTCGCCGCTGGACCAGACGCTCATCGTCGGGCAGGTCACCGCGGGCACCGAGCCCTCGGGGAAACCGTTGACGACGATGGCCGGGTCGACGTTGGCCCGGTACCAGCTCAGCCCCGCGGTGAGGGCGCCCGGCTCGGACAGGGCGGCGATCTGACGTTCGAGCTCGACGCCGTCGGGACCGAGCCAGCGCCGTAGAAACGCCCAGTCGTCGGCGGCGAGCCACTTCTCCGCGTCCGGGTGCAGGAACATCCACAGGTACCAGGACAGCTCGTGCTGGCGAACGCCCGGGACGTCCGCGCGGGCCATCGGGTGACCGATCGTCAGAACGGTCAAGCTGGTGACGAACTGCGGGGCCATGGCGGCGGTCACCCAGGACAGCACACCGCCCCAGTCGTGCCCGACCACGTGCGCCTCGGATTCGCCGAGCGCGGCCAGGATCCCCAGGACGTCCCCGACGAGATTGGGCATCGCGTACGCCGAGACCTCGGTCGGGCGATCGGAACCGCCGTAGCCGCGTAGGTCCGGCGCGATCACGCGGTACCCCGCGGCGGCGAGCGCCGGAATCTGATGGCGCCACAGATCGGCGCTGTCCGGGAAGCCGTGCAGGAGCAGGACCGCCGGGCCCGCGCCCTCGACGATCACCCGGAACCGCAGGCCGTTCGCCTCGACGTACTCGATGGGCATGCCGACCTCCGCCGAAGATGGTGGACGCCGTTCTATCAGCCGGGCGTCCGATCAACCGTGCCCCCGGGACCACATCCCTTCGGACGCCCCGGACCCGAGACGCCGCCAACTGCGAGGCGTCCGAAGAATCGTGGGTCCTGCACCACGATCCTTCGGACGCCCTGGCTTGCGAGGGAGCGGTTAGCCGACGGGGACTCGCTCCGCGGCGGGGGCGTGCGTGGGCGGGACGTAGTCGGGGAGGTCGGTGCCCTGCCCGCCCTGCCACTGGTGGCGGCCGAGCTTCTTGTTCAGCGCGTACTCGACGCGGCCGGACTTGTTGTAGAGGTGCCAGACCGCGTGAACCGCGAAGGTCTGCGGGGCCATCCACATGCCGGCCGGGATCGGGTCCAGGGGCGCGGGCGGGGCCAGGGCGATCTCGGCGGAGACGTGGCCCTCGCCGTCGGCGTAGGTCATGCGGGCCAGGACCGTGCCGTCGCGTTCGACGATCTGGCTCTCGCCCACCGCGAGGGTGTCGTAGGGGACCTTCGGCATCAGCGGGGACGCCGACCGGTAGTCCCCGACGTGCTGGGCGATCGCCACCGGGGCGCCGACCGCGCGGGCCATGCGCATCGGCATCTCCCGGGCCACGGCGATGTTGTACTGGTGGTCGCGGGCGAACCACCGGCGCACCGGGTACCAGTCCGGGAAGGACCACCAGCAGGAGCCGCCGAGCATCGCGACGACCTTCCCACGAGCCCGGCGGGCGGTGCGGCTGCGGTCCCACTCGAACCCGCAGGCCATGCCGACGGTGCCGAACTTCAGCGTCGAGACGCCGTTGTCGTCCCCGCCCCTGTAGTACGCGTTCTCCCAGAGCGAGGGGATGTCCTTGTCGTGCAGGTGCGCCGAGCCGTCGGGCTCGACGAGCAGGTACGTGCCGTAGGTGTCCCCGCCGCGGCGGGCCATGAACCCGCCCCCGACGGTCACGTCGAGTTCGCGGGCGAGGTTCTGCAGCATCCGGTACGGCGCGCCGTCGACGGGGCGGGCGACGCCCTTCATCGCCTTGCCGTACATGTTCGGCGAGGTGAAGCCCTCGGGCAGCAGGATCACCTGCGGGTTGTGTTCGCGGTAGGCGGAGCGCACCAGTCCCTCGCAGCGGGACATGTTCGACTCGACCTGCCCGACCTGCAGGCGGGGCTGGACGACGGCGACCTTGAGCTTGACGGGTTCGGTCATCGGTGGATCTCCTCGAAGCTCAGGCGGAGGCGGCGGCGGGGGCGTCGGACGTGACGGGCTGCGGGTCGGCCTTCGCGGCCGGACGCGGCCGGGGGCCACGCTTCGGGCGGGCGACCGGCGCCGCCTCGACCTCGGGCAGGAACGGCTCGCTGGAGGGCCGGTGCTCGCCGAGTGCCATGTGCCCGGTCCAGCTGTCCCGGTGCCAACGCTTCTTCGCGGTGCCCTTGGGCCGGAACCCGGCCTTGATCAGCGATCGGTCCAGGACGTAGGCGAGGTCGAGCTTGAGCTCCCCCGCGACGAACTTCACGATCTCGGCCTTGTCGTTCTCCGGGCGGCGCAGCGCCCTGATCGTCCACCTGATCTCCCGGGGAACGCTGACCAGCTTGTAGGGGCTGACCACCCGGGAGAAGGTGTCGACGAGGTCCTTGCCGATCTGCGGGTTGGTCTGCCCCTCGTAGTAGAACTCGCGCTCCACCGTCGGAACCTCGCCGGCGCGGGAGTGCTTGTGGCCCCAGTAGTAGGTCGCGAGGACCTCGGCGTCGCGCAGCTTTTCGTAGCGACGGGTGGCCCTGTCCAGGGCCGCCGGGTCGTCGAGACAGTGCGCGACGGTGTTCCCGAGCGTCCGCCCGGACCAGAGCGCGTCGCGGATGCCCTGGGCGATCACGGGGTCCTTGAAGCTGCCCGCGTCGCCGGCCAGCGCCCACCCGGGCCCCGAGGAGATCCGGAAGTAGCCCTCGGTGTCGGTGGCGCTGCGCAGCTTCACCTGCTTTTCCGCCCCGGTCAGGCGCAGGCTCATCTCGGGCTGCTCGGCGACGACGCGGTCCCACTCCTCCGGGTCGCGGCGCATCCGCTCGACCATCTCCACCGGCGGCATCAGCAGCGCGGTGAAGCTGTCGTCGTTGTTCGGGAACACGAAGCTGTTCACCAGGCCGTGGCGCCACTGACAGATCGAGTCGCGGCGCGGGTAGTGCTGGGCGCCCTCCTCGGAGTCGGTCATGTAGTGGAAGGCGAGCCCGCGGCCGTTCGGCAGCGCCTTGTAGCGGTAGGAGCCGACCCACTCGGCGAACACCGAGTCTCGGCCGTCGGCGCCGACGGTCAGCTTCGCCTCGATCGTTCGGGAGGCGCCGTCCGGATCGGTGTAGTGCAGGCCGGCGACCCGGTTGCCGCGCCACAGGACGCCGGTCACCTTGCAGCGCTCCCGGACCTCGGCGCCGGCGGCGCGGGCCGTTTCGATCATCGCCATGTCGAGTGCGGGGCGGCGGGTGTTCACGCCGAAGTCGATGCCGTCGACCGGCGTGTAGGTGCCGTGGACCTCGTGTCCGTCCCAGCTGAGCATGAGGTTCGGACACAGCGGGGCGCCCGCGGCGAGCACCCGGTCCAGCGCGCCGAGCTTCTTCAGCTCGGCCATGCCGCCGGCGAACATGACGTGCGTGCTGACGGTGTCCGACGGGAACGCGGCGGCGTCGAGCACCACGACGCGGCGCCCGGCCCGCGAGAACGAGATCGCGGCGGCGCTTCCCGCGATGCGTGCTCCGACAACGACGACGTCGACCTGCTCCGGAGCGGCGCTGCTGGACTGCTCGGCGACCACGTGTCCTCCTACGACTCGATACCCGTGCCGCCGAGCGTAGGCGGGTGTGCGCTGGGTCACGTCCCACCGAGGGGCAATCCTCCTCTCTCTCTGGGGGCAATTTTCCTCGACTCCCTACCCCAAGGGAGGCAAGCTGGGCGTAAGCAGTGCGTCGGCGGACACCTGGAGGTCGCATGGCGGTCGAGGCGGCGCCCCGAACGCGGCCGGTCGTCCCGGACGGCGCCGCGGGCCGGCGGCGCCACGCTCGGGAGGCCGAGCGGCGGTTGGGCGAGCTCCTCGGCGCGCTCGGCGAGGCAGCGGGCCTGCCGCGCTGGAGCGCAGGCGAGCACGGGGAGCACCTCGCGGCTCTCGACGGCCACCTGGGCGATCTCGTCGAGGCGGTGCTGACCCGCCTACGGGAGACCGGTTCGGCGAGCGTGCGGCACTGCGAGTTCGTCGCCGGCGTCGGAGCGCTGCGGCGCAGCCATGCCGAGCGGATCGCCGCCGAGCGGATCCGGGCCATGGACTGGGCCCAAGAGGTCCTCGCGGCCGAGGAACCCGTCGACCCGCACCGTCTGTTGCAGCGCGCCGCCGAGCAGGCCGGGCGGATCTGCGGCCTGGACCGGGTGCTGATCTACAGCGTCGAAGAGTCCCAGCTGACTCCCGAGGCCGTGTGGTTCGCCGGCGACAACGAGGAGTGGGCCGCGGAGGTGCTGGCGAGCGCGCGGCGCAACCCGGTGGAGCTGCGCGGGCAGCGCTACGAGATCGACATGATCCGCCGCCGGCACGCGGTGCTCGTGACCGAGCCGCGCGAGGACCCGCGCGTGTGGGGGCCGCTGCTGGAGGAATTGGACAACACCGGCTTCCTCAGCGTCCCGGTGGTCGCCGACGACACCGTCGTCGCGACCCTCGCCGCGGACACCCACTTCAGCGGCCGCCCCCTGGACACCCTGGACCGGGACTGCCTCGCCGCGTTCGCCCGCGGCCTGGGCCACGCTCTGGAGCGCGCGGATCTGATGGCCCGTCTGCACGCCCAACGCGAGGTCGTGCGCCGGCTGCTCCGGGCCGCGGAACGCAGCGTCGAGGACCTCTGCACCGCAGAGTTCAGCCTCGCCATCCGTCCCGCCGCCACTCTGGAGGCCGAACCGGGCACCCGCCGCGCCCGGGCCACTGGACGACGCTCCGACGTCCTCCCGGAAGCGGATCTGACCCAGCGCGAGACCCAGGTCCTGCAACTCCTCGCGGCCGGCGCGACGAATCTCGACATCTCCCGCCGCCTGGTGATCACCGAGGGAACCGTGAAGTCGCACGTGAAGGGCGTGCTGCGCAAGCTCGGCGCCGCCAACCGCGCCCAAGCCGTCTCGATCTACCACGGGGCCCGCGCCGTCGGCGCGGACTGAGCGCCGCCTACCGCAGGAAGTCGTCCACGGCGAAGGTCACGTCCGGAAACGCGACCAGCGGGATCGACTCCCCCGGTCCACGACGTTCGGACCTGGCGAAGCCGTCCGCGGTGGGCTCGGTGAGAACGACCACGCACCGATCCTTCAAGTCGACGATCCAGTACTCCGGTACGGCGGCGCCGCCGTAGAGCCGTGGCTTCACCACGCTGTCCTTGCGAAGCGAGGAGGAGGACACCTCGATCGCCAGGTAGGCCGTTTCGGGGTGATCGAGCCGATCGTCCTCGATGGCCACCGCCGCCAGGTCGGGTTCGGGCTCGGACACCTCCGAGACCGCGAGCGAAGACCCGACGCGGATCCGCGCGCGCCCGTTCAGCGCGATGACGAGCAGGTGATTCAGAAACGAAATGGTCTTCGCGTGCGGGGCACCCTCGGGACTCATATGGACCAGCCGGCCGTCGATGAGTTCGATTTTCTCGTCCTCGAAGGCTCCGAGCTCGACGAGTTGGTCGTACTCGCGGCGCAGCAGCGGCCTCGTGGGCTCCCGCTCCAACGCGTCACCGGCTGCGCTCATGGTCGGCATGGTACGAGCCCTCCCGCGCCGGGGAAACTGTCGTGGAATCGGTCATGCCGTGGAGTTCTACTCCTCGGCACCGACATTTCCAGCGGCCTCAGGAGGTGATCGGGTTCTTCTGCACCTGGGTCAGGACGCTGTGCCAGCCGGCGGCGCCGTCGGGGATGGGCGGGGTCTGGATCTCGGTCTGGGTGACGCCCTTGCCGTCGGTGGCGCGCACGGCGATGTTCTGCGTGCCGAGACCGAAGTCGTAGTCGAGTTCCCACTGCCGCCAGGTGTCCTTGTTGTCCCACGGCGCGAGGCGGGCCTTGAGCCAGGGCGCGTCCGGTTCGCCGACCTGCACCTCGACCTTGGAGATGCCACGGTGCTGGGCCCAGGCGACCCCGGCGATGGTGGTCTTGCCAGGGGCGATCTCGGCGTACGGGACGGGCAGTTCGATGCGGGACTGGGTCTTGACCGGGCCCTCGACGGCCCACCCGCGCTTGGTCCAGTACGCCTCGAACGCGTCGAAGCGCGTGACCTCGATTTCCGTGACCCACTTGGTCGCGGAGACGTAGCCGTAGAGGCCGGGCACGACCATCCGCACGGGATAGCCGTGGTTGACCGGCAGCGGCACCCCGTTCATGCCGATGGCGAGCATCGCGTCGCGCTTCGGGTCGGTCAGGGCGGACAGCGGGGTGCCGCAGGTCCACCCGTCGACCGAGCGCTGTTGGACGGCGTCGGCGCCCGGCTTGGGGCGGGCGATCGCGAGGATGTCGCGGATCGGGACGCCGAGCCAACGGGCGTTGCCGACGAGGTCACCGCCGACCTCGTTGGAGATGCAGCACAGGGTCACGTCGCGCTCGATCGTCTTCGCGCGGAGCAGGTCCTCGTAGGTCAGCGTGATCGGGTTCTCGACCATGCCGGTGATCTTCAGCCGCCAGGAGTTCGCGTTGACCCGCGGAACGACGATGGAGGTGTCGACGCGGTAGAAGTCCGAGTTCGGGGTGAAGTACGGGCTGAGCTTCGCCAACTGGAAGTCGGCCTTCACGACCTGCTTCGCGGGGCTGAACGGGGCGGGCAGGTTCCCCACCTTGCCCAGCCCGGAGGTCGACGAGCCGCCGATCTCGCGGGCGACGCCACCGACGATCGCGACCGCGCCGACGGTCCCGGCGGCCTGCATGAAGCCGCGTCGGTCGTAGGCGCCGGGCCGCCGCCCGGGCACGATCACCGCGGGCATCTCCCGCGACGGAACGACGTCGGCCGGCGGGGTGCGCTCGGCGAGGCTGAACCGCGCCTTCGGCGCGTCGGCCTCCGCCGCCGCGGGGGCGGCCGTCGGGGCTGCGGGCAGTACGGACAGCAGCCAGGCCAGGGCGGCGGTGCCGACGACGAGGGCCAGGACGGTCGGACCGACGCGGACGGGGAAGGAGTCCTCGGCGCCGCGCACGGTCGCGACGGCGACGATGCCGATCAGCCACATGAAAGTCGACAGCCCCAGCGCGAGGCGCTTGGAGTAGGTGCCGAGGAGCCCGCCGAGCGCCGCGACGAGCGCCATCGTCACGACCATGCCGCCGATCAGGACCTGCTTGTCGTTCTCGCCGAACTGCTCGATGGCCCACTTGGTGAGCCAGCGCGGCGACGCGTCGATGGCCCAGGTCCCGACCGCGTAGACCGGCGACGGTCCCGACGCAACGGCGGCCAGCCCCTCGGCCGCGCCCAATCCGGCGGCTGCGGCCAGCAGGCCGACGACGACTCCCAGCACACGGCGTTGCCTCATGGATCCGCTCTACCCTTCATCACCTGCCGAGCGTGCGCGTCCGCCCGCCCTCACTCTGGCATTCGGGCTCCGGAGCGCTGCGGGTTGGGCGCGGGACGGACTTCTATCGGCGTCCGGGCTCGGCGATCGGGTCTTCCTCCAGCCGAGCGGCCGGCTGAAACGCCCGCGGGTCCACGGTCCCGTTCGCGTGCGGGGCGCGCTCGCCTGGCGCGGGGTGCTTGATCATGTCGATCGGGATCCCGTCGAGGGTGACGTCGTCGTGGCGCTGCGGCCAGCGGCGGTCCACCGCCGCGTTGAAGGCGGCTCCGATCAACATCATGATCGCAAGCGCGTACAGCCAGATCATGACGATGATCGGCGCCGAAAGCGGCCCGTAGAGCGAGGAGCCGCCGACCGCCCAGTCGATGACGATGCGCACGAAGTAGCTGCCGACGAGCCAGCCCGCGATGACCAGCGCCGAACCGGGCATGCCCCGCCACCACGAGTTGGGCACGGGCACCGCGATCCAGAACAGCGTGGTGATCGCTCCGGCGGTGAGCACGGTGACGACCGGCCAGTAGAACAGGACGAGCCAGTCGACCCGGTCCGGCAGGGTCAGCTCCAGCAGCTCCGGGCCACCGAGGACCAGCGGCAGCAGCACGATCGCGACCACCAGGCCGACGATGTAGAGGGAGAAGGACAGCGCCCGGGTGGCGATGATGCCGCGGTGGCCGCCGAGGCCGTACATGATCGCGATGGTGTCGATCGTGACGTTCAGGGCGCGCGAACCGGACCACAGGGCCAGCACGAAGCCGACGGAGATGATGTCGAAACGGCCGCCGTCGAGGACGTCGTTGAGCGTGGGAACGATGGTGTCGGCGACCGTCTCGTCGGACAGCGCGTGCCGGGAGACGTCGATGATCTCGGCGCGGAAGCGCTCGACCGTCTCGGGCCCGATGACGTCCGCGAAGTATCCGAGCGTGCCCGCGAGCCCCAGGATCAGGGGCGGCAGGGACAGCAGGGCGAAGAATCCGATTTCGGCCGCGAGGCCGGTGACCCGGTGCTTCATGCAGAGCCGGAAGGTCTGCCCGGCCAGCCAGCGGGCGTGCCGAGGCGCGCCGAGCACCTGGCGTGCCCGACGGCCCCTTGCTGCGCCGCCGCGGGCTGCCATGGCTCTACGGTAGCCGGCCTACCTGCGCAAACAGGCCCGACAGGCGGTCGCCGTGCGGTATCTCCACCTGTGCACCTTCTGGGAGCACCCGCAATCTTGTCTAACGTAGTAGACTAACCAATGTATTGCGCACCGCACCGATTCGTATCGCGCGTCCACGGTCTGCCCGGCTACCCTGGTGGCATGACCGTCGTGGAGATCGCGTTGGTCGAGCGTCGTCACATCGACCTCGGCCGCGTCTCCTCGATGTCGTGTCGCGGCCGCTGAGCCCTCTCGCGCCGCGTTTTCGGACCGTTCCCGGCTGCCCGCCGCAGGTCTTCTCGCATTCGAACGTGCGCGCCTTCCCTCCCGCTTCGTTGAAGGAATTCCGCGCATGGGGACCACCGAGTCCACGACCGACAAGCCCGCCCGCGCCGCCAAGAGCCAGGGTCAGTGGGCCCTGGATCAGCGCGAGCCGCTGAACGCGAACGAGAAGTTCAAACAGGAGGACGACGCACTCAACGTGCGCGCCCGCATCGAGCAGATCTACGCCAAGGAGGGCTTCGCCTCCATTCCGGGCGAGGACCTGCGCGGCCGGATGCGCTGGATGGGCATGTACACCCAGCGCAAGCCCGGGATCGACGGCGGCAAGACCGCGATCCTCGAGCCGCACGAGCTCGACGACGAATACTTCATGCTCCGCGTCCGCCTCGACGGCGGGCAGGTCTCGACCGAGCAGCTGCGCGCCATCGCCGACGTCGCCACCGAGTACGGTCGCGACACCTGCGACGTGACCGACCGGCAGAACTTCCAGCTGCACTGGATCCGCATCGAGGACGTTCCGGCGATCTGGGAGCGCCTCGAGGGTGTGGGCCTCACCACGCTGGAGGCGTGCGGGGACTGCCCGCGCGTCGTGCTCGGCTCCCCCGTCGCCGGCCTCGCCGCGGACGAGGTGATCGACGCGACGCCGGCGATCGAGGAGATCGTCCGCCGCTCCGTCGGCAACCCGGACTTCTCCAACCTCCCGCGCAAGTTCAAGTCCGCGGTCTCCGGCCTGCAGGACGTCGCGCACGAGATCAACGACGTGTCCTTCGTCGGCGTCGTGCACCCCGAACACGGTCCCGGCTTCGACGTCTTCGTCGGCGGCGGACTCTCGACCAACCCGATGATCGCCCAGCGGCTCGGCGCGTGGGTGCCGCTCGAGGAGGTCGCGGACGTCTACTGCGGCGTCCTGTCCGTCTTCCGCGACTACGGCTACCGCCGCCTGCGCAACCGTGCCCGGATCAAGTTCCTCGTCGCGGACTGGGGCGCGGAGAAGTTCCGCGAAGTTCTCGAGAGCGAATACCTCGGCAAGAAGCTGATCGACGGTCCCCCGCCGCCCGCGCTGCCGGCCGGGGTGCACGACCACATCGGGGTGCACCCGCAGAAGGACGGCAACTTCTGGGTCGGCTTCGCCCCCATGGTCGGGCGCATCTCCGGCACGCTGCTGAACAAGATCGGCGACCTCGCCGAGGAGTACGGCACGGGGCGCATTCGGACGACCGTCGAGCAGAAGCTCCTGATCCTCGACGTCCCGGCCGATCGCACCGAGGACCTCGTCGTCGCGCTCGAGGCGTTGGACCTGCAGGCCCGCCCGACCCCGTTCCGCCGCCAGACGATGGCGTGCACGGGCATCGAGTTCTGCAAGCTGGCGATCGTCGAGACCAAGGGCCGCGCCGCCGCCCTCGTACGGGAACTCGAGAAGCGCCTGCCGGAGTTCGACGCCCCGCTGACGATCAACATGAACGGCTGCCCGAACGCCTGCGCCCGCTTCCAGACCGCGGACATCGGCCTCAAGGGCATGCTCGTCACCGGCGAGGACGGCGAGCAGGTCGAGGGCTACCAGGTGCACCTCGGCGGCGGCCTGGGCCTGACCCTCGGCTTCGGCCGCAAGGTTCGCGGCCTGAAGGTCACCACCCACGACCTCGACGACTACGTCGAGCGCGTATTGCGCAAGTACCTGGAGCAGCGCGACGGCGACGAGGTCTTCGCCGCCTGGGTGGCACGTGCCGAGGAGGCGGACCTCTCGTGACCCCCGCCGCGCGCACCCCCGCGGACGTCCGACCGAACGTGGCCCATGGGCCTCGTCTCGTCGGACGCAACGGAATGCGCGGCGGGATGTCCGACCGAAAGTGGTCTATGGGCCACGAGTCGTCGGACGCAAGGTTGTTGGCATGAGTGAGCGGATGGTGCCGTATCACTGCCCGTACTGCGCCGAAGAGGACCTGCGCCCCCTCGAAACGCACGGGCAGTGGCTCTGCGGAAGCTGTCGGCGTGCTTTTGCGTTGAAGTTCATTGGACTGGAGGTGAGCACCGGATGAGTACGAACGAACGCGCCAGCGCACCCGTAGCGGTGCCCGCCGAGGTGCCGCCGCTGTGGACGCCGCAGCCGACCGAACCCGCCAAGCACGTGCGCAGGCGCGACCGCGAGGACATGGAGTCCATCGCGACCCGGGCGGGTGTCGAACTCGAGGACGCCTCCGCGGCGGAGATCCTGCGCTGGGCCGCGGAGACCTTCGGCGAGCGAATCGCCGTCACCGCCTCCATGGCCGACGCGGTCGTCTCGCACCTGGCGTCGAAGGCCAAGCCCGGCATCGACGTGCTGTTCCTGGACACCGGATACCACTTCCCCGAAACGATCGGGACCGCCGACGCTGTGGGGGCGGTCTACGACGTCAACGTCGTGAGCGTGCGCCCCACGCTGTCGATCGCCCAGCAGGATGCGCAGTTCGGCAAGGACCTGTGGGCCAGCGACCCGGACAAGTGCTGCTCGTTGCGCAAGGTCGCCCCGCTGAACGCGGCGATGCGCAACTACGACGCGTGGATCACCGGCCTGCGGCGCGACGAGACTCCCTCGCGCGCGAACACGCCGGTGGTGTCCTGGGACGCCAAGCGCGGCAAGGTGAAGGTCTGCCCGATCGCGAAGTGGGACCAGGCCACCGTCGACGCCTACGTCGCCGAGCACGGCATCCTGCTCAACCCCCTGCTGCTCGACGGCTACGACTCCATCGGCTGCCGCCCGTGCACGCGGCGCACCGTCGAAGGCGAAGACTCCCGGGCCGGCCGCTGGGCCGGGACCGGCAAGACAGAATGCGGACTGCATACATGAGCACAGTGCGGGCTGCACACCTGATGGACAATCAGCAGGGCGCGACGGTATGGCTCACGGGCCTGCCGAGCGCGGGAAAGTCCACGATCGCGGGCGCGCTCGCGGAGCGGCTGCGCTCCGAGGGGCACCGCGTCGACGTACTCGACGGGGACGAGATCCGCGCCGAGCTGACCGCGGACCTCGGGTTCTCCCGCGCGGACCGGATCACGAACGTCCGCCGCATCGGCTTCCTCGCCGCGGCGCTGTCCCGCAACGGCGTGCTGACGCTGGTGCCGGTCATCGCGCCGTACGCGGAGGCCCGCGACCACGTGCGCGCCAAGCACGAGGCGGCGGGCACGCCGTACGTCGAGGTGCACGTCGCGACGAGCGTGGACGAGTGCTCGGCCCGGGACGTGAAGGGCCTCTACGCCAAGCAGCGCGCCGGCGAACTCACGGGCCTGACGGGCGTCGACGACCCGTACGAGGAGCCGGAGAAGCCGGACCTGCGCTGGGACACCACCGGCCGCACCCTGACCGAGACCGTCGAGGCCGTCCACGCGGTCCTGCGCGAGCGGGGCCTGGCGTGACAACCCCCCACTTCGGCAGGGTGTCGCGCCCCGCCGGCGCCCGGGGGGGGCGCGCCCCCCCCCCCCACACGGGGGGGCCGCGGGGCGCCCCCGGCCGCCCGGCCCCCCGGC
>JBQTIB010000074.1:0-70450 GCA_052389435.1 Sporichthyaceae bacterium | reverse complement strand
GACGCAAAGCTCGCGGACAAGTCGTCGACGCCGGGGGCGTCGGGCTACCAGATCTACGCGAAGAACCTGGACACGGGCGAGGTCGAGCCGGCCTCGACCAACGCCGACGGAACCTTCGGCAAGGGGGTCTTCCCCGGTGTGCGGCTGTCCGCGAACGGTCGCACGGTGGCGTTCCTGACCTCGAGTCGCAACCTGCTGCCGGGCGGCACCGACGGCATGCGGCACGTGCTGGTGAAGGACCTCGACACCGGCGCACTCGAGCGGGCGTCGGTCTCCTCGACCGGCACGATCCTGGCGTCGGTGACCGACGACGTCTTCGACCTCTCCGCCGACGGCCGCAAGGTCGCGTTCGTCTCCGTCCGCGGCGACACCAAGGACGTCCTGATCCGCGACCTCGACGCCAAGACCACGTCGCGGGTGTGGAGCGGCAAGGGCGCGATCGGGCGGATCTCGCTGTCCGCCGACGGCACGAAGGTCGCGTTCGTCTACCGGGGCAGCCCCAAGGCGGTCTACCTGGCCGACACGACCGCCACGACGTTGCAGCGGGTGTCCCTCGCTGCCGACACGTTCCGAGACACGGGACCGTACGTCGCGATGTCCGGCGACGGACGCACGGTCGCCTACGCGGTGCGTTCGGGCTTTGTCGTCGTCGACCTCGCCACCGGCAAGCGGAAAATCCTCCCCGGCGACGGCGGCTATCTCTCCCCGCGTGCGCTGTCCGCCGCGGGCGCGGTGCTGATCGGCCTGCAGTTCAGCGGCGCCAGGCTCGAACTCTGGCGGCGTTAGTGCGCTCCGTCGATCTCCGCCGACGGCCGGCGCGTCGCGTGGAGCGGCGACAACTTGGAGCAGGCACGGGTCGAAGTTCGCGTCCGCTCCCGAGGGCTCCGCTGCCCGACGGTCCACCTCGGGGCACGGGCTGTGTTCGGCGAATCGATGCCCACCGGACGCCGGGGTTCGGTCGCAACGTGACACCGTTGGCGGGTGGGTCCACATCCGGCAGTCGCGCAGGTGCGAAGCGTCGTGCGCACCGACGTGGGCGACCTGGGCGCCGGAGAACTCGTCCTGGTGGCGTGCAGCGGGGGAGCGGACTCGCTCGCGCTCGCCGCTGCCGCGGCGTTCGTCGGCGAGCGGGCCGGGCTGCGGGTCGGAGCGGTGACCGTCGACCATGCGCTCCAGGACGGATCGGACCGCCGCGCGCGCGAGGTTGCGGCGAGGCTGAGCGCACTGGGCTGCGAGCCGGTGGAGGTCGCGGCGGTCGCCGTCGGCCGCGTCGGCGGACCGGAGGCCGCGGCGCGCACCGCGCGGTACGCCGCGCTCGGCGAGGCCGCCGAACGGCTCGGCGCCGCGGCGGTGCTGCTCGGGCACACCGCCGACGACCAGGCCGAGACCGTGCTGCTGGGGCTGACCCGCGGCTCCGGGCCACGCGCGCTGGCCGGCATGCCCGCCCGGACCGGGGTCTACCGCCGGCCGTTGCTCGGGCTGACCCGAGACCTGGTGCGCGAGGCCTGCCTCGCGGAAGGACTGACGCCGTGGGAGGACCCGCACAACGCCGACCCCGCCTACACGCGCTCGCGGATTCGCCACGAGGCGCTGCCCGCGCTGGAACGGGTCCTGGGGCCGGGTGTGGCCGCCAACCTCACGCGGACCGCCCGCCTGCTGCGCGCCGACGCCGAGGCCCTCGACGACCTCGCGGCCGCGGCGGCGGCCGACTGCGCCCGCGACGGCGGCCTGGACTGCGCCGCGCTCGCCGCGCTGCCGGTCGCCGTCCGCCCCCGGGGGCTGCGGTCGGCGACGCTCGCGGCCGGGGCGCCGGCGGGGACGCTGGCGCTGACGCACGTCGAGGCCGTCGAGCGGTTGGTGCTCGACTGGCGCGGACAGGGGCCGCTCGATCTCCCCGGCGGGGTAACGGCTCTCCGGCGGTGTGCGATTCTGCATCTGCAGGGCCCCGCCCGCCCTCGACCCCACCAGGAATGAGCGCACGAATGCCGGCTCACGCATGAACGCCGACGACCTCGGCGAGGATCTCGGCAAGGTGCTCGTCACCGCCGAGGAGATCACCGCCCGCACCGCGGAGATCGCGCGGGAGATCGACGCCGACTACGCAGGAAAGGACCTGCTGCTCGTCGGGGTGCTCAAGGGTGCCGTGATGGTGATGGCCGACCTGTCGCGGGCGCTGTCCACGCCCGCCGAGATGGACTGGATGGCGGTCTCCTCCTACGGCTCCGGCACCAAGTCCTCCGGCGTCGTGCGCATCCTGAAGGACCTCGACCTCGACCTGTCCGGCCGTCACGTCCTGGTGGTCGAGGACATCATCGACTCCGGGCTCACGCTGTCCTGGCTGCTGGCGAACCTGTCCTCGCGGGGGCCGGAGAGCCTGGAGGTCATGACGATGCTCCGCAAGCCCGACGCCGGCAAGATCGAGATCGCGGTCAAGTACCTCGGCTTCGACATCCCCAACGAGTTCGTCGTCGGCTACGGGCTCGACTACGCCGAGAAGTACCGCAACCTCCCGTTCGTCGCGACCTTGGCTCCGCACGTATACGACGCCTAGCGCCAAAGGTGAAAGATCGTCTACAAAAGATGATCATGTGCATGCAACGCACGTTCACGGATCAGATACGACTAGTGACTCGTCCGAGCCGTTCACCTGCCTGATCGGGTACCTTCGGAGCTTCGGGGTGGTCCCGAAGTACGCGGTATCGGACCGGTTCTCCACCGGCACCGAGCCCCGTGCGATGGGCTGGCAGGAAGGACGGGGCGTCCAGCCCCGCATCGATGGACTTCAAGCGCTATCTGCGCGGCCCGGTGATGTGGATTCTCGTCGCCGTCGTTGCCGTAATCCTGCTTTCGCGCGTCTTCGACGCGGCCAACGGCTACGAGAAGGTCGACACCGCCACCGTCATCGCGGCGATCGAAGAGAACAAGGTCGAAAAGGCCACGCTCGTCGGCGGGTCCCAGCAGAAGATCCGGGTCACCCTGACCGAGAAGGCCCAGGGCAAGACCCAGAAACTGCAGGCCTCGTTCATCGCGGGCCAGGGCGACGACCTCGCGGCGTTGCTGCAGCGCAAGTCGGCCGACGGCTCGATCCCGAACAAGTACGACATCGAAAACCCGCGGCAGAACCTGTTCGTCTCGCTGCTGGTGACGCTGCTGCCGTTCGTGCTGATCGTGCTGGTCTTCCTGTTCCTGATGAACCACATGCAGGGCGGTGGTTCGCGGGTCATGCAGTTCGGCAAGTCCAAGGCGAAGCTGATCTCCAAGGACACCCCGAAGACCACCTTCGCGGACGTGGCCGGCGCGAACGAGGCCGTCGAGGAGCTCCACGAGATCAAGGAGTTCCTCGAGGCCCCGGGCAAGTTCCAGCAGATGGGCGCCAAGATTCCGAAGGGCGTGCTGCTCTACGGTCCGCCCGGAACCGGCAAGACCCTGCTCGCGCGCGCCGTCGCCGGCGAGGCGGGCGTGCCGTTCTACTCGATCTCCGGTTCGGACTTCGTCGAGATGTTCGTCGGTGTCGGCGCCTCCCGCGTCCGGGACCTGTTCGAGCAGGCCAAGGCCAACGCCCCGGCGATCGTGTTCGTCGACGAGATCGACGCCGTGGGTCGCCACCGCGGCGCCGGCATGGGCGGCGGGCACGACGAGCGCGAGCAGACCCTCAACCAGCTGCTCGTCGAGATGGACGGCTTCGACGTCAAGGGCGGCGTCATTCTGATCGCCGCCACCAACCGCCCCGACATCCTCGACCCCGCGCTGCTGCGCCCGGGCCGCTTCGACCGGCAGATCGCCGTCGAGCGTCCGGACCTCGCCGGCCGGCACGAGATCCTGAAGGTGCACGCCCGCGGCAAGCCGCTCGAGGCCGACGTGGACCTGATGAGCATCGCCCGGCGCACCCCCGGCTTCACCGGTGCGGACCTCGCGAACGTGCTGAACGAGGCGGCGCTGCTCACGGCCCGCCTCGACGGCAAGCTCATCACCTACAAGAACCTCGACGAGGCCATCGACCGCGTCGTCGCCGGCCCGCAGAAGTCCTCTCGTCTGATGAACGAGAAGGAGAAGAAGATCACCGCCTACCACGAGGGCGGGCACGCCCTGGTGGCCGCGGCGCTGCCGAACACCGACCCGGTGCACAAGATCACGATTCTGTCCCGCGGCCGGGCCCTGGGCTACACGATGGTGCTGCCGGACGAGGACAAGTACTCCACGACGCGCAACGAGATGCTCGACCAGCTCGCCTACATGATGGGCGGACGCGCGGCGGAGGAGCTGATCTTCCACGACCCGACCACCGGCGCCGCGAACGACATCGAGAAGGCCACGGGCCTGGCCCGGGCGATGGTCACCCAGTACGGCATGACCGAGCGCCTCGGGGCGATCAAGCTGGGCCAGGACAGCGGCGAGGTCTTCCTCGGCCGGGACATGGGCCACCAGCGGGACTACTCCGAACACGTCGCCGCGGTGGTGGACGAAGAGGTCAAGAAGTTCATCGAGACCGCCCACAACGAGGCGTTCGCGATCCTCGTCGACAACCGCGACGTGCTCGACCGCCTCGTGCTCGAACTCCTCGAGAAGGAGACGCTCAACAAGGCCGAGATCGCGGCGATCTTCCACGACATCCGCCGTCGGCCCAACCGGCCGGCCTGGACGGGTTCGGACACCCGAATCCCGTCGAGCCTGCCGCCGGTGCTGACGAAGAAGGAGATCGCGCTCGCGAACGGCCAGACCGACGAGGCGGTGGACGTCACCAAGTCCATCCCCGCGGACAACCGCCCGACCTACGAGCCGGACCCGCGCAACTACCCGGGCGGGCGGCCCCTCTTCGACCCGCCGACCGCCTAGGCGGGCGAGCACCGACCGCCTAGGCGGGCGAGCACCGACCGCAGTACCCGGCGGTCGGTGGGGCGAAGACGACGGCTGAGTTCGACCCGCCGACCGCCTAGGCGGGCCGAGCACCGACCGACTGGCGACGACCCGCGCGATCCCGGAGCACCTTTTGGTCCGGGGTCGCCCGTTTTTCACAGCGGGTTAGGAGGGTTCGCGGCTAACGTGATCAGCGCCGGGGGGCGGACGGAGCAAACAGGTGAGTGAGCCGCTTGGCGGTCGCTATCGGATCGGTACGCCGATCGGTCGCGGCACCCTCGGCGAGGTCTTCGACTCCGAGGACCTCGACGGGCAGCGCTGCGCGATCAAGGTGCTGCGTCCGGACCTGACCCGGTCGCCGGATTTTCTCGCGCAGTTCGCCGGTCGCCGGCACGAACTCGTGGGCCTGCGCGGGACGCACCTCGTTCCCGTCCTGGACCTGGTCGTCGGGCCCGGCGTCCTAGCCGTGGTCACCGAGTTCGCACCCGGTGGGGACCTGCGCCACCTCCTCTACGGCGGTCCGCTGGCCCCTGCCGACGTCGCGCGGTTCGGCGCCGGGATCGCGCGCGGCCTCGGCGAGGCGCACGCGGCCGGGATCGTGCACGGCGGTCTCAAGCCGCGCGACGTGATCGTCGACTACTCCAGCAACCCCGCTCGGCCCCGCCTCGTCGACGTCGGGCTGTCCGCGATGGCCGCGGCGGCGGGGTTCGAGGACGTCGGAGCTCCCGCGTACCGGGCTCCCGAGCTCTGGCGCGGAGCGCCGCCGAGCGAGGCCGCGGACCTGTACGCGCTCGGGATCGTGCTCTACGAGATGTCCTGCGGGGTGCCGCCGTTCGTCGGCGAGCCCGCCGCGGTCCGGGAGGGCCACCTCGGTCACGCGCCCGGCCGCCCGGACGGGATTCCCGACTGGCTGTGGGAGCTGATCGCGGAGTTGACCGCCCGCGATCCCGCGCTGCGCCCGCCGGACGCGATGCACGTCGCGACCCGTCTGGAGGCGTTGGCCCTCCTCGTCGCCGGGGCCCGGCGCGCTCCTCGCCTGCACGTTCCGCCGCCGCCGGTGCGTCGACCGGCGAGCGCCGCAGCGATCCCCGGGCATCCGGCGGCCGCGGCGGTCGCGGCGACGGCGGCGGGGGCGACCGCCGTCCGGCCGCCCGGGCAGCGCAGGCGCGACGGTCGCGCGGTGCCCGCCGGCATCGCCGTCGCCGCCCTGCTGATGGCCGGCGGAGCGTGGGCGGCCTTCGGTCCCTCCGACGGCGCAGCGACCCCGCAGGCGCTGGTCGTCACGCAGCCGGAACCCGTGCCGTCCGCGGTGACCGCGGGCGTCGAGACGCCGCTGCCGACCGCGACGGCGGCGCCCGCAGCGCAGCCGTCGCCGGTACCCGCCGTCGAAGCCGCGCCCGCGGCCCCCGAGCCCCCGCCCGTCGCGGCGCCGGCCGCGCCGCCGAGCTCGGCGGCGAGCACCGCGTGCGCGCCGGCGCGAACCGCAGCCGACGGCGGGCGCTCGAGCACCGTACGCAGCGAGGAGGCCGCCGGCGGGTGCCGGGAGGACGTCCGCAGGGCGCAGGAGGCGTTGGGCGTCACCCCGGTCAACGGCTATTTCGGCCCCAAGACGCGGGAGGCCGTGCGGCGCCACCAGACCTCGCGCTGCCCGAACTACCCGGATCCGGGCGCGCTGGACCGGTGGACCTGGGACTCGGCCGTCCGCGGTCGCACGCAGCAGTGCCCCGCGGGCCAGACCGCCCCGGTGCCCTCGCCCCGTCCCACCGCCGCTCCGACGACTGCTCCGACCGCTGCTCCGCCGACTGCCCCGGAACCGACCCGCACCCCGGCACCGACGGGCGCCCCGGCGCCGTCCGCCGAGCCCACCTCCGCCCCGACCGGCAGACCGACCTCCGCACCCACGGGCCGACCGACCGCCGAACCGACTTCGGAACCGGCCGTCGAACCGGCCGTCGAACCGGCCGTCGAACCGGCGGGGGCGGCCGCGGACGGTCCCCGGGTGCAGGCCACCGCCGACCCCGAGGCCGCGCGGCCTTTCGACTAGGGGTGGCCCACCGGAGGACCGCTTGCGACGAACGCACCGCGGGGCTGCGGGGACACCGGTCCGGAATCGCCCGTTCCGCCGTCGGGACCAGCCCGCGGCGCCTATCGTTTCGGTCATCCCGGCGGGCGAGCAGTTCCGCACGGGTTCGTAGTGTGGAAGGGTTGGCGTGAGTAGACCGCTCGGCGATTCCTACCGCGTCGGCGCACCCATCGGCGCGGGCAGCCTGGGCGAGGTCTTCTACGGCGAGGACGACCTCGGCGACATCTACGCCATCAAGGTTCTCCACCCGCACATCGCGGCCGACCCGGCGATGGTCGCCCGGTTCGTGTACGAGCGGAACCGGCTGTTGAGCGTCGCCGGACCGAACATCGTCGGCGTCCAGGACCTGCTCGTCGAGGGCGAGACGCTGGCCATCGTGTCCTCGCTGGTGCCCGGCGGGGACCTGCGCGCGGCCCTGGCGGCCGGCCCCCTGCCGCCCGCCGACGTCGCCCGGATCGGCGCCGGCGTCGCCCGCGGCCTCGAGGCGCTGCACGCCGCGGGCGTCGTCCACGGCTCGCTCAAGCCCGAAGACGTGCTCCTCGACAACCGGGACAACCCGCCGCGCCCGCGCATCACCGACTTCGGCATCGCCCACCCCGGCGTGGGAAGCCCGACCGGTCCGCCCGCTCCGCTGCCCTACCTGGCCCCGGAACGGTGGCGCGGCGCCGCTCCGACGCCCGCGGGCGACCTCTACGCGCTGGGCGTCGTGCTCTACGAACTCTGCTGCGGGGTCACCCCGTACGTGGGCGAGGCCGCCGCGCTGGCGCAGGGCCACCTCGGCGGCGCACCCGGCCGCCCGGCCGGCGTGCCCGATTCGCTGTGGGCGGCGATCCTCGAACTGATCGCCGCCGACCCGGCCCGCCGGCCGGCCACGGCGGCCGCCGTCGCCGGCCGGCTCGACGGCCTGGCGCTGCTGACAGCGGGCCTTCCCGCCGCGGCGGCGCTGAGCGTCCCGCCCCCCGCCGGCGGATCCGCGCCGGCCTACGACCCCCCGGCGGCCGACGACTCCCCGCCCGCCTACGACTCCTCGCCGACCGAGGACACTCTCGTGGTCCCGGTCGCACCGCCCGCTCCCTTCCCGCCCGCCGCCGCGTTCCCGCCGCCCGCCGCGTTCCCGCCCGCCGCTGCGGCATCTCCCGCTGCGGAGCCCGCGGCTGCCGCGGGCGTGGCGCCGGTCGCCTACCCGGCCGCGTACCCGCACCGCCCCGACGGTCGGCGGGCCGTGGTCGCCGCGGTGGCCGCACTCCTGCTGCTCGCCGGTGTCGGCGCCGTGTGGGCCGTCAACCGCGGGAGCGGGGACGCCACGAGCGACGTCGTGTCGCCGCCGCCGCCGATCCCGGCGGTCCTCGCGCCGGCGACCGAAACGCCCACGCCCACCCCGACGCCCACCGACACCGCGACCGCGACGCCGTCCGCGACGGCCTCGGCCACCCCGAACTGTCTGCCGTTCGTGCCCGGGCCCAACGGGGGACTGGTCGGGACCATCCGGCGGTCGGAGGCCTTCGACCGGTGTCGCGTCGACGTGCGGATGATCCAGTCCGCGCTGAAGGTCGAAACCGTCGACGGGTACTTCGGGTCTCGGACCGAGGCCGCTATCCGGGCCTTCCAGTTCTCCAAGTGCGAGCGGTACCCGCGCTTCGGCGTCATCGACGAGTGGACCTGGAACCGGCTGATCCGCGGCATGCGTCCGCGCTGCCCGTACGGGGAGTCCCCGTCGCCGAGCCCGAGCCCGACGTTCACCTTCACGCCGGCTCCGACGGCGACCTCGACCCCCTCGCCGACCTCGCCCGCGACGCCTTCGTCGAGTCCCACTGCGACCTTCACCGGCACCCCGTCGCCCACCCCGACCTCGACCTCCTGACGGCTCGTAGGCTGACGGGATGGTCACCCCGATCTCCCTGACCGACGACGCCGAGCAGCGTCCCCCCTACGACGCCAAGCGGGTCGAGGCGGCCGTCCGCGAAATCCTGTTCGCGATCGGCGAGAACCCCGACCGCGACGGCCTGCGGCAGACCCCGGCCCGGGTCGCGCGGGCGTACGCGGAGATCTTCGGCGGGCTCTGGCAGTCCCCGGAGGAGGTCCTGTCGACGACGTTCGACATCGGCCACGACGAACTGATCCTGGTCCGCGACATCGAGATGTACTCCTGCTGCGAGCACCACCTCGTGCCCTTCCACGGCGTTGCGCACATCGGGTACATCCCCGCCGAGGCGGGCAAGATCACCGGCCTGTCCAAGCTGGCCCGGCTCGTCGAGGTCTACGCACGCCGCCCGCAGGTCCAGGAACGCCTGACCACCCAGATCGCCGACGCGCTGATGACCATCCTGGAGCCGCAGGGCGTCATCGTCGTCATCGAGGCCGAGCACCTCTGCATGACCATGCGGGGCGTGCGCAAGCAGGGAGCCCGCACCTTCACCTCCGCGGTGCGCGGCGTCCTGGAGCAGAGCGCTTCGACCCGGGCCGAGGCGATGGGGCTGATCAACCGGCGGTAGCCGCCCCCTTCGGTGTCAAGGCACCATGTGCGCACGTCATCCGCGATGGCTGTCGGCGTGCCCGAATTGTCCGATGTGTGGAGCCGTGTGGGCTGACACGCCGAGAATTTCGCGGACTCCTCGGACGGACCAATTCGCACCCGTCGTTGCGGGGGCGCGTCGATACTCGCGTCCATGTCGAACGCCTACGAGATCGCGCAGTGCTCGGATCAGGTCCAGGTCGTCATCCTGGCCGCCGGGATGGGAACCCGGCTCGGGCGCCCGATGCCCAAGCCGCTGACGCCGTTGGCGAGCGGTCGGCCGATCATGGCCCACCAGCTCGACAACATCCGGGCGGTCTTCGGGAACTCGGCCCGCATCACCGCGGTCGTCGGGTTCAAGAAGGAAATGATCATGGAGACCTTCCCCTGGCTCCTGTTCGCCTACAACGAGCGCTTCGACACCACCAACACCTCCCAGAGCCTGCTGCGCGCGCTGAAGTCCAGCGCCGCCGGCGGCGTGCTCTGGCTCAACGGCGACGTCGTCTTCGACCACCGCCTGCTCGTGCGGCTCAAGCCGCTGATCCGAGGCGGGGAGTCGTTCGTGTGCGTCAACACCTCCGCCGTCGGCGAGGAGGAGGTCAAGTACACCCGCGACCCCGAGGGCCTGATCGAAGCGCTGTCCAAGACCGTCGTCGACGGCGAGGGCGAGGCCGTCGGCATCAACTACGTCGCGCCGCGGCACAAGGCGATGCTGATCGAGCACCTGACCGCCTGCGCCGACCAGGACTACTTCGAACGCGGCCTAGAAACCGCCATCGCCGCCGGGATGGCGGTGCTGCCCGTGGACATCTCGGACTTCTACGCCGTCGAGGTCGACTTCGAGGCCGATCTGGCGCGCGCGAACTCCGAGGCCGTCGCCGGGATGAACCGCGCCGGCTACGGCCCGCGGATCGTCGCCCCGCGCGCCCCGTCCGACTCCCCGGCGCCGCAGGCCCGCCGCCGGGGCTAGCCCCGCGTCCGGTTCGGGAGCCCGCCCGGTCGGTACCGAAGGTGGCCGGCAGGATTGCCCGATGCTGCGGGCCTGGGATCTGCCCGGTCTGCCGACCGCGGACCGGTGCCTGGTCGTGGGGGTGCTGAACGCCACCCCCGACTCCTTCTCCGACGGCGGTGCGCACGCCGACGCGGCCGCCGCGATCGAGCACGGGCGCCTGCTGTCGGCCGAGGGCGCGGACCTCGTCGACGTGGGCGGGGAGTCCACGCGTCCCGGAGCCGCTCGGGTGGAGGCCGAGGAGGAACTCGCCCGCGTCCTGCCCGTGGTGCGCGGTCTCGTCGCCGCCGGCATCGTGGTATCGATCGATACCGCGCGGGCCGTCGTCGCGCAGGCCGCCGTCGAGGCCGGCGCCGCCCTGGTCAACGACGTCAGCGGAGGGCTCGCCGACCCGGCGATGCTGCCGTACGTCGCGTCCGCCCGCGTACCGTACGTGCTCATGCACTGGCGAGGGCCGAGCGCGGACATGGCCGACCGCGCGCAGTACTCCGACGTCGTCCGCGACGTTCGCGCGGAGTTGGCCGAGCGCCTCGCCGCCGCCGAGAACGCGGGCATCGAGCGCGAACGGGTCATCCTGGACCCGGGTCTCGGCTTTGCGAAAACCTCCGCGCACAACTGGGAACTGCTGCGTCGCCTCCACGAGCTCGGCGAACTCGGCCGGCCGCTGTTGGTCGGCGGCTCCCGCAAGGCCTTTCTCGGCTCGCTCGGTCCCGACGGCACCTCCCGTCCGGTCGGCGAGCGCGAGGACGCCACCACGGCCCTGACCGCGCTGTCCGCCGCCGCCGGGGCGTGGGCGGTCCGCGTGCACGCTCCGCGGCCCTCGCGCGACGCGGTGGCCGTGGCACGGGCCTGGACGGGCACATGAGCGAAGCAGGCGATCGCGCGCGTCTGGTCGAACTGAACGAGGACCTCTACGCCGCCTTCGAGGCCGGCGACCTCGACCGCATGGACGCCCTCTGGATCGACGGCGAGCACTCCGAGTCCGTCGTGTGCGTGCACCCCGGTTGGCCGACGCTGCGCGGCCGGGACGAGGTCCTGCGCTCCTGGGCGATGATCATGGCCAACACCACCTACATCCAGTTCGTCATCACCGACGTCGAACTCGAGCTCGCGGGCGACCTCGCCGTGCTGACCTGCGTGGAGAACATCATCACCGCCGCCGAGGACGACGAGTCCGGGGCCGACTCCACGGCGTTCGCCGGCGCTCGCGGGGTGGCGACGAACCTGTTTCGCCGCACCGACGCCGGCTGGCGGCTCTGGGTCCGCCACGGCTCCCCGGTTCTTGCGGGTGTGAACGAAGACGACGAGGACTAGGGAGTGTCCCGCGACAACGCCGCCGGGCGTCGTCGTGGCGCCGGTCCGCGCCGCCAGGATTCAAGGGACACGACCCAGCACGTCCGCGACGAAGGCCGCCCATTCCTGGGCACTCCCTGGGTTCTCAGCATCCGGCGGGTGCCGACAGGGGGCCCGCCGGGTAGGTTGGCGCCATGCTCGACCGGGTCGCCCTGCGGGGTCTACGAGGCTTTGGCCGCCACGGCGTGCTCGCCGAGGAGCAGGTTCTCGGCCAGCCGTTCTTCGTCGACGTGAACCTCGGGCTCGACACCCGCCCGGCGGCGAAGAGCGACGACGTGGCCGATACGGTCGACTACGCGGACCTGGCCGATCGGGTGGTCGCCCTCGTGGAGGGCGAGCCGGTCAAGCTCATCGAGACCCTCGCCGACCGGATCGCCGCAGAGTGCTTGTCCCGTCCTCGCGTGGAGAGCGTGGAGGTCACGGTGCACAAACCGGGCGCCCCGGTTGCTGTGCCGTTCGACGACGTATCGGTCACGATCACGCGGAGTCGCTCGTGAATGACACCCCGGCCTACCAAATCGACGACACCCTGACCGGCCAGCTTCGGCCGATCCGTCGGGCGGTGCTCTCGCTCGGCAGCAACTCCGGCGACCGCGTCGCGAACCTGCAGAACGCGGTCGACGCGATTCTGGACGCCCCCGGCATCTGGGGCCTGAGCGTCTCGCCGATCTACGAGACGCTGCCCGAGACCGAGTACGACGGCCCCAAGTTCCTCAACGCCGTTCTCATCGTGGACACCGAGATGTCCGGCGCAACGCTGCTCGAGCGCTGCCACGCGGTCGAGGAGGCCTTCGGCCGCGCTCGGCTCGGCGAAGACCGCCGCGGCCCGCGCCGCCTCGACATCGACGTGATCGCGCTCGCGGACCGGGTCCTCGACGACCCGGCCATCACGCTCCCGCACCCGCGCGCCCACGAGCGCGCCTTCGTGCTCGCGCCCTGGTACGACATGGAGCCGGACGGCGAACTGGTCACCAAGGGCAAGTTGGTGGACCTGCTGCAGTCGGTCGACATGGGCACGATCCGCCGGGTCCCCGACGTCGCGCTCGACCTGCCCGCCTGATCCACTCCATGCAGTCGCAACCGCTGCGGGGTACCCGCTGGCAGGTCCTGGTCGCCATCGCGACGGTCGTCGGCGCGCTGGGCTGGGGCGGCGGCCTGGTGTTCGACGGCCGGGGCGGAACGATGCCGGACGTCCCGCCCTCGGCCTTCCTCGTTCTGGTGCTGTTCGCCGCGATCGTGCTGACCCTGGCCCTGACGACCCGTTCGCGGCTGCGCGCCTCGCGCGAGCGGCGCCCGGACGCCGTGGCGCTGAACCCGTTGACGGTCGCGCGGTACGGCGTGCTGGCCCGAGCGAGCTCCCCGGTCGGTGCCGGGGTCGTGGGTCTCTACGGCGGGTATGCCCTGTTCCTGGCCGCCAACCTCGACGAACCCGGGTACGGGGAGCTCGCCGCCTACAGCGGATTGGCCGCCGCAGCAGGTCTCGGGCTCGTCGCAGCCGCGCTGTTCCTCGAGCACGTGTGCCGCGTTCCCGGAGACCCGTCGGTCACCTCCAACGCGATGCCGCACCCGCGCAACCAGGCCTGACCCGGCGCGTCCCGGCGCGCCTCATCAGAACCACGAGTCACAACCGTTACTTTTCACCACATGACACGTGGTCGCCACCGCCAGTCCCTCGCCGTCTCGCTCATCGCTCCGGTCACTCTCGGGTCGATGGTCACCGCGGGCCTGGCGCTCGCTCTCGTCCAGGGCACCACGCAGGTGCTGCAGCTCGCAGTGGTTGCGTCCTGGGTGCTCGCCCTCGGGCTCATCGCCCATAGCGCCCGACGGGGCCGCCGCTACCAGCGGGAGATCTCGCTGTCGGAGTCGATGCGCCGCCGCGACGAGAACGTGTTCTCCGAACAGCTGACGTCCCTGCAGACCTCGATCGCGGGACTGCAGACGCAGCTCGAGACGTTCGGCAGGGAGTCGGTCGCCCTGCGGGCCGAGGTCGTGCAGCTGCGGGCCGACAAGGCCGAGGCCGACGAGATCGTGCGGCGCGCTCGCGCCGAGCGTGCTCGGGCGGTGCTGGCCGAGCGGGAGGCCCAGGAGCAGCGCATGCTCACCGCCGCCGCGTTCGAGGCGGCCGCGGCCGTGCTCGCCAGCTTCGAGACCACCGGGGCCGTCGACGTCGAGCCGGACTGGGTCACCACCTGGATCGCCAACCTCGGCAACGGCGGCGAGCTGGACCTG
Organism: Sporichthyaceae bacterium; assembly: GCA_052389435.1. Taxonomy (GTDB): domain Bacteria; phylum Actinomycetota; class Actinomycetes; order Sporichthyales; family Sporichthyaceae; genus JBQTKD01. Next base: position 56,410 of record JBQTIB010000074.1, on the reverse strand, counting down.
ACGATGCACGACGACACGATCGCCATGGAGTTCGACGCAGCCGAGATCGCGCGCTCCGCCTGACGCACGACGTCCGACCGATCGTGGCCTATGGGCCACCGTCGGTCGGACGTCCGGGTTTTCGGCGCGGGCCGGCTACTGGACGTGCAGCCAGGCGTTGGAACCGACGAACACCGCGGTGGTCAGCGCGCCGAGCGCGAGGACGCGGGTGGGCGTCATCATCGAGCGGGCGCGCTGGCCGAGGGTGCGCTCGTCCACCTCGTGGCCGTCGACCTCGGAGAACTGGGCCTCGGTCCTGGCCTCCAGTTCCCGCGCGGCGGCGATGCGGCGCGGACCGGGAACCTCGAGCAGGTCCTCGACGGTGCCGAGCTCGCGCCCCGGGACGACGCTGAGCGAACCCGTCGCGTAGCGCGGGGTCGTTCGCGCTCCGGAGTCCAGGCCGAGCAGCGCGACCTGGTTGCGCCGCGGTGCGCCCTTGGGCTCGTTCGGGCGAATCGGCCGGCCGGTCCCCACCGTCGGCTGCTGGACCGGGCCGCGGTTGCCGGCCGGGGCCTGCCGCGCCGGCGTCGTCGCGGGCGGCCGCAGGCGCGGGGCACCCTCGGCGCGCACGGCGGAGGCCAGCGCGGGCCGCAGCGTGCGCGTCTTCTGGGCGGGGGGAGCGGCGGGTTCGGGGGCAGCCGTCGGTGCCGCAGGCGCCGGAAGGCCGAGGGCTGCGCCGGCTGCGACGGTCAAGGAGGGATCGGGCTCGCGCACCAGGTGCACGTCGGCGCCGAAGCGGGCGCCGAGCTCGCGGGCGATGGCGGGCGTGGCCGCGGCGTCGCCGCAGAGCAGGATCGCGGCGACGTCCTCGCGGCGGATGCCGGCGTCGGCGACGACCTCGTCGAGCAGGTCGGCGCCGGCGGCCACGGCGCCGCGGATCTGCGCCTCGAACTCCTCGCGGGACAGGGTCGCCGGCGCGACCCGGTCGCGCAGGGCGATTCCGAGTTCGGCCGACTCCTCGGTCGAGAGCTGCTCGCGCAGCCGGCGGCAGGCACCGCGCAGGGCCGCCGCGTCGGAGGCGTTGGCCGTCACGTGCTCGGCCGATACGCCGACCTCGGCGAGCACTCGATGCAGCACCGCCGCGTCGAAGGCGTCGCCGCCCACGTCCGCACGGGCGGCGGGCCGTCCCAGCGGCCAGACGTTGCCGTCCAGATCGCCGCGCAGAACCGCCGCGCGGACGCCGCTGGCACCGACGACGAACGTCGCGAACGCCTGACCGGGGCTCGGTTTCAGGGCGTGGGTGTAGAGGCGCCCGGCGGCGAAGTACTCCTCCACCAGGAGCACGTGGTCCAGGCGCTGCGCGGCGAGGGCCTTCTTGAACGGTTCGGTGGTGCGCCGATCGCCGAGATCCGCGGGCAGGGCCACGGCCACCGCGGCGGGAGGGGCGCCCTCGAGTTCGCCGGCGTGGGCGATGACCCAGGCGACGACGGCCGCGGCCACGTCCTGGGCGTGGTGGGTGGTCGCGTCGGAGCCGCTGCCGATGCGCAGGGGTTCGCCGGAGCCGATCCGGTCGAGGAAGCCGACCAACAGGCGCTCGGGTTCGACAACGGCGAGTTCGGTCGCCCGTCGGCCGCAGCTGATCGCCCCGCGACGTTCCAGGAACAGGGCCGTCGGCATGGCGGCGACGGCGCCGTGCGGGCCGCTTCCGCCCAGCGGCAACGGCCGCGGCGCCTGACCGTCGTGCACGACCACGGCCACGGTGCGCGTGCGGCCGAGTTCGATTCCCAAGCGGTAGCTCACGGGTCCCCTCCCGATCGATCCGCTTCCATGCAAGCACAGGGCGCAGGGCGCGGGCCGGGGCTTGGAGAAATCGTTGGGGCGGGGAATGCCCGAAATATATGGATTCTGAGGGGCAGTCAGGCCATATCGGTTGCGGCTACGCGGGCATTCTTCGCCGGAGTCCGCACGGCTCGCCGGGCCTGCCGGGGAATCCGCCCGTCGGGAAGGGAACGCTGGGCGAGGATCCACCAGAGCGCAGCGCCCAGCGCCGTGCCGAGCGCCAGGCCCCAGGCGGCGCCGGAGACGCCGAACACCGCGAGGCCCGCGACCGACGCGGTGAGTTGCAGCACGCCCTGCGCGAGGCTCAGGCGTGCGATGAGCGTGGCCTGCGCGCGCGCCTGCAGTCCGACCTTGGCGCCTGCGTAGGCGGCCGTCGCTGCGACCCAGCACGCCACGGGCCACAGCGTCGCGGTGGCGTGCTCCCAGTTCTCTCCCGCGTAGAGGCGCCCTAGGCCCTCGGGCAGCAGGCGGGTGACCACGGCGAAGGCGAGCACCAGGGTGGCGAGCGCGACCGACAGCAGCACGAGGTACCGGCGGACCACCGCGGCGCCGTGCTCGAGGCGGCGTACCGTCTCCGGCACCGCGAAGGTGGGCGCCGCCAGCAGCAGCACGTTCACCGGAGTCATCAGGGCCAGGGCCGCGTAGATCTGACCCACCGCCGGCATTCCGGCCGAGACGCCGACGACGATCAACGCGACGCGACTCGCGCCCTGCACCACCAGTGCGGCGCCGGCGAGCGGGAGGCCGAGGTCGCGATGCTGGCGCAACATGCGTGGCCCGCGCGCGAAGTCGGGAAACACCTTGAGCTGCCAGCACCCCAGGACGGTGCCCGCCCCGAGCCCGAGACCCCACAGGCCCAACAGCAGACCGGGTCCCGGGTCGGCCAGGACTCCGGCGCCGATCAGGAGTGCGGCGATGGCGACCAGGCACGCACCGTCGTTGACCACGGCGGCCCACGGGCGGCCGGCGGTGAAGAAGGCGTACCGCCAGGCGTCCTGCACGAGCAGCGTGGGCATCGCCAGTCCCGCGCCGAGAACGATGGCCGCAGCCGCACCGGGGAGCACCGTCGAAATGGCCGCGCACACGGCGGCGAGCGCGAAGCCGATGCCCGCGGCCGCGCCTGCGGACCGGGAGGTGGCGATCCGACGTTGGCGCGGCGACGCCGCCGCGAAACGGATCATCGTCGGTTCCAGGATCAGCGGCCGGACGATCGCGAGCACCCACATCGCGCAGCCGTAGGCGAGCGTGTAGGAACCGACACCGCGGAGATCGAGCAGGTGCAGTGCGGCGAGGAGCACGACGAAGTTCCCTGCGCTGCAGACCGCCTGGTCCACCAGTGCCGCCATGGCGCGGCTTCGCGCGCGCGCTGGCCTCGCTAGGCCGGGCACGGCGGGTCGAGCTTGGCCGAGCACGGCCCCCGATGGGCGGTGAACGTGTGGTGGGAGACGCGCCGATCCTCCGGCGGCAGCACCAGGTAGTCGCCGAACATCGTGCGCAGCACGAGGTCGAAGTCGGCCGGAGCCCGCAGCGCCATGCCCGCGAACTTCACCTCCACGCCGTCGCCGAGCGCGGCGGTCGGCACCGCCCAGTCGTAGCTGCCGACGCGGATGCCGGCGGCGGTGGTGCCCTTGCCGATCGGTCGGGCCGCGCGGGCGTTCCAGGCCTGCGCGAGGCGGTGGGCGCCGATCGGCGCGAGCAGCACGCGGGCCAGGGCCAGCAGGGCGTTCTTCCACGGCGCGCGTCCCGCGCGCGGCGCGGCCATCTTCGCGGCGTGGACCCGGCGCAGGACGTCGATCGTTCGCCGGTCCAGGGCCCGAGCCCACCGGGAGTTCGGCAGGCCGTCGACGGGAAAGACGTCGAGGTTGACTCCGAGCCCGGCCGGGTCGTGTCGACCCTCGTGCAGAGTCGTGCCCACATCGCCCACCTTGGCGGAGGGATAGGGCCAGTCGGCCGTGTTGGAGTTCGCCTGCACCCGGTACCCGGCGTTGGCGGGTTCGGCGTCGAAGGTCGCGACGAAGACCTCGTAGTCGGAACGGGGCATCATCACGTCGACGTCGTCGTCCCACGGAATGAAGCCGCCGTGCCGGATGGCGCCGAGCAGGCTGCCGTAGGTCAGGTAGTAGCGCAGGCCGTGGGCGGTGGCGAAGGCGTCGACCCGGCGCAGGATCTCCAACTGCGCCAGGCGCACGTCGGTGGCGTTCATGGGCGAACCGGTCGCCTGCGATCGCGAGCGCTGCGCGGGAAGGAAGGCGACGCCCTCGGTCACCGCCAGGTCGGTCGAGTGCATGCCGGCGTCGTCTCTCACGAAGATCCCCCACGGATTCTTTGCAGTTCGATCATCAGACCACGCAGGACATCCGCGTCCGGACGCCGTTGGTCCCTTCGGGTGGCAGAAGGCTGCGAATGCGCAATGGCTCGCGGAACCGCACGTAAATTTTCCTGGCTTACGGTCCGTCAGACGAACTGTCGGGGCTACCCTCGCCGTTCACCCGAACGGCCCAGGCAAGGTGTGAAGTCGGGCCGTTCCCACTAGTGGCGCAAGGCGCCCTTTTCAGTTTCCGGGCCGTGGCTATCGTCCGCGGGAACGGGGGTTCGACGGGGGCCCTCGAGTCCGTAGGCGGGGGTGCCGAGGTGCCGGTGGTCAGCAGGTCGACGAATCTCATTCCGAAGCAAACGGGCGCCGCGGCTGCTCCGCCGGTTGCGCCCTTGACCGTGGGAGCCCTGCAGCAGCAGACCCTGCACGTGCTCAAGCAGTTCGTGGAACCGGGATCCGAAGTCGCCGTCCTGGACTTTCCGCGGCACCAGAACGCCGGGGACGCGCTCATCTGGCTCGGCACGATGCGCTACCTCGCCCGCCTCGGCGTTCGGGTGCGCTATGTCGCAACGACCCTGCACTTCCAACCCGAGGAGCTGCGCCGACGCGTTCCCTCCGGGCCCATCCTCATTCAGGGTGGCGGAAACCTCGGGGACCGCTATCCGCTGCACCACCGCTTCCGCGAGCTGATTGTGGAGACCTTCGCCGACCGTCGCATCGTGCAGCTCCCGCAGAGCGTCGAGTTCGCCCGGGAAGAAACTCTGACGCAGGCTCAGAAGGTGTTCGGGGCGCACCAGGACCTCGTGCTGCTGGCGCGCGACCACGCGGCCGAGGCGCGCTGCCGGGAATACTTCCCCGGCGCCCAGACCGTGTTCTGTCCCGACATGGCCCTCGGTCTCGGCGAGGACCTGCAACCGCGGGTTGCCCAGCACGACGTCGTCCTGCTGGCGCGCACCGACTCCGAGTCCACCCGTCCGCGGTTCGACTTCCCCGAGTGGGTCGACCTCGAGCGGCGCGACTGGCAGCTGCGCGGGCCGTGGAACGTCGCCTACCGCGGGTGCCGGCTGCCCGAGGACGTGGCCCGCGTGGTGCCGATCGTCGCTCCCGCCGTCGTCGATGCGATCGCCGCCGGATACGCGGGCATCGCCGAACTCAACCGCGCCTCGGCCTATCGCATCGTGCGCCGCGGCCAGGTCCTCGTCACCGACCGACTGCACGCCGCCGTGCTCGGCCGGCTCGTGGGCGTGCCGACCGTGGCGATCGACAACAGCAACGGAAAGATCGGCGACATCCACCGCGCCTACCTCGGCGCGCTCGGCGGAGTGAGGCTGGCTCGGAACACCGAGCAGGCCGTCGCGGCGGCGCTGGAACTCCTGGACGGAGCGACGGCGTGAGCCCGGTCGCGTTCCTGCTGCTGGTGCACGACAACCCCTCCCACGTGGACTGGTTGAGCCGCCGGCTCGCGCCGCACGAGGTCTACCTGCACGTCGACGCGAAGGCGCCGATGCACCGGTTCCGCCAGACCGTCGCGGCGCCGCACGTGACGCCCGTCGAGCGAGTCGACGTCGCCTGGGGCGGGTTCTCGATCGTGAGCGCGACCATGCACCTGCTCGAGGCGGCGCTGGCCTCCGACGCCGAGCACTTCGTGCTGCTGTCCGGGGCCTGCTTTCCGATCCGGCCGATCGACGAACTGGTCGAGCACCTGCGCAGCGCGCCCGACTGTCGAATGCGGTACGTGCCCATCACCGACCGCACCGCCGGACTGCACGGCACCGTCCGCCTGCGCTGGTTCCTCGAGCTCAACCGGCACCCGGGCGGGCGCTTCGCGCGGCGCGCCCTGCACTACGGCGCGAAGTACGCGCTCGGCCAACGCGACGGCGTCCCCGGCGGACTGCGGCCGCACTGCGGCAGTCAGTGGTGGTCGCTGACCCGGCCCGCGGCCGAACTGGTGGTGGCGACCCACCGTCGAGGGCGCGAACTCGTCGCGTTCTACCGGACCGTCTTCGCTCCCGACGAGCACTTCGTGCAGACCGTCGTCGCGAACTCCGAGCACGCCCGCGACCACCACCTGACCCGGTATCGGGGCAAGCAGAGCTTCTGCGACGCGGCCCTGCACCACATCCGTCCGACCCTCGCGCTTTCGACCGGCCGGGAGGGAACCAAGCCCGATCTGCTCGACCCGGTCCGGGACGCCGCCGAACTGCGTGCGAGCGGGAAGTTCTTCGCCCGCAAGCTCGCCCGGGACGTCGCCGTCGCGGACCTCGAGACCCTGCTCGGCCAGGCGCCGGCCGTGGGGAGCGGCCGGCCGGCCCGATGACCGGGCGCAGGCTCGCGGCTGCCGGGGCCCTGCTCCTAGCGCTCGGCGGCTCCGGGTGGGCCGTCGACCCGGGTCGTGCCGCGTTGGCGTGGAAGCCCTGTAAGGGGACCGAACCCGTGGCCGAGATCGAATGCGCGAGCATCCCGGTGCCGGTCGACTGGCGGCAGCCGCGCGGTGGGCAACGCTCCCGCATCGCCCTGGTCAAACTGCCTGCGACCGACCCCACCACACGCCTCGGGTCCATCGTCGTGAATCTGGGGGTGCCGGGGACCACCGCGAGTGAGATCTGGAGCCACCGCACGTCGCTGGCGGACCTGCGCCGCCGGTTCGACGTCGTCGCATTCGACGCCCGCGGCGTCGGCGCGAGCGGCGGCGTCGACTGCCCCGCGCCGCCGAACCGCAACGTGCTGTTCGGGCAGTTGGGCGCCGAGAGGTGGGAGTCGTACACGCGCGCGAACCGCGACTGGGCGCTCGCCTGCCGCGCGAAGTCCCCGGGGCTGGCCCACCACCTCGACGGGTGGCAGGTCGCCCACGACGTCGAGGCCATCCGCGTCGCCCTCGGCGAGCGGCGACTGACCTACTTCGGCAACTCCTACGGCGACCTGTGGGGAGCGGCCTACGCGGAGGCGTTCCCCACGCGGGTGCACCGCATGTACCTGGACAGCGTGCCCGAGCGAATCGACGCCCGTCCGTATGCACGCGCGAGTTCGGCGGCGGCGGTCCTGGAGGCCGAACTCGCCCGATTCGGCGAGTGGTGCGAAGGCGACCGATCGTGCGCACTCCATCCGCGCAACGCTCGCGACGTCTTCGACGACCTCGTGGCGAGGGCGGAGCGCGCTCCGCTTCCCGCCGCGGGAGGAGCGTCCGCGACCGCACAGGACCTGCGCGTGGGCTTCTTCGGCGTCTACCTCGAAGCCACCTGGCCCCGGCTCGCGCGATCGCTCGCGAAGGCAGACGCGGGCGATGCATCGGCGTTCGCGACCAGGCCCGCGGCGGCGGGCGCCGTCGGTGCACTGCGCACGAATGCGCTGCGCCTGCACCAGTGCGCCGACTCGCCCTTCTACGGCGACCTCGACACCCTGGCGGCGCTCGAGGGCGACCTACGCGCGGTCGCTCCGCGGTTGGGCTGGATCTACGGCCGAGTGCTGGGCACGTGCGGCGGGATTCCCGATCAGGGATCGTTCGCGCCGCACCCGGTCCGCGCGCCAGGGGTGCCGCCGCTGCTGCTGGTCTCGGGAACTCGCGACGTCCTGAGCCCTCCCTCGGCGGCACGATCGCTGGCCGCACACCTGCCCGGCTCGGTGGCGGTCACCGCCGACGTCGGGCACGGCGTCTACCTGCTCGGCCACTGCAGAGCCTCGGTGGACGCCTACCTCCTCGCCGGGGAACTGCCCGCCGCCGGGAGGCCCTGCTCGGGGTAGTGGATCGGGAACGGTGCGGTAGGTGGCGCGACTCACCGACCGGTTAGGCGCCGACGTCGATCGCGGCCTGCTCCGCGCGGGGCCTCGGAATGCCGGTCGGGTGTGCGCTGGACCCAATCTCCTCGAGGATCCGACGGGCCGTCGCGCGGCGGAAGGCGGTGGCCCAGACGGCCGCGGCGAGCAGCGAACCGATCGCGATGCCCCACGCGCCGCCGTCGATGCCGGCCAGGGACGCGCCGAGGCCGGCGCCGAGCAGTTGCAGGGCGCCCTGGGCGATGCTGACCCGCAGCACCGTCCTGGAGGCGCCGTAGACCTGAAGGCCGATCCACGAACCGCAGCACAGCGCGGTCGCGGCCGACCACCACGCGACGGGGGCGAGCATGGACAGCGCCTCGTCCCAGTTGTGACCGGCGTAGGCGCGCCCCAGCGCCTCGGGCAGCACGCTCACGATCGCGGCGTAGGCCAGGGTCGCGACGAACAGTGCGCCCGAGACCGCCGTCAGGATCCTCGCGACGTGGCGAGCGCCGCGCGAGGAGAGCCGACGCGCACATTCGGGCAACACGAACGCTCCCGTCGCGGCGAGGACGGTGTTGATCGGCAGCAGCAGCGTCTGACCGGCCGCCAGCAGACCGAGGGCGGCCATGCCGGCGATGCTCCCGATGACGATCGGGACCGCGCGGCCCGCGCCCTGCGTCACGACGCCGCCCGCGGCCAGCGGCAGGCCGATGTCCCGCTGCTCCCGGATCCAGCGCAGCCCGGCGAAGGGGCGAGGCCAGACGCGGAGCTGCACGCACCCGGCGACGGCGCCCACCGCGACGCCGGCCCCCCACGCGAGCAGCAGCGAGGCGACCGACACCGCGTCCGCGACCACCACGACCGTGGTGGCGACGCCGATGGCGAACAGGCAGACGGCGTCGTTGACCGCCGCGCTCCAGGGCCGGCCGGAGGCGAAGCAGTGGTAGCGCAGGGCGTCCTGCACCAGGATCGGCACCAGCGCGAAGCCGGCCGCCAACACGACGTCCCCGGCCGCCTCCGGCAGCAGCAGCGAGATCCCCGCACACACTTCGAGGACGAGTAGGCCGAGCAGCAGCGAGGCGCCGGCGGCCATGCGCGTCGCGCGACGGCGGGCCCGGTCCCCGGCGGCGGAGAAGCGGACCACCAGGGGTGTGAGGATCAGCGGTCGGGCCACGCCCAGGACGAGCGTGACCGCCGTGTAGGCGAGGGTGCAGGCGGCGACGCCCGCCAGGCCCAGGTGGTGCAGTGCGGCGAACGGGACGAGGAAGTTGCCCGCGCTGGAGACGATTTGGTCGACGATGGACCCGGCCGCGCGGGTGCGCGACCGCCCGGACCAACTCGCGCGCGCGTTCACCGGGTGCGCGCCGCGCCGCCCTTGCCCGCGGGCCTGCGCAGTGCCGCGTCCAGCGACGGAGCCAGCGCGGGCGCGAGCGTTTCGGAGTAGGTCGCGGACAGGTGCGAGGCGTCGAAGTAGACCGGGACGCGCCCGACGACGCCGAAGCAGCGCTCCGCGTCGCACAGGTAGTCGGTCAGGTCCACGACCGAAACGCCCTTGGCCTTCAGGCTCGTACCCGCCTCGGCGAGCGGGTCGGGCCGCAGCCAGGTCGACCGCGGGCCGGAGCACGCGGCGAAGTCGTCGCGGTTCACCGCGAGACAGTCCGGAACCGAGACCAGCGAGGTGCGTGGCATCGGGGTGTCCCGGACGACGACGACCCGCACGCCCGCCGCAACCCACTGCGCCAGGTAGTCGCGGTAGGAGGAAACCCAGTAGTCGTGCTGGGCCGGCGGGAAGAGCGGACCGGCGTCGACGAGGCCCTTGGGCGGCCCGGCGGTGAGCTGGGAGATCACGACGAGGTCGAACTGGCCGCCCGTGGTCTCGCGCAGGACGCGCTTGCCCCAGTCCAGACACCACTGCCGCTGACGCTCCGTCGGATACAGGTACTCCACGCCGACGGCGGCGCAGCCCTGCGTGGTGAAGGTCGACAGCGCCCACCCCCGCTGCTCGGCGATCCGCTGCATCGCCGGCTGCCAGTGACCGCCGCGCGAGTTGCCGACCAGCGCCACGCGCACCTTGGCGTTTGCAGGCCCCGTGCGGCAGACGGCTCCGGTGAACGGGTCCTTGATCAGGCACCCGTCCGCCCACATCGTCGGGCGGTCGGCGATGGCCGCGAGCGAGGACGGGAGCGTCGCGCCCGAGTTCGGGTTCGCGCAGTCGCCGCCGGGGGCCAGGGCCAGGGCGCCGAGGCAGGGGTCGGTCTCCAGCGCCGCGGCCACGGCCGCGAAGGAGGTGCGCTCGGCCTTGCGGGCCTCGAGGACCTGGAAGCCGGCGAAACCGACGACTGCCGCCGTCGCGGCGGCGCACGCGACGTACGCGCGCCGGGCGCTGCCGGTCCGCACCCCCGCCGCGCTCGATCGCGGTTGGCGGAAGCGGTCCTCGACGTAGCGTTTGGTCAGGGCCGCGAGAGCGAAGGTCGCGAGGAAGATGCCGACCTTGTCCACGGTCGACAGGGCGCGGGAGGTCGCGGCGGGAAGCAGCACGATCAGCGGCCAGTGCCACAGGTAGATCGAGTACGAGAGGTTGCCCGTGTACTGCATCGGCCGATTGGTCAGCAGGCGGTTCGGCCAACCCTTCGCCGGTGCGGCGGCGCCGATGATCAGTACGACTCCGAGCACGGGGACGAGCGACCACGGACCCGGCCACGGCGTGCCGGCGGAGAACGCGAACGCGCTCGCGGCGATCAGGACGAGGCCGGCTGCGGACACGGCCGACGCCACCGGAGCACGCCCGGTGCGCTCGCCCTGGGATCGACCGAACAGCCAGGCGGCCACCACGGCGCCGGCGCCGAGTTCCCACATGCGCAGAGGAGTCACGAAGTAGGTGCCGCCGGTGAGGGCGGGCAGGGGCAGCGCGGGAGCGAGGGTGAGCAGGAACGAACCGAGCACCACCGGGGTCAGCACGACCAGGACGACGGTGCGGAACCTCGCGCGCAGGCGGGTCGCGGCGATGGCGGCCACTGCCAACAGAATCGGCCAGAGCAGGTAGAACTGCTCCTCGACCGCCAGCGACCAGTAGTGCTGCACCGGCGACGGCGGAGCGGAGGCGGCGAGGTAGTCCACCGCGCGGTAGGACAGGAACCAGTTCTCCAGGTTCAGCGCCGAGGCTGCGATCTCCACCGAGCTGTGCACGCGACGGCTGTCCGGTCCCACCAAACGGACGGCGAGCAGGCAGAACGCGAGTACCAGCAGGCAGGCGGGCGCCAGGCGTCGGATCCGGCGTTCCCAGAAGCCGAGCATCGCGCGCACCGTCGTCGGGCGCGTGGCCAGCAGGTGACCGGTGATCAGAAAGCCGGAGATGACGAAGAAGGCGTCGACGCCGAGGAAGCCGCCCGGGATCGCGCCGGGCCACAGGTGGTAGATCAGCACCAGCAGGACGGCAACGGCCCGCAGGCCCTGGATGTCGCGGCGCAGCTCGCGGCCGTGACCGGCGCGGTCGGTCTTCGGCTCGACCGGGGCACGGTGACGCGGAATGGAACCCGACGGTGCGGCGTGCACCCGCCGCAGCGTGGAATCCGCACTTCTCGACGACTCCATCGTCAACCCCCGGTCGTGTCCCCGTCACGTGCGATCGCCTGCGCAGGCGCAGCGATCGAGGGCAGCTTGTCCCAGTGCGGGGGGTCGGCGGCAGGCGTGCGGCCAACCGGGTGAAACACGCTCAGAACAGGTTTGGGACGTGGGCGATTCGCCCCGTCTCGTGAGCCTCACCCATTCGGTTCATCGGGTGGTCGCGGATGCGTGCGGCTCAGCATGATCTCCCCAGTCGAGGGCGCGTGATGCCCTTCGATGCTCACTGATCCGGGGGGAAGAATGAACTTCAAGGACTACCTGACCATCGCCCGCGAGCGGTGGATCATCGTCTTTCTCGGGGTGGCCCTCGGACTCGGTCTGGGTGGGGCGGTGGCCTTCGTCTCCACCCCGCAGTACGCGGCGACGACGAAGTTCTTCGTCTCGAGCCGCGACAGCAACGACCTGAACCAGGCCTTCCAGGGCAGCCTGCTCTCCGAGCAGAAGATCAAGTCCTACGTCGAGCTCGCCTCCGACCGCCGTATTCGCGAGCAGGTCTCCAGCCAGCTCGGGTACGTGGTCCCGGCCAGCGCCATCAAGGCCACGGCCAAGCCGGACACCGTCCTGATGAGCATCACGGCGACCGATCCGTCGCCGCGCCGGGCGCAGGCGATCGCGAACCTTGCCGCGACCGCGCTCTCCGAGCTCATCGCCGAGGTCGAGAAGCCCGAGACCGCCGGCGGCGAGGCCCCCGTGGTGGCCCGTCAGATCCAAGAGGCGCCGCTGCCGATCGCTCCGGTGTCGCCGCGTCAGAAGACGGCCCTGGGCGTCGGCTTCTTCCTCGGCCTGCTCTCCGGCATGGGCATGGCGCTGCTGCGCCACAGCCTCGACCGCACCGTGAAGTCGCCGGACGCACTCGCCGAGCTCGTGCAGGCTCCGGTCCTCGGCGCCACGCAGTGGGACCCGAACATCAAGTCCCGGCCGCTGATCGTCCACGACCAGCCGCGCTCGCCGATGGCCGAAGCCTTCCGCCAGCTGCGCACCAACCTCGACTACGTCGACCTCGACCACACCAACAAGCTGCTCTGCGTCACCTCCGCGCTGCCGCACGAGGGCAAGACCACCACGGCCTGCAACCTCGCCATCGCGCTCGCCCAGGCCGGCAACCGGGTCCTGCTGATCGAGGCGGACCTGCGTCGCCCGAAGGCTGCGTCCTACATGGGCATGGAGAACGCGGTCGGGCTGACCACGGTGCTCACCGGCCAGGTCCCGCTCGACGTCGCCATTCAGCCGTGGGGCGGAGGCCTGCTCGACTTCCTCGGCGCCGGCGCCCTTCCGCCGAACCCGTCGGAGCTGCTGGCCTCGGTCCAGATGGCCAACGTGCTCGTCGAACTGAACCGCCGCTACGACGTCGTGGTCATGGACGCCGCCCCGACCCTGCCGGTCGCGGACGCCGTCGCCCTCGCCGCCCACTGCCACGGCGTGCTGTTCGTCTCGCGTCACGGCTGGGTCCGCCAGGAGCAGGTCAAGGCGGCCGTGGAGAACCTGCGCCGGGTGTCGGTGCCGATCTTCGGCGTGGTGCTTTCGATGGCTCCGCGGGCCAAGGCCGGTGGCGGCTACACCTACCAGTACGGCTACCGCTACACCGCGGACCGCGTGAAGCAGTCGCCGCACGTGGCCGTCGCCCCGGTCGCGCCCGCGCCGGTTGCCGCCGCGCCGTGGGAGGCGCGGGCGACCATGCCGGCGCCGCGCTCGGCCTACGGCCAGTCCGAGGTCGTGATGATCGACAGCGCCGCTCTCGGAGAGCCCAGGGCCTGAGAACGCCCGTTGCACCACGGGCGCCGGACGCTTCCGGCGCCGCCCAACACAGTGGCACTACTTGAAACAGGTGTTCCATGGCTGAGTCCGAAGCGCACAACAGGCGATCCACGGACGGTCCTCGGGGGATGGACCTTGCAGACCTGAACGGCCTCCCGATCAACATTCTGTTGAACCGGGAGCCGATCGACACCGGCGCGACGGCGGCCGGAGGCTATCTGACCGGCAAGCGCGTCCTGGTCACCGGAGCCGGTGGTTCCATCGGGTCCGAACTGTGCCGGCAGATCCGCGCCTTCGGGCCCGCGGAACTGACGATGCTCGACCACGACGAGTCCGCCCTGCACTCGGTGTATCTGAGCATCCATCACGACGCGCTCATGGACTCCCGTCAGCTGCTGCTGGCCTGCATCCGCGACCGCGAGACGCTCACCGCGCACTTCCTGGCTCGGCGTCCCGAGGTGGTCTTCCACGCCGCGGCACTCAAGCACCTTCCGATGCTCGAGCAGTACCCGCTCGAAGCGTGGAAGTCGAACGTGCTCGGCACCGCCAACGTGATCGAGGCGGCGCGGGCGGCCAGAGTCGAGCGGTTCGTGGGCATCTCCACCGACAAGGCGGCCAACCCCTCCAGCGTGCTGGGGTGGAGCAAGCGCGTCGGCGAGCGGCTCATCGCGGGCGTGCCCGCGGAGGGCTACCCCTACCTGTCGGTGCGGTTCGGCAACGTGCTCGGCAGCCGCGGCTCGGTCCTGACGACCTTCGCCGGGCAGATCGCCATGGGCGCGACGCTGACGATCACCCACCCGGACGTGAGCCGGTTCTTCATGACCATCCAGGAGGCCTGCGGCCTGGTCATCCAGGCCGGGGCGATCGGCCGGCACGGCGAGGTCCTGGTGCTGGACATGGGCGAACCGGTGCGGATCACCGACCTCGCGCACCGCATGATGCAGCTCGCCGGACGCGAGGTGGACATCGTCTACACCGGCCTGCGCGAGGCCGAGAAGCTGCACGAAGAGCTGTTTGCGGACGGCGAGACCGATCAGCGTCCGCTGCACCCGTTGATCTCCCACGTCGACGCTCCCGCGCTGTCGCCGACGAGGCTGCCGGTTCTGGCGCCGGTGGCGCCGAACGCGGACGTCGTCGCGACGATGGAGCGCCTGTGCGCAACGAGAGGACTCATGGTGGCCCAACGCACCAACTCCGAGGCCGTGATCGAACCCGCGGCGGTGGTCCAGTGATTCCCCGTCAGACGATCGCCGCGCCGGCCGTGACCGGCGCCACCGTCGCCATCACCGGCGGCACCGGCTCCTTCGGGTCGACCATGGTCGACTACCTGCTGACCCGCGGCGTGGGCGCGATCCACGTGCTCTCGCGCGACGAAACCAAGCAGGACGAGATGCGCAAGCGGGTCGGCGACTCCCGGCTCAAGCTGTTCCTCGGCGACGTCCGGGACGCGGACAGCGTGCGCTCGGCGCTGCAGGGTGCGGACTTCGTCTTCCACGCCGCCGCGCTCAAGCAGGTTCCCTCCTGCGAGTTCTTCCCGGACCAGGCGGTCCGCACGAACGTCGTGGGCAGCCGCAACGTCGTCGAGACCGCGGCCGCGGTCGGCGTGCGGTCCGTCGTGTGTCTGAGCACCGACAAGGCCGTGTATCCGGTCAACGCCATGGGCATGTCCAAGGCGCTCATGGAGAAGACCGCGCAGGCCTTCGCCCGCAACAACCCCGAGTCGGCCACCACGGTCTCGATCACCCGGTACGGCAACGTCATGTACTCGCGCGGCTCGGTGATTCCGCTGTTCCGCCAGCAGCTCGAAAGCGGCGGTTCGCTCACCCTGACCGAGCCGACGATGACCCGGTTCCTGATGTCGCTGCAGGCCTCGGTGGACCTCGTCGAGCACGCGTTCCTCAACGCGTTGCCCGGCGACCTGTTCGTGCGCAAGGCTCCGGCGTGCACGGTCGAGGTCCTCGCCCGCGCAGTGGCGAGCCTGCTCGGCAACGACGACCCCGAGCTGACGATCCTCGGCACCCGTCACGGCGAAAAGCTCCACGAGACCCTGCTCTCCCGCGAGGAGATGGTCCGCGCGATCGACGAGGGCGACTACTACCGCGTCCCGCTCGATGCCCGTTCGCTGCGCTACGCCGCCTACTACGAGCAGGGCCAGCCGCAGACCGTCCTGCAGGAGGACTACACCTCGGAGAACACCGAGCGGATGGACCTCGAGCAGACCAAGGAGCTGCTGCTCTCGCTGCCCGAATTCGCGAGCTTGCGAGCGAACGAAGACACGCCTTCCGCGAACCTCGCCACGGCGGCAGTCTGATGCGCATTCTGCTGACCGGTGCCGAGGGCTTCCTCGGTCGGCACACCGCCGTACGCCTCAAGGCGCTCTACCCGAGCCACGAGGTCGTGTCGGTATCGCGCCGCAACTGGGCCGACCTCGCCGATCTCGCCGACGGGGTCGAGGCGATCCTCCACGTCGCGGGGGTCAACCGCGGCACCGACGAGGAGGTGAACGCGGGCAACCTGGCCCTGGCCTCGGACGTCGCGGACGCGGCGTGGAAGGCCGGTACCCGGCCGCGCATCGTGTTCGCCAACTCGGTCCAGGCCGGCAACGGATCGCCCTACGGGGCGGGCAAGGGCGGCGCCGGCGAGATGCTCGCCGCCGCCGCCGGCGAGCTCGGCTCGGCGTTCGTCGACGTGCGCCTGCCGAACCTGTTCGGGGAGGGCTGCCGTCCGCACTACAACTCCTTCGTTGCCACCTTCGCCGAGGCCGTCATGGACGGGGCAACGCCGTCGGTGACCGATCGCGAGCTCTCGCTGCTGCACGTGCAGGACGCCGCCCAGTCGCTGATCCACGCCCTCGAGGGCGCCTCCGGCCGCGTCGACCCGCAGGGCGAGGCGACCTCGGTCCTGCGCACCCTGGAACTGATGCAGCGTCAGTGGGAGTGCTACCGCACCGGCGACATCCCGCCGCTGACCGGCAAGCACGAGATCGACGTGTTCAACACGCTGCGCGCAGCGGGCTTTCCGCACCACTACCCGATCGTGCTCACCCCGCACGCCGACGACCGCGGCCGACTCGTGGAGACCGTACGCGTGCACGGCGGCCAGGGCCAGACGTTCGTGTCCACCACCCGACCCGGCATCACTCGGGGCGATCACTTCCACCTGACAAAGGTGGAACGCTTCGTGGTGCTCGCCGGAACGGCTCGGATCAACCTGCGCCCCGCGCTCGGCGAGCAGATCGTGTCGTTCGAGGTCAACGGCGAACAACCCGTCGCGATCGACATGCCGACGACCTGGGTGCACAACATCGTCAACGTCGGCGAGAGCGAACTGACGACCCTGTTCTGGACGCACGCCCTGTTCGACCCGTGTGCCCCGGACACCTTCTGGGAGAAGGTCGCGTGAGCACCCTCGCGGCGCGCCCGGCGGCCCCGCACGTCGCGGCGCCGACCGGGGAGGTTTCCAAGGCGCCGACGCGGCTCTGGGCGCTGCTCACCCTCTCCGCCTTCGGGCCCTACGTGGTCCTCGGGATGCGTACCGAGCAACTGTCGGCCTACGGCATCGCGTTCTTCGCGATTCTCGGCGTGCCGTGGCTGTGGCGCCGGCCCGCTTCGAACCCGCGCACCACCATGCTGATGGCGCTGTGGGGCACCTATGCGGGCGTCGCCCTGCTCGGTGCCGTGGCCTCGATCGTCGAACCGGTCGACATCGAGCCCGGTCCACTGTTCAGCGGCCTGGACAACATGTTCCTGCCGCTGGCCGTGATGACCGTCGTGCTGCTCTACGGGCGCAGCGAGTGGCGCCGCGACCTGATCCGCACCCTGTGCACGGTCCTGGTCTGGGCCGCGATGGCGAACTCGATCCTGTCGCTGGTCTGCATCAAGTTCGACCTGTCCTCGGTCCTGCGCGTCTTCTGGCTTTCCTCCTACTCCCCGACGGTGAAGGCTCCCGGCGGAGAGTCGGTGGCCGAGCAGGCCGCGCTGCTCGGGCGCTTCACCGGCGTGTTCTCGCAGCCGGCCGAGGCGGGCCTGATGTACGGCCTGGCCGGCCTCGCCGCGCTCTACGTCTACCGCAACCGCTCGGCCCGGCTGTACCTGAGCCTGATCGTGATCTTCCTCGGCGGGATGGTCTCGGTCAGCAAGGTGTTCCTGCTCGTCGGCGCACCGATCCTGCTGTTCCTGATCGTGCGTCGGCGCGGTGGCGGCATGGCCGTGATGTGGACCGGCGTCGTCGGATTCGTCGCGCTGGCCAACGTTCCGCTGTTCGCGAACTGGTCGGGCATGGAGCACGTCACCGGCCTGTTCCGGCTCCAGGAGAACAACACCTTCATCGGCCAGTACACCGGTGGGCGGTTCGGCGGCGGCGGCAGCGGCTCGCTGGGCACGGCCGTGGAGCAGGTGATGGACACCTCGCCGGTCATCGGCTTCGGTGCGGGCGGCCTGGCCAACTTCGCCTACGACAACGGCTGGATCGAGGCCCTCGTCCTCGGCGGCCTGACTGGCGTGATCGTCTACACCCTGGTCCTGGTCTTCTTCGTGCACGGCACGCTCGGGCTGAAGGGCCCGGAGGGCACGTTGGCCCGTTGGAGCGCGGTGCTCGTCGCCGCCGGGTCGCTCGGACTGCCCGCGCTGACCGCCAACCGCGTCGGCCTGCTGGTCTGGCTGCTGCTGGCCACGCTGCTCATTCCGGAGCCGGCCCAAGCCGGGGCGGCCGCGGAGGATGACGGATCCGCCGACGCCGCGGCGGCCATTCCGGGGCCGCGTACCCCGGTCGGGTGAACGACTGGTGGGCCGAACGGGTCCACCACAAGGATCGACTGGTGACGAACTCGGGGGAGGTGCGACCGATGCTGAAGGTCGTAACGGTTGTCGGAACGCGTCCGGAGCTCATCCGGCTGTCGCGGGTCATCGCGCGGCTCGAGGAGAGCGTGGAGCACGTGCTCGTCCACACGGGCCAGAACTACGACTACAACCTCAACGAGGTCTTCTTCTCCGACCTCGGCCTACGCCGCCCCGACCACATGCTCGGCGTCGACACCAGTTCGCTCGGCACGGTCCTCGGCGAAACGCTCATCAAGGTCGAACAGGTGCTCCGCGAGGAGAAGCCCGACGCCTTCCTCGTGCTCGGCGACACCAACTCCTGCCTGGCCGCGATCATGGCCAAGCGCATGCGGATCCCGGTGTTCCACATGGAGGCCGGCAACCGCTGCTTCGACGAGAACGTGCCCGAGGAGACCAACCGTCGCCTCATCGACCACGTCGCGGACTTCAACCTCGTCTACACCGAGCACGCGCGGCGCAACCTGCTGGCCGAGGGCCTGCACCCGCGGCGGATCCTGCTGACCGGCTCGCCCATGCGCGAGGTCCTCGAGGCCTACCGCGACCAGATCGAGGCCTCCGACGTCCTGACGCGCCTCGGTCTGACCGCGCGCGGCTACTTCCTCGTCAGCGCGCACCGCGAGGAGAACGTCGACAACCCGGCACGCCTGAGGATGCTGCTCGACTGCCTGGCCGCGGTGCGGTCCCGCTTCGGTCTGCCCGTGCTGGTGTCCACCCATCCGCGTACCCGCAAGCGGCTCGAGGCGCTGCCGGCGGCGACGTTGCCCGAGGGCGTGCAGTTCGCCGAGCCGTTCGGCTTCCACGACTACAACCGCCTCCAGCTCTCGGCGGCGTGCGTGCTGTCCGATTCCGGCACCATCGCCGAGGAGTCCACCATCCTCGGCTTTCCGGCCATCACCCTGCGCGACTCCATCGAGCGGCCCGAAGCCCTCGACACGGGCGGCATCGTAATGACCGGGCTCGACGCACGCGACGTCGTGATCGCCGTCGACCTGACGATGCGTCACCACGACCCGGCCCGGACCCTTCCGGCCGACTACGCCATCTCCAACACTGCCGATCGAGTTGTGCGGTTCATCGTCTCCACGGCGCGTAGGCACGCCGGGTGGGCGGGACTGCGCCAGATCCCGCAGCAGCTTGGTGCGGGCAACGTCGTCCTACACGGGGGAAAGCATGACTGAGCAAGGAGTGCGGTGCGTCGTCACCGACGCCCGATTCGGCACGGACGCCGACGGGAACCCGGCGGCGCTCGACGCCTCCAACGCGCCCGCGGCCTGGAAGTACTACACCCGCACCGGCGAGCCGGTGCGGATTCTCGCGCGGGTGAACCCGCAGCCGGGCAGCGGCGCGCTGACGATGAGCGGGCCCGTGCAGGTCGGCTCGCTGCCGCACTGCATCGGCCTGGTCAAGCTCATTCTCCGCACGCCGGCGCTGCTGGTCGCGCTGAACCGCGAACTGTCCCGCGCGGGCGAGATCGTGCTGCGCGTGCCGGGCCCGATCAGTTCGCTCGCCGCGCTGATCTGCCGGGGCCGGCGCCTGCGCTACGGCGTCGACGTCGCGGCCGACATGGGCGCGCTCGCCCGGTCCGGCTCCCTCGGTCGCGGTCTGTCCATGCTCGCCAGGGCCATGGACGCGCACATCCGCTGGATCGTCTCCGGCGCCTCCTCCTCGCGGTACGTCACGCAGGAGGCGCTGCAGCGGGTGTACCCGCCTGCCCCGGACACCCCGACGGTCGGCGTCTCCGACGTCTGCCTCGGCGTCGAGGGGCTTCGCGCCGAACCGCGTGCATGGCAGCCGGGTCGGCACAGGCTCATCTCCGTCGGCACGATGGAGGTCAACTACAAGGCGCAGGACGTCGTCCTCGACGCCGCGCGGCAGCTCCTCGACCGCGGCTACGACATCGAGGTCGTGCTCGTCGGCCAGGGCCGGATGCGGCCGGAGTTCGAGGCCCAGGTCGCCCGCCTTGCGCTGACCGACCGCGTCGTGTTCACCGGCAACATCGCCGACCGGGCCGAGCTGATCGAGCGGCTCGACTCCGCGTCGGTCTTCGTCATGCCCTCCCGCATGGAGGGCCTGCCGCGGGCCATGGTCGAGGCGATGGCCCGCGCGCTGCCGTCGGTGGCGTCCAACGTCGGCGGCATCCCGGAACTTCTCGACTGGCGCTGCGTCGTCAAGCCGGACGACCCGATCGCGCTGGCCCAGGGCATTGCACGCCTGCTCGACGACCCGGTGCGCTGGGAGCAGGAGTCCGCACGCAACCTCGCGACTGCCAAGACCTTCGACGAGGTCGCGCTGCAGGAGCGCTTCACCGACTGGGCCGTGCGCATCCCGGCCGCTCGCGGCGACCGTCACGACCGGCTGCCCGTGCCCGCCGAGGCGCCCGAGCCCGCCGTGTGGCTGCCCCGGCAGCGGCAGACCGACAAGAACGCGCAGACCGGTGCCGGCGCGGGCGGTGCGTTCCCGCATCAGCGCGAAGCCGAGGCGATCGAGAGCGCCGAGGAATCGGGTACCGGCCAACGATGAGCACCCCACCGCCCGCGGCGGTCAGATCCGTCTTCACCGACTCCCGTTTCGGGACCGACGAGGACGGCGACGCCGCCGCGTACGACATGGCCACCGCGGGCGTGGTGTGGTCCCCGTACACCACGACGGGCGATCGGCTTCGGCTGGTCGCCCGGGTCGACCGGAGTCACGGCAGCGGATCGCTGAAGCTTTCGCCCATCGAGGTCGCGCCGCTGCCGCACAGCGTCGGACCGCGCCGGTTCGTGCGGTCGATTCCGCAACTGACGGTGGCCCTCTACGGGCCGCTGAGGACCGCGGAGCAGATCGTGCTGCGCGTTCCCGGACCGGTCACCTCCATCGCCGCAGCGTGGTGTCGGCTGCTGCGCCGCCGGTACGCCGTCGACGTGGTCTCCGATCTCGGCGAGGTTGCGCGCTCGGGAGTCTTCGGGCCCTGGGTCGCGCGGATCGCGCCCATCGCCGCCGCCTACATCCGCTGGATCGTGCGCGGAGCCGCCGCCTCCCGCTACGTCACGAGCGAGGCGTTGCAGCGCAGCTATCCGCCGGCTCCGGGCACGCCGACGGCCGGCATTTCGGATGTCCACCTCGGCCCCGACGGGATTCTCGATCGTCCCCGGTCCTACCGTCCGGGCACCCAGGTGCTGATCTCCGTCGGCACCATGGAGGTCACCTACAAGGCGCAGGACGTCCTCATCGACGCCCTCGCCCTGCTGCTCGAGCGCGGCCTCGACGTCTCGCTGACCCTGGTCGGCGACGGTCGCCGCCGCGCGGACTTCGAAGCCCACGCGCGGAACGCGTGCGTGGCCCATCGCGTCGAGTTCGCCGGCAACATCCCCGAGCGCGTCGACCTGAACGCACTGCTCGACGCGGCGTCGGTGTTCGTCATGCCTTCGCGGGTGGAGGGCCTGCCCCGCGCCATGGTCGAGGCCATGGCCCGTGGGCTGCCGGCGGTGGGCTCGGACGTCGGCGGAATCCCCGAACTCCTCGAGGCCGAGTACATCGTCGGCCGCGACGACGTTGCGGCGCTCGCCGACGCGATCGCCGCCCTGATCGCCGACCCGGTTGCCTGGGAGGCACAGTCCGCCCGCAACCTCGAGGCGGCGCGCGCGTTCGAGAAGACCACCCTGGAGCGCCGGTTCGGCGAGTGGCTCGCGACGGTCCCGCAGGCGAGGAAGGGCACGTGAGCACCGCCCGCCGCGGCGCCGTCGCCATGACGGTCGATCAGATCGTCTGCGGCGCCTCGAACTTCGCCCTGATGCTGCTCGCGATCCGCGCGCTCGAGATCCGCGAGGTCGGAGCGTTCACCCTCGCGTTCACCGTGCTCGTCCTCGCCGTGGCGGCGGTCCGTGCGCTGCTGTGCGAACCGCTGCTGCTCGGCTACGCCGCGGCCCCCGGTGCGGTGCGGCGCGCGGCGACGGACGCCGCCGCCGGCGCCGCCCTGCTGGTCGGCGTCGCGCTCGCGGTCGTGGCGGCCGGCGCCGGGGGACTGGCGGCGGGAACCACCGGCGATCTGCTCCTGGCCGGCGCGGTCGTCCTACCGGCACTGCTCCTGCAGGACGTGTGCCGTTTCGGGTTCTTCGCCGCCGATCGGCCGTGGCGGGCGGCCGGAAACGACGCGGCGTGCCTGGTCGTCACCGTCGGCGTCGCCCTGGTCCTGCTCGACCCGAACTCCGGACCCGCCACCCCGCTGCTGTGCTGGGGCCTGGGTGCCGCCGCGGCCGCCGTCATCGGCCTGACGACGGGCCGCATCGTCCCGGCGCGCGGTAGCGTTCGCTATCTCCTCGACCAGCGCTCGCTGGGTCTGCCGCTCGCGGGTTCGGTGCTCGTGGGGCAGGGCGCTGGGCGGCTGAGCCTCGCCGTCATCGCGCTGACCTCGGGCGTTGTCGCGCTCGGCCTGTTCAGCACCGCGTTGGCCATCCTCTCGCCGGTGAACACCTTCCTGACCGCCGCCGGATCGTTCACGCTCGGCGAGGCCGCCCGCCGGCGCGCCGCCGGCACCCGGGGGCTGCTTCGCTTTCTCGCCGCCGTCAGCGCTGCGCTCGGTGTTCTGGTAGCAGTCGCTACCGTGGCCGCGTTCCTGCTGTTCGGCTCCGCGGTCGCCGTCGTCTTCGGCGACGTGCCGGCGGGAGTGCGCACGCTGCTGTGGCCCGCCGGCGCCTGGGCGCTCGGTACGGCGCTGGCCGTCGGCGCCCTGACCGGCCTGCGGGTGCTGAGCGGAGCGCGCGGCATCCTGCGCGGCACCGCGGCCCTCGGGGTGGCCCAGGTGCTGGCCGCCGCCGCCGGGGGAATGCTCGCCGGGGCCGCCGGCTCCTGCTGGGGCGCCGCCGTGCTCGCCCTGCTCGGCGCCGCCCACTGGTGGCGCGCCTGCCTGACCGCGGCCCGGCAGCCGCTGCGGTCGAGCGGCACCACGTCGACTCTGCCCGAACAGCCTCGCCGCGGCGAGGCGCTCCATATCGGAACGACCAGGGGGATGGCATGACCAGCATCGAGGACCGTACGACCGTGGATCTGCGCTGCCCGCAAACCCACCTGCCGCTGCGCGAGGTGTCCGCCGACGAGGCGGACTGGGTCGTCGGCGGCCTGCAGGCCCGCCTCGGCGCGCCCTTCGGCGTCACCGACCGCGTGCTGCTGCGCAGCGACGACGCCGCTGCCTACGCGATCGTCGACGGCATCCCGATTCTGCTCGGCCCCGAGGTGCTGACGGCCGACGTGCCGCAGCCGGACCTGCGCGACCCGCGGTGGGGCGAGGCCTACGACGAGATGGAGTTCTACAACCGCACCGCCGGCGACGAGGAGGCCATCGAGCGGCTGCACGCGCGGATGTCTGCGATGTCCGGCCCGCTCGGCCGGGACTGGCTCGACTGCAACTACGACGCGGCCGCACAGCTCGACTGCCTGGAACACATCGGTTCGGTTGCCGATCGCTCGGTCCTGCAGCTCGGCGGAAAGGGCCTGCATGCGGTCAAGTTCCTGCTCGCCGGCGCCGCGCAGGGTCTGCTCGTCACCCCGATGCTCTCCGAGGTCGAGTTCGGTCGACGACTCGCAGAGCGCTTCGGCGTCGCGGATCGGTTCGTCGGAGTCGTCGCCGTGGCCGAGCAGTTGCCGTTCGCGAGCGACTCCATCGACGTCATGTACTCGGGCGGCTGCCTGCACCACATGACCGCCCACTACGCCGCGAGTGAGTTCAATCGCGTCCTCGCGCCCGGTGGCGTTCTCGCGGCCGTCGAGCCGTGGCGGACGGCGCTGCACGGCATCGGGACTCGCGTGATCGGGAAGCGCGAAGCGAATGCATTCTGTCGTCCACTCGACACCGAGCGAATGGCGTCGCTAGCCGGTGAATTCCCGGACCTCGAACTGCGCCACCACGGCCCGGTCCTGCGCTACGCCGCCCTGGCGGCAATGAAACTGACGAAGCATCAGATTACTCCCGCTACGGGACTTCGCATCGCGAAGGTCGACGATCGCATCCCGCTTCCCCGTCGGTACGGCGGCTCCGTCGCGGTGCTGGCAACAGGGCAGTCGAGTGTTTAGCGGCGCCTGCAGTTCCGGCTCCCGAGGTCGCCGGAAAATAGGTAAAGGACAAAACGGACCTAGGTAACAATTCGAATAACCCCGCTGGCGCAATCATCTTTATCGGCGACTCCCCCCGAACTAGTTTCAAGCCAGAACTGCTGGCCTTGACCTAGGCCAACTTCGGGGGGAGTTCGCTTTGCGGGTTGCATTCGTCACCCAGTGGTTTCCGCCAGAGCCCAGCCACGTGGCGGGCCAGATCGCGGACGGTCTGGCCTCGCGGGGTCACGACGTCGACGTCCTGACGGGTTTTCCGAACTACCCGTACGGCGTCCTGTACGAGGGGTACCCGCTGCAGCGCTACCGCAAGGACGTCCGTGGCGAACGGGTGACCGTGCACCGGGCCCCGCTCTACGCCAGCCACGACGCCAACGCGGTGCGCCGGATGGCCAACTACTTCAGCTGGGCCGGATCGGCCACCGTCGCCGGGCGGGCGAAGCTGCCCAGGCCCGACGTCTGGCTCACCTACTACGGCCCCGCCACCGCGGTCCTGCCCGCGCTGCTCTCCGGTCGCTCGAACCGCGCCCCGGTCTGCCACCTGATCCAGGACCTCTGGCCGGACAGCGTCACCGACAGCGGCTTCGTCGAGGGCCGCGCGGCCCAGGCCATGCACACGGGTCTGGACAGGTTCTGCGACTGGACCTACCGCAGGGCGGCGGGCATCGGCGTGATCTCGCCGTCGATGCGCGGCGTGCTGATCGAGCGCGGCGTCCCCGCGGCGAAGATCCACTACACGCCGAACTGGATCGACGACGCCCACCTGCACCCGGACGTCTCCTCCAGCGACAGCGTCCGCGCTTCGCTCGGCCTGCCCGCCGGCAAGCGCCTGTTCATGTACGCGGGGAACATGGGCGAGGTCCAGGGCCTGCGTCCGTTGATCGACGCCTTCGCCCAGTGCCCGCAGGCGAACGTCGTCCTCGTCGGCTCCGGCACCGAACGCGAGGCCCTCGCCGCGCACGCCGCGCAACTACGCGCGACCAACGTCCACTTCCACGACCCCGTCCCGCAGGCGGAGATCGGCCGCTACCTCGCGGCCGCCGACGTGCAGATCGTCTCCCTCAAGGACACTCCGCTGCTGCGCGCGACCATGCCCAGCAAGGTTCAGGGCGTCCTCGCCGCGGGTCGGCCGATTCTGGCGCACGCGCCGGGCGACGTCGCGGCACTCGTCGGCAACTCCGGCGCCGGTCTGCCGGTGCCGCCGGGGGACGTCCAGCTCGCCGCGCTTTCGATTCGCGCGCTGGCGACCATGCCGTCCTTCGAGCTTCAGCGCATGGGGCGTATCGCGCGCAAGACCTACGAAGAGCAGTTCACCGCCGACGTCGGCCTCGATCACCTCGAGCGAATGCTGTCCTGCGTCCTCCGAAAGGGAGCCCGATGATGCGCCGACCCGAGGGCCGTCGTGTCGTGGACGCGACCGTGGCCAGTGTCCTGCTCGTTCTGGCCGCCCCGGTCATGCTGGTCGTCGCGGCTGCGATCGCCCTGAGCATGGGCCGCCCGGTGATCTTCCGGCAGCAGCGCGTCGGGATCGACGGACGCGAGTTCTCCATCGTCAAGTTCCGCACGATGCGTCCGCCCGCCTACCTCGGCCAGCCCGACTACGAGCGCAAAACCCGCACGGGCAGCATCCTGCGACTGTTCAGCCTCGACGAGCTCCCGCAGTTCGTGAACATCGCCCGCGGGGACATGGGGTTCATCGGCCCGCGGCCTGCACTGCCCGAGCACATTCCGCACTACACCGACCGTCAGCTCGGTCGCCTCGCGATCCGGCCGGGCCTGACCGGTTGGGCGCAGGTGCGCGGCCGGAACACCTTCACCCTCCCGCAGCGCATCGAGCACGACCTCTGGTACATCGAGAACCGTTCCTGGCACCTCGATCTGCGGATCGTCGGCGCTACGGTGCTGTGCGTGCTGATGCCGCGCAACGTCGTCGGCGAGGGCGGGGTCAACCCGACCTTCGAGGCCCTCGCCGAGCAGGAACGGCTCGCAGCGGCCGAGGGGCGCATCCCGGCCCAGGATCGCGGCCGACAGCAGGCGCACCAGTGAGGGAGTGTGCGCGCGAATCGCCGTGCGGTGGCGCGTCGATGCTCGCCCAGCCGGCGAAGGACGCCAGATGAGAATTCTGGTGACCGGCGCAGCCGGGCGGATCGGCGCGCGGGTCGTCGAGCAGTTGGCCCGCGAGTGCGTCGAGGTCGTCGCGGTCGACTCCCGTCCGCTGGCGCCGCGGCCGGGCGTGCGCGTGCTCTCCGCCGACCTCCGCGCCGATCCGAGCGCGCTCGAACGGCTCGTCGGGGCCGTTCACCCGACGGCGATCGTCCATCTGGCCGGTCTCGCGGGAGGCGGCTGCGAGCATCGTGCCGAGGAGGCCTGGGACCGCAACGTCCGCTTCACCGCCGACCTCGCGCTCGCAGCCGCCGCGCACGGAGTCGAGCGGTTCGTGTTCTCCTCCACTTCCGCCGTCTACGACCAGAAGACCCTTGCGCCGACGAAGGAGGAGGAGAACGTCGCTCCGGGTTCGGTCTACGGACGCACCAAGCTCGCCGCCGAGGAGACGTTGACCCGGGTGGCGCCGACCTCGGACACGGCGTTCACGACGCTGCGCATCTTCAACGTGTACGGGCCGGGCATGGACGCCTCGCTCTGCGAACGCCTGACGCGCTCCATCCCGGCGCAGCCCGTGCCGCTGACGGGCTGGCACAACTTCTACCGGGACTACCTGCACGCGGACGAGGTCGCCCGCGCGTTGGTCGTCGCCACCGGCGTGCCGGGGGTCGCCGGCACGCACGAGATCGCGAACGTCGGCTCCGGCGTCGCCCGCAGCACGGCAGACCTCGTCGCCGAACTCGAGAGCCGCGGCCTGCGACTGGCCTACGTCCGGCCCGGCGGCGAGGACCGCCCGAGCTACAGCTGGGCCGACATCTCCCGCGCCGCCGACCTCCTCGGCTTCGTCCCCCGCCAGGGCATCGTCCTGGACTGACGCACCGTCACTCTC
Organism: Sporichthyaceae bacterium; assembly: GCA_052389435.1. Lineage (GTDB taxonomy): Bacteria > Actinomycetota > Actinomycetes > Sporichthyales > Sporichthyaceae > JBQTKD01. The sequence goes on along the minus strand of JBQTIB010000074.1, from coordinate 29,232 downwards.
TCGGCCCGGGTTGGCCCCCAGCTCATCCATGACCACAGTCCCACGCGAACGGGACATATGGGACACGGTGGTGGGCCTGCGGTCATCCATGAGCGAACGACAGACCGCTGCGCGCACCGGCCTGCGCTCATCCATGACGGCAGGCCCGACGAAACAGGACAATCCGGGCTCAGAAATGGGCCCGAGCTCATCCATGAGCGCCGCGGGCGCCGCGCGGAGTGCGCCCGAACCGAAACTGTCGGCGGGGGCCGGCACCATCCGGCGCCATGACCCTTCTGGACCCCTACGGCGACGAACCGATCACGCACGCGCAACTCGTCGCGGACGGATGCGACCGCGACGACATCCGGCGCGCGCTGCGCAGTGGCGACCTCGTCCGCATGCGGAGGAAAGTCTTCGTCACCGGACCGGCGTATCGGCGGGCCTCGGCGGATCCGCAGAAGCTGCACGCGCTGGAGGTGCGGTGCTTGATCTGCGCCCTGGAGCGGAAGCACATCGCCGCCGCCGCCGGCACGTCGGCCGCCCGCATTCACGGTCTGGAGATGCTCAAGGCCCCGGGCCCGGACTTGGTGGTCTGCACCGGTGACCCCGGCGTCTCCGGGACTCACAAAAACGACTACTACCTCCGCGGCGCCTACCTCCCTGTCGACCACGTGGAAGTGCGGCACGGCGTTCGGGTCACCACCGTCGCCCGGACTCTGCTCGATCTGGCCGCAGGCCTTCCGTTCGCGGATGCCCTGGTCGCTACCGAGTCCGCCTACCGCCGTGGGCTGACGACGGCCGATGCGCTGGAAGCAGTGCTCGAGTCCTGGGCCGGGCGTCCGGGCGTCCGGGGCGCCCGCGAGGTCTTCGGATTCGCCGACCCGGCAACGCAATCGGTGCTCGAGTCCCTGTCGCGGGCGAGCATGCGCGAGCTGGGAATTTCCATGCCGCGATGCCAGTCGGTGATCGTCGTCGACGGCCGGGAGATCCACCTCGACTTCGACTGGTGGCCGGAGCTCGACCTCGCCGGCGAGTCGGACGGCCTGGAGAAGTACCTGCCGCCCGAGGGTTCGGATCGGCAAGCGACCCTGCGGGCAATCGGTGACGAGAAGGCCCGCGAGCGACGCGTTCTGCAGAGGCGCGGCGAGCTCGTGCGGTGGGGCTATCGCGACGCGATCGACGCGAATCGCCTGGGCGCGATCCTGCTTCCCGCGCTGGCCAGGGCCGAGCGCCGCGCGAATCGAGCGAGCTGACTTCCCGTCATATTCTTCGGCGGAGGGTGCCCGCGGGCCGGTGCTCATCCATGAGCGCAGGTCCACCGGCGGCGGCAAATTCGTGGCTGCGGGTGGTCCCGCGGTCATCCATGAGCGCAGGCCCACCGGCGGCGGCAGATTCGTGGCTGCGGGTGGTCCCGAGGTCATCCATGAGCGCAGGCCTTGGCGCGGAGATGTAAACCGTGCTCGCCCGCGAGCAGTCGACCACCGGCCGGGAGGGGGTTTCCCGGCCGGCGGCCGAGTCAGTAGTGGTACCGGTAGCGCCGGGTCCTGCGCCGCTGCGCCGCGAGTAGAACCCCGCCGCCGACCAGGGCGGTGCCGAGCAGGGCCAGTCCGCCGACCTCGGTGCCGGTCTTCGGGAGTGCGGTCTCCGGCGGGACCGTCGTTCGCGGCACCGTCGTTCGCGGTGCTGCCACCCGCGGCGGGGCGACCGGCGCGGCGAGCACGCGCCGCGGCGGGTTCGCGGGGCGACCGACGACCACCTCGGACCGGTGCGTGGAGTTCCCACGAGAGGCACGGTCGGAACCGCGACGCTCGCGTTCGTACTCCTCGAACTCGGAGTACTCCTCTTCGAACTCCTCGTATTCCTCGTACTCGTCCCCGTAGTCGGGCCGATCCGGTCGATCCGGCCGATCGGGAACGCATGGAACGTACGGCCACGGCGAACAGCGCCGCGCCTCCGCCGCCTCTGCCGCCGGTGCCGCCAATGCAAGCACCGAACTCGTCGCCAACGCGGCGCCCACAGTGGCTACCGCTCGTCGAATCTGCAACCGACTCACCCCCGCAACAGAACGCGTCCGAATGGGTGAACGCGTATCCGCAACGATAGGCAGTCGAAAGATCCACTCCTAGACGCGAACAACACACATCGCGACGACGTAACTGCGAACGTCCGCGATGTGGATTGCTATCCGGAGGCCGAGAAAAACGCGACGGCCCGATCGGCGTTGTTCACGCGCCGACCGGGCCGTCCCGGGCCTATCGCCCCGCCGGGGGCATTCGGAGCACCGGAGCTAGAAGTTGTTCCGACCCTCGCGGCGGCGGGAGATCACCACGCCCGCGGCGGCGGCCGCGAACACCAGGCCGAAACCGGTGGCGGCGGCCGTGGAACTGATCGGGCCACCGGTCGGACCGGCAGGGATCTCCGAGGACAGCAGCTTGACCTGCTGCTGGTCGCTCGCGGCCGGAGCCGCGACACCCGGCCGGGACACGATGCCGGTCGCGTCGAGCAGCGAACCCTGCTCGGGGGCGGGGGCGATGCTCGCCGGGTCGAGGGTGATGCTGCGCTCGCCGCTGCGGACCTCGGCAGCGGAGGCCGTCGGGTTCTGGGAGTCGCAGGGCTCGACGTAGATGTCGGTGTACGCGACGCGCTTGCTCTTCTGCCCCTCCGCCTTGATGCGGGTCTGGCAGGAGGAGTTCGACGGCAGGTCCACCGTTCCGCGGGCCACGCCCTTGGCGTCTGCGCGCAGGGTCGCGACCTGCCGGGTCTGCGCGGCGGCGATCGGTCCGTCGGACAGGCTCGTGATGACGCTGATCGCCACGAGTTCGCCGGGGATCGCGCAGTTGACGACCACGTTGACCTGTCGCACGTCGCCGCCGAGGACGACGCCGACCTCGATCTGACAGGTGTAGGGCGCTGCCGACGCCGGCGAGGCCAGCCCGATGCCCACCAGAGAGACAGCGCCAAGAAGGACCGCGCCAGTTGCTGCGCCCCGTTGAATCTTCATCATCGCAAATTCCTTCCCCCGCTACGAAATGGGAGCTCGTAAGGCCAACCGCCGTTGACGCTAAAGACGGTCGATGGGCCTTACAACCGCACCGATCCGTGACTCCAGAGCACAGGAAGGCTGCTGCGTATCCGACATGTTCCGCGCTTGGGCTGATCTGGTGGTACGGGACGCAATTGTCTGCTTTGGGGGTCTAGGAAATTCCGATTGCACCGCATTCGACCAGCTTTGGACGCGAAGTCGCCGTGTCCGTGTGGTGCGCTATCGACCGATTCGAGACCAAGGATTCCTGGACGCTTCCCGGGTGTGCCGGCTGCCAAGACACCCGAGCGAGTTCACTCGGGCGGAGCAATCGGCGGAGCTATGGGAGGCGCCGACGGGAATCGGCGGAGAGAATCGAGGCGAACCGAACTGGGGGGTTCAATGCGCTCGGTCCGTCATCCATGGCGAATGTTCGCGCTCGCGTCGGCCGGAGTGCTCGGCGGGGCGTTCGCCTGGTTTGCCGTGAGCGGCTACGGCGCCCGGACGGAACTGTTCCAGGCGCGCACCGAGGCGACCGCGCTGCGCGCCCAGGTGGCGGCGGGTCAACTCGAGCAGGCCCGCGCCTCCGCCGTCCGACTCGGGGCGAATCTGCGCGAGGCCCGCGAACGCACCTCCGGCCCCCTGTGGGATCTCGCGGCCGCGCTGCCGCGACTGGACGGCACGGTCGTCTCGATCCGGGGCCTGTCCGAAACTCTGGAGCAGGTCGCCACCGAAACCCTGCCCGACCTGTTGGACGTCGCCGCGCAGGTCGAGGCCGCCGCCCGGCGCGATGCGAGCGGGGGCATCGACCTGCGCGCCATCGCCGCGACCGCCCCGACCCTGCAGTCCTCCGCGACGGCCCTGAACCAGGCCGTCGAGGCCATTGCCGCTCTTCCGGAACGCACCGTGCTCGGCGCCGTCGACGCCGCCCGCGCCGACGTCCTCGGCGAGTTGACGCGCGCGGCCGAACGCCTGCGCACCGCGAACGTAACCGCGAACCTGCTGCCCGCGATGCTGGGCGCGCAGGGCAGGCGCACCTACCTGCTGGCCTATCAGAACAACGCCGAGGCCCGCGGCACCGGTGGGCTGGCCGGCGCCTTCGGTCTGCTCGAGGTGGACCGCGGGCGGATCTCGATCGGCGCCCCGGACACCCAGCGGATGCTGTCCGGGGCCACCGCGGAGTCCGTCGTCTTCGAGCCCGAGTACGAACGCTTCTACGCGGGCGCTGCCTCCAAGACCCTGTACTCGAACGCGAACCTGAGCTCGCACTTCCCCTATGCCGCGCAGATCTGGCGCGTGATGTGGGCGCAGCGCTTCCCGGAGAAGATCGACGGAGTCATCGCCCTCGACCCGGCCGTGCTCGGGTACCTGTTGACCGCGGCCGGACCCGTCGCGCTGGCGGACGGCACGGTCGCGACGGGGCAGAACGTCGCCTCGCTGACCCAGCAGCAGGCGTACTCGCGCTTCCCCAAGGTCTCCGACGACGCCGCGCGCCGGCTGTGGCTCGCGCAACTCCAGGCGGCCGTCACCCAGCGGATCATGGCCCCCGACGTCGACCCTCGTGGCCTGCTCGTCGCCGCGACCCGGGCCGCCTCCGAGCGCCGCCTGCTGGTGTGGAGCGCCCATCCGGCGGAACAGAGGACGCTGGAACGGTACGTCGTCGGCGGCACGGTGCCGGTGACGACGGCGCCCTACGTCGGCCTGAGCATCGTCAACGAGGCGGGAAACAAGCTCGACTACTACCTCGATCGCTCCGTCCTCTGGCAGCGCACCGGCTGTGGCCCGCGGCGCGAGGTCACCGTCACCGTCAAGGTCCGCAACGACGTACCGCCCGGGGTTGTCTCGGAGGTGGTGACGGCTCGTCACGACGAGCACGACTATCCGGTGCAGCCGGGGGACAACCGCATCCGCGTCGGATACCTCGCAACCTCCGGCGCGGTGCTGCGCTCGGTCACCCTCGACGGCAAGCCGTATCCGGCCACCCTCGGCAGCGAACGCGGTCACCCGCTGGCGAGCATCGACGTCGAACTTCCCCAGCGCCGAACTCGCACGCTCGTGCTGAAGTTCGTCGAACCCGACGGAGACGGCGCCGCGCCGGTCGTGCTCCGTCAGCCGTTGGTCCGCCCGCTGCAGGTCCGCCTGCTCGACGTTCCGTGCACCGCCCAGGAGGGCCGATGACCATCGACGCGCAGCGCTTTTCGATCCTGTTCGTGTGTACGGGGAACATCTGCCGGTCCCCGTTCGCGGAGATTCTGACGCGGCATCTGTTGGCCGAACGCGGTGCGGCCTCCTGGTGCACGGTGTCCAGCGCCGGTGCGGACGCGGTCGTCGGCGCCGCCATGCACCCCACCAGTCGCGCGGAACTCGCAGCCTGGGGCCTGGACGGCGAAGCGGCGGAATCCTTCGTTGCCCGGCAACTCGAGCGGGATCTGCTCGCCGGCGCCGACCTGGTTCTCGGCGCCTCCGCGGCACACCGGGCAGGGGTGGTGCGGATGTGGCCGGGGGCGCTTGCGACGGCGTTCGGCGTGCTCGAGTTCGCCCGACTGCTCGGCGGGGTCGGCGAGGCGACGCTGCCGGCCGAGCCGATCGCCCGCGCGCGCAGGCTGGTCGCCCTCGCGCGCGCCAACCGGGGCATGGCTCCCCCCGGACCGAGCGGCTCGGACGAGATCCCCGACCCGATCTCCGGTCCCGCGCTAGCCCACACCCACGCGGCGCGGATCGCCTCGGCGGCCCTCGCCGAGATCGTCCACGCCCTGGCGCCGGGCGGTCGGTCGGTGCCGAGTCCCCGATCCGGCCCGCCCCACTGGGCGGACCGAATCTGAGGTTTCGTCAGTTCGACGGCGCCGACGGCGGTGCCGTCGGTGCGAACCCGCGAGAGCGAGGAGGCGGCTGCTGCGTCGCGGGAGCGGCCGGCGCCGCCGGCGCGGTGTTCTCCATGGAGGTCCCGCCCGAGGACTCCTCCTGCGGGGCGCTCGGCGCCGCCGGAGCCGGTTGCACCGGAGCCGGGGCCGGCGCGACCGGTTGGGTCGCCGGGGCGGGAGCCGACTCCGTCTGGGCGGCGGCGGTCTCGGTCGGACGCTGTGGCGTCGCGACCCGCGTGCCGACCGTCGCGACCGGCTTCGGCGCGGCGACCGAGGGTCGGTTGGCCTCCACCGGACGTCGTGCGGCGCCCAAGGTGGCCGGGGTGCGGTTGTAGGTCCGGGCCGGCTGCGCGGCGCGGGCCGTCGCCGAACTTCGCGAGGTCTGCGCGGCCGCGGCCGGCGGATCGACCGGGGCGGCCCCGGCGGCTTCCTCCGGCTTCTCGGCAGGGGCGGCGGCCTTCTCCTCCTGCAGTCCGTTGCCCGGGGCCACGACCGGCTCGGAGGCGTTGCTCGCCCCGCCCAGCGAAGGCACCGGAACCAGGCCCATCAGGCCCGCGCCGATCAGCCCCGCCACGGCGAGTACGCCGGTGGCCTGGAGCAGTCGGGGTGGCCGCTTCCGCTCGGGGCTCGCCGTGACCAACTCCGACAGTTCGGCGACCGGCCGGGGCGGCGACGGAATCGTCGGCGCCGGGCGTTCGGCGGTGATCTCGGAGTCGGGGGTGGCCTCGACCGCCTCGACCGCGGCGGGCGCGGTCAGCCGCTGGCCGACCATGGCCGCACCGAGCGCGACGGCGAGCTTCGGATCGAGGTCGCGGCCGATCGCCACGGTGCCGCCCAGGTGCGCCGAGAGCGCCTGGGCGATGAACGGAATCCGCGCGGAGCCGCCGGTCAACAGCAGGTGGCGCAGGTCCCCCGCGCCTACCTCCGCCTCGGCGAGGCAGGCGTCGAAGGCCTCGAGGGTGCGGGCGACGGCCGGTTCGATCATCGTCTCGAACTCCGAGCGAGTCAGCCGCAGGTTCGTCTGCACGCCGCCGATCACGACCGCAAGCGTCGCGACGGTGTCGGCGGACAGTGCCTCCTTGGCGTCGACGCACTCCTGGCGCAGCCGCGCCAGCGCGCTCGCCACCACCGGGTCGGCCGGGTCGAGCGAGGCGACGCGGTCGCCCAGGGAGTCCACGACGTGCGCGAGGATCGCGTCGTCGAAGTCGATGCCGCCGAGGTCCGCCAGCCCGACCGGGCGGCCGAGCGGGGCGAACGCGCCCCCGGCCTCCACGAGCATCACGGAGGCGTCGAAGGTTCCGCCGCCGAGGTCGTAGACCGCCAGGCGCGAACCGGGTTCGAGGTTGCGGGAGTCCGCATAGGCCACCGCGGCCGCGTGCGGCTCGGTGACGAGGATCGGGTCGCGGACGCCGACGTCGTTCAGTGCGCTGCGCAGCAGTTGCTGCTTGTGGCCGCCCCACGCCGCGGGGTGGGTGACCACGACGGTCGCCGGGCGCTCGCCCTGTCGAGTGCTGACCGTGTTCACCACCCAGGCGATCACCAACGCCGCGAGGCGATGGGCGTTGATCCGATCCGAACCGGTGCCGTCGCCCAGCAGGAGCGGCGTCTCGTCGCCGATGCGCCGCTTGAACTCGCGCACCACGCGGTCCGGGTCGGTCACCGCGCGCCGTGCCGCCACCTCGCCGACCGCGAACTCGCCGTCGGGCCCGAGGTAGGCGATCGTCGGGATCGCCGCGCCGCGGCTGCCGAGCGGCACCCCGACTGCCAATTCGCCCGGCCGCGCCACGGCCGCTGCCGTGAACGTCGTGCCGAGGTCGACACCCAATACATAGCTCTGCGTGCGCATCCCAGCTGCCCCCTTTGTTCGCACCAGTCACATCAGACACTCGGGCATCACTGGTTCGCGCCCTTGCCCAGGAAAAGGAACCTTCAGGACTTCATGGGTCAGACCGGACGAATCCCCCTAGCGATCCCCCGGGGATGGGGGCTTTTCCCCGATTCGCGGCCCCCCGCCCCGCTTCTAACTTCGTCTCAGCGGTCCGGACCAACCGGAGCCGGACAGACTCACAACAACCGAAGGTGGACGGCAATGGCGACCTCCCTGCTCGACTGGATCGTGACCCTGCTCAAGGACACCGAGGCCCGCGAGGCCTTCGCCCAGGACCCGAAGGCGGCCATGTCCGCCGCGGGCATGAGCTCGATCTGCGGCTCCGACATCCGCGACGCACGCCCGTTCCTGCTGGACAACCCGTCCGTGAAGCAGGTCAAGCCCTACGAGCAGGCCGACACCTCCTCCGCGAAGGAGCCGGCCGAGCAGATCCGCGAGATCGTCGAGAACCACAAGATCGCCGACTCGGACCGCTCCTACGTCAGCCACGGCGGCGGCCCGCGCAAGGAAACCGAGATCGAGGACAGCTACCAGAAGTACGCCGACGACTCCTACAACCGCTACAGCGACGACGACGTCCAGGACAACGACGAGGTCACCGGCCCGGCCAGCGGCGTCCAGTCGTCCTCGGCGGACCAGGGCGGCTCCACGGTCGGCAACGACCAGTACTCCCTCGGTGGGCGGGAGAACGTCCTCGGCAACGGCAACGACCAGTCGGTCAACCAGAACGACAACTCGGCCGACCGCAACGGCAACGAGATCCAGGGCGACCGCAACGCCGGACGCGACTTCAACTTCGAGCAGGGCGGCGCGGTCTTCGGCCAGGGCGTCGCAGGTGGCGACATCGACCACGTCGGTGGCCTCATCGGTGCGAAGGACGTCGTCGACGTCGGCAACGTCAACGTCCTCAACGTCGCGAACATCAACGACATCCTCAACGGCAGCCTCAACGAGCTCGCCAACAACGTGCTGAACGACAGCCCGTTCCTGACCGACGTCCTCACCGAGGGCATCCACGACCTCGACCTGCAGAACGTCCTGCAGAACGGTCTGCTGTAGCCAACCCACAGGCGACTCCGGTCGCGTGCCCCAGGGGGAACTGAGGGGGCATCGCGACGAGGGGGACACCTCGACGCCCGCCTGCCCGCGGGTCGCGCACTAGACGCCTGCGCGAAGGTCGGGGTGAAACTGGACCGGCCCCATCTCGATACGCCAGTCGGGATGGGGCTGGTCCTTTTTTGCGTTCGGCGGGCGGCCTGCCGCGTGTTGTCAGTGTGAACAGAGTGTTGTCCTGTGAACTAGGGGTCGACTGGAGTGCCGTGTCGTGGCTCCGGCATCCGGCATACAGGCAGGAGACGCGAGTGTCGGCACCCGAGGAACTGGTCGAAACGGTCGACGCGGCGCTCGCGCTCGCCCAGCACCACGGCCGTGACGACCTGGTGGCCCGCCTGGGCCGCACCCGGGACCGCTTCACCGACGACCGCGTCCGCGTGCTGGTGATCGGGGAGTTCAAGCAGGGCAAGAGTCAGTTGGTCAACGCGCTGGTTCGGGCCCAGGTGTGTCCCGTCGACGACGACATCGCAACCTCGGTTCCCACCGCCGTCCGGTGGGCCGAGCAGCCCACGGTGAGCCTGGTCCGCGAAGTGTCGGGGGAGCGTGGGCCCGACGGCGAGCCCGCCCCGCCGACCGTCGAGCGCCGCGAGGTGTCGATGGAGGCGCTGGCCGGGCACGTCGCCGAAGCCGGGAATCCGGGCAACCGCGAGGGCCTGGCGCTGGTCGAGGTCGGGATCCCGGCCAAGCTCCTGGCCCAGGGGCTGGAACTCGTGGACACCCCCGGGGTCGGTGGACTCGGCTCGATCCGGGCCACGACCACCCTCGCCGCGCTCGCCGGCGCGGACGCCGTGCTGCTGGTCTCCGACGCCGCGCAGGAGTTCACCGCCGCCGAGTTGGAGTTCCTCGCCCACGCGGTGAAGCTGTGCCCCAACCTCGCGTGCGTGCTCACCAAGGTCGACCTCTACCCGGAGTGGCGCCGCATCCAGGAACTGAACCAGGGCCACCTGCTCGCCGCCGGGATCGAGGCGAAGACGCTCCCCGTCTCCTCGGTGCTGCGCTGGTTGGCGCTCGAGCGCAACGACAACGGCCTGAACGTCGAGTCCGGCTTCCCGGCGCTTGCCGAGCACCTCAACGACATCGTCTACGACGCCGAGGCCGTGTCCTGCCGGGCCGTCGCGAACTCCGTGCTGGGGGTGACCGAGCAGTTGGCGACGACGGTTGCCACCGAACTCGCCGCCGCCGAGAATCCGGCCTCCGTCTCCAAGCTCGTCGGCGAACTGAACGAGGCCAAGGCGCGGATGGCCGCCCTGCGCGACCGGTCCGCCCGCTGGTCCCAGACGCTGACCGACGGAGTCGCGGACCTGTCCGGCGACATCGAGTACGACCTGCGCGATCGAATGCGCGAAATCGTCCGCAACGCCGAGGAGGAAATCGAGCTTCTCGGGGACCCGGCGGTGGTCTGGGTCGAGTTCGCGCCCTGGATGGCAGAGCAGGTCGCGGCGGCGACGTCGGCCAACTTCGTGTGGGCGCACGAGCGATCGCGATGGCTCGCCGAACAGGTCGCAGCCCACTTCGCGGAAGAGGGCCGGCTCGACCTGCCCTCGCTGCGGCTGGCTCCCTCCTCGCCGACGCTGGCGGACCTGCGCCCGATCGTGCTCGGCGGCGAGGAGGACCCGAGCCTCGGCGAGCAGGCGCTCACCGCGATCCGCGGCGGCTACGTCGGCGCGCTGATGTTCGGCATGTTCTCCACCGTCGCCGGCATGGCCCTGCTCAACCCGTTCTCCGTCGGCGCCGGCCTGCTGCTCGGCCAGCGCAGCGTGCGCGACGAGAAGAAGCGCCATCTGAGTCGTCGTCAGACCGAGGCGAAGAATGCCGTGCGTCGCTACGCGGACGACGTCGTCTTCCACGTCGGCAAGGATTCCCGCGACCTCCTGCGCGACGTGAGCCGCCAACTCCGCGACCACTTCACCGCGCTTGCCACCGAAGTCGAGACTTCGCTGCGGGAGCAGGTGCGCGTCGCCGAGGACGCCGCGCGGGCCGACTCCTCCGGGCGCGACGCTCGGGTGGCGAAGCTGCGCGAGCACGCGCGCGCGATCGCCGCGGTTCAGCGATCGGCGATGGACCTGCGTCCCGTCGCGAAGACCTCTCTGGCGAAGGCGACCCGATGACCACCACGATCACCCGCCCCGACCTCGCCGCCGAGGTCGACGGCCTGCTGCGCCGAGCCGCGGACCTCTACCGCGACCACCCCTACGTGCAGGCGCGCCTGGACATGGCCGCCGATCGACTGCACGGCCCCATCCGCGTGGCGATCGCCGGCAAGGTCAAGGCGGGCAAGTCGACTCTGCTCAACGCGCTCGTCGGGGAGATGATCGCGCCGACAGACGCGGGGGAGTGCACTCGCATCGTCACCTGGTACCGGGACGCCGCGATGCCGCGCATCCTCGTCCACCCCGTGGCCGGTCCCGGCTGGGAGGTGCCGATTCGGCGGACCGACGGGCGCCTCGAATTCGACCTCGACGGCATTCCGGCCGAGGAGATCGAGCGGATCGTCGTCGACTGGCCCTCGGGCGAACTGGCCTCGAGCACGCTCATCGACACCCCCGGCATCGCGTCCGCGCGCGCCGAACTGTCCGCTCGCACCGAGGCCTTCTTCGCCGATCGCGGCTCGCTCACCCCGCCGGGCGACCCGGGCTCCGCCGACGCGGTGCTGTACCTGATGCGTCACGTGCACGCAGACGACGTCTCCTTCCTGCAGTCCTTTCACGCCACCTCGGGTTCCGGCTCCTCGCCGGTCAACACGATCGCCGTGCTGTCTCGGGCCGACGAGATCGGCGCCGGCCGCGTCGACGCCTTGACCTCGGCCAACCAGATCGCCCGCCGGCTACGGGCCGACGACACCGTCCGAGCCCTGTGTCAGACCGTGCTTCCCATTGCGGGTCTGCTCGCCGAGACCGGTCAGACGCTGCGTCAGGACGAATTCGCGGCCCTGGAGCAGCTGGCCAATGGCGACCGGACGCTCGTCGATTCGATGCTGCTGTCCGCGGATCGCTTCGTCGGGCCGTTCCCGCCGCACATGACGGGAATTCCCTCGGCGCAAGTGCGCTCCGCGCTGCTGGCGCGCCTCGGCCTGTTCGGCGTGCGGATCGCGCTGCCGCTGATCCGGCAGGGCTGCGCCGACGCTCCCTCGCTTGCGACCGAACTCGTGCGACGCAGCGGTCTGCACGAGCTGACGAAAACCCTCGGCGCGCTGTTCACCGAGCGCGCCGGTCTGCTGAAGGCCCGCTCCGCGCTGGCCGTCGTCGAACAGATCGCGCGCGAACTGCCCACCGAGGGCTCTGCGGCCCTGCTCGGCGAGATCGAGCGCATCACCGCCGGGGCCCACGAGTTCGTCGAGCTCGGCCTGCTCGGGCGCCTGCGCGGCGGCGGCGTCCCGCTGGCCCCGGACGCCTGCGCCGAGGCGGAGCGCATCCTCGGCGGCAACGGCCAGAGCACCCTGGACCGGCTGGGCCTGGACTCCGACGCGCCGGCCGCGGCCCAGCGAGCGGTGGCGACGGACGTCCTGACGAGATGGCGCCGCCGAGCCGACAACCCCGTCTCGGTGCGAGTGGTCGCGGACGCGGCGCGTGTCGTCGCCCGCACCTGCGAGGGCCTGCTGGCCACCCTGCCCGAGGTCTGAGGACGGCCGATCTCTGGAGCGACGCCCTCCGCCACAACCGATTTCGCGCGGACGTCCGACCGCCGTGACCGTGGAGGCTGTCAGCTCCCACAGTCATTCGTAGTCGCGAGATTCTCGGCGTGGATGACTGTGGCGGCTGACAGCCTCCACAGTCATGTCCGCGCGCGAAATTTCCGGTTCGCGTGACTGTGGCGGCTGACAGCCTCCAGAGCCATCTGACGTTCTAGCCCGCCGCGAGCTCCGCGCGGAGGCGGGAGAAGAGTTCGCCTCGCGTGGCCGCGCCGATGCGGTGGCGGATGCGGGCGATGTGGTGCTCGACGGTCTTGGCGGAGATGAACAGGGTCGCCCCGATCTCCTTGTAGGTCAGTCCGTCGACGAGCAGTCGCGCGACGTCGCGCTCGCGCTCGGACAGGCCAAGGCCCTCGCTCTGGCGCGGGTCCGGAGCCCGACGGGGACCGGCCACCGCCGCAGCGCGCTCGCTCGTGGGCGAGCCCGAGGGCGAGGTCGCAGCGGTAGTCGACGTCGACTCGGCGGGCTCGTCGAAGACGGGCGCCGCGTTGGGTCGGAGGCTTCGTGCGCAGCTGAGCAGGATCGCCATGTCGGATCGGTCCGACGCGCGCACCGCGGCCTGCCCGGCCAGCCGGGAGGCGTCCCAGGCGTGCCCGATGTTGTGCAGCGCCCTCGCCGCCCGCTGGACCGCGGCTGCGTCGACCCGCCCGTCGAGCAGCGCCAACCAACACCGAGCCGCGTCGGCCAACACTCCGGCCTGCGGATTCGCGGCGGACGCGGACTCCAGCGCGGTCACGTGCGGCTCGGCGTCGGACGGTCGCGCGGACATCACCGCGGCCTGCACCGCGTACCAGTGCAGCGGCGTCGACCACAGCGCCGGCCGGCCCAGCGCGGCCAGGATCGCCCACGCCTCGGCCAGGTGCGGAGCGATCCAACGCTCCTCCTCCAGCCGGGCCGCGGCCACCGCGAGCTCGCCGAGCGGATGCAGGGAGAACAGGTCGACGGGGTGCCGCACGATGGCCTGCCGCGCCCGCTGCCACGCGGGCAGCAGCGCGCCGAGGTCGCCGTCGCGTCGGGCGATCCCGACCTCGATCGCCGCCGCCATCAGCTCTTCGCGCGGCTCCAGGGCCACACCCGACGGCGCCGCCGCGAGATCCCGAGCCCGCGTCAGATCCCCACGCTGCATGGCGGTCCAGGCTCGCAGGACCCGGTGCCGGTCGGAGGTGAAGGGTCCGCCGACCTCGGCCCGCGCGGCTCCGGTCAAGACGGAGTCGGCGACGTCGAACTCGGCGCAGTTCAGGGCGACCACCGCGGTGAGCGCGGCGGGGGAGTCGGCCAGCAGCACGCTGCGGCCCATCGGCTCCAGGAGGCGGGCGGCGCGGGCGAGCATCGACAGCGCCGCGCTCGGCGCACCCTGCACGCTCTCCAGCAGCCCCTCGGCGATGAGGGCCTGCGTCGCGCTCTCGCACGTCGGCAGCGCGCCACCGGAACCGGCGAAGGCCGTGCGAGCTCCGGCGAGGTCGCCGGTGCCGAGCAGGGCCGGAACCGCGGCGGGCGTCGCGGCGCCGTCGCGCCCGGCGTACCACCGGTGCAGCGCGGCGGACCGGCTGAGCAGGCCACGCCCGGCCAGCACGGCGGCGGCGACGGTGACGGCGATGTCCCGGTCGGGAGCCGAGTCGTCCGCGAGGGTCAGGTCCGCAAGGCGCAGGGCCCCGTCGCGGTCTCCGGACAGGGCCGCCAGGCGGCCCAGCTTGCCCGCCACCTCGCGCAGCGGCGTGCCGTTCTGCACCGCCTCGACCAGGCGCGCCGCGAGCACGTCGGGCCGCGAGGGCTCGGTCGGGGTCGAGCTGCGGCTCGCCTCCGCCGTCGACCCCGGGCCGAGCAGCTCGGCGAGGCGCAGCTGCTCGAGCACGTCGCCGTGCAGCACGCTCCGCGCGTTGCCCATCGATCTCCCCCCGGAGTTCTGGTCCCCCGGCCGAACCTCCGGGGGCACTACCGACCTTCCTCCTCCGTATGCAAAGCCTCTAAGGCCGCATCAGCCACAAATCCCCCAAACCTCACTTTGCTATCAACAGCAACATCAACCCCATCCGCCCCTTTGGTGTGGCGACAGCCGACGGCGACGCGCTCGGGTGTGACGCACCGACGGTTGGTCTGTGACCCGATCACGGAACAAACGTGAGACCCGCGGCCTTACACTCGACGTCGCCAACACATCGTCCGGTACCCCAAGAGGACTGGAACGCAGGCAATGAACGCAGCACACAGCGGCGCCTCCGCGCGTCCCGCTCGCCTCGCCGTGGGAGTCCTCGGCGCCGGCCGGGTCGGGGCCGTGCTCGGCGCAGCCCTCGCCCGGGTCGGCCACACGGTCGTCGCGGCCAGCGGCGTCAGCCGGGCCAGCCGCGAGCGCGCGGCCGACCTCCTCGGCCTCGGCGAGACCGTCGACCCGTACGCCGTCGCCGTCGCCGCCGACCTGCTGCTGGTCGCCGTCCCCGACGACGTCCTCGAGGGCCTCGTGGAAGGGCTGGCCGAGGCCGACGTGCTGCGTACCGGCACCCTCGTCGCCCACACCAGCGGCCGCTTCGGCACCGCCGTCCTCGAGCCGCTCACCAGGAGGGGCGCCCTGCCGCTGGCCCTGCACCCGGCGATGACCTTCACCGGCACGCGGGTCGATCTCGCGCGGCTCGACGGCGCCAGCTTCGGCATCACCGCCCCCGAACCGCTCCGCCCGGTCGCCGAGGCGCTCGTGCTGGAGATGGGCTCGGAACCGCAGTGGGTGGCCGAGGAGCACCGCGTGCTCTACCACGCCGCCCTGGCCAACGGCTCCAACCATCTCGTCACCCTCGTCGCCCAGTCGATGGACCTCCTGCGGACCGCCGGCGTCGAACACCCCGCGCGACTGCTGGGCCCGCTGCTCGGCGCCTCGCTCGACAACGCCCTGCGCGCCGGGGACGCCGCCCTCACCGGCCCGGTCGCACGCGGCGACGCCGGCACCGTCGCCGAGCACGTCGGCGCCATCGCCGGCCAGTCCCCGCAGGCCGCCGCCGCCTACGTCGCCATGGCCCGGCTGACCGCCGACCGTGCCCTCGCCGCCGGCCGGCTGAACCCCTCCGACGCCGAGCGCCTCCTCGGCGCCCTCGGCGGCGCCCACCCCTTCCAGGCCCGACCGGCCGGCGAGGGAGGAGACCGATGACCGTCGTCGTACGCACCCGCGAGGACCTCGCCAAGGCCCTCGCCGACCTGTCCGCGCCCCGCGGCGTCGTCATGACCATGGGCGCCCTGCACGACGGGCACGCCGAGCTCATGCGAACGGCCCGTGCGGAGTGCGCGAGCGTCGTCGCGACGATCTTCGTCAACCCGCTGCAGTTCGGCCCGAACGAGGACCTCGCAAAGTACCCGCGCACGTTCGAGGCGGACCTGCAGCTCTGCCGAGCCAGCGGCGTCGACGTGCTGTTCGCCCCCGGCGAGCCCGAGCTCTATCCGAACGGGCGCCCCGCGACGATCGTCGGCGCGGGCCCGATCGCGACCATCCTGGAAGGCGCCAGCAGGCCCGGGCACTTCGACGGCGTGCTGACCGTCGTGCTCAAACTGCTGCACCTGACCGGCCCCCAGGTGGCCTACTTCGGAGAGAAGGACTACCAGCAGCTAGCCTTGATCTCGCAGATGGTCGACGACCTCGACCTCGACGTGAAAATCCGCCCCGTGCCGACTGTGCGCGAGGACGACGGATTGGCTAGGTCCAGCCGCAACCGGTATCTGGACGCCACCCAGCGCGCGGACGCCGTCGCGCTCTCCCGGGCCCTGCGAGCCGGCGCCGACGCCGGTCCCGACGGGCCTGCTGCCGTATTGGCCGCGGCCCACGCCGAACTCGCCAAGGCCCCTGCCCTCGTTCTCGACTACCTCGCGCTGCACGCCCCCGACCTCGGTCCTGCGCCGCAGTTCGGACCGGCAAGGCTGCTCGTCGCCGCACGCACCGGCACCACCCGCCTGATCGACAACCTCCCGCTCACCCTCGCACCGGCCCTTACCTCCGAAGGGACCATCTGATGTTCCGCACGATGCTCAAGTCGAAGATCCACCGCGCGACCGTGACGCAGGCCGACCTGCACTACGTCGGCTCGGTCACCATCGACGAGGACCTCATGGAGGCCGCGGACCTGCTCCCCGGCGAACAGGTCGCGATCGTCGACATCGACAACGGCGCCCGCCTGGAGACCTACGTGATCCCCGGAGTTCGCGGCTCCGGCGTCATCGGCATCAACGGCGCCGCCGCCCGCCTCGTCGCGCCCGGCGACCTGGTGATCATCATCAGCTACATGGGCGTCGGCGACCGCGAGGCCCGCGAGCTCAAGCCGACCGTCGTGCACGTGGACGGTCGCAACAACATCGTCGTCATCGACGGCGACCCGGCCGCTCCGGTTCCCGGCGTCGGCACCGCCCGCGGCGACCTGCGCGGCGACGGCCTCTACGACCCGGTCGACTCCCCGCTCATGCAGCGCGCGAACCCGCTCGCGGCCGCGCACTCCGTCGACTCGCCGCTCCTGCACCGCACGAACCCGCAGCACCACGGCTAAGTAGCCTCTCCCGATGTTCCCTGCCCGCCTCGCCGCGTCCGACCCCGGATGGACGACCGAGGCCTCGGTCGTGGTCGTCGGCTCCGGCATCGCCGGGCTGACCATCGCGCTACGGGCGGCGGCCGCGCTGCCACCCGACGTCGGCCCGGTCATGCTGATCACCAAGGACGTGCTGTCCGCGGGCTCGACGCAGTGGGCGCAGGGCGGCATCGCCGCCGCGCTCGGCCCCGGCGACAGCCCGGAGGAACACCTGCGGGACACCATCGCCGCCGGCGACGGACTCTGCGACACCGACGCCGTCCGCGTCCTGGTCACCGAGGGCCCGGCCGCGGTCCGCCGCCTCATCGCCGGCGGCGCCGTCTTCGACCTCGAGGCCGACGGCGAACTCGCCCTCACCCTGGAAGGCGGCCACCACCGCCGCCGCATCGCCCACGCCGGCGGCGACGCGACCGGCGCGGAGATCCAACGCTCCCTGGTCGACGCGCTGCACGCCGAGCCGCGGATCGAGGTGATCGAGCACGCGCTCGCCCTGGACCTGCAGCTCGCCGAGGACGGCGGGGTCGCGGGCATCACCCTTCACGTCATGGGCGAGGGCCAGCGCGACGGCGTCGGCGCGATCGCCTGCCGGGCGGTCGTGCTCGCCACCGGCGGCCTCGGGCAGATCTACTCCGCGACCACCAACCCCGCCGTCGCCACCGGCGACGGCACCGCCATGGCCCTGCGCGCCGGCGCCCTGGTCCGAGACCTGGAGTTCGTCCAGTTCCACCCCACCGTCCTGTGGCTCGGCGAGGACCCCGCGGGTCAGCAGCCGCTGATCTCCGAGGCCGTCCGCGGCGAAGGCGCCAAGCTCCTCGACGCGGCCGGCCGCCCGTTCATGCAGGGCGTCCACGAACTCGCCGACCTCGCCCCGCGCAGCGTCGTCGCCAAGCAGATTCTGCGCACGATGCAGGAGATGGGCACCCCGCACGTGTGGCTCGACGCTCGCGGGTTCGGCGAGGCGATGTGGGCCACCCGCTTCCCGAGCATTCTGAAGTCCTGCCGGGACCACGGCATCGACCCGGTCACCGCCCTCATCCCCGTCGTCCCCGCCTGCCACTACGCCTCCGGTGGCGTCCGCACCGACCTGTACGGCCGCTCCAGCGTTCCCGGGCTCTACGCCTGCGGCGAGGCCGCGTGCTCCGGCGTGCACGGCGCGAACCGGCTCGCGTCGAACTCGCTGCTCGAAGGTATGGTCTTCGCCGAGCGCATCGCGGCGACGCTCGTGACCGACCTTCCGCCCAAGCGCACCCCGGCCCCGGATCGGCGCACCGCCGGCCTGATCGACGGCAACGCCCGCCCGGACCTGCAGCGTCTGATGAGCAAGGGCGCAGGCGTACTGCGCAACCGCGAGGGCCTCGCAGCCACCGCCGCCGCGCTCGAGGCGCTCGCCGATCGTCGCCGCGGCGTGCCCGGCGTCGAGGCGTGGGAGACCACGAACCTGCACATCGTCGCGACCGCCCTGGTCGCGGCGGCCAAGGCCCGGCAGGAGACCCGCGGCTCGCACTGGCGCGAGGACTTCCCGCTGCGCGACGACGACGGCTGGCGCGGGCACCTCGACCTGTTCGTCGTCGACGGCGTCCTCGGCATGGGCGCCACCGGCATCGCCGAACCGCCCTCGGCCGTGCCGTCGGCCGCGCTGCGCATGGAACTGTCCGATGCGGGACTGCCCGTCGCCGAGGTCCTCGCGATCGCCGACCGCGCGCTCGCCGAAGATCTTCCGACGGGGCGTCAGGACGTCACCAGCGTCTCGACCGTCCCGGCCGACCAGGTCGGCGCCGCGGACCTGGTGATCCGCGCCGACGGCGTCCTCGCCGGGCTCGCCGTCGCCCGCGCCGTCTTCGAACTGGTGACCGGCGGGGAGATCGTCGTGGAACGCTTCGCCAAGGACGGCGAGCGGGTCAAGGCCGGCGACGTCGTCCTGACCTTCCGCGGCCGCACCCGGGACCTGCTCGTCGCCGAGCGCACCGCGCTGAACCTGTTCGGGCGCATGTGCGGGGTCGCGACCGCGACCCGCCGCTGGGCCGACGCCCTCGAGGGCACCGGTGCCCGGGTCCGCGACACCCGCAAGACCACCCCGGGCCTGCGCCTGCTGGAGAAGTACGCCGTCCGCTGCGGCGGCGGGGTCAACCACCGCATGGCGCTGTGGGACGAGGCCCTGATCAAGGACAACCACGTCGTTGCCGCCGGCGGCGTCGTGCCGGCGCTGGAACGGGTCCGCGCCCAGTTCCCCGACGTGCCCATCGAGATCGAGGTCGACTCCCTCGACCAATTCGACGAGGTCCTCGCCGCCGGCGCCGACATGGTGCTGCTCGACAACTTCACGCCGGCTCAGATGCGCGAAGCCGTCGGCCGAAACCGAGGTCGCGCGCGACTGGAGGCCAGCGGTGGGCTGACCTTCGCCGACGCCGCCGCGGTCGCCGCCACCGGTGTCGACTACATCTCCGTCGGGGCGCTCACCCACTCCGCGCCCGTGCTCGACGTCGCCTTGGATCTGCGCACACCTTCGCCGCCGGCGAGCAACAACACCGTGGAGGCCTGAGCGATGCTGCTCACCATCGACGTCGGCAACACCCACACGGTGCTCGGCCTGTTCGACGGCCCGACGATCGCCGACACCTGGCGCATCTCCACCGACTCGCGGCGCACCGCCGACGAGCTCATGGTGCTGATGTCCGCGCTGCTGTCGAAGAAGGGCAACTGCTCCTCGCTGGTCACCGGCCTTGCGATCTGCTCGACCGTTCCCTCGGTCCTGCACGAGCTGCGCCAGATGACCAAGCGCTACCTGGCCGAGGTGCCGACGGTCGTCGTCGAACCCGGCATCCGCACCGGTGTTCCGATCCTGATGGACAACCCGAAGGAGGTCGGCGCGGACCGCATCGTCAACGCGCTCGCCGCCGCCCACCTCTACGGCGGCCCGTGCATCGTCGTCGACTTCGGCACCGCCACCACCTTCGACGCCGTGTCCGCCAAGGGCGAGTACGTCGGCGGCGCCATCGCGCCCGGCATCGAGATCTCGACCGAGGCCCTCGGCGCCAAGGGCGCGCAACTGCGCAAGGTCGAACTCGCCCGCCCGCGTTCGGTCATCGGCAAGAGCACCGTCGAGGCCATGCAGGCCGGCATCCTCTACGGCTTCGCCGGCCAGGTCGACGGCATCGTCGACCGCATGGCCGCCGAACTCTCCGACGACCCCGACTCGGTGACGGTCGTCGCGACCGGCGGCCTCGCACCCGTCGTCTTCGGCGAGGCCGCGACGATCGACAAGCACGAGCCGTGGCTCACCCTCGTGGGCCTGCGCCTGATCTTCGAGCGCAACACCTGACACCTGGCGTCCGCCACAGGGTGAGCTACAGCGCTCGGTCGAGCGGCCTCGAGACCACCCGGACCTCGCCTGCATCCCCGAATCCGTCGAGGTAGACGATCCGGTCCCGCGCGGCGGAGATCGCAGGTGCATCCGAGTCGCGCGCGACGGCGAACGACTGCATCGCCCCCGTGGTCAGATCGAGGACCACCACCTCGGAGGTTCGTGCGTTCGCGTCCGCATCGATCAGGCCCGGGGCGTCGGCGAGGAAAACCACCACGTCGCCCTCGGACGAAAGCGACGCCGAGTGAGCCGTCGGCAGGGGCTCGGGGTCGCCGTCGGTGTCCGGTCCCGGATCCACCTCGAACGGTTCGCCGGCCGGCGTGCGGGACACCAGGTCGAGCCGCCCGGAGACCAGGTCGCGGACGAAGACGTCGCCGCGCTCGTTGCGGTCCTCGGCCACCAGCGCGGCGGCGGAACCGAAGGCGACGACGTCGCCGGTCTCGGACAGCGCGAGGCCGCCCACCGCGTCGGTTCGCCCGGGCTCCCGGCCACCGGGCGCCGGCGCGCTGACCCTCGCGACGGTCCCGGTGCCCACACGCTTGACGAACACGTCCGCCGCACCGTTGCGATCGCCCGGCACGAGTCCGGCGGCCTCCGACACGAACGCCACGGCCGAGGCGTCCGCGGACAGCACCGCTGCGCACCGGTAGGGGGGCCCACCGCGACAGGCCGCCCCGGCACGCATCTCGCGGCCGGCGGCGCTGGTCGAGACCCGCTCGATCGCGCCGCTGTCGAGGTCTTTCACGAAAACGTCCCAGGTGCCGTTGGTGTCCCCGGGAACGAGGTTGGCGGCGTTGGAGAGGAACGCGACCGTGCCTCCGTCGGCGGACAGCGACGCGCCCACCGACTCGCCGTTTGCCTGCTCGCCCGTGGCGGCGACCGACGCCCGAACGACCGTTCCGCGCTCGAGATCCTTCACGAACACGTCGAACCCGGTGCGCGGATCGCTGCGCTCCCCGTAGAACGTGGCGTCGGTGTTCGGGGCGTCGCTGCGGTTGCCGTCGTCGGACACGAGGTCGACCGCGCTGGAGTGGAAGGCCACCCGGCGGCCGTCCGCGGACAGGGACGGGGCGAACGAGCCGGTGTCGAACTCGCCGCCGCCGTGGTCGACGTCGAGGGTGTTGGCGTAGTCGGCCGGCTTTCCGGTCGCGGTGCTCGACGCGATTTCCAGCGTGCAGCCCTCGATGCGGCGCACGTACACGTGGTTGCTCGTCCCGTTCGTCGTGGCGAATGCGACCGTCGTCCCGTCGGCGGACAGTGTCGGTTGCTGTGGGAAGTTCCGGCTGGTCCGGTTCTCGGAGAGCGTCACGGCACGCGTCCACGGTGCCGCGCCCGGGCCGGCGGAGGCGGCGCACGTCGGCTCGGCACGCACGTCCACGGCATCGGGGTCAGCGCCGGCGGCGACGAGCAGCGCCGCCGACAGGCCGACGGCGAGCGGGAGAAGCCACCTCGAGTTCGCCCTCGCGCTCCCTGCGCCGAGGTCGGCCGGGCCCAGCCGCAGTCCCATGTCGAAGTCCCTTCCAAGGGAACCGACGACGCCGGTCCTCGACTTCGACGCGTGGCGGAGTCGATCGGTTGACCTCGAGGCGAGTCCGCGGCGGCAACCCTGAACCGACCCTGGTTTCCCCGCGCAGTGTCGACAGGGGCACTCGGGCGGACCGACGATGGATCGGTGAGCTACTCCAACGGCCAGTGGGGCCCGCCGCCGACCGTCGTGCAGAGCGTGCCCGACCGACGGCGCGGCGTCCGGCGGTTCTTCTCCGCCTCGCACGCCTGGCTGTGGGCGCTGCTCACCCTCGGCTACCTGCTGCCGTGGGCCCTGGCCGCGAGCCGAGGCTCGCGCGGCTCGGCGCAGGTGTTCTGGATCAACCTCCTGCTCGGCTGGACGCTCCTCGGCTGGGTGATCGCGCTGATCCTCGCCTTCCGCGTCCACCCCCAGTCGCCGGTGATCGTGTACGCGCCGCCGCGGGGGTAGGGCCCGGTGCCGCGCGCGTGCGCGCGGATGGGCGGGGGCGGTCGACGTGCTGTGCGCTCGGTCCAAGCCCGCGACGTGGGGTTGTCGCTTCGGCGCATATGCGGGCCGGAGACCAGGGACATAGCCTGGCCCGGTGAACGGCACCGTCGCCTTCGATCCGGAAGCGCCCTGGGCGCTGCATCCACGCGTCGCGATCCGGCCCGAGCGGTTCGGGGCCCTGCTCTACCACTACGACACCCGGCGGCTGTCCTTTCTGAAGGAGCCGTTGCTGCTGGCCGTAGTCGAGGGCCTCGGCGCCGCAGCCAGCGCCCGCGAGGCCTGCGTCGCGGCGGGGGTATCCGAGCAGGACCTTCCGTCCTACGCTGCCGCTCTGGCCACCCTGGCCGACACGGCGATGATCCGCCGCCGCGAACCCGACTCCAACACCTCCTGACTCAGCACCTCCCGTCTCGCGCACTCAACGAAGAGGAGCACCAACGGTGAAGACCAAGGCCGCCGTCGTCGTCGAATTCGGCAAGCCCATCGAAATCCACGAACTCGAACTGGACGGGCCGCGCGAGAGCGAGGTGCTCATCCAGTTCACCCACGGGGGGCTGTGCCACTCCGACATCCACGTCGCGCACGGCGACCTGCCCGGGCGGCTGCCGATGATCCTGGGCCACGAGGGCGCGGGCATCATCATGGAGGTCGGCCCCGGCGTCACCCGCGTGAAGCCGGGCGATCACGTCGTCTGCTCGTTCATCCCGAACTGCGGCACCTGCCGCTGGTGCGCCACCGGACGGCAGTCCATCTGCGACATGGGCGCCACCATCCTCGAGGGCAGCATCAACGGCCGCTTCCCCGCCACCGGCCCGCAGGGCGACTACGGCTCCCTGTGCATGGTCGGATCCTTCAGCCAGTACAACGTCATCCACCAGAACTCCGTGGTCAAGGTCGACGACGACCTGCCGCTGGACAAGGCCGTCCTCGTCGGCTGTGGCGTCCCGACGGGCTGGGGATCCGCGGTCAACACCGCCGACGTGCAGCCGGGCGAGACGGTCGTGGTCGTGGGTGTCGGCGGCATCGGCATCAACGCGGTGCAGGGCGCCCGGTACGCCGGTGCGAAGAACGTCATCGCGGTGGATCCGCTGGAGAACAAGCGCGAGAAGGCGATGGAACTCGGCGCCACCCACGCGGTCGCCACCTCCGAAGAGGCCATGGAGCTCGCGATGTCGCTGACCCGCGGTGTCGGCGCCGACAAGGGCATCATCACCACCGACCTGGTGACGGAGCCTCAGGTCACCTCGACCTTCCACACCATCAGCAAGGGCGGCACGCTCGTCATCACCGGTCTGAACAAGCTGGACCTGAACAACATCGTGCTGCCGGCGACGCTGCTGACCCTGTTCCGCAAGACGGTCAAGGGCTCCCTGTTCGGAGACTGCAACCCGACCACCGACATCCCGAAGATCCTCGGGCTCTACCAGTCCGGCGACATCAAGCTCGACGAGATCATCACCCGCACCTACACCATCGACGAGGTCAACGAGGGCTACGACGACCTCCTCAACGGCAAGAACGTCCGCGGCGTGCTGGTCCACAGCCACTAGCCGTCCTCCATCCGCGAGTTGCAGCTTTCGACGCCTGCCACGGCCCCGAGGCTGCAACTCGCGGATGCCACCGGTCGGTCCGCGGTCTGCGGTCGATCGTTTCCACCCCTGCTGAGGAGTCTGCGCGATTAGCACCGAGGCCGAACGCGGGGAGGTTCCGACCACCGACGTCGTCGGTCGAGCCCGCGAAATCGAACTGCTCGTCGCCTCCCTCGACGCCGGCGCGCACGTGCTGCTCGAGGGCCCGCCCGGGACCGGCAAGACCACCCTGCTGCGCGCCGTCGCGGCCGAGTCCAAGTCCTCGTTCGTCTTCGTCGAGGGCAACGCCGAACTGACTCCGGCCCGGCTCGTCGGGCACTTCGACCCGGCGATGGTGCTCGAGCGCGGGTACTCCGCGGCGACCTTCGTCGACGGTCCGCTCGCCGAGGCCCTGCGGGCCG
Source organism: Sporichthyaceae bacterium (assembly GCA_052389435.1). Lineage (GTDB taxonomy): Bacteria > Actinomycetota > Actinomycetes > Sporichthyales > Sporichthyaceae > JBQTKD01. The sequence continues at coordinate 4,760 of JBQTIB010000074.1, read as the reverse complement.
GTGCGCTGCTGTACGTCGAGGAAACCAACCGCATCCCGGAGGAGACCCTCAACGTCCTGATCACCGTGATGAGCGAGGGCGAACTCCACGTCCCGCGCCTCGGGCGCATCCCGGCGGCCGAGGGCTTCCGTCTCGTCGCGGCCATGAACCCGTTCGACTCCGTCGGCACCGCGCGGATCTCCTCGGCCATCTACGACCGGGTCTGCCGCATCACGATGGGCTACCAGGACGCCGGCGACGAGTTCGACATCGTCGCGCTGCGCGCCCCGAAGGTGACCGCCCTCTGGCGCTCCCGGGTCGTCGACCTCGTGCGCCGCACCCGCGAGCACTCCGACATCCGCATCGGGTCCTCGGTGCGCGGGGCCATCGACATGACGCGGCTGACCGTCGCGCTGGCCGCCCGTCGAGGCGTTCCGGCCGAGGACTGGCGCGCCGGCTACGACGCAGCCCTGGTCGCACTGTCCGGGCGGATCCGCCTGCAGGAGACCACGAGCAAGTCCCCCGAGGGCGTCGTCCACGAGCTCTACGAGGCCGTGTTCGGCAAGGAGCCGAAGCCGGCGGAGGAGTCCTCCGGAGGCGATGCGCCGGGGGGAGCGTAGGCCCGCAGCCCGCGGGCCTACCCGAGCCGGGCTCCCAGCGGCGGAGCCGGCCCACACCGGCCGACCGCACGACCCCGCGCTCGGAGTTGGCCGCCCGGCCGCGCTTCGCCGAACTCTCCCCGCAGGTCGGCGTCCTCGACGAGGACGCGTTCGACCGGTCCATGGCCGAAGACCCCGACGAGACCCTCGCCCTGCTCGTCGACATGGGCGGCGCGACGGACGAGGCCCTGCGCCGGGCCGCGCGCCTGCTCGCGGGCCGGGTGGTCCTGGACCGCGTGCGCGTCGGAAATCCGCGCGGGCGCGGCATCGGGCGGCTGCGCTCGGTGCCCGCCGATCGCGGCGGGGACCTCGACCTCGACGCGTCGCTGACGGCCATCGCCGACGCCCGCGCGCTGCGCCGCCCGCCGGCGCTCGACGAACTGACCTCCCGCACCTGGGCCCGTCCGACCCTCGCCCTGTGCGTCGTGATCGACGCGTCCGGCTCCATGGCGGGCACCCGGCTCGCCGCCGCGGCGCTGACCGCCGCCGCCTGCGCCTGGCGGGCCCCCGGCGACTACGCGGTGCTGTCCTTCGCCCGCGAGGCGCAGGTGCTGCGGGGCATGAACTCCTCGCTGGCCGCGGACACCGTCGTCGACCGCGTCCTGGGCCTGCGCGGCCACGGCGTCACCTCGGTTGCGACGGCCCTGCGCGCCGCCTCCGACCAACTCGCGCACACCCAGGCCGCCCGTCGCGTCGTCGTCCTGCTCTCGGACTGCCGCGCCACCGACGAGATCGACCCGGTCCCCATCGCCTCTCGCATCCCCGAACTGATCGTCCTGGCCCCCGCAGAGGACAGCGACGCCGCGGCCGACCTGGCGGCCCGCTCGGGCGCGCGCTGGGCCGGCGTCGCGGGCGCGTTCGACGCCCCCGCGGCCCTGATCGACCTCCTCTCCCGCTAGCCCGCCATATCCCCGGGGCGCAGGCACGCGAGATCCACGATGCAACGCGTGGTGCGCCGTGTCTGGTCATCGGGACCTCATTCGCCCCACGGTGGATCGACGCGGTCGGGGCAGCGGGCCGGGTACTACCGCGAAGTTGTCCACACCCGCCGAAAGGCCGAGTTGTCCACAGATCCGCAACTGGCCCTTGCCGCCTCGCGGGCGGCTCTCCAGCCTCCTCGACGTGGATCTTCTGGACGCACTCGAGTACTGCGGCGGCGCCGCGCCATGGGCAGAGCTGCGCCGGCTCGGCGTGACGCGGCACGCGTTGAACTCAGGCGTGCGTGCCGGCCGGGTGCTGCCGGTCGGGCACGGCGGCTACGCCCTGCCCGACGCCGATCCGCCGGTGGCGACGGCCGTCCGGCTCGGTGGGGTTCTCTCGCACGCGTCCGCGGCGGCGTGGCACGGCTACTCGCTCTGGCAACCAGCCAAGCGCATCTCGATCACCGTCGCGCGCGGTACCTCGCGCTGCGAGGAAGGGGTCGACGTCCATCGCTGCCAACTGACGCGGGACGACGTCGAACCGCTCGCGCCGGTCACCGCTCCGCTCCGTACGCTCGTCGACTGCGGCCGTCGGCTCGCCCTCCTCGAGGCCGTCGTCGTCTTGGACTCCGCCCTGCGGGGCGGGGCGCTCTCGCTCGCGGCGCTGCGCGAGGCCGCCGACGCGGCCCGCGGCCATGGGTCCGCGGCGCTTCGCCAGGCGGTCCGGTTCTGCGACCTGCGGTCCGGGTCGGAGTTGGAGTCGGCTCTCGGGGTCCTGCTGCGACTCGTCGACTGCGAGCCGCGGCGCCAGGTTCGCATCGCGGGGGTCGGAGACGTCGACTTCCTCGTCGACGGCTGGCTTGTCGTCGAGGCCGACGGCTTCGAGTTCCACTCGAATCGCAAGGCGTACGGGAACGACCGGCGGCGGGCGAACGCTCTCGCCGAGCGGGGCTACGTGCTCCTCCGCTTCACGTGGGAGGACGTGCGCTTCCGGCCCGAGTGGGTCGTGGCGCAGATCGAGCGGGTTCGGCGCGTAACCCCGAGAGCTCCGGTCGTCGGCGATATCGGCTGAGTCCGGCGCTCGAACTTGCGTCCTGCACTGCACAGCCACGTTGCAACCCGCGGTGCGATGCGCCGCCCGTAGACGACCCATTGCTTGCAACTTGGATCTACGGTGCCGATCAGTGGGCGTCGTCGGCGGTGCTGCGGGGACTGAAGCCCGCGGCCAGGGCCGCCAGTGCCGCGTCCAGGTAGACCGTCAGGTCCGCATCCGCCCGGGCGGCCCAGCGGTCGAAGGCGGCGCGGGCGGTCGCGAGGGTCGCGCGGGCGATCGCCATCGGGTACAGAGAGTCTGGGGCCTGCCCGAGCCGCGCTGCGGCGAAGTCGCCGACGGCCCGCTCCCAGGCGTCGTAGTGCTTGGCGGCCTCGGCCTGCAGCGAGGCGTTCGAGCCGATCAGGTTCATCCGCGCCCGCAGTTCCGGCACGTCCTCTGCCCGGTAGTGGTTCACCCCGACGACCACCCGACGGATCGCCGTCATCAACGCGACGCTCTCCGGCACCGCCGCGAACGCCTCCCGGAGTTCGACGACCTCCTCGTCGAACTCGCTGAACAGCACCGCGGCCTTGCCGTCGAAGTAGCGGAAGAACGTGCGGCGGCTGACCCCGGCGGCGGCTGCGATCTGCTCGACGGTCGTCTCTTCGAATCCGTGTGCGAGGAACAGGTCCAGCGCGACGAGTTCGAGCTCGCGCACGCTCGTTCCAGGCGGGCGCCCGCGCCGGGCGGCTGCCTCCGTCACGGGCTCCTCCTTCGCAAGCCTTGAATTGCGGCACGGGGTGTCGTTATTGTTCGAACTCGATATCCGGCACCGCGTGCCAATATCCCACGCGGGGCGCCCACGACGAAGGAGTCGCCATGAACCCCGAGCCCACCGCATCCGAAACCGTCGAGGACGTCGTCGTGGACGACCTCCTCGTCGAGGACGTGTCCATCGACGGCATGTGCGGCGTGTACTAAGCGCCATGCGCCTCATCGACGAGTTCGCGCTGGGCCTCGACGCCCCGATCTGTCTGACCTGGGAACTGACCTACGCCTGCAACCTGGCGTGCACGCACTGCCTGTCCAGTTCCGGACGCCGCGATCCGCGCGAGCTGAGCACCGAGCAGTGCAAGGCCGTCATCCGCGAGATGGAGGCCCTGCAGGTCTTCTACGTCAACATCGGCGGCGGCGAGCCGACGGTGCGCGAGGACTTCCTCGAACTCGTCGACTACGCGACCTCCCACGGCGTCGGGGTGAAGTTCTCCACCAACGGCGTGCGGATCAACGAAAAGACCGCCCAGCGGATCGCCGCCGACGGCTACATCGACGTGCAGATCTCCCTCGACGGCGCCACCGCCGAGGTGAACGACGCGGTGCGCGGAAAGGGCTCGTTCGACACCGCCCTGCGGGCGATGCGCAACCTCGCCGGCGCCGGCATGGAGGGCTTCAAGATCTCCGTTGTGATGACCCGTCACAACCTTCCGCAGCTCGACCAGTTCAAGGCCCTCGCGGACTCCTTCGGTGCACAGCTGCGCCTGACGCGGCTGCGCCCGTCGGGTCGCGGCGCGGACACCTGGGACGACCTGCATTTGCGGGCCGATCAGCAGCGCGAACTCTACGACTGGCTCGTCGCCAACGGCGAAGGCGTGCTCACCGGGGACTCCTTCTTCCACCTCGCCGCCTACGGGCAGGCCCTTCCCGGCCTGAACCTGTGCGGCGCCGGGCGCGTGGTCTGCCTGATCGACCCGGTCGGCGACGTCTACGCCTGCCCGTTCGCGATCCATCCCGAGTTCCTGGCGGGCAACGTCACCGACCCGGGCGGGTTCGCGCAGGTGTGGCGCACCTCCGACCTGTTCGCCGAGCTGCGTCGGCCGCAGACCGGTGGGTCCTGTTCCGGCTGTGGCGCGTACGAGACCTGCCGCGGCGGATGCATGGCCGCGAAGTTCTTCACCGGCCTGCCCCTGGACGGCCCGGACCCGGAGTGCGTCAAGGGCTTCGGCGAGCTGGCGCTCGCGGGCGTCGACTCGGCCGCCGCGCCGCGGTCGCCGGTGGACCACTCCCGCAAGGGCCGCAAGGTTGCGGTGACCATCGGCCGCAACCGCCCCGAACCGGGCGCGGTCCCGGACCGCGCGTGCGAGGTCGACCCGCTGGCCGGTCTCGCCCTGC
>JBQTIB010000073.1:0-26175 GCA_052389435.1 Sporichthyaceae bacterium | reverse complement strand
CGCACGTAGGCCACACGACCAGGCTACGAGCCTCGCTTAGTGCGCAACTTCCCGACTCATCCAGAACGAACGCGCAGGTCAGCGCCCCGCGTCACAACCGGCACCCCATCCGTGAGCCAAGTCAGGTGAAATGGGGGCGCCACACCGATAAACGGGCGTATCGGCCTATCCAATGGTGGGTCGAATTCCCCCCATCGAATTAGCGGGCTCGTCCCACCGCGTCTGCGACCAGTGCGGCGCCGAGGGGCGCGAACGCGATGCCCGGGCCGGGATGGGCCGCCGCGCCGACGTGGAACAGGCCCTTCACCCCGGTCGCGTTCGGCGGACGAACGAGGCCTTCGCGTCCGATCAAGGCGGGCCCGCCGATGGCTCCGTCGGGAGATCCGACGGTCTGGGCCAGGTCGTGAGGCGTCCGGATTTCCGCCCACAGCAGTCGACGCGTCACCTCAAAGCCGCGATCGTCCAAGTGCTGGATCAGCGACGCGGTGCGGCGCTCGGTCTCAGTCTGGTCGGTCCAATCCCAGGCGCCGTTTTCCAGTTTGCCGTGAAGGTCTTCGGGACTCGACACGGTGTAGGCCGAGCACCCGGGAGGCGCCTCGGCGCGCGTAATCGTCGGATTCCAGTCGTAGACGGTCGAAGAGAGCGACAGTTGCGCGCTGGGCCCTTCGTCGACGCCGTCGAGTGCCAGGAGCATCGTGAAGGCCGAGCGGCCTTCGCTACGGAGGGGAAGCGGACTGGAGGCGAGCCAATGTCCGAGGGTGCGATCGTCCACTGCGGCGACCACGACATCGGCGGGCAGCATGTCTCCGTCGGCTAGCCGAACTCCCTGCACCGTTCCACCGTGGAGGTGAAGGCCTGTCACCTCGGTGGCGTAGCGAAACTCGGCGCCACGTGAAAGCGCTCGCTGGACAACCACGTCTACCAAGGCTCGGATTCCGCCCACTGGCGCCCATACTCCGAAGGTCTGCTCGAGCCATGGCCAGAGCACCGTGCCGGAGGATGCGAACGGCGGGTCGGTTCCGAGCCGGGCGGGCCACGACATCGCGACCTGTTCCAGGTGCGGGAAGCGACCCAAATGACGTTGTGTCAGCTCGCGGTAGCTGCGGGCGGGATTCAGTGCTTCGAGTGCCGCCTTTTCCTCGGCCGGAACGCGGAACCTCTTGCCCGACAGGACCGGCGGCCCGTCGTGGAAGCCCTTGCGAAACCGGTCCCAGACGCCTTCGCCGCAGCGGACGAACTCGTCCCAAGCCGTCGCCGCCTTGGCCCCGAAGGCTGCGGACACTGCGTCCATTGTTCCCGCGCGGGAGGCGTTGGGGAGGTCGACGACGGTGCCGTCGGCGAAGCGCCAGCGGACGGCCGGCTCGATCGGTTGGAGATCGAGGTAGTTCTCGATCGGGGTGGTCTTGCCGGTCTTGACGAACAGGTCCCGATAGGAGGCGGGCATGAGCAGCGTCGTCGGGCCGGTGTCGAAGGCGAAGCCGTCGCGTTCGAACCGGCCGGCCTGTCCACCCGGTCCGGGCGAGCGTTCGCAGACGACGACGTCGTGTTTGAGCCGTGCCAGTCGGGCGGCGGCGGCGAGCCCGGACAGGCCGGCCCCGATCACGACCACTCGGGCCAACGGTGGACCTAGCGGACGGAGTCGTCGCGTGCGACGACGGAGAAGGCCTCGCCTCCGGGACCGCCGATCAGGGCATAGCGGCCCATGCCGGGGATGTCCGTGGGCGGGACGGCGACCTGGCCGCCGAGAGCCGGCGCGATGCGGGCGATGCTGTCCGCGTCGCCGACGGCGAAGGACACCGTCCACACCGTGCCGATGTTCGCCTGCGCCGGCGGAGTGACCAGCCCGGCGACGGCCTCGCCGTCGATCGCCGCAACGCCGAGGTCGACGCCGTCGACGTTCTCCACGTCGATCACCCAGTCGAAGACGTTCGCGTAGAACTGGGCGGCCATCTCGACGTCGGCGGTGAGCAGTTCGGTCCAGCACCAGGTGCCGGGGACGCCGGTCAGGCCGGAACCGATGTGGCCGCCCGCCTCCCAGACCGAGAAGACGCCGCCGGTCGGGTCCACGCAGGCCCCGCCGCGGCCGCGGCCCTCGAGTTCCACGGGCCCGACGAGGACTCGGCCGCCGAACTTCTCGACGTCGGCCAAACACGCGTCGAGGTCGGGGGTGTTGAGGTAGACGTTCCAGCTCGCTCCGCGCTCCGGCGGGCACGGGCCGATGCCGGCGATCTCGCGACCCGCGAGGGAGAAGGTGCCGAAACCTTCGCCGTCCTCGGCGTCGGCGCGGTGGGTCCAGCCGAACAGGTCTCGGTAGAAGGCGTGCACCGTCGCCGGGTCCGGGCAGGTCAGGTCCAGCCAGCAGGGCGCCCCGGGGGCGTAGCTTTCGACGTCCATGCGATCGACCCTAGTTCCTGCGGCGGCGTCGGTGGCGCAGGTCGGCGAGCACCGTGCGGGCGGCGTTGCGCCCGGACGCTCCGAAGACCCCGCCGCCCGGGTGGGTGGAGGCGCCGGTGAGGTAGAGCCCCGCGACGGGCGCGCGATACCGGGCGAACTCGGGAAGGGGACGCAGGGCGAACATCGCGTCGAGGGCCATCTCGACGTGCATGACGTTGCCGCCCCGCAGGCCGAGTTCGGTGGCGAGGTCCAGGGGGGTCTGCACGTGGGCGGCGCGAACCGTGCTCGCGAACCCGGGGGCGTGCCGTTCGAGCGCGCCGATGCAGGTCTCGGCGACCTGCTCGCGGAGGCCGTCCCAGTGCCGGCCGTCGGCGAGGTCGAAGCGGTGCCACTGCGCCCAGAGGGTGACCTGGTGTTCGCCGGGCGGGGCCAGGCTCGGATCCACCGCGGTGGGGGTGATGGCCAGGACGGCGGGGTCGGCGGGCGGACGGCCCGTCAGGTAGTCGGCGTACGCGGCGCGCAGTTCCCGACGGTCCGACACCAGCAGTTGCATGCCCTGCCAACAGTCTGACGACCCGTCGGAATAGCGGGGCAGGCCCGTCGTCGCGAGGCGGACGACCGCCCCGACCCCCTCGCCCACCCGAATCCGGGCCCTGGCCCCGGGCGGTTCGAGGCCCGCCGCGGCGAGCAGGTCGAGGGTGGCGAGGACGTGCGCTCCGGAGAGCACTGCGCGGGCACGAACTTCGCGGCCGCTCGCGGTGCGCACTCCCACCACGCGTCCGGCCTCGGCGAGCACCGACGTGGCGGGGTCGCCCAGGGTCAGCTCGCCGCCGCTGCGCCGCAGACGCTCGGCGAGCGCCGTCGAGAGCATCCCGGAGCCGCCAACCGGCCGGCCGGGAGCGCGCAGGTGCATGAGGGCGATCCACATCAGGTGCCCGACCGTGCCGGGCTCGTGCGAGGGCGGCCCGGACTGGGAGGCCAACCACGCCAATGCCGCCTTCAGTCGCTCGTCGCGCAGATGGGCGTCGAGGAGATGGTCGGCCGGCTGGAGGAACCAGCGAACGGTCTCGGCGCGATCGTCGGTCGGCCGCAGGGACTGCGCAGCGCGGGCGATGCGCCCGGGGGTCGGGGCCGCGGTGAACGTGGCGAGTAGGCCCTTCGCGACGGGGATCAGACGGTCCATCAGCGCGCGATATCCGCGCGCGTCGTCGTCGCCGCAGCCCTTCGCGATGGCCTCTACCGTGCGATCGAGGCTGCTCCACAGTGCCATGCCGGGGCAGCCGGCCCCGGCCGGAATGAATCCCCACGGATCGACCTCGAGGTAGCGCAGGCCGCACTCGCCGAGTTCGAGGTCCTCGACGAGATCGGTGTGACGGACCATCACGTGCAGGCTGGAGCCGCGGTCCACCCGGTGCCCTGGGAAGCGCTCCACGGTGGAGACCGCACCGCCGACGACGGTGTCGCGTTCGAGCACCGCGACGTCCAGGCCGGCGCGGGCGAGGTAGCAGGCCGCGACCAGGGCGTTGTGCCCCGCGCCGACGACGGCGACGTCGACCGTCATCGGCCGAGTACGCGGTCCAGTTCGGCCTGCTCGCGCGCCACCACGGTCGTCCCGTCGTCGGCGGTCACGATCGGGCGCTGGATCAACTTCGGGTGGGCGCAGAGGGCCTCGAGCCAGCGACCGCGGTTCGCGTCGTCCTTCGGCCAGGACTTCAGGTTCAGGGCCTTCGCGTCGTCCTCGGCCATGCGCACGATGTGCCACGGGTCCAGGCCCAGGCGCTCCAGAACCGCCTCGAGTTCGGCGACGCTCGGCGGGTCGTCGAGATACCGACGGACCGTGTACTCGACGCCGGCCGCGTCGAGTGCCGCCTGGGCGGTGCGGCACTTCGAGCACGCGGGATTGAGCCAGATTTCCATAGCCGCGAACCTACCGAGAATGGTAACTTACTATCGGTAAGTACCCGAGGGCTGGAGGCTCCATGCGTCGAATCCTGATCACCGGTGCCGCCTCCGGGCTCGGCAAGGCCTTGGCGAGCGCCGCGGCGAGGGACGGCGCGTGGGTGCTGCTCACCGACGTCGACCCGCAGGCCGGCGAACTCGCCCGCCTCGAACTCGCCGAACTGCTGCGCGAAACCGGCGGCGACCCGCAACGGGTCGCGTTCCTGCCGCTCGACGTGCGCAGCGAAGAGGCCTGGATCGCCGCCCGCGAGTGGGTGCAGCGCGAGTGGAGCGGCCTGGACGTCCTGGTGAACAACGCCGGCGTCGCAGTGGGCGGCCCGATCGCCGACACCCCGTTGGCGGACTGGGACTGGATCATCGACATCAACCTCAAGGGCGTGGTTCGCGGCGTCCACACGTTCCTGCCGGTCTTCGCGCTGCAGGGCGGTGGGCACGTCGTGAACATCGCGTCGCTGGCCGGCATCGCCAACGCGCCGAGCATGTCCGCCTACAACGTGACCAAGGCCGGCGTGATCTCGCTGTCGGAGACCATGCGGTTCGAACTCGCCGGCAAGGGCGTCCGTACCACGGTGGTGTGTCCGAGTTTCTTCGCCACCAACATTCACACGAACATGCGCTCCTCCGACCCGATGTTCGAGGTGATCGCGACCAAAATGGTCACCGGGGAGGGGATCCCGGGGCCGAAGCTGACGGCCGACGACGTGGCACGGAAGGTGCTGCGTGCGGTGGACAGGCACACGTTCTGGTGTCTGCCGCACCTGGAGGGCCGCGCGATCTGGATGCTGAAGCGCTACGCGCCGCCGGTCTACACGGCGGGCGCGCAGTTCGGGAATCGCCTGCTCGATCGCCTTGCCGCCAAGGCTCCGGCGGCGGAGCGCAAGGGCGCTCCGACCCCGCGCTGACGGGGTGCCGGATCGATCCTTGCGGAACTGTCGGTGGTGGGGTCTACTGTTCGCATCGTCCGAACAGGTGTTCGATCCGCCTCGCCGAAGGAGAGGCGCAGGGGCGCAGTTCCCTCCGGATCGACCCTGAAGCGGCCGACGCGCCAGGCGCGGCGGACGGATTCGACCCCCGTCCGCCGCGCCCGGCGCCCGACGAAGGAAGGGCCATGACCTACACCTACGCCACACCGCGTGCCGTCGAGCTGACCGCGGCCGCCCGCCGGGACCTCGCCCTGGCCGAGCTCGCCGACCGCCCCGCGGACCGGTACTCCGCCGCCCACCTGGCGGCGCTGCGCGCCGCCGCCGCGGTTCTCGCCGCGCGCCCCGCGGTCCTCGCATCGAGTTCGGCGGGCTCGCGCCCGTCCGCTCGGCGCCGCAAGCTCGCGAGCGCGTGGGACCAGTTGCCCGTCGTTGCGCCCGAGCTCGCCACCTGGGCCGCCCGGTTCGCCGCCGGCGCGGCCAAGCGCGCCGCCGCCGAGGCCGGCTTCCGAGACGCCGTCGCCGAGCACGAGGCCGACGAACTGCTGGCCGCCGCGCGCACGTTCGTGGCGTTGTCGGAGGCGCTGATCGACGTGGAGCCGGCACCCTTGGCCGGGTGAGCACAGGATCGGTGGAACCCGGGGGCACGGGCGGGCTGCTCGTCGGGGGAGTGCGCATCCCCGAGGGCGAGCTTTCCTGGCGCTTCTCGCGCAGCTCCGGGCCCGGCGGCCAGAGCGTCAACACCACCGACTCCCGGGTGGAGCTCGTCTACGACCTCGCGGCTTCCAGTGCCCTGCCGGCGCTCTGGAAGCAGCGCGCCCTGGAACGGCTGGCGGATCGGCTCGTCGCCGGGTCGATCGTGGTGGCGGCCTCCGAACACCGCTCGCAGTTGCGCAACCGCGAGGCCGCCCGCGAACGGCTGGCCGAACTGCTGCGCGAGGCTACCGCCCCGCCGCCCCGGGCCCGTCGCCCCACGAAGCCCAGCGCCGGTGCCAAGCGTCGACGGCTCGAGGACAAGTCGCGCCGCTCGTCGTTGAAGAACCTTCGTCGCAATCTGGGGGATTGAGCCCCGACTCGCACGAAACGTCCGTTTGGAGGGCAACCGCGTTGCTCCGTCCGGATGAACGCGCCCGGGTCACCCTCGCCAAGACCGCAATCCTCGGCAACTCTGCGTATGGGTTCGCTAACGCACGGTTGGCGGCGCGGGGGAGAACGGGGCAAGGCAGATGGGGACTTCACGTCTGAGCGCACGAGGCCGGACCATCGGGTCGTCGGTCGTAGCCGTGGTGGCCTTGGCGGGCCTGGTCGCATCGGCGGGCGCCGCCGTCGAAGCGTCCGAGGACGTCACGCTGACCGGACAGGCCTCCGGTCTCTCGCTGGTGTCCAGCGGCGCGCTCACTCCGCTGAACGCGCCCGGTCCCGACACCGGCACCATCGAAACCAACGGCGCGGGCAACTACGACGCCCCGTGCGCCACCGAGGTCCCGATCGCCGTGGGTACCAGCCAGTTCGGCACCGCCCGCGCCGTCTGCGCGGGGTTCCAGACCAGCCCGAACGTGGACGCCGCCATCGCCTCGGCCTCGGCGGGCGAGGTGCGCTTCGCGGTTCCCGCGCTCGGCGACGTGGTGTTCACCAACGTCCGGTCGCAGTCGATCAGCAAGTGCGACGGCGCGGTCGGCACCGCCTCGATCGGTCAGGTCACCGCGGGCGGGCAGACCATCCCGGTGGTCAACCTCGAGCCGAACGGCGCCATGGAGTTCACCACCGTCGGCGGCGGCAAGGTGCGGTTCATCTTCAACGAGCAGGTCGCCAACGCCGAGCAGCTCACGGTCAACGCGGCACGGGTCATCTTCACCACCGGCGGCGCGGGCCAGTCCAGCTTCACCGTCGCCTCCTCGACCAGCGGCATCCGCAACTGCGCGGCCCCGCTCGGCCTCGACGCACCCGCGGCTTCGTAGTTCTGCCGCCACGAGACTCGGCCGCTTCGGGGGACCTCCCGGCACCCCCGGAGCGGCCGTGTGTCGTCCCGGCCCGGGATCGGCCGGCCGGGCATCAGGGCGAAGCGAGCCGGGACAGCGACGCGGGCAGGTCGGAGGCCGCGGCGCGGTCGAGCAGCCACAGGGTCCGGGCCCGGCCCGTCGCTCCGGCGGCGGGGATCTGCACCGGTCCGGCGCCGGTCAACGCCATGCGCACCACTGGCGCCTTCTCCGCTCCGGCGGCGACGAGCCAGACCTCGCGGGCGCTGCGGATCGTCGGCAGCGTCAGGGAGATGCGGGTGGGCGGCGGCTTCGGGGAGTTGCGCACGGCGACGGCGCCCCGCGTGGTCTCGTGCAGCGCGGGACGCTCCGGAAACAGCGACGCGACGTGCCCGTCCGGTCCGACCCCGAGCATCAGCACGTCGAAGGTCGGCGCGGGGCCGTGGTCCTCCGGGCGGCTCGCGGCCCTGAGCTCCTTCTCGTAGCGCTCGGCCGCGGCCTCGGGGTTGTCCCCGTCCACGCCGTCGGAGGCCGGCATGACGTGCACCCGTTCCGGGTCGATCGGCACGTGGTCGAGCAGCGCCTCGCGGGCCTGCTGGACGTTGCGATCGGCGTGTCCCTCCGGCACGAATCGGTCGTCGCCCCACCAGATGTCCAGCCGGCGCCAGTCGACGGCGTCGTGGGCCGGCATCTCCCGCAGGGCCGCCAGGGTCGCGATGCCGACCGTGCCGCCGGTCAACACCACCGACGCCGACCCACGCGCGGCCTGCGCGTCGACGAGGGTCGTCACGAGGCGAGCGGCGACGGCCGAGGCCAACGTCTGGGGGTCGCGGTGAACGATGACGGAGGGTGCGCTCATGCGCTCAGCATTCCAAGGCACTCGCCGTAGATCTCGTCCGGGTCCAGTCGGCGCAGTTCCTCGGAGATCAGGTCTACGAGCGGGCGGCGGGTCAGGGCGATCGGCCGCTCCGGGTGGTCGGGGGAGCGCACCGTCGCCAGACGCCCGTCGTGGCGCAGGATCTCGAACTGTCCGTCGGAGAACTCGAGCCGGACACCGGTCACGCCGGGGCCGTCGGAGACCGCCCGTTCCACCGCGATTCCGAGTCGCTGCTCGAGCCAGCGCGCCAGCAGTTCCGCGCTCGGGTTGTTCGCGGGCGCGACGACGGCACCGGCGCTCGGCGCTGCGGGCCGTTGGTCGAAGGCGCTGGCGAGCAGGCTGCGCCAGCCGGTCAGGCGAGTCCACGCCAGGTCGGTGTCGCCCGGAACGTAGTGCGCCGCTCGATCGCGCATGAGGGCCAGCGGATCCTCGGCCTCGGCGAGGTCGGTGACCCGGCGCTGGCTGAACCGTCCCAACGGCGCCGAGTCCAGGCGCTGCGGTGCCTCGCCCGGCCAGTAGGTGACGACGGGGGTGTCCGGCAGCAGCAGTGGGACGACGACCGAATCGGCGTGCTCGGTCAACTCTCCGGTCAGGTCCAGGACGACGAGTTCGCCGGGGCCGCGCTCGCCGCTGCCGAACACCTCCGCGTCGAGCCGCGCCTGCTTGGAACTGGGGTGGCGCCGCACGACGAGGATCCGCGACGGGTGCTCGCCCGCGGTGCGGCACGCGGCCTGCACCGCGCGGCTGTCCTCGTGGCCGGAGGCGGCGACGATCAGCGTCAGCACGTGCCCGGCGGCAGGGCCCCCGTGCACGCGCCGGGCCGCGATCAGCGCCTTCTGAATCGCGTTCGACGTGGTGTCCGCCAACGTGGTGCTCACGGGCGCCGCCAGACGCGGCCGTCGCGGCGCAGCATCTCCTCGGCCCCCGCCGGGCCCCAACTGCCCGAGCGGTACTCCTGCGGGGCGCCCTGGGTGGACCAGTACTCCTCGACGGGATCGAGCATCTGCCACCCCAGTTCGACTTCGCGGCTCCGCGGGAACAGCGGGGGCTCGCCGAGCAGCACGTCGAGGATGAGGCGTTCGTAGGCCTCGGGGGAGGACTCGGCGAAGCTGCCGCCGTAGGCGAAGTCCATGTTCACGTCGCGGATCTCCATCGACGTCGCGGGCACCTTCGAGCCGAACCGCACGGTGACCCCCTCGTCCGGCTGAATGCGAAACACCAGCGCGTTCTGCCCGAGTTCCTCGGTCGCGGTGGCCTCGAACGGCAGATGCGGAACGCGCTGGAACAGCAGCGCGACCTCGGTGACGCGCCGGCCGAGCCGCTTGCCGGTGCGCAGATAGAACGGGACGCCGGCCCAGCGGCGGGTGTCGAGTTCGAGCTTGACCGCGGCGTAGGTCTCGGTGGTCGAGGAGGCGGGGATGCCCTCTTCCTGCGTGTAGGCGAGCACCTTCTGCCCGCCCTGCCAGCCGGCCGCGTAGCGGCCTCGGGCCGTCGCGGCGCCGAGGTCGGCCGGCAGCCGGATCGCGGAGAGGATCTTCTCCTTCTCCGCGCGCAGGTCGTCGGCTCGGAAGGAGACGGGCTCCTCCATGGCGGTGAGCGCGAGCAGTTGCAGGAGATGGTTCTGCAGGACGTCGCGGGCGGCGCCGATGCCGTCGTAGTAGCCCGCGCGCGAGCCGATGCCGATGTCCTCGGCCATGGTGATCTGGACGTGGTCGACGTAGGACCGGTTCCAGATCGGCTCGAACAGCTGGTTCGCGAACCGCATCGCGAGGATGTTCTGGACCGTCTCCTTGCCGAGATAGTGGTCGATGCGGAACACCGACTCCGGCGGGAACTCCGCCTCGACGACGGCGTTGAGCTCCTTGGCGGATTCCAGGTCGTGGCCGAACGGCTTCTCGACGACCACGCGCCGCCACGGGATCCGGCCGTGCGGACCGACCTCGCCGGGCTGGGACAGGCCGTGCTTGGCGAGCTGACGGATCACGTCGGGGAAGAACTTCGGCGGGATCGAGAGGTAGAAGGCGTGGTTGCCCTCGGTGCCGCGGGTGCGGTCGAGTTCGGCGACGGTGTCGGCGAGTTGGGCGAAGGCGCCGTCGTCGGAGAAGTCTCCCGGCACGAAGCGGAAGCCGTCGGCCAACTGCGCCCAGACCTCTTCGCGGAACCCGGTCCGGGAGTGCTCCTTCACGGCGTCCTTCACGACCTGCGCGAAGTCCTCGTTCTCCCAGGACCGACGGGCGTACCCGACGAGGGAGAACCCGGGCGGCAGCAGGCCGCGGTTGGCGAGGTCGTAGATCGCCGGCATGACCTTCTTGCGGGCCAGGTCGCCGGTGACGCCGAAGATCACCAGACCGCACGGGCCGGAAACCCGTGGCAGTCGTTTGTCGCGCGGATCGCGCAGGGGATTGCTCACGAGCACGTCCTTACCCAAACGCGGGCGGTTTCTCGCCGATAGCGCAGTAGAACACCGTGATCGGGCGTCGAACCCGTGCTCGACTGCGCTATCGGCCGGGAACTTCAGGCGTCGAGGGCGCCCAGCAGGTCCGACAGGCCGGCTCTGCGGTCCGTGAGGTGCAGACGCAGGGTCGGACGGTTGCGGCCCGCCAGGGCGCCGAGGTCGCCGAGGGCCTGCGCCAGGTGCAGGGTGCCGAACGAGTACGGCCTGCCCGGCACCGCCAGGTCCTCCGCGACGACGCCGGTGACCTGCAGGAACGAGCCGACCTGGGGGCCGCCCTTGTGGTACTGACCGGTGGAGTGCAGGAACCGCGGACCCCAGCCGAAGGTGACCTGACGGTCTTTCAGGCGACGGGCGCACGCGCCGCGAAGCTCCGCGGCGGCGGAGTCGGCGAAGCGGTCCAGGTAGGCCATCACCGCCAGGTACCCGTGCTCGGGGACGGTCGCGAGCAGCGCGTCGACGGCGGCCGTCAGGCTGGTCGCCCCCGCGGCCACGTCGCCGAACACCTGCACCGGCCCGAACGTTGCGACGGGCTCCGCGCTCGGCAGCCCGTCGGTCAGGAGCCGTCCGGTGTTCTCCTTGGACTCGGTGACGTTGGGCTGGTCGAACGGGTTGATCCCGAGGATCTGCCCGGCGACCGCGGTGGCGTACTCCCAGACCAGGAACTGCGCCCCGAGCGGGCCGTCGACGGACAGTCCCGAGCCCGGCGGGTCGCCGAGCCCGACGAGCAGCGCGTCGGAACCCGCGCCGGACCAGCCGGCCGAATCGGTGTCCTCGACGACGACGGGCAGGACCCCGACGCCCTCCTTGCCCGTGGACTCGGCGATCAACTGCTCCGCCCAGTCCCCGAATCCGACGATGCCGGTGCCGGCTTCGGCCAGCACGAGCTTGTCCTGGCCGGCCTTCGCCGCGGCGCCCATCGCCGCGCCGAGCAGCAGGCCGGGATTGTCGACGGAGGCGGCCAGCGAAGGACGAACGGCGTCGGCGGCGTCCAGCAGGTGCTCGACGTCGACCCCCGCCAGCGCGCTCGGAACGAGGCCGAAGGCGGTGAGCGCGCTGTACCGGCCGCCGACGGTGTCGTCGGCGAGGAAGATCGCCCGGTATCCCGCCTCGACGGAGAGCTTCTCCAGCGGAGAACCCGGGTCGGTCACGATCACGAAGCGGGCGGCGATCTGAGCATCCGTCAGACCTGCGTCGCGGAAGGCCTGTTCGTACACGCGACGGTGGCTGTCGGTCTCGACGGTCCCGCCGGACTTGGAGGCCACGACCACGACGGTGCGGTCCAGGCGGCCGCCGATCGCGGCGCGGACCTGGCCCGGGTCGGTGGTGTCGAGCACGGTGAGGCGCGCTCCGGCGCTACGGGTGATGACCTCCGGAGCGAGGGAGGAGCCGCCCATGCCGGCGAGCACGACGTGGTCGAGCCCTTCGCCCCGCAGGTCGGCGGCGAGTTGGGAGATGCGGGGGAGCAGCGCCCGGGACTTCGCCGCCGCGTCGAGCCAACCGAGCCGGATCGAGGCCTCGGGCTGGGCTTGGGGGCCCCACAGCGTCGCGTCGCCGTCGGACAGGCGGGCGGGGAGGTCGTGGGCGAGCGCGTCGGCGACGGCGACCGCGGCCGCCTGCGCGAGGGAGACGTCCTTGACGGCGACGGTGACGCCGCCTGCGCTCGCGGTGCTCACTGGGCCTCGGCCCGGACGCGGGAGAGCGAGGTGGCGACCGAGGAGAGCAGGTCCTCCCAGGCGGCGACGAACTTCTCGACGCCCTCGCGCTCGAGCAGGTCGACCACGTCGTCGTAGTCGATGCCGATCGCCGCGAGGTCCTCGAGGACCTTCGAGGCCGTGCCGTAGCTGCCGCGCACGGTGTCGTCCCCCGCTTCGGAGTGATCGGCGGTGGCCTCGAGCGTCGCCTCGGGCATCGTGTTCACCACGCCCGCGGTGACGAGGTTGTCGACGTAGAGGGTGTCGGGGTAGGCCGGGTCCTTGACACCGGTGGAGGCCCACAGCGGGCGCTGCACCTTGGCGCCCGCGGCGGCGAGGGCCTTCCAGCGCTCGCCGCCGAAAACCTCCTCGTAGGCCTGGAACGCCAACTGCGCGTTGGCGACGCCGGCCTTCCCCTTCAGCGCCTTGGCCTCCTCGGTGCCGAGCTTGTTCAGACGCTTGTCGATCTCGGTGTCGACCCGGGAGACGAAGAACGAGGCGACCGAGCCGATGTTCTCCAGCGGCAGACCCGCGGCGCGAGCGCGCTCCATGCCCTCGAGGAAGGCCTCCATCACGGCGCGGTAGCGCTGCAGGGAGAAGATCAGCGTGACGTTGACGCTGATGCCCTCGGCCAAGGCCTGCGAGATCGCGGGCAGTCCTTCGAGGGTGGCGGGGATCTTGACGTAGAGGTTCGGGCGGTCCACGGCCCACCACAGCGCGCGCGCCTCGGCGATCGTCGGGGCCGTGTGCTCGGCGAAGCGGGGGTCCACCTCGATCGACACGCGGCCGTCGACGCCGTCGGTGGCGTCGTAGACCGGACGCAGCACGTCGCACGCGTCGCGTACGTCCATCGTCGTGATGGAACGGATCGCCTCGTCGACCGACACTCCGCGGGTGGCGAGATCGGCGATCTGCGGGTCGTACAAATCGCTCTTGGTGACCGCGGCCTGGAAGATCGCCGGGTTGGTCGTGACCCCGACGACTGCGCTGTCGCGCACCAGCGCCGCGAGGCCGCCGGTCTGCAGTCGACTGCGGGACAGGTCGTCCAGCCAGATCGCGACCCCGGCGTTGCTCAGCCGGCGAAGCCGCTCGTTCGGTGCGGTCATCTCGATCTCCTCGTCGGGTTGGCTTCGTGCGGACGCGCGTCAGTTGCCCGTCGTCGAGCCCTTCTCGCCCACGGTGCGGGCGAGGCTGCGGTGGGCCGCGGCGACGACCGCCGGGGCGGTGAGGCCGAACTGCTCGTACAGGGTCGAGTACGGGGCCGAGGCGCCGAAGTGCTCGATGCCGACGACCTCCCCGCCGTCGCCGACGTAGCGCCACCAGCCCTGCGCGATGCCGGCCTCGACCGCGACCCGCGCCGTGACCCGGCCGGGCAGGACGGTGGCCCGGTAGGCCTCGTCCTGTGCCTCGAACCACTCGATGCACGGCATGGACACCACGCGGGTCGGGACCCCCTCGGCCTCGAGGGCCTCGCGGGCGGCGACGGCGATCTGCACCTCGCTGCCGGTGGCGATCAGGATCAACTCCGGCAGGCCGGACCCGGCCTCCTGGAGCACGTACCCGCCCTTCGCGACGCCGTCGGCGGACGCGAAACCGGCGGACCGGTCGAAGGTGGGAACGTTCTGCCGCGTCAGCGCCAGCGCGGCGGGGCCGGTGGGGTTCTCCAGGATGTGCCGCCAGGCGGCGACGGTCTCGTTCGCGTCGCCGGGGCGGACGACGGCCAGGCCGGGGATGGCCCGTAGGGCCCACAGGTGCTCGATGGGCTGGTGGGTGGGGCCGTCCTCGCCGAGGCCGATGGAGTCGTGCGTCCAGACGTGCACGACGGGCTGCTTCATCAGCGCGCCGAGGCGCACCGAGCCGCGCATGTAGTCGGAGAACACGAGGAAGGTGCCGCCGTAGGGGCGGAAGACCCCGTGCAGGGCGATGCCGTTCATGGCCGAGCCCATGGCGTGCTCGCGCACGCCGAAGTGGATGTTGCGTCCACCCGGGTGGGCGTTCTTCGCGGGGGAGCCCGCGGGAAGGAAGGAGTCCTCGCCCTCGATCCAGGTGAGGTTGGACTCGGCGAGGTCGGCGGAGCCGCCCCACAGTTCCGGGACGATCGCGGCGATGGCGTTGAGGACCTCGCCGGAGGCCTTGCGGGTCGCGACGGCCTTGCCGGCCGGGAACTCGGGCAGCTTCTGCGCCCACCCGTCCGGGAGGCGACGGGCGCGCATGCGGTCGAGTTCGGCGGCGCGGTCGGGGTGCGCGGTGCGCCAGGCGCCGTAGCGCTCGTCCCACTCCGCGCGCAGGGCCCGGCCGCGGTCCACGACCTGGCGGGCGTGTGCGAGGACCTCGTCGGCGACGTCGAAGGACTTGGTCGGGTCGAACCCGAGCGCCTCCTTGGTCAGGGCGACCTCGTCGGCGCCGAGCGCGGAACCGTGGGACTTGCCGGTGTTCTGCAGGTTCGGCGCGGGCCAGGCGATGATCGAGCGCACCGCGACGATCGACGGCGCCGCGGTGTGGTCCCGCGCGGCGGTCAGCGCGGCGTTGAGCGCCTGGACGTCGTTGGCGTCCTCCACGCGCTGGGTGTGCCAGCCGTACGCGGCGAAGCGTGCGAGGACGTCCTCGGTGAACGCGACGTGGGTGTCACCCTCGATCGAGATGTGGTTGTCGTCGTAGAGGACGACGAGGTTGCCGAGCGCCTGCGTGCCCGCCAGGGAGGCGGCCTCGGAGGCGACGCCCTCCTCCATGTCGCCGTCGGAGGCGAACACCCAGACGGTGCCGTCGAACACGCTCTCGCCGGGGGCGGCCTCGGGGTCGAACAGGTACCGGGTGCGCCGAGCGGCCATGGCCATGCCGACGGAGGTCGCGATGCCCGCGCCGAGGGGACCGGTGGTGGTCTCCACGCCGGCGGTGTGGCCGACCTCGGGGTGGCCCGGGGTCAGCGAGCCCCACTGGCGCAGGTGCCGGAGGTCGTCGAGCGTCAGCCCGTAGCCCGACAGGTAGAGCTGGACGTACAGCGTCAGACTCGAGTGGCCGCAGGAGAGGACGAACCGGTCTCGGCCGAGCCAGTTCGGGTCCGTCGGGTCGTGGCGCAGCAGGCGCTGGTACGTGAGATACGCCGCAGGGGCGAGGGACATCGCGGTGCCGGGGTGGCCGTTGCCGGCGGCCTCGACGGCGTCTGCGGCCAGCAGGCGCGCGGTGTCCACCGCCCGGGCGTCCAGGTCGGACCAGTCGAGGCTCGCAGCGGTGTTCGCCAAGGTCGGAGGTCCTCTCGGGGGGAATGACGTGTCGTCGTGATGGCGCCTGCCCCCGCATTCGGAGCACATTCCCGGCACGGAGCCGTCGGCACCGGTTCCGACCCTATCCACGCCGGCGCCACCCGCCGTCACACGCGTGTGACGTACCCATGGCAGGGAGATGGCCGGGCTGCGGCTACAGTTGTCCGCGCCCACCCGGCCCGCGGTGAGCGCGTCGCATCGCAAGCGCCGCCGGCTTCTTCGCGGGTGGCCTCCCGCACCAGACGAGGTACGCGTGCCCAGAGTCGCAAGTCGCCCCACGGGTGGCCCGGCCATTGCGGGAGCGGCCCGATGACCACGCTCGATCTGCCGGGTTCCCCGCAGGTTCTGCCCGTGGACGGGCGACGCACTCTCCTGTCCACCGTCAAGGCCTACGTCGCGCTGACCAAGCCTCGGATCATCGAGCTGCTGCTGGTCACCACCGTTCCGGTGATGTTCCTGGCCGAGCGCGGCGTGCCCGACCTCGACCTCGTGCTGTGGACGCTGCTCGGCGGGATCGCCGCCGCGGGGTCCGCGAACGTCCTGAACTGCTACCTCGACCGGGACATCGACGCGGACATGCGCCGAACCCGGCGCCGGCCGCTGCCGATGCACGGCGTTTCGCCGCGCGAAACGGTGATCTTCGGGGTGCTCCTCGGCATCGCCGCGACGCTGGTACTCGGCCTGGCCGTGAACTGGCTGTCCGCGTGGCTCGCGCTCGGGGCGAACCTGTTCTACGTCTTCGGCTACACGATGATCCTGAAGCGGCGGACGTCGCAGAACATCGTGTGGGGCGGGGCGGCGGGTTGCTTCCCGCCGCTGATCGGCTGGACCGCGGTCACCAACGAGGTGTCCTGGGCGCCGATCGTCCTGTTCGGCGTCGTGTTCTTCTGGACGCCGCCGCACTTCTGGGCCCTGGCGATGCGCTACAAGGAGGACTACGCGGCGGCGAAGGTGCCGATGCTGCCGGTGGTCGCCACCGAACGTCGCGTGATCACCGAGATCACGATCTACACCTGGGCCACCGTCGCCTGCTCGCTGCTGCTGTGGCCTGTCGCCGACACGGGCTGGCTCTACCCCGTGGCCGCCGCGGTGTTCGGCGCGGGCATTCTGCTGGAGGCCCACCGCCTGCTGCACCGGGTCACCCACGGCGTCACCGGCGTCGACCTCGCGCCCATGCGGCTGTTCCACGTCTCGAACAGCTACCTCGCGCTGCTCTTCCTCGTCATCGCCGTCGACGCCGTCGCCTTCTAACGCCATGACGCTCGGTCCCGGCGACGTCGGCGTCCTGGTGCAGACCTCGCTGTGCGCGGGCGGGCTGCTGCGCACCTGGACCGAGGCCGGCGAGACCGCGCTGTGGTCCGTGCCGGACGCCGCAACCTTCGCGCAGATGCAGGGCATCGGCGTCGTCGGTCGCACGGCGCGGGAGGAGAAGCGCTACCGCGAGGTGGCGCTGCTCTACCCGGAGCGCAACCTGCTGGCCGTGCAGGCTCGGGAACCGGTGAAGGCGCAGGACGGTTCGGTGTCGATCCCCGGCCGCATCTTCGAACTGAAGCCCGAGGCGGAACCGACCGAGGCGACGCTGGACGAGGTCGTGGCGATCCTGTCCCGCGCGGTGAACCACGTCGCCGAAGTCGGCGAGTACCTGCTCGTCGAGCCGGGCGGCTGGACCGTGCCGGACGAGCCCTACTGTCTGTTCCTCGTTGCGGGCGAGCCCGCCGGACTGGTGAGCGTCCTGGAGGCCTGGCCTGCGCCGCACGCCTCCGAGGCCTGGGCCCCGCACATCGCCGAGGGGGCTCCGAACGTCGTTCTGACTGCTCCCGCGCACACCGGGACCATCGGCGTCGTGCCGATGATGATCCTGGAAGCGGTCTCCACCTGGGGCCTGGAGCCCTGGGACGTAGCCCTCACCTTCGGCGAGCGCGAGAAGCCCGCGTCGTAGGGCGCCGGCGCCTTCGGCCGGAACGTGGCGTTCTCCGCCGCCCCTGTTTCGCACCGTGCGGCCTACGACAGGCTCCGCTTCGGTGCGTCGGGCCTCCGGGACCGGCCCGGTGTTCGCCGTGGCTAGTCCTTTTCCTCGATCCCGTACTTCTTCAGGAGCGCTCGGGAACGCTGCCGACGGCGGTCAGCGACCCGCGCAGACGCGCTGGTCGGAGTGCACGCGGGACCGGGCGCTGTAGACCGCGTTCGCCGCGCCCGCCGCAACGCGGCGCACGGCTCGGCCCAAGGCCGTCACGATCGCGAGAAAGCAGAAGCACAGCAGGGCCGCGCCGAGCACGCCCAGCACCATCAGGGTCGCAATCAGCTCCATTTCAACCTCCCGCACGCCCGGACCCGGCGCTCCGGGCGGGAGCCAAGGTCCGCCGCGGAGGGTGGGCGTCGAGTCCGAATTTCACGTCGACGGCGTCGATTCTCTACAGCCGCGGGCGGCCGTCAAGGGGTGTCCGGGGCGGCGCGACCGATTCGATATCTGAGGCGCGTTCGACAGCGGCTGACGGCCCGTCACGGCGAGAATCGAGCGCTCCCGCTCTGCCCTCGACAGGGTCCGAGCCTCCCGGTGGGTTGTCATCCCCACCGGCGTCGTCGGGTTCGATGCCGCCAGGCTCCGGCGGTGCTTGGGCGCGGGGCGGCGTACACGCGCTCGATCGCCTCCGCCGTTTCGCGCCACATCTCGAGTTTGCACTCGTCGACGGCCGACTGCGGAGCGGGAAGGAGCATGCCGAGTACGCAGTCGAAGGTCACCAGGCCGTAGTCCGCGCCGATGGACGCAATGCGGTTCGACTCCCGCCACCCTCCGCCCAGCGTGAGGTTGAGGTAGATCGTCGGCCCCGACGCGCTCTGCAGGACGGGGCAGGACTTCCACGGCGAGACCTCGAAGCCCGGGTCGTCGAAGTCGTCGGGCCAGATCGCCGTCAAAGCCTCGACGAACCTGCGGATCGCGGGCGTCGGCTCCACGGGCTCGTCCATCAGGTACAGCCGGCCCATCGCTCGCATCTCCTCGATGCCGGCCTCGAGGTCGAGCGGGCGTTCGCCCTCCCAGATCACCAGTTGATGGCCCATCAGGCACTCACCGGCGCGGCAAGCTGGGCGAGCCAGGAGCGCAGCGCGTCGACGGTCTCCCCGCCTGCCCGACGCACGGTGCGCGGCGCCCGTCCGATGGCGGACAGCGGAACGGGGTCGACGAGCAGGGCCTGCGTGAGCGCTTTGCCCCACTCGAGGACGAGCCGGTGACCGGTCTCGGTGGCCAGAACTTCGGACACCTGACCGACGGCGGCGACGACCTGGTCGGGCCGGGCGAAGTACACCCAGATCACGTCTCCCGGGGCCATGAGCCGGTACCCGGATGCGAGGCTCCAGACGACGGGAAGTTCGAGGTCGGCCCGTCGCAGCGAGTCGAGCGTCAGCGGTTCGGGCCCGACGAGCGTTTCGACGAGGCAGTCCGTCGCGGCGTTGACGGGATAGAGCCAATGGGTGGGGTTCAAGGGGGACCTCCTGGGTGGGTTGCCGACAACCCGACCTTCCCGACCACCACCGACACTTCCGCCCCCTTTCCTGCGCGGGGCGCCACTCCTGCAGAGATAGGCGCCTATGGGGGCCCATCGATAGGCGCGTAGGTCTGCAGGAGTGGCTGGCTCAGGCGGCGTGATCGCCGCGCAGCATGGCGCCCACCTCGTGGACGATGCGCTGGGGGGCGCGATACACGTCGTGGCGGGTGTAGCGGAGCAGCGGGATTCCGGCGATCAGGAGGCCGTTCTCGCGGCGGTTGTCGGCCTGCCTCTGGGTCGCCGTCTCGTGGTAGGCCCCGTCGTACTCGACGCCGAAGTCGGGCGGATCCCAACCCATGTCGGGCTCGCCCAGAAAGCGTCCCCGGGCGTCGTACAGCCTCTTGTTCAGCCAGTCCGGCTCGGGTAGACCGCCGTCGACGATCACCAGGCGCAGCCTCGTCTCCATCGGCGACGCGGCGCCGACGCGGGCGCGTTCCACCGCGGCGCGGCACTTCCGCACGTAGGGGCGGCGGGGAACTTCGTCGAGGTAGGAGCGCAGCCCGAGCGGGGTGGCAATCTTTCGGTGCAGGAAGGCATCGGCCCACACCACCGCCTCGGTGGGGGTGGTCGCGGCCATGAGACCGAAGCAGGTGCGCTCCGGAGTCGTCACCGGAATGCCCTCGAGTTCCTGGACGTCGTCGTCGGCCAACACCACGCGGCGCCCGCGGCCTTCGGCGACGTCGAACGCGCCACGATGCGAGGGCAGCCCCAGTTGCAGCGGAACGGCGAGGCCGGGGCGCGGGGTCCAGACGCCGTGGAGCCACGCCGCCGTCACGCCGACGACGACGGCGTCCGGCGGCGCGATCAGCCGAAGCGCGTCGAGCCGCAACCGGTCGGTGATCGGCACGGAATCGTGGACGTAGACCTCTCGAAACAGGCGGGTCCAGCACTTCGAGGCGAGTTGGTGGCGGGTCAACCCCGCCGCGAGGGCGTCGGAGAGACGGAAGGGTGCGCCGAGCAGTTCCGGTGGGGTGTGCGGTCTGGGTGCCATGCCCGGGGAGTCCAGCGACGTGGGTGCGCCGCGAACAGGGCGAGTTTCGTTTCTGTGGACAACCCGGCCTTCTGCCGGGTGTGGACAAGTCGCTACGCGACGGTGGCGGGGACCTGCGGTTGCGCGGTGGCGGCGGGGGCGTCCAGCCGTTCGCGCGTCGCCAGGGCCAGGCGCGTGGTTGCGACGACCAGCAGTCCCGCGCCGAGCATGTGGACGCCGACGAGGACTTCGGGAAGGTCGGTGAAGTACTGGACGTAGCCGACGGCCCCCTGGGCCAGTTGGACCGCGAGCAGCACCAGTGCCGCGCGGCAGACCGCGGGCGGGGCCCCGCGGCGGCGCAGCCAGAGGTTGAGGAGCAGCGTCGTCGCGACGAGGACCAGCACCGCGTCGGCGTGCAGCATGCTGAACAGGTGGCTGTCGAGGCCGGTGCGCGGGGCCTGCGCGTCGCCGGCGTGCGGGCCGCTGCCGGTGACGATCGTGCCGAGGTAGAGTACGACGAAGGTCAGAGCGAGGATGCCGACGACGACGCGGCGGGTGCGCACTCCGACGAGCGGGAGCGCCGGGCCGTCGCCCTCGCCGACGCGGTGGTAGAGCACCGTCGACAGGCCGATCAGCACCATCGACAGCATGAAGTGCCCCATGACGACCCACGGGTTGAGGTCGGTCAGGACCGTGATGCCGCCGAGGACCGCCTGCGCCGGAATGCCGACGAACAGGACGATGCCGAGCCGGCGCAGGTCCCGCCGCTGCGGGCGGTACCGCAGGGCGGCGACGAGCGTCGCCAGGGCCACGGCGCCCAGCACGTAGGTGAGCATCCGGTTGCCGAACTCGATGGCCTCGTGCATCGAGAGTTCGCCGGTCGGCACGTAGGAGTCCTCGTGGCAGCGCGGCCAGGTCGGGCAGCCGAGCCCGGAGCCGGTCAGCCGCACCGCGCCGCCGGTGACGACGATGCCGACGTTCGCGACGATGGACGCCAGCGCCAGTCGTTGCAGCTGCAACGTGGTGGGGCGCCGGCGTTCCTTGGTGGGCGAGACCTCGGGCACGACTCGATGGTAGGCGCGCCGCGGCGCCGCCTCGACCGCCGGCCCGGGGGAGACTGCGGACTGTGTCCATTCCCACGCTTCGCCTCGCGACCCCGGCCGACGCGTTGCCGCTCGGCCACCTGCTGCACGACTTCAACACCGAATTCGACACCGAGACCCCGGGCCCCGAACCGTTGGCGGCGCGGCTGCGCGACCTCCTGGCGCAGCCGACGACCTTCGCGCTGCTCGCCGACGACCCACCCGTGGCGTTCGGGCTGATCACGCTGCGCACGAACGTCTGGTTCGACGGCCCCGTCGCGCTGCTCGACGAGTTCTACGTCCGGCCGCACCTGCGCGATCGGGGGATCGGGACCGCGATGTTCGCCGAGATCTGCGCGGAGGTCCGCCGCCGGGGCGGGGAGATGCTCGAGATCAACGTCGACTCCTCCGACGTGGACACCCGCCGCTTCTACGAACGCCACGGCGCGGCCAACACCGACCCGGGACGCGAGGACCAACTCCTGTACTACTTCAAGGAACTCTAGATCCACTCCGGCGGCGTCGGCTCCAGCCCCAGCCGTGCTCGCACCAGATCGACGGCATAGGCGTAGTTCCGCGAACCGAGTGGATTGCGATGCAGGAGCCGGTGCAGTTCCGAGAGCTCCAGCCGAGCCAGACCGCCGTGGTGTGCGACGACCCAGTCGCAGTACTCGGCCAGATGGTTCATGGCGCCCAGCACGCCGCGGTCGGCGGTCTTGGCCAGCCGCACCGCTGCGGGGTCCAGGGCGCCGAGGCCGTCCGCGGGCAGGTCCTCGGCGAGCAGCGCCGCCTCGACCGCGGGCACCAACAGGCCGCCGATCGGTCGGAGACCGGCCGCGCGGACGTCGGGGAGGAAGATCGAGAACAGCGTCCCTGCGTGGGTGGCCAACAGGCACTTGCGGCCCTGGACGTAGAGCACGTTCGCATACCAGTCCTCGGGCGAGGGAGGGGTCTCGACGAGGGAGTTCTTCGGCGGCTTGAGGACCTTGAGAAGCTTCCCGGTGCAGCGCAGCACCATGCCCGGCGTAGGGTCCGAGCACGCGGCGGCGGGAACCGACCCGCTGGGCTCGCGCCACGCCAGCGGCGCCAGGCCGCGCTCGACTGCGAGCAGGTCGAACCGCTCGGGGTCGAAGGGACCGCTCCAGCGGGCGTAGGTCTGGTGTTCTTCGTGCCTGGGATCGGCCACGGCTGCCAAAAAGGTCCCGTAACCCCAGGGGCCGCCGACGTCCTCCGGCGGGCAGGCTCGACCGCCGTCGAGGCAGCGCGGGTAGCGGACCCCGGCCTCCGCCGAGAGCACCTGACGCACGGTCAGGGAGTGAATCCAGCCGTCCCCGAAGTCGTAGGCGTACTCGAACCGGGCTCCCGGCCGGGCGAACGTGCCGAGCGTCGCACCGGTCTCGTCCGCGACCTCGCCACGGTCCGGGTCGGGCACACCGTAGAGGTTCCCGTCCACGTCGAACTGGTGCAGGTGACTGTCCGTCCAGCCCATCGCGCGTTGCAGCACCCGGTGCAGGTCTGCCAGCGACGCCGCGGCGGGCATCTGGATCCGGCGCCACACCGGCGGATGGACGTCGTGCAGGTGCACGTCGATCTCGACGACGTCGTCGCCGGGCAGCAGGGCTCGGGGCATGGGCCCACCCTTGCACTTCGGCGGCCACGGTCGGTTGTCCACACCCGGCAAAACCCCGAGTTGTCCACAGATTCGACGTCGACCCTGGTCCGCCGCTGCGCGTTCCTGAAGCCTCCGTCGCAGCCGCCGCACCGGCGGCGACAACCGAGGGGGACGACGTGAAGGGCAAGTACACCTGGCGAACCGGCACCGACGAGGGCGATCGGCGGCTGTCCGGGCTCACTCCGGCACAGACCCAGCGGGTGCGCGACCTCGCCCGAGCGGTCCTGGCCGCACGCGGTTTGGAGGCGACCGTGCACGCCGACAGCCTCAGGCTGATCGACGGTCGCACGTTCGGGCTGGGCAACCTGGCCTCGGTCTGCCACAACGTGGGCGAAGACGCGTGGCCGCAGGTCGTCGAGGACCACCTCGGAGCGATTCTCGACAGGTACCCGGCGGTTCCGCCGGAGCTGACGGCCCCTCAGATCCTCGCCGGAGCCCACCTTCGGCTGGTGCCGGCCGAGGCGCTCGCCGACCTGGGGGAGGACACCCGCAAGGAGTGCTATCGCTACGCCCGCGAGATCGGCGGCGGGTTCCTGGAACTCGTGGCGCACGCCGAGGACGGCTTCGTGCGGTGGCTGCGGGACTGCGAGGTGGACCTCGTCGGCGCCGCCGCGCTCCGCGACCTCGGGCGCGAACGGGTGCGCCGAATCCGCCCCGACGTCTGCGAAGAGTGGCGTCGCGCCGACGGGCGGATCTACTCCCTTCGCGGCGAGTCGGGCTTCCTCGCCTCGAAGCTGTTGGTGCTCGAGGACGCGCTGGACCGGGCGCTGCCGCGAGGTCGGCGCGAGGTACCGCACGGCGTGCTGGTCGCGGTGCCGACCCGGCACGAGTTGATCCTGACCCCCGTCGACGCTTCGGTCCTGGAGAACCTCACGGGGCTGATGGCTCTGGTGCCGCGACTGCACCTCGAAGGCCGGGCCCCGCTGAGCCCGCACGTGTACTGGTGGTCCGCCGGCCGGGTCGAAGCGCTGACCCGCTACGACGCCCTCGGCCACTACGGCGTGGCGGGGCCCGAAGGCTTCATGGACGTGGTCGGCGAACTGTTCCCCGACTTCGGCGCCGCGTAGGGCGTCGTCAGTCCCAGCGGAAGAAGCGGGCGGCGGCGCCCAAGGCGAGGACGGCCCAGGCGGCGAGGATCCCGACCGCTCCCCAGGGCGTGGCGTCGACGCCGGTCAGCACGTCGCGCATCCCCTCGGCCAGGGCGGCGGCGGGGGAGAACTGCAGTACGTCCTCGGCGCCGCCGAACTTCTCCAGCGGTATCACGATGCCGCCGCACATCAGCAGAACGATGAACACGAGGTTCGCGCCGGCCAACGTCGCCTCGGCCCGCAGCGTTCCGGCCATCAGCAGGCCGAGGCCGCTGAACGCCGCGGTGCCGAGCACCAGCAGGAGCAACACGGCGAAGGGAGAGCCTTGGGGGGACCAGCCCAGCGCGAACGCAACGGCCACGAGGAGAACGAGCTGCAGCATCTGAACCGCGAGCACCGACAGCGTCTTGCCGAGCAGCAGGGCCCAGCGGGGCAGGGGCGAGACCCCGAGCCGCTTCAGCACGCCGTAGCGTCGCTCGAAGCCGGTGGCGATGGCCTGGCCGGTGAAGGCGGTGGAGATCACCGCGAGGGCGAGGATGCCCGGCGCCATGAAGTCGATGCGGTCCTCGGTGCCGACGTCGATCACGTCGACGGTGGACAGCAGCACGAGCAGCAGCGTCGGGATGATCACCGTCAACAGCAGGTTCTCGCCGTTGCGCAGCATCATCCGCGTTTCGAGTTTCGCCTGCGCCAGCACCATCGTCCTCGGCGGGGCCGACCCGGGCGCGGGGGAGTAACGGCCCGTCACTTCCGTTCTCCGGTCACGGCGAGGAAGACGTCCTCCAACGTGCCGCCGGCGGCGGTGAGCTCGGCGGGCGTGCCCGAGCGGACGAGCCTGCCGCGGTCGACGATGTGCACGTGGTCGGAGAGCCGCTCGGCCTCGTCGAGATGGTGGGTGGCGAGCAGGACGGTGACGCCGTCGGCGCGCAGTTCGGCGATCAGCTCCCAGGTGGCGCGGCGCGCGTGGGGATCGAGGTTGGCCGTCGGCTCGTCGAGGAAAACGAACTCGGGCCGCCCGACGATCGCCAGCCCCAACGCGAGCAGCCGCTGCTGCCCGCCGGACAGTCGGCGGAAGGTCGTGCGGCCGGTGTCGGCGAGGCCGAGTTGCTCGAGCAGGCCGTCGGGCTCCAGCGGCGAGGAGTGGAGGGCGGCGACGTGCCGCAGCATCTCCCGCGCGTTCGCGCCGGAGTAGACGCCTCCGGCCTGCAGCATCACCCCGAGCCGGGGCATCAGCGCCGCGCGGTCGCGTTCCGGGTCGAGCCCGAGCACCCGCACCGACCCGGCGTCCGCCCGCCGCAGCCCGCAGGCGATCTCGACGCTCGTGGTCTTGCCGGCCCCATTGGGTCCGAGCAGCGCGGTCACCGTGCCGCGTTCGACCGTCAACTCCAAACCGTCGACGACGGCCCGCCCGCCGTAGCGCTTGACGAGCCCGGAAATCTCGAGGGCGGGGCCTGACACGGCGGTCAGTCTAGGGAGCGCGCTCAGTCGCGCATCCCGACCTCCTCCCGGATCTGTTCGCGCAACCGATCGGAGATGTCCTGGCCCCGTTCGTCGTCGCCGGTGCACTTCATCGGCTTGACGCAGGCGAGGATGCTGTTTCGGAAGTAGGTCTTCGTCTTCTTGCCGTTCACGCGATAGGTGACGAGGGTGCCGTCGAGGCCGCCGTAGTTTCCGGAGGCGACCCGCAGCCCGATCGTCAGCAGCGCGAAGCGCCCGCGGACGTCGGCGATCTTGCGGAACTCGGCCGCCGGAACGGTTTCTTCGACGCGTCGCTTGGTCGCCTTGGCGTGGTAGTCGTCGGGAAACCCGACCCCGCCCGTGTAGTCGTACTTCGACGCCTCTTGCGGCCAGATGACGTACGCCCCGAGGAACTCGACGTTGGCGGTGACCTTGGGTTCGACCGACAGGATCTCGAGGTCTCCACCCGGATCCTCCAGGTAGATCGAGGCATCGGAGAAGGCGGTGTTCTTCCGGTCCAAGGGATCGAGCACGCCGAAGTACCCGCCGGCGGACTGTTCGATCGGCACGCGCCGCACCCACCACGCCGCTCCCACCGAACCGGCCAGCAGGGCGAAGGCGACGGCGATCGTCAGCCACTGCCGGAGGCGCGGCCGCGGCGGCTTCCGGTCGAACAGCGACGGCTTGTCGTAGGAGAACGACGGCTCTTCGTCGAGCACGGACGGCTGGTCGTAGGAGAACGACGGTGGGGTATCGGCAGTCAAGGGAACTCCGGTGCGGTGGGAGGCGGGGGGGCGCCGTGGGGGCACCCATTTGCCCCCCCCCCCCCCC
>JBQTIB010000072.1:0-17482 GCA_052389435.1 Sporichthyaceae bacterium | reverse complement strand
TGTCGGGGGCGGAGCCCCCGACTGTGGGGGCTGTCGGGGGCGGAGCCCCCGACTGGGGGGGCAGTCGGGGGGCGAAGCCCCCCGACTACGTGGAGTACGCCGAATTCTCGTGTACGTATTCGTTGGTCAGGTCGTTGGTCCAGACGGTCGCCGTCTCGGTGCCCGCCTTGAGGTCGATCAGCACGTCGACCTGACGCGGGGTCAGGTCGACTTTGTCGCGGGAGTCCCCCGGGCCGCCGTTGCGGCAGATCTGGACACCGTTGAAGGTCACGTCGAGGGTGTGCGGGTCGAAGGCGGCGGACGTGGTGCCGACCGCGGCGAGGATGCGGCCCCAGTTCGGGTCGTTGCCGTAGACGGCGCACTTGAACAGGTTGGATCGGGCGACGGATTTGCCCACCTCGACGGCCTCGTCCTCGGTAGCCGCGTTGACGACCTCGATTGCGATGTCGTGCGAGGCGCCTTCGGCGTCGCGCAGCAACTGCATCGCGAGGTCCAGGCACAGTTCGCGCAGCGCGGCGGCGAACTCGTCGGGCTCGGGGCGAACGGCGGAGGCTCCCGAGGACATGACCAGGACGGTGTCGTTGGTGGACATGCAACCGTCGGAGTCGACGCGATCGAAGGAGACTCGAGTCGCGGCTCGCAGGGCCTCGTCCAGTTCGACGGCCTCCACGAGTGCGTCCGTGGTCAGCACGACGAGCATGGTCGCCAGACCGGGCGCGAGCATCCCGGCACCCTTGGCCATGCCGCCCAGGCTCCAGCCGTCCCGCACCACCGCAGCGGTCTTGGGCTTGGAATCGGTGGTCATGATCGCCAGGGCCGCGTCCGGTCCGCCGTCGGCGGCGAGCGCCCTGTGCGCGGCGACGACACCCTTGACCAGGGTGGGCATCGGCAGGCGCTCGCCGATCAGGCCGGTGGAACAGACGGCTACGTCGACGGCGCTGACCCCAAGGAGGTCCGCGACGTGTTCGGCGGTTCGATGGGTGTCGGCGAAACCGTCGACGCCGGTGCAGGCGTTCGCCCCGCCGGAGTTCAGGACGACGGCGTCGACTCGACCGTCGGAGACGACCTGCCGGCTCCACACCACGGGCGCGGCCTGGATCCGGTTGCTCGTGAACACCGCGGCGGCGGCACACGAGGGGCCGTCGTTGACCACGAGGGCCACGTCGAGGTTGCCGCTGGACTTCAGCCCGGCGGCAACGCCTGCGGCCCGGAAGCCGGCGGGAGTGGTCACGCTCACGGAGCCACCCCACAGGTCGACAGTCCAAGAGTCTCGGGCAGGCCGAGGGCGATGTTGGCGTTCTGCAGTGCCTGACCGGCCGCGCCCTTGCCGAGGTTGTCGATCGCCGCGACGACGGTCGCGCGACCGGAGTCGAGGTCGGCGGCCGCCTGCAGGTGCACGGCGTTCGAGCCGAAGGTCGCCGCCGTGTGGGGCATCTGGCCCTCGGCGAGCAGGTGCACGAACGGCTCGGCGTCGTAGGCGGCGGCGAGGGCGGCCCGCAGCGCCGCGGTGCCCACGCCGGGCTTCAGCTTCGCGGTGCAGACGGCGAGGATGCCGCGCGGCATCGGCGCCAGGGTCGGGGTGAAGCTGATCGTCACCGGGCCACCGTGTGCGTCGGAGAGGTTCTGGGCGATCTCCGGGGTGTGCTGGTGCGCGCCGCCGATCTTGTACGGCGACAGGTCTCCCATGACCTCCGAGCCGAGCAGGTTCGTGGCGGCCTTGCGGCCGGCGCCCGAGGTGCCGGAGGCGGCGACGATCACGATGTCGTCGGCCTCCACGAGCCCGGCGGCGAGGAGCGGGGCGAGCCCGAGGCTGACCGAGGTCGGGTAGCAGCCGGGATTCGCGATGCGCCTGGCGCCGGCGATCTTCGCCCGCGCGCCGGGGAGTTCGGGCATGCCGTAGGTCCAGGTACCGGCGTGCGGCAGCCCGTAGAAGCGCTCCCACGCCGCAGCGTCGCGGAGCCGGAAGTCCGCACCGAGGTCGACGACCACCTGGTTCTCGGGCAGCTGCGCGGCAAGCGCGGCGGACATCCCGTGCGGGAGCGCGAGAAAGACGACGTCGGCGTCGGACAGGGCCTCGGCGGTCGTCGCCGCCAGGACGAGGTCCGGGTGGCCCACGAGGTGCGGGTGGACGGCGGACAGGCGCTCGCCTGCCCGACTCTCCGCGGCCGCGACGCTCACCTCGAGATCGGGATGCGCGGCGAGCAGGCGCAGGAGCTCTCCCCCTGCGTAGCCACTCGCTCCCGCCACTGCCACCTGCGCGCCCATGGTCGCCTCCTCGCCGAGAGCATATCCATACGTGCATTCACAAGTCGATGCAGTACTCGCCCGGCGTGTCCGGTGCTCATCCATGAGCGCAGGGACGCGCGAACCGGGACAAATCGGACGCACCGGCGGTCGTGGGGTCATCCATGAGCAGGAGACGAGTTCGGGCGCTTGTGTATCCGCCGGGTCAAATAGTTCGCGAGTCGGACAGAACGGAGGCGTACTGCGTAAGTTCGGCATACGCTCGCGCCACAGCATCGCTCGCTCGCACCGCTCGCTCGCACCACTCGCTCGCACCACTCGCTCGCACCACTCGCTCGCCCCATCGCTCGCCCCATCGCTCGTCCCGAGGAGCGACCACCGTGAAGCCCGACGCACCCCGCCGCGTCAACCGGCTGATCCTGCGCGGCTACGGCCCGTTGGCCGCGCTGCTCGTCGTGCTGCTGCTGGTGACTCTGCTGGTCCCGAGCAAGCCGCTGAAGACGCAGATCAACCAGATCGTCGGCAGCTCGCAGACCGGATTCCTCGACGAGGCCGGCCAAGACGCGGTCGCGGCCGCCCCGCCCACCAAGGGCGTCCCCGCCTCCGGCACCGCCAAGCGCCCGGCCGCGAGCACCGCGAAGGACCAGCCCCGAACCGCCTCGGGTACCGCTCCCACCAAGGCCGGCTCCGCTCCCGCCGCGGTCGCAGGCGCCGCGCAGGGCGCGGTCCGCGCGGCCAAGAACTGCTCGGGCGGAGCGCTGCAGGACAAGAACTCGACCTACTCCCCGCCGTGCCTGGCCTTCACCGGCGCCAACGGCGGCGCGACCTCCCGGGGCGTCACCGACGACACGATCACGGTCGCCTACCGCGAACTCGCCAGCCCGCTGGGCAAGAACAGCGAGCTGGCCAAGACGGCGGAGAAGAAGGGGATCGTCGCCAACCCCGAGGCCTCCCGCCGTACGCGCGAGGCGCTGCTCGAATACTTCAACCGCACCTTCCAGCTCTACGGCCGCAAGGTGAAGCTCGTCCCGTACAAGGGCCGCGGCGATTCGCTCAAGGAGCTGTCCGGCACCGGGCAGGAGGCCGCGAACGCCGACGCCCTGAAGGTGGGCCAGGAGATCAAGGCCTTCGCCGACCTCTCGGCGATCAGCCAGCCCTACCTCGACGCGCTGGTCCGCCAGAAGGTCGTGTCCTTCGGCGGCGTCCACCTTCCCGAGACCTACTACAAGGCCCGCGCCCCGTACGCCTGGGGCCAGGTGATCGACTGCACGACCCTGCTGCGCTCCGCGGTGGACCTGCTCTCCAAGCGGCTTCCCGCCACGGGCAAGGCCGAGCGCGCCGGCAGCGCGTCGCTGCGCACGAAGGACCGAAAGTACGGCCTGATCCTCCCCGACGACGCCGTCTACGCGCAGTGCCTCAAGGAGGCGAAGCCGGGCCTGGCCAAGGCCGGCGTCGTGATCTCCAAGGAGATCCGCTACTCCCTGGACTTCTCCAACATGCAGCAGCAGGCGCCGAACATCGCCGCGCAGCTGAAGAACGCCGGCGTCACGACCGTGATCATGATGACCGACCCGCTGCTCCCGTTCTTCCTGTCCGGCTCGGCCACCCAGCAGGACTTCTGGCCGGAGTGGTTCCTCACCGGCACGGTCCTCACCGACGCCGACGTCGCGGGCCAGTTCTACGACCAGGACCAGTGGCAGTTCGCGACCGGCCAGAGCTTCCTCGGCGACGTCACGCAGGGCAGGGCCTCGGAGTCCTACCGCGCCTACAAGGCGATCCGCCCGAACGACGAGCCGACCGCGATCCGCGACCTCGGCTACTACTCGATGCTCATGCTGTTCATCGGGTTGCAGATGGCCGGGCCGAACCTGAACCCGGAGACCTTCCAGCGCGGCATGTTCTCCTACCCCGGCGCGACCGGACAGCTGGGTCGCTGGAGCTGGGGCCCGAACGACTACACCGCGATCGACGACGCCCGGGAGATCTACTACGACCGGCGCGCGCTCAGCCCGTTCAACGACCAACCGGGCCGGTACGTGACCCCCGAGGGCAACCGCCGCTACCGCGGCGAGTGGCCCACCAAGGGCACGGCAGCCCCCATTCCCCCGGCGGCGGCACCATGAGCCTGAAGTCCGTACCCATCGCGCTGCTCGCCACGACCATCGCCGCGCCCCTGCTCTTCCAGGGCGTCGCGAAGGCCGACGCCCCGAGCGACAACCAGGTCCGCGGCGGCGCGCAGGCCGTCGCGATGCGCCTGATCCCCTACGTCGGCGTGCCCGGCTTCGCCGGCGCGCTGGGCATCACCACCGCGCAGGTGGACTCCGGCACCGCCGCCGCCTCGGCGAGCGTCGCCGACCTCGGCCTCGCCGGAACGCTGATCAACTCCAGCGCCTCCCAAGACGGCCAGGCACCTCCGCTCGAACTTCCGGAGCCGATCAGTGCCTCCTCCGGACGCACCGAGAAGGTGGAGCGCTACCCGTTCAACCCGCCGGGCGCCCCCGCGCCCCCGCAGGGTTCGCCCGCGGGCGCCCACGAGATCGCGACGGCGACCGAGAAGCCCCTCGCCGCGCTCGGCTCGGTCACGGGACCGGAGATCGACGTCCCCGGTGTCCTGCGCGTCACCGGCGGCCTCAGCCGGTCCGCCGCGGACCCGACGCGCGCCATCGGCGAAGTGACGCTGGGTCAGCTCGCCCTCGGCGACAACGTCGTCGTGCTGTCGGGCATGCGCTGGAGCGCGCTCAAGGTGCCGGGCAAGGCAGCGGTGCAGTCCTTCTCGCTCGGCTCCATGACGATCGCCGGGCAGGCGATGCCCGTCGAGACCGGCGAGGAGCTCGCCGCCTCCTTCGCCGCCGCGAACAAGGCCCTGGAGCCGACAGGCCTGTCGATCGGCGTGCCGGCGGTCGTCGGCAACGCGAACGAGGCCGCGGTCGCTCCCCTGGTGCTGCAGTTGCGCAGCCCCGAGTCGCTCGTCGACCCGAGCGCGCAGGTCGGCACCGTGACCAAGCCCCTGCTGCTCGGCGTGGCCAAGGCAGTGCTCGACTCCTACCCGGACGCCGCGGCCGCCGGCATCGTCGTCAACGCCCTCGTCGGCGCCAGCAGTGGCCGCAGCGGCGGACGTCTCGAGCTCGGCGGCGTCAGCGCCCGCTCGGACCTGCTCCCGGCCGTGGACGTCGGCAGCGCGATTCCCTCGGTACCGACGCCCTCCGTTCCCGCCGTTCCGCCGGTGTCGGCGGTCCCGCCGGTCCCCTCGGGGACGCCCATCCTTCCCGAGGAGATCGACGCTCCGGTGCCGGCGGCCGACTGCTCCGACGGCGCCACCGAACCCGGCGTGACGCAGGACTGCACCCCGCTCGGCTCGATCGACATGCGTGGCGCCGCGACCGGCCCGCAGACCCTCGGGGCGGCCCCGGCATCGCAGTCCGACGATCTCGGCGGGCGCACGCGGGCCGCGCTCGCCCTGGGCATCGGCCTCGCGCTGCTGCTCGCGCTCGCCGTCGCCGAGAGAATGCGCGCCGTCTAGGTGCCCGCGGCCACCCGACGGTCCCTTCCCGGCGCACAGAGCCGCCGGGCACGCCAGGGGTTCGCGGCCCTCGCGGTCGTGCCCGCGTGGGCGGTGCTGAACGCGGTCCTGCCCTCCGGGCTTCCGCTGGGCGTCGTCCTGCAGGGCGTCGTGCTCGGCTCGCTCACCGGATGTTCCGCGCTGGGCCTGGTGCTGGTCTACCGGTCTTCGCGCATCGTCAACTTCGCGCAGGCGGCGCTGGGCTCGGTGGCCGCCACCCTGTCCGTACAGCTGTTCGTCGGCAAGGGCTGGAACTACTACGCGGCCTTCATCGTCGGCGTCGCCGTCGCCGCGCTCACCGGCGCGATCTGCGATCGGCTCGTCGTCCAACGCCTGTTCTGGGCGCCGCGGCTGGTGTTGACGGTCGCGACGATCGGCCTCGCGCAGATCCTGGCCGGCACGTCGATCTTCGTGCCGCAGTGGCTCGGCACCGAGTCCGGCTTCGGCGGCCTCACCGGCAGCTTCAAGACCCCGCTCGACGTCGAGTTCGAGTTCGGCAAGCTTCGCTTCGAGGGCGCGCACGTCATGGTGCTGCTCGTCGTGCCCGTCGTACTCGCGCTGTTCGCCGCGTTTCTGCGTGGCAGTTCGGCCGGCGTCGGCATCCGCGCGACGGCGTCCAACGCCGAGCGCGCGATGCTGCTCGGCATTCCGGTCAAGCGCCTCTCGACGATCGTGTGGGCGCTGGCGGGCGCCCTGTCCGGGCTGGCCGCGATTCTCGCGGCGCCGCTGATCGGGCAGGGCGGAGAGATCGCGTCCGGCCCCGCCCTGCTGCTGCCGGCGCTCGCCGCGGCGGTCATCGCCAGGATGGAGAGCCTGCCCGGCGCGGTCCTCGCCGGGGTGGGCGTCGGAGTCTTCCAGCAGGCCGTCTTCTGGAACACTTCGCGTTCGAGTTGGACCGACGTCGGCCTGTTCCTCGTCGTGCTCGTCGCGCTGCTGGCGCAGCGCCACCGCCTCACCCGCGCCGCGGACGTGAACACGGGCGGCTGGACCGGCGCGGAGGAAACGCCGCCCGTTCCGTGGGAGATCGCGAAGCTGCCCGAGATCGTCTGGGGCCGGCGCGTTCTGCTGGCCGCGATCGCCACCCTGCTCGTGGTCCTGCCGTTCTTCATGACGCCCAGTCAGACCTCGCTGCTCGGCACGGTCACGATCATCTACGGCATGGTCGCCATCTCCCTGGTGGTGTTGACCGGGTGGGCCGGGCAGATCAGCCTCGGCCAATTCGCCATCGCCGGCCTCGGGGCCGTCGTCACCGGCGACCTCATCGCCAAGGCCGGCGCGGACCTGATCGTCGCGATTCTCGGCGGCATGGCCACGGGAGCCCTCACTGCACTGCTCGTCGGCCTGCCCGCCCTGCGCATCCGCGGACTGTTCCTCGGCGTCACGACGCTGGCGTTCGCCGTGCCGCTCTCGACCTTCCTGCTGAACCCCGCGAACTTCCCGAAGCTGGTGCCCACCCAGGTGGAACGGCCGATCCTGCTCTCGCGCTTCGACCTCAACGACGAGCGCACCCTCTACTGGTTCTGCCTGTCCCTGCTCGCGATCGCCCTGGTGCTGCTCGGGGGCATCCGCCACACCCGGCCGGGCCGGGCGATGCTCGCGGTGCGGGACAACGAACGCGCCGCGCAGGCCCGCGGCCTCAATCCGACGGCGATCAAGCTCGCCGGCTTCGCGGTCAGCGGCGCACTCGCCGGCCTCGCCGGCGCGATGCACGTCATCGCCCTCGCCGGCGTCCGCGCCGGCACCTACGCCCCGAACATGGCCTTCGAGGCGTTCTCGATGGTCGTGCTCGGCGGAGCCACCTCGCTGGCGGGCGCGCTCCTGGGGGCGGTCGCCCTGCGCACCGCCCAGTACAACCTGTCCGGCGGCATGCAACTGCTCGTCACCGGCACCGGGGTGCTCCTGGTCCTGCTGATGCTGCCCGGTGGCCTGGCCCGCCTGATCAACAACGCCCGCGGCGGCATCTTCCGCTTCGTCGCCAAGCGGCGCGGCATCGTCCTGTCAGGTCCGGGCGGCGAAACGGGCGGGTCCGACGTCGACCTCGCCGCGGTCGGCGAGCGAGTGGCGGCCAAGGCATGAGCACGTTGGAGTGCCGCGGACTGCACGTCTCCTACGGGCGCAATCCGGTGCTGCACGGCGTCGACCTGACGCTGAACGCAGGCGAGGTACTCGCCGTGCTCGGCACGAACGGCGCCGGCAAGTCCACGCTCCTGCGCGCCATCTCCGGTCTGACCCCGCCGAAGAAGGGGACCGTCGTCTTCGGTGGGAAGGACCTGACCGGCTCCGACCCGATGAAGATGGCCCGCTCGGGCCTGGCCTACATGCCCGGCGGGCGCGGCATCTTCCCGGACCTGACCGTGGCCGAGAACCTGCGCATGGCCACCTGGGTCAGCCGCCGGGACAAGGCGCACTGCGCCGCCGCGATCGCCTGGGCGAGCGAGCTGTTCCCCGCCCTGAAGCCGCGCATGGCCGATCGCGCCGGTCTGCTCTCCGGCGGGCAGCAGCAGATGCTCGCCCTGGCCCAGGCCCTCGTGCAGGGCCCGCCCGGGGAGAACGGCCGCCCGGGCGTGCGCATGCTGATGATCGACGAACTCTCTCTCGGTCTCGCGCCCGCTATCGTCTCCCAGCTCCTCGAGGTCGTGATGCAACTTCGCGACGACGGCCTCGGCATTCTGCTCGTCGAGCAGTCCGCGGAACTGGCGCTGAAGGTCGCGGACCGGGCCATGTTCATGGAGAAGGGCGAGTGCCGTTTCTCCGGGCCCGCCAAGGACATCCTCGAGCGCGGGGACCTGATCCGTTCGGTCTTCCTCGCCGGCGCGATGGAGGATGTCGACGACCAGACACCGACCCCAGCGTTGGCCGTGGTTCGGGAACCGGCGGCGATCGCCGCCGACGCCGGGCCCGCCATCGCCTGCTCCGGCCTTCGCAAGTCCTTCGGCGGAGTAGCCGCCATCGACGGCGTGGACCTCGCGGTCTACTCCGGCGAAATCGTCGGACTGATGGGGCCCAACGGCGCGGGCAAGACGACGATCCTCGACGCGCTCTCCGGCTTCCTCGTCCCGGACGCCGGGCGGGTCCAGCTCGCGGGTCGCGACGTTACCGACATCGCCCCGCAGGCCCGCGCGCACCTCGGGCTGGGCCGGTCGTTCCAGGACGCCAAGCTCTTCCCCGGCCTGACCGTGGTGGAGACCATCGCCGTCTCCTGCGAACGCTGGGTGACCTCCCGGGAACCCCTGGCCGCGGCCCTGCGACTGCCGGCGTCCCTCGTCTCGGAGTTCGACGTCGCCGAACGTGTCGAGCGCATCGTCGACCTGCTCGGGCTCGGAGTGTTCCGGGACCGGTTCGCCTCCGAACTGTCCACCGGTTCGCGGCGCCTGGTGGAGTTCGGGTGCCTGCTCGCGCAGGAGCCCGACGTGCTGCTGCTCGACGAGCCTGCGGCGGGCCTGGCCCGGGCCGAGGCCGAACTGATGGGACCGTTGCTGCAGCGCATCCGAGCCGCGACGGGCAGTGCGTTGATCATCGTCGAACACGACGTCGCGCTGCTGCGACGCACCTGCGACCGGATCGTGGCCCTGGACATGGGTCGGGTCGTCACCGACGGGACGCCCGACGAGGTGCTCTCCGACCCGCACGTGATCGCGACCTACCTCGGCGCGGACGGCGCTGCCTGACGGTGCGTCGGATCGTCGCGGCGGCGACATTTCCGGACATTGCCGGGCGCTCGGGCAACGTAAAAATCACAGACTGCCCAGCACCCGGGACAAGCGGGCTCCCAGGGAGCACTCTGATCACGACCAGCCGAAGCCGTAGCGGCGGTCGAGGAGCAGGAACATGTCCGCACGAGGGACGGCGACGACCAGCCGGGGTCGCCGACGTGCCGAGCCGCGTGGTTTGGGCGCGCTGCATCGGCGTGCCCGCGACCTCGGCCAGGGCAAGGTCTTCGTGCTCGGGATCGGTGCCGTGTTGGCCGTCGGCTCCACGATGGTCGGGTTGACCTGGGCGTCGAACTCCAAGGCGCCTTCCGTGCAGGTGGCTACCTCGCCGCTG
Source organism: Sporichthyaceae bacterium (assembly GCA_052389435.1). Classification (GTDB taxonomy): domain Bacteria; phylum Actinomycetota; class Actinomycetes; order Sporichthyales; family Sporichthyaceae; genus JBQTKD01. Next base: position 7,635 of record JBQTIB010000072.1, on the reverse strand, counting down.
CCCTCGACCGTGCCCGGCACCTGCACGGTGCTGACCACCGGTGGACGCCCGATCGGCATGGACGTGGACCGCGCCCGCACGATCACCATGATCGCCGGCGTCGCCACCCAGGTGGACGCCGTCCCCGTGCAGGCCGCGCGGGCGATCGACCTCGCGCTGTCCGACCCGAAGCACTACCTGCCGACGGTCAATCAGACGCTGCGCCTGCTCGCTCGCGAGGACGCGAGCGAGCCGTCGGCGGAGAGCCTCGCGCTGCTCGAGGCGCTGAGCACTCCGGCTGCCCTCACCTGCGTCTTCGACGCGAACAGCGAGAAGGCGGAAAAGAAGGGCCGCAACGGCCTCACCCCGCGAGCGGAGGCGGTCCGCACCGGCATCGTCGACGCCTTCGGCCCGCGCAAGACCAGCGGGTACGGAAGCAGCGCCGCGAAGGACGACGCCGTCGAGAAGGCCGGCCGCGCCCTCGAGATCTCGGTGAAGAAGGGCAGCAAGGTCGACCGCGAGACCGGGTGGGTCATGGCCCACTGGCTCGTCGCGCGCGGGGCGTCCTATCGCCTCGGCGACCTGACCTTCGACGACCACACGTGGCGCCCGGACTCCGGCTGGAAGGCGCAGCCGGCTCCGCCCAAGGCCGCGGACCTTCCCGGGGACACGGCAGTCGACAGGGCAGCGCAGAAGGCGGCGCAGGACGCCCAGCAGGGTCGCCAGCGGGACTCGGTGCTCGTCCGGGTCGAGAAGGGCCGCTAACCGGTCCGTTCCGGCTCAGTCCAGGACCACGACGTCGGCGAGGTCGACGAAGGCGCGACGGTGGTTGAAGGAGATCTCGACCAGACGGCGTTCCCCCACCACGTGCACACGCTGTTTCGTGCCGTCCATGGCGGTGACCGTGGCGAGGTCGTCGGAACGGTGCTCGGCCAGGCCGACGTAGTACTGGCCCGCCGGCAGGCGGTAGGGAAGCTCCACGATCGCACTCGGCTCGGCCGAGGGCGGATAGTCCCCGGCGGCCGGGTACGCCGCGCCGTAGAGCGGCACGCTCGCCTGGCGCGCGCTCACGATCCTCGCGTCTCGGCCGACGCCGACGGAGCCACCGGGGTCGTGGAACCAGGCGAGCTGGCCGGCGAACCAGATAGCGGTCCACTCCCCCACGCGCCCGGCGGCGACGAACTGCTGCCCCGCCGAGGCGCGGGCCGAGAGATCGTCGACGTCGGTCGTGCCGGGCGTTCCGTCCGGTCGCTGCACCGGGTCCAGGATCAGCGGCGCCCCCGCGGAGGGAGCGGTGCGCAGGTACACGGCGCTGCTGCCCTGCGCCGGCAGGTCGGTGCACTCCCCCTGCACACACGACTGGAACGGCTGGTTGTTCTCGTCGAAGCGCGGGGCGAGGGTCAGCGCGACGGGCGAGGAGACCGACGGCCTGCGCTGCGGCGCGTCGCGATCGGCCAGCGGGGCCCCGAGCAGTTCGAAGTACCGCTCCCAGTTCCAGTAGGGGCCCGGGTCGCTGTGCATGTTCCGGATGCGCTCGAGGTTCGGCGGCGCGATCTCGTCGTGGCCGAGGATGTGCTCGCGGTCGAGGGGGATGTCGTACCGCTGCGCGAGATAGCGGACGAGCCGGGCCGAGGCCCGGTACATCTCCTCGGTGTACCAGCGCGCACCCTCGACCAGGAACCCCTCGTGCTCGAGGCCGATCGAGTGCATGTTGAACCAGAAGTTTCCGGCGTGGTAGCCGACGTCGTCGTTGGCCACGAACTGCGTCACGGCGCCGTCGGCGGACCGGATCAGGTAGTGCGCCGAGGTCGAGCCCTGGGGCCGTTGGAACAGGTCGATCGTCCTGTCGTAGCTCAGTTCGGTGTCGTGGACGACGATGTACCGGATGGCGGCGTCGCGCGGCCGGTCGGCGGGGCCGAACCGCCCGGGTGCGGCGGGCAGGAACTGGCAGTTCAGCTCGGGTGGACACTCTGCCTCCGACGGTGCCGCGGACTGCCCCTGGGCGCTTCCCGTGCCCGGGCCGATCGCCGAGGCGGCGACTACCAGCAGTGCAACGGCCGTCCGGCCCCCGAATCCGCGCATCCCCCGACGCTAACGCCTGCGGGCCTCAACGCAGGATCGACACGTCCTCCGCGTCGAGGAAGGCGCGGCGGGAGCTGAAGGAGATCTCCACGAGGCGCCGCTTGCCGACGACGTGCACGCGCGCCTGCGGGCTCTCGCGGGGGGCGGCGAAGTCGTCGGCGACGTGCTCCGCGGTGGCGACGTAGAACTGCCCGAGCTCGAGGCGGTAGGGCAACGCCGCAATCGGCGTCGGCACGACGCCCGCCGGGTAGGCCGCGGGCTCCGGGTACGCGGCGCTGTAGACGGGGATCCCCGGGCGGCGCGGTGTGACCACCACCCCGGAGCTCGGGACGGCCCGCCGGTTGTCCGCGTCGTAGAACCAGGCGAGGCGTCCGACGAACCAGACGCCCGTCCAGCCGTCGTACCGACCCGCCACGGCGAAACGCTGCCCGGTGACGGCCCGGGCCGACCAGTCCTGCAGCGCGGGCTGCCCGGGCTGGCCCTCCGGGTGGAGCACCGGGTCCCCGACGAGCGGGGCGTCGGCCCGCGGCGCGGTGTGCAGGTACACCGCGTTCGTGCCGTGCACCTGAGGCTCGGTGCACGACTCGGTCTTGCAGTCGTAGAGCGGCACCCAGTTCTCGTCGTAGCGCGGCGCGATCAGCACGACCGGTACGCGCGGCAGCGCGGAGGGCGCCGGCCCCGGCGCGGGTTCGCGCAGCGGAGCCTTCAACAGGTCGAAGTACTTCGCCCAGTCCCAGTAGGGGCCCGGGTCGATGGCAGCCTCGAAGATGCCCTCGCCCGTGAGCGGCGGAACTTCGTCGTGCCCGATCACGTGTTCGCGGTCCAGCGGAATGTCGTACCGCTCGGCCAAATAGCGCACAAGTCGGGCCGAGGCCCGATACATCTCCTCGGTGTACCACACCGCACCCTCGGCAACGAATCCCTCGTGTTCGATCGCCATCGACCGCTCGTCGAACCAGCTGTTTCCGGCGTGGAATGCCACATCCTTGGTGGGCACCAATTGCGTGACGGCACCGCTGTGCGAGCTCAGCAGATAGTGCGAGGAAGCGGTATTTCCGAGGCCTTGAAATGCCTCGAGAGTTTCCGCGTGGGTCATCTCGGAGGTGTGCACGACGATATAGCGCACCTGCGGCCCGGAGCGTCCACGGTTTGCCTTGGCGTAGTGGTCCACCCCCGCCGCGTCGAAGCGACATTGCAACTCTGCCGGGCATTCGGCCGCAGAAGCCCCGCTGTCCGACGCGGCGTTCGCCACCGGCCCGTGCAGTGCGGTGGCCAGCAGTGCCACCGCGGTGGCCACGGCCACCCCCACCCGCATTGCATTCATGGTCACACTGGACATTCTCACCCAGGTCACCCGGTATTGCGCAGACCTGCCGCTATTGCATTTACGGAAAGAAGCAGTGCGCGCTGCACCTGGGCATCCGGTTCCTCGCCCTCCGCGACCGATCGCACCCGACGCAGAAGGGATACCTGGAGGTAGGACAGCGGATCGAGATAGGCGTCGCGGGTGCGCAGGGTCGCCCGGAGTACGGCGTTGGACGCGAGCAGTTCGTTCTGCCCGGTGACCGCCAGCAGTTCGGCGACGGTGCGGTCGTGCTCGGCCACGACGGAGGCGAACACGTGCTGGATCTCGGCCGGAACCAGTGAGCGCACGTAGTGCTCGGCGATCCGCAGGTCGGTCTTGGCGAGCGTCATCTCGACGTTGGACAGGAAGTTGGCGAAGAACGGCCAGCGTCGGTACATCTCGCGCAGCAGGTCCGCGTGCCCGGCCTCCCGCGCCGCCGCGAGGCCGGCGCCCACGCCGAACCAGCCGGGCACGATCTGGCGGGACTGAGTCCAGCCGAACACCCACGGAATCGCGCGCAGGTCGCCGATCCCGGCCCCGCCGCCGGGGCGCCGCGAGGGCCGCGACCCGATGTTGAGCGCTCCGAGCAGTTCGACGGGGGTGGAGGTCAGGAAGTAGGCGGGCAGGTCCTCCTGGGACACGAAGGCGCGGTAGGCGGCGTGCGCCGAGTCGGACACGAGGTCCATGCACGCGTCCCACCGGGCCAGATCCTCGGGGGACTGCCGAGGCCGTCGGTTGAGCAGGGCCGCCTCCAGGACCGCGGCGACGGTCAGTTCGAGGTTCTCGCGGGCGAGCGCCGGCAGCAGGTACTTGTCCGAGATGACCTCGCCCTGCTCGGTCACCTTCATCTCCCCGTCGAGCGTGCCCCAGGGCTGGGCGATGATCGCGTCGTAGGTGGGGCCGCCGCCGCGGCCCACGGTCCCGCCACGCCCGTGGAAGAGGCGCAGGCGCACCCCGTGGGCGCGGGCGACGTCCCGCAGCGCCCGCTGCGCGCGGTGAATCTGCCACTGCGCCGTCGTGATGCCGCCGGCCTTGTTCGAGTCGCTGTAGCCGAGCATCACCTCCTGCAGGTCCCCGCGCAGTTGCACGAGCCGTCGGTAGGGCTCGACGGTCAGCAGGTCCTCGAGGATCTGCCCGGCTGCGGCCAACTCCTCCGGGGTTTCGAGCAGGGGCACGAACCCGACCCGCGCCCGGCCGGCGGCCAGGTCCACCAGGCCGGCCTCGCGGGCCAGGACGACCGCTGCCAGGACGTCGTCCACCCCGGTGGTCATCGACACGATGTAGGACTGCACGACCTTCGGGCCGAAGCGGTCGAGCAGGTCGCCGATCGCCTCGAAGGCCCCGAAGGTCCGCAGGCCGGCCTCGTCCAGCGGCGGCGGCTGCGCGGTGAGGGGCCGACGACCCGTCAGTTCTCTTGCCAGCAGGGTGGTTCGCTCCGGCCGGTCGAGCTCGGAGTAGGGCTTGGGTGCCTCGCCGAGGCGGTCGACGAGTTGGCCCAACACGTGGTGGTGAGCCGCGGCGTGTTCGCGTACGTCCAGGGTGGCCAGGTGCAGTCCGAATGCCGCGACGGTGCGGATCGTCCGTTCCAGCTGCCCGTGCGCGACGAGGCCGCCGCCGTGCTCGAGCAGGGAGTCGCGTAGGACGCAGAGGTCGTCGAGCAGGTCGGCCGAGCCCAGGTAGTCCCGACCCGGGGCGTGCCCGGCGCCGGCGGCGATGCGGGCCCTGGTGTTGGTGAGCTTGGCCCGAAAGCAGGTGAGCGCCAGCCGGTAGGGCTCCTCTGCGTTCAGCCTGCGGTGCCGGGCGGCGACTTCGGGCAGGCGATCGAGGTCGGCGTCGAGCCGTGCCTGCAGGGCGTGGCTCACCCCGGTCGTGCGCCGGGACTGGGACAGGTCGCGGCGGAGTTCGTCGACGGCCTCCAACGCGGCGGCGATGCCGTACTCGTGCGCCAGAACGAGGACGTCGCGGGTCACCTCCGGGGTGACGTTCGGATTCCCGTCCCGGTCGCCGCCGATCCACGTGCCGAAGGTCAGCGGCCGGGCCGTCGGCGGCAGGTCCACTCCCAGCCCGCCGAGAACGGCGGCGAGGTCTTCGAGCACGTCCGGGACGGCTCCCGCGGCCAGTTCGGCGAGGTAGTAGACCGCGTTGCGGGCCTCGTCGAGCGGCTCGGGCCGGGTGACGCGCAGTTCGTCGGTCTGCCAGAGCAGATCGACGGTCTCGGCCAGGCGACGGTCGACCCGGCGGGCGTCGGCTGCGGCTTGGGGCCGCGCCTCGAGGAGTTCGGCGATGCGCCGCAGCTTGGCCAGCGCGGACCGGCGCGCGGCTTCGGTCGGGTGGGCGGTGAACACCGGCCGGACACCGAGGTGCGCCACGTCGGCACGCAGTTGCGCGACCGGGATCCCGGCGGCCTCGATGCGCGCCGCGGCCTGCTCCAGCCAACCTCCGCTGTGGGCTCGACGCCGGGTCAGTTCGCGGGCCCGGTGCACCTGCTCGGCGACGTTCGCGAGATGGAAGTAGGTACCGAACGCGCGGACGAGCACGGCGGCCTCGTCGGGCGCGAGCGAGCCGAGGAGTTCGGCCGTCGCGGAGTCGTCGACGCGTACGCCCTCGCGAACGGTCTCGACGAGGGCGAGGGTCGCCGGGCCCTGCAGACGCTCGAGGGTCAGTCCGAGCAGGTCGGCCAGCCGCCGAATGTCGGCTCGCAGATCCTCCGGGGGCGACTGCCGGTCCGCCGTCTCCTCGCTCATCGAAGCGACGCTACAAGTGCGAGGGACCGGCACGGCAGCCGCGGTGAAATCACATCCAGGACATTCCCTGCAGGTCGTGATACATCCCTCGTTTGCGTTTGTTTCGCGCTCGTTTCCGTTCAGAATCGAAGCATGTGGAGTGTCCGCGCTCGCCGGAGCGCCTGCGCCTCGGTCGCGGCGGTCTCGCTCGTGGTGGCCATGGTGGCGGGCGGCACGAAGTCCGACGCCTCGGACCCGGCAGCGGCCTTCGGCGCCGCGTCCCTGCCCGTCGAGCCGGTCGTCGAGCCTGCCGCGTCCGCCGAGAAGAGCCGCGCGGTCCCCCGCGCCTCGCGTTCCTCGATCCGCAGCAAGGGCCCCCACCAGGTGCCGCCGGTGGCGATGGCCAATGCGACGTGCGAACTGACCATGCCCCAGGGCGTGTGGAAACTCGACGTCGTCGCCGCTCGGACTCTTGCGATGCTGACGGCCGTCGCCTATCACGAGGAGCGGCCGCTGGCGAAGGCCGCGCGGGCCTTCGAGCACTCGCTGCACCTGCGGTACCGCTCCGTGCCGACGCCCGATCGGGCGCGGGAGATGATCCGCCGCAACGAGTACAGGAAGGGTGGCCTGGTCCCGCACACCTGGGCGGTGGACGCGGTGCTCGCGATGTACGACCGCGGGTCGCTCACCTGTGCCCACCCGATTCGTCCGTGGCCGGTCGAGCCCATGCTGACCAACGGCCTGACCATGCGCGCGCAGACGATGGTGTTCGCCTTCTTCGACGCCTACGGCGGTCGGGCCATGGGCGGCTTCGACCCCGAGGGCATCACCAGCGGACACATCGAGGAGTCGGCGCACTACGACGGTCGCGCGGTCGACATCTCCTTCCCGCGCTCGGACCCGGACAACCGGGCCCGCGGATGGCTGCTGGCCAACTGGTTCGTGGCCAACGCCGACTACTACTCCATTGCCACCGTCATCTTCGACGACCTGGTGTGGACCCTGGCGAAGTCGCCGCAGGGGTGGCGCAAGTACGTCCATCCCAGTGGCGACACCAAGAACGTGACGCTGCGTCACTTGGACCACATCCACGTCGACGTCGTCGACGGCGCTCCCGAGGACGACACCGAGCAGGCCAGGACCCCCGAGGCCGGCGTCGAGGCGAAGACATCGGTGCCCGCCGCCCGTCGCCCCGCGGCGCCCGCCGCCCCGGAAGGCCCGGCCGGCAAGAGCGAGGCTGCCCGTTCGGCCAAGCCCACGAAGCCCACGGCGCCGAAGGCGCAGGAGAAGAAGAGCCCGCTGCCGCAGGGCGTCCTGGCCCCGCCGAAGGTCCCCAAGGGCGCTCCGCAGCAGCCCGGTAGGCAGCCGGGCCCGCCGACCGACTAGGGCGTGTCTCCCAATTGGTTCCGGGTCGCTCGGCGAGGCTTGAGCCATGACTCGTACCGCGGTGCTCAGCGATGACCAGTGGGCGCGGATCGCGCCGTTGATGCCGTCCTCGGACGGGCA
>JBQTIB010000071.1:0-2157 GCA_052389435.1 Sporichthyaceae bacterium | reverse complement strand
GCGACTCTCTTTGCCTGCATACAGAAAGGTCAAGCCGTCGGGGTTGTCGGCGGCGGGTGCACCCGCCGCCGACGCCCTCGACCCGACCTCTACCGCCCGTCCGTCACGACACCGCAGTCACGACACTGCCGTCACGACACTGCCGTCACGACATCGCCAGCGCGCCCACGACCAGCGGCCGGACGAGTGGGGGCATCAGCTTCCACTTCGCCTCTCGCAGGGGCGCGGTGTCGAAGCCTGCGGCCTTGAGCAGCGAGACGGTGTCCAGGTTGCAGTTGCAGCCGCAGGCAAAGGCCTTCCACGGCGAGTGCGCCCGGTCCTGCACCCTGCCCAGCTTGGGGCCGTCGGAGCGCACGTGCTCGACGAGCAGCAGCCGCCCGCCCGTGCGAACGACGCGGCGGATCTCGGCGAGGGCGGCCGGGACGTCGGCGACGGTGCACAGCACCATCGTGCTCACACACGCGTCGAAGCTGTCGTCCGGAAACGGCAACTTCTCCGCAGGCGCCTGGACCACCGTCGGGTTGAGGCCGCTCCTACCCACCGCCTTCTCGAGCTTCGCGGCCATGGCGGCGTCCGGCTCGGTCACCGTCAGTTCGACGCCGGGCGGGTAGTGCTTCAGGTTCAGGCCGGTGCCCGCACCGATCTCGAGCACCGAGCCCTTGACGTCGGCTAGCAGCGACTGCCGCATCTTCCTCATGCCCGCCACCTCGCCCGAGGCGAGGATCGGGTTGTAGACAGCAGCGAAGATCTTCGGATAGACGGGCATCGGCTCTCCCTGGATTTAGGTGTTCCTGCATATCGGCGAGCCGGTCTGGACGCAACACTCGGCGCACCCGGGCGAGCGGCCCGCTAGGTTTTCGAGAGGTTGAAACACCCATGCAGGAGACGGAGGCCTCGGTGACGATCCGAATCGGCTACAAGGCGTCGGCAGAGCAGTTCGGTCCGCGCGACCTCGTCGAGTTCGGCGTCGCGGCCGAACGGTACGGGATGGACAGCGCCGTGGTCTCCGACCACTACCAGCCGTGGCGGCACAACGGCGGGCACGCGCCCTTCTCCATCTCCTGGATGACCGCGGTCGGCGAGCGCACCGAGCGGATCACGCTGGGCACCTCCGTGCTCACCGCGACCTTCCGCTACAACCCCGCCGTCATCGCGCAGGCCTTCGCCACCATGGGCTGCCTCTACCCGAACCGCATCATGCTCGGTATCGGCACCGGCGAGGCACTGAACGACGTAGCCACCACCGGCATGGTCTGGCCCGAGTTCAAGGAGCGCTTCGCCCGCATGCGCGAGGCCATCGACCTCATGCGCAAGCTGTGGTCCGAGGACCACGTCGACCACGACGGCGAGTACTACAAGACCATCGGCGCGACGATCTACGACCGCCCCGAGATCCCGATCCCCGTCTACATCGCCGCGGGCGGCCCCGTCGTCGCCCGGTACGCCGCCCGCGTCGGCGACGGATTCATCTGCACCTCCGGCAAGGGCATGAAGCTCTACGAGGAGGAGTTGGTCCCGGCGCTGCACGAGGGCCTGGAGAAGGGCGGCCGCACGCCGGAGTCGCTGGACCGCATGATCGAAATCAAGCTGTCCTACGACCACGACTACGACTTCGCGCTCAACGCGACCCGCTTCTGGGCGCCGCTGGCCCTCACCGCCGAGCAGAAGCACAGCGTCACCAGCTCGACGGAGATGGAGCGCCTCGCCGACGAGCTCCCCATCGAACAGGTCGCCAAGCGTTGGATCGTGGCCTCCAAGCCCGAGCAGGTCCTCGAGGGCATCAAGCCCTACGTCGACGCCGGGTTCACCAACCTCGTCGTCCACGCCCCCGGCGCGGACCAGGTCCGCTTCCTCGAGCAGTTCTCCGCCGACGTGATGCCGGCGCTGCGCGCCATGTAGTGCGGCGCCCCGGCTATGGCCCAGCGGAAGATGTCAAGCAGCTTGAGACAGCGTCGTTTTAGTTGCGCGGTATGAGTGCCTCTTGGGTGGGCGGGTTGATCCAGGCCGCGGTGGGCAGCCGGGGTGGGGTTGGGCGGCGGTGACGGAACCGGTCGGGGTTCGCGGCGTAGGCGGCGTTCAGGGTGGCGGCGCGTTGGGCGCGGATCTCGGTCGCGGTGCCGTGGTGGACCGAGGCCGGGGTGTGCAGCCCGATGCCGC
>JBQTIB010000070.1:0-24386 GCA_052389435.1 Sporichthyaceae bacterium | reverse complement strand
TGCACACCCCCCGAAAAACCCGGTTGTTTCCCACTTTTTCCCCCCGGGCCTCCTCGGGGGGGGGGGGGGGCCCCCCACGTCCTGGGTCCCGGGCGCCGAGGTGGCGGCCCGTCGAGATGCGAATCGGAGGACCCGACGTGCGCGAAACGTACGTGACCGTGGTCGGCAACTGTGTCGGCCAGCCCAAGGTCGTGGAGACCGCGAACGGCCCGCTGACCAAGTTCCGGCTGGCGGCGACGCCCAGCTACCAGCGCGACGGCCGCTGGGAGAGCGGCGCGACCAGCTTCTACGAGGTCGTCTGCTGGCGCCGTCTCGGCGAGAACGTGGCCAGCTCCCTGCGCAGCGGCGAGGGCGTCATCGTGCACGGGCGCCTGGAGATCCGCGAGTGGGACGGCGGGGAGCGTCCCGGCAAGGACGTGCAGATCACCGCCAACCAGGTCGGGCACGACATGACCTTCGGGATCTCCACCTTCCGACGGCCCGAGCGGCCGACCGGCACCGAGTCGCTGCCCGGGGCGGGCTCGACCGGGGGGTTCGTCTCCCAGGAGGCGGAGCACGCAGCCTGAGCGCCGCGTCGGGGGGTCCGTCGGACGTGCGGACGGTCACGTTCGGCGACCCCCGGCCGCGGCCGGCTCACCCGCCGGGGCGCCATAGGCTGGGGGGATGGCTGAGTTCATTTACACCATGCGCAAGCTGCGCAAGGCGCACGGCGACAAGGTCCTCCTCGACGACGTCACCCTCTCCTTCCTCCCGGGCGCGAAGATCGGCGTCGTCGGCCCCAACGGCGCGGGCAAGTCAACGGTCCTGCAGATCATGGCCGGCATGCAGCAGCCCTCCAACGGCGACGCGTTCCTCTCCCCGGGCTACACCGTGGGCATCCTGCTGCAGGAGCCGCCGCTGGACGAGACCAAGAACGTGCTGGAGAACGTCGAGGAGGCCGTCGCCGAGACCAAGGCGATGATGCGGCGCTTCGACGAGATCGCCGAGCAGATGGCCACGGACTACAGCGACGAACTCCTCGCGGAGATGGGCAAGCTGCAGGACCTGCTCGACCACCGCAACGCCTGGGAGCTCGACTCCCAGATCGAGCAGGCCATGGACGCGCTGCGCTGCCCGCCGCCGGACGCCGACGTCACGGTGCTCTCCGGTGGCGAACGGCGCCGCGTCGCGCTGTGCAAGCTGCTGCTGCAGGCCCCGGACCTGCTGCTGCTCGACGAGCCCACCAACCACCTCGACGCCGAGTCCGTCGTCTGGCTCGAGCAGCACCTCGCGCAGTACGCCGGGACCGTCGTGGCCATCACCCACGACCGGTACTTCCTGGACAACGTCGCGCAGTGGATCCTGGAACTCGACCGCGGCCGCGCCTACCCCTACGAGGGCAACTACTCCACCTACCTGAACCTGAAGGCCGCGCGCCTGAAGGTCGAGGGGCAGAAGGACGCCAAGCGCAAGAAGCGCCTCGAGCAGGAACTGGAATGGGTCCGCTCGAGCCCCAAGGCCCGTCAGACCAAGAGCAAGGCCCGTCTGGAGCGGTACGAGGAGATGGCCGCCGAGGCGGACAAGATGCGGAAGATGGACTTCGAGGAGATCCAGATTCCCCCCGGTCCGCGCCTGGGCGACATCGTCATCGAGGTCGACAAGCTCTCCAAGGGCTTCGGGGACCGACTGCTGATCGACAACCTGTCCTTCTCCCTGCCCCGCAACGGCATCGTCGGCATCATCGGCCCGAACGGCGCCGGCAAGACCACGCTGTTCAAGATGCTGATGGACCTGGAAAAGCCCGACTCCGGCTCGATCAAGGTCGGCCAGACGGTCAAGGTCGCCTACGTCGACCAGGGCCGCACGAACCTGGACCCGACCAAGAACCTGTGGGAGGTCGTGTCCGACGGCCTGGACCACATCAAGGTCGGCCAGGTCGAAATGCCCTCGCGGGCCTACGTCTCCGCGTTCGGCTTCAAGGGCCCGGACCAGCAGAAGATGACCAAGGTCCTGTCCGGCGGCGAGCGCAACCGGCTCAACCTGGCGCTCACGCTCAAGCAGGGCGGCAACCTGATCCTGCTCGACGAACCGACCAACGACCTCGACGTCGAGACCCTGTCCTCCCTGGAGGACGCGCTGCTGGAGTTCCCCGGCTGCGCCGTGGTCGTCTCCCACGACCGGTGGTTCCTGGACCGCGTCGCGACGCACATCCTGGCCTACGAGGGCGATTCGCAGTGGTTCTGGTTCGAGGGCAACTTCGAGGGCTACGAGAAGAACAAGGCCCAGCGTCTCGGACCGGAGGCCCTGCGTCCGCACCGCGCGACCTACCGCAAGCTCACGCGTGACTGACCCTCACGTGGCGGCGTGTCAGATCCGCTGGGTCGACATGGACGCCTACCGCCACGTGAACAACACCGTGTACCTGCGGTACCTGGAGCAGGCGCGCCTGGAGTTCATGGGGTTCCTGATCGGGTTCGGCGACGCGCCGCCGAAGGCCGCGGACGCCGAGGCGAGCGACGGCATGGTGATCGCCGAACTGGAGATCGCCTACCGTCGTCCGCTGGTGTTCCGCGAGCAGCCGGTCTTCGTACACAGCTGGATCACCCACCTGGGCAACAGCTCGGTGAAGACCCGCAACGTCGTCCTCGACGAGACGGGGGAGTACGCCGTCTCGACCTCGCGCATGGTCTGCATCGATCGGGTCAGCACCCGCCCGCGGCCGCTGCGCGTGCACGAGCGGACCTACCTCGAGCGCTTCCTCGTGGCGACGTCGTGACGGCGGACCTCTGATGCGGCACATCACCGAGCTGCAGATCCGCTGGGGCGACATGGACGCCTACGCCCACGTCAACAACGTCGCGTGGGCCAACTACCTGCAGGAGGCCCGAGCGCGGATGTTCGCCTTCCATCTGGTGGACACCGACGCCTCCTCGCTGCTCGGCACGCTCGTCGTCGCGAAGCTGCGCATCCAGTGGCGCCGCCCGCTGCTCGCGCGTCCCGAGCCGCTGGTGGCGACCACGTGGATCAGCGAACTGCGCGCCGCGAGCATGACGGTCGAGTGCGAGCTCGACGACCTCGAACCCAATCCCGCGGGGCCGTACTGCACCGGCAGCACCCTGCTCACGCCGTTCGACTTCGCCGCCGAACGGGTCCGGCGCCTCACCGACGCCGAGGCCGCGGCGCTCAAGCAGTTCCTCGAGCCGGTCTCCGCCACCGGCTGACCGCGAAACTCGCTGTCGCGCAACGGCGCATGGTTGCGACACTCGCGGGATGTTCAGCAAGTACCCGCGGACGCCGCACCTCGAGGGCTCCCGACTCCAGGTCGGGGACGAGGACCTCGGCTCTGTCCCCTTCGAGGCGATCCGTGGCCGGTTCCTCGTCGTCGAGGAGAAGCTCGACGGTGCCAACGCAGCGATCAGCTTCGGCGCGGACGGCGAGCTGCTCCTGCAATCCCGCGGGCACTACCTGACGGGCGGTCCGCGCGAGCGCCAGTTCGCACCGTTCAAAGCCTGGGCCGGGGCGCTGCAGTCCAGGCTGCGGCCGGTGTTGGGCGAGCGCTACGTCGTGTACGGGGAATGGCTGTACGCGAAGCACACCGTGTTCTACGACGCCCTGCCGCACTGGTTCTGCGAATTCGACGTGCTGGACCGCCGCGAGGGCGCGTTCCTGTCCACCGCAGCCCGGCGCGAACTGCTGGCCGGGCTGCCGATCCAGGCGGTACCGGTCCTGCACGAGGGGCCGCTCGCGAGTCTGGCGGCGCTGACGCGATTCGTCGGTCCGTCGACCTGTCGCACCGGCGACTGGCGGGACTTACTGGTCCGCAGCGCGGGCGAGGCCGGCTGCGATCCGCACCGGGTCCTCGCCGAGACCGACGCGTCCGAGGAGATGGAGGGCCTCTACGTCAAGGTCGAGGAGGGCGGCCGAACGGTGGGCCGCTACAAATGGGTACGCCCGACGTTCCTCAGTACGGTCCTTGCGTCGGGGAGGCACTGGGCGGACCGCCCGATCCTTCCGAACCTGCTCGCGGACCCGGCGGTGATGTATGCAGATCTTTGAGCTGCTCTGCCCGGCGCCACCCGATTGGTCCGTGCCGTGGGCCCGCATCGTCGAGACCTTCGGCTGGGTGCGCCGGATGGTCGGCGTCCAGCAGGATCCTCGCCATCACGCGGAGGGCGACGTCGCCGTGCACACCCGGATGGCGTGCGAGGCCCTGGCGGAGCTGCCGGCCTGGCGTGCGCGCCCGCCGGAGGAGCGGATTCGGCTGTTCACCGCCGTCCTGATGCACGACATCGGCAAACCGGACTGCACAAGGTTTGAGGACGACGGATCCATCACCTCGCACGGACACTCCGTACGCGGCGACCTGATGGTGCGTCGGATTCTGTGGGAGCTCGGCGCGCCGATCGCCTGGCGGGAGCACGTGGCCGCACTGGTGAGGCATCATCAGATTCCCTTCTGGGCCCTGGCGCGGCCCGACGCGGAACGGATCGCATTCCGCTGCAGCCTGCTCGCCGCCAACACCGACCTCGTCCTGCTGGCCACCGCCGACGCCCTGGGCCGAATCTGCGCCGACAACGCCGAAACGCTGGAGAACATCGGACTCTACGAGCAGTACTGCAGAGAGCAACGCTGCTTGGACGGCCCGCGCGAGTTCGCGTCCGACCACGCTCGCTTCTGGTACTTCCGGACCGACGGCCGAGATCCCGACTACCCGGCCTTCGACGACTCCCGACTCACCGTGACCGTGCTCTCCGGGCTCCCGGGAGTGGGCAAGGACCACTGGATCGGCGCGAACAGACCGGGACTTCCCGTGGTCAGCCTCGACGCACTGCGCGCCGAACTCCGGATCGGGCCGAAGGCGGACCAGGGGCCCGTCGCCGCAGCGGCCCGCGAGGCGGCTCGAGAACACCTGCGGGCGGGGCGATCGTTCGTCTGGAACGCCACCAACGTGTCGCGGCACACCCGTCGCCTGTGCATCGGTCTGGCAGCGGACTATCGCGCTCGGATCGAGGTCGTGTCCCTGGAGGCCCCGCCGGCTGTCCTACGGGCGCGCAATCGCGCGCGCCCGGCACCGGTGCCCGATGCGGTGATCGACCGACTGGTCCGCAAGTGGGAGACGCCCGACCCGACCGAGGCGCACACCGTGGCCTGGGAGACCGCCGGCTAGGGACACGACTCAGCCCTGCCGCGAACAGAATGCGCCGGCGGGTTGACTCGCACGCCCAACCCGTTGGACGCTGAAAGCTCTCCGTCCCCGGCCCCCGGACGAGATCTTCATCCGTCTACGGGGGAGCCCCGTCTGGCAGTTGTCGGCGCAGAAGTCCCAATCTTCGCGACGAGTCCAGCGCGCGTGCGCGCACACGATGCCGCGGCGTCGGGCCGGACCACCAGGCGGGCTGTGCCCGGTTCCGGCGCCGCATTCGATCGGGGCGGCCCCACCCTCCGCGGCGGCCGTCTCGGTTGGTTGGCCGGCGGCGGCTGCAACAGCCCGGTCGCCGCCGGTCGACCTTCTTGGCCCACGAACCCGGCCGGGCGGCCGATGGCGCGGACCGAGGCGCGTACCTACGCTCGAGGAACGCCTGCTCGGAGGTGGTGCGATGGCAAGGCTCGTCCGTTCGCTCGCGACGATGCTTGCCGCCGTGTTCGCGGCCCTGCCGAGCGCGCTGCTGTCGGCACCCGTTCCGGCCGCCGCATCCGCGGTCCTGCCCACCGCCAAGGCCTGCGGCGGCAACCCGACGCCGTACGGCGCGGACACGTTGCGGATCTCGCTAGGTCGGGTCGAGCTGGCGCAGGAGAACTCGCCGAACCACGTGACGATGGAGATGCGGATCCGCAACCGGGACGACACCCGAGTCTGCGCGCCCTACGCGGTATCGCTCACCTTCGCCGAGCTCGGCGGCGGGCCCGGCACGTCGACGGCCTGCCAGGAAACGTCCTTCAACGACCCGGCCCTCGCGCGCGGCGTCCATTCCTGCACCGCCATCGTGACCGGCCCCGGAACGTGGCGGTTCACCGCAGAGGTGCACGCGCCAGAGCGTCGGAACGGCACGACTCTCGTGGCCGTTGCCGCAACGAGCCTGGACCTCCCCGATGCGGTTGTGCTGCGGTCCTTGCCTGCCGCCGTGCTGGGAGAGCGAGCCAGTGGCCTGGCCGTCTTCTGGCTGCAGGTGCACCTGATCGTCGGCGGGCTGTGGCTTCTGGTGGCGGGCACGCTCGCGTTCCTCGCCGTCCCGCGCCTTCGATCACTGCTGTCCAGGGCAGCCGCCCGGGCGATCGAGGATCGGGTCCTGCACCTCGCGCGTCTGCTGTGGCTGACCTTCGCCGGGGTGCTGGTCAGCGGGCTGTATCTGCTGTCGGCACAGGTGGCGTACGAGGCGCCGTTCACGGCCCAGACCTTCGACCTCGACGTGTGGTCGGACGTCGTGCAGCTGCCGTACGGCCACGAATATCTGCTCCTGCTGTACTCCAAGATCGCGGCCTTCGGCGCGATGGCGGCGGCTTCGCTGGCATTGGCTTCGGAGGCGGGGCGTGCGCAGCGGCACCGCCGCGAGGTCGACCGGCTCGAGCGGGACGACGCGTGGTCCAAAGGCCTGCGGACGACGGGGCTACGGCCCGCGGCTATCGCGCCGCTGGACGAGCGCCTGACGCCCGCGCGGCGCCGAGCGCTGACGCTCTGCGTCGCGGTGCTGCTGCTCGGCGCCCTGTACGTGGGAGCGGCCGTCGTGGGACTGAACTACCTGCACGAGCAGATCGGGGCTTCCGCCGCGTCGATGCCGTGCAACGGCCCGTGCTGACGGAACGTCACTTGCCCTGAGCGGGGCAGGGACATTCGAGTCGTCGCGGGGTTGCCCGGGCCGGTCGCGACCGCGCGGCGGGTGGTGTGAGGATCGTCGGGCGTGCCGTCGAAGCCCGACCGCTGGTGACAGGGCGGGCGCCGACGGGTCATGCTGTCGAGGTGATCCCGTCATCCGACGACGCCGTCGGCCCCACGCGGCGGTCCTTTCTGGCCCTGGGCGGGCTCGCCGTCGCCGGTGCGGCCGGGGCGGCCGGTGCGGGCCGGGTGGGTGGCGCCGGCGGGGCGGCGCTGGAGCAGCCGACGGTGCTCCGCTCCGCGCGCGGGCGGTTGGACGTGCGCCTGGTCGCCGACTCCGGCACGTGGTTGGGCGGGCAGTACACACAGGCGTTCGGGTACAACCGCTCCTCGCCTGGACCGACGCTGGTGGTCTCGCCCGGCGACGTGCTCGCGATCCGGCTGGTCAACCGCCTGAACCAGCCGACGAACCTGCACACCCACGGGCTGCGGGTCAGTCCGTCCGGGCGCGGCGACAACCCGTTCGTCAGCGTCGAACCGGGGGAGAGCTTCGACTACCGGATCGCGATCCCCGAGGACCATCCGCTCGGCACGCACTGGTACCACCCGCATCGGCACGGGCACGTCGCCGACCAGGTTGCGGGCGGGCTGCTGGGAGCGCTGCTGGTGGTGCCGAACGCGAGGACCTGGGCCCCGAGCGCGGTCGACCGAGTCCTCGTGCTGAGCGAGGCCGACCTCGAGGAGACCTCCCGCCCGCGGCCCGCCGACGACTTCGATCGCCACGTCGGCCGTCGCGCGGGGCAGATTCGGGTCAACGGGTTCCTGAGCCCGCGCATCCTCGGCGAGGTCGGGAGACCGCAGCGGTGGCGCGTGATCAACGGGTGCCCGTCGCGGACCGTGGTGCTGCGCCTGCCGGGGCACCGGGTGCTTCAAGCGGGCCTGGACGGCAACGCCCTGCGCGAACTGCGGAACTCCGTCGCGCCCATTCCGCCGGGCGGTCGCGCGGACCTGATCGTGGAACCGAGGGAGGCCGGCCGGTTCGCGCTGAGCCACGCGATCGCCACCGTCGACGGCGACCTGCTCGAAGGCCTTCCCGTGATCGGCACCGAGCCCCAACGCGGTGAAGACCTGCTGACGTTGGCGAGCGTCGGCGTCGGTGCGGGCACCGGGGCTCGCCGCCCCGCGGCGCCGCTGCTGCACGAGGTGTCCCGTCGCGCTCCGGCACGGGCCGTCGGTCGCAGGCGCCGGCTGGTCTTCGGCGACGGGGACAACATGTTCACCATCGACGGCAGGCTCTTCGACCACCACCGGGTCGACCAGCAGGTCGCCTCCGGCAGCGTCGAGGAGTGGACCGTGGCGAACGAAGGCCACATGTTCCATCCGTTCCACCTGCACGGGTGGCAGTTCACCGTGCTGGGCTTCGACGGGGAACGGCCGGCCGAGGGCGCGCCGCCACTCGGAGTGCCCCAGGACGTCGTTCTCCTGCCGCCGTTCACCGAGGTACGGCTGCGGGTCGACTTCCGCGGCCACGACGGCCGCAGCGTCTACCACTGCCACGTCCTCGACCACGAGGACGCCGGAATGATGGGCGTCGTGCAGGTCGGCTGACCCTAGGTCAGCAGGTTGCGGCCCGGGACGTCCGCGGCCGGGTTCTCGTCGGCGTTGACCATGCTGTGCGCGGCCATCTCGCAGTAGGCCCACAGCGGACGTTCGAGCTCGGGGTCCATGTCCAGGGAGTCGATCGCGCGGCGCATGCACGCCAGCCAACGGTCCCGCCCGGCAAGGGTGATGGTGAACGGGTTGTGCCGCATCCGCAGCCGCGGGTGGCCGCGCTGCTCGGAGTAGGTCTGCGGCCCGCCCCAGTACTGCTGGAAGAACATGCGCAGGCGCTGCTCCGCACCCGCCATGTCCTGCGACGGGTACATCGCGGAGAGCACCTCGTCCTCCGCGACGCCCGCGTAGAAGCGGTGGATCAACTTCTCGAAGAACTCCTCGCCACCGACGGCCTCGTAGTAGCCGGCGGGCACACCCTCGAACATGTCCTAGCCTTCCGTGCCGAGCGGCGGTGTCGGCAGTACGCGTTGCGTCCGGTTGCCCACGCGCAGGATTTCCCCGTTGCGGATGTACCAGATCACGCCGTCGTCGTCGCGCAGTCGCGTGATGCGCAGCCCCACCGACTCTACGACGCCGTTGGTGACGAGTTCCGGGGTGGAGAGGTCGACCTCGTCGCCGACGCCGAACTGGTCTTCCAGGATCATGAAGATGCCGGACAGGAAGTCCTTCACCAGGGCCTGGGCGCCGAAGCCGACAGCGACGCCGACGATGCCCGCGCTGGCGATCAGCGGACCGATGTTGAAGCTGAGTTCGGACAGGCACATCAGGATCGCCATCGTGAAGATGACGGCGGTCGCGATGCTCTCCAGCACCGAGGCCAGCGTGGCCGCGCGCTGCTTGCGGCGTTCCCGGGTCTGCGGGGAGTTGTCCGTGGTCACGATGCGCGCCTTGGACAGCACGCCGGTCACCGCGCCGCTCACCGCACGTTCGCAGAGGCGGTTGATCGCCTGGAACACCACCCGGCGGATCACCAGGGCGATGAGCAGGATGACGAGAATCTTCGACGGCTTCGCGATCAGCCAGTCCGAGGACTCCGCCAGCCAGGCGTTGTCCGTCCACTCGTGGACCTGCTTGCACAGCGAGTCCCGCGCCTGCTCGAAGCAGCGCGCAGTCTCCACGACCTTGACCGGCTCCGGCGTCGCGCTCGGAGCGGGGGCCGGCGGTACCGCCACGGCGATCGACGGCGTCGGGGTCGGGTCGGCCAGCCCGATCATCGGAAGTTCAGCCCTCCGGTGTGCGCCGCGGCGAAGGTCATCGAGTCGACGCTGACCTCCACGGATTTGGACAGGGCGCGTGCGCCGTGGCCGACGTCGCCCTCCGCGCGCACCAGGATCGGGGTCTGCGCGGCGTTGGCGTGCTGCAGGGCCGCGGCGAACTTGCGGGCGTGCATGCAGTCGACGCGGGTGTCGCCGTCGAAGATCGTGAGCAGCAGCGCCGGATACTCCGTGCCCTCGCGCACCGCGTGGTACGGCGAGTAGGCGTACAGCCAGGCGAACTCCTCCGGCTTCTCCGCGGTGCCGTACTCGGAGTTCCACGTCTCGCCGAGGCCGAACAGTTCGTACCGGACCATGTCCAGCAGCGGCGCCGAGCAGACGACCGCGGCGTACAGGTCGGGGCGCTGGGTCATTGCTGCGCCGACGAGCAGGCCGCCGTTGGACCCGCCCGCGATGGACAGTTGCGCCGGGGTGGTCCAGCCGTTCTCGATCAGCCACTCGGCGCCGGCGTGCAGGTCGTCGAAGGTGTTCTGCTTGACGCCGAGCATCCCGGCGCGGTGCCAGGTCTCGCCCTCCTCGCCGCCGCCGCGCAGGTTCGCAACCGCATAGACCCCGCCGGCCTCGACCCACGCGAGGATCCCGGCGGAGAAGGCCGGGGTGAGGGAGATGCCGAAGCCGCCGTACCCGTACAGCGTCGTCGGGCGCGGACCGGCGCCCTCGGTGCCGGCGGAGTACATCAGGAACAGGCGCACCGGAGTGCCGTCGGCGGAGGTGTAGACGATCTGCTCCGTGGTCACCGCGGGGACCTCGACGGTGCCGGGCGGGTTGGCCCACAGTGTCACCGTGTCGGTGCGGGCGTCGTAGCGGTAGACCGAGGACGGGGTGGTGTGGTCGGTGTACCCGAACCACGCCTCGTGGCCGCCCTCGGGCCGCTCGCCGATTCCACCGATCGACCCGAGGCCGGGCAGCGGGACGGTCCCGCGCCGCTCGCCGGTCTGCAGGTCGTGGACCGTCAGTTCGCTCACCGCGTGCCGCGTCCAGGCGCACAGCATGATCGGGCTCTCGCCGAGTTCGGGGCCGTCGAGGATCGCGTACCCGTCCAGCACCGCCTCGGGGTCCTCTCCGATCAGGTCGGTCCAGTGCTCGGACGTCGCCTGCTGCGGGGAAGTGACGCACAGTCGCCCGCGCGGGGCGTCGAGATCGGTGAAGACGTAGAGGCGACCGTCGCGGCCGATCTCCACGCCGGTGGAG
The DNA here is from genome assembly GCA_052389435.1 of Sporichthyaceae bacterium. GTDB lineage: Bacteria > Actinomycetota > Actinomycetes > Sporichthyales > Sporichthyaceae > JBQTKD01. The sequence continues at coordinate 13,517 of JBQTIB010000070.1, read as the reverse complement.
GCGTCGACGTCCTGTTGAACTACCGTCAGATACGGGCGCTCGATCGGGGCGATCGACAGGTCTGCGAGCCACAGGTCGTTGCGCGGGGCGGTGCCGGCGTTCGCCGTGACCGCGAGCCAGCGGCCGTCGCGGCTGACCGAGACGCGGGAGTAGTTCGTCTTGTCCAGGCCCTCGCCGAAAATCAGCACGTCGGTGTCCGGGTCGGTGCCGACGGTGTGCAGGTAGATCCGGCGGTGGTACTGGTCCTCGCCCTCGGGCACGAGGTCGGGGTGCAGGCGGCGCACGTAGTAGTAGGCCTTGGAACCGGGCAGCCACGCGACGGGGGAGTACCGGGCGCGGTCGATCGGGCCGTCGACGATCTCGCCGGTGGCCACGTCCATGACCCGCAGCACCGACTCCTCGGTGCCGCCCTCGGAGACCTGGTAGGCGAGCAGACGCCCGTCCTTCGACGGCTGCCACGCGTCGAGCGTCGTCCGACCGGTGGCGTCCAGGGCCATCGGGTCGATGAGTACTCGCTCGCCCCCACCTTCGGCGAACGGATCGACGGTCAGCAGCACCGCGTGCTCCTGCTCCGCGACCCGACGCATGAAGAACTGGCGGTCCCCGCGCCACGCCGGCGGGCTGACGACGCCGGCGCCGAGCAGCTCGGTGAGCCGGGTCCGCAGCCGGTCCTTGCCGACCCACGTCTCGCGGTGCGCGTCGAACAGCTCGCGCTGCGCCGCGGACCACGCCCGAGTCTCGGGACTCGCCTCGTCTTCCAGCCACCGATACGGATCGGCTACCCGGTGTCCATGGAGGTCTTCGACGATGTCCTGGCGCTCGGCGGCGGGGTAGTTCTCTCGCATGGAGTCAACCTAGGCCCTCCGCCGGCGGCAGGCGGGCTGACCTGCGCAGAGTGATCCGAAGGAGTGTGCGCGGAATTTTCCTGGCAGAAAGTGCCTGCTGTCGCACACACTGGGAGGGACACACCGAGCGCGACGCCCTGGGCGCGTCTGGAGCGCCGGTGCGTTTGTACGAGGAGGCGTTTGTGGGCCACGCCCTGGTCCTCAATGCGACGTACGAGCCGCTGTGCGTCGTGAGTTCCCGCCGAGCGCTCGTTCTCGTCCTCAATCAGAAGGCCGTGACCGTCGAAGCCTCGGCCGCACTGATGCACAGCGCCCAGTGCACCGTTGCGCTGCCCTCGGTCGTGCGGCTGACCCGGTTCGTCCGGGTTCCCTACCGCGCGGGCATCCCCCTGACACGGCGGGCGATCTTCGCCCGCGACGGAGGGAGGTGCGTGTACTGCGGAGCCGTCGCCACGAGCGTCGACCACGTCATCCCACGCAGCCGCGGCGGGCAGCACACGTGGGAGAACGTCGTGGCCGCCTGCCGCCGCTGCAACCACGTCAAGAGCGACCGTCACATCCACGAACTCGGCTGGGCCGTACGCCCGATGCCGAAGGCCCCGACGGGCTCGGTGTGGCGGATTCTGGGCACCGGACGGAGCGACCCGCGCTGGCTGCCGTATCTCACCGGCCACGGCCTCGTGGACGAGGCAACGGCCTGAGCTGGGGGTTGTGCGCAGCCGGTGCGACTGACCTGTACTTCCGTGGGGCAGTATCGGCGTCGTGGCTGAACTGTCTGCGAACCTGATCGCCCTGGCGACCGCTCACGGGGTGGCCACCGAGTACTGGGACTGGCGGGGGGAGTACGTCGCCGTCCCCGGCCCGACGGTGGTCGCCGTGCTCGAGGCCCTCGGCGTCGACGCCTCCGACGACGCCTCGGCCGGGGCCGCCCTCGCGGACCTGCACGCGGACCGCTGGCGCCGGATGCTGCCCGGGTCCCTGGTGCGCCGGATCGACGACCCGTCGCCGTCCACGTTCTGGGTCCACGTGCCGCACGGGGACCCCGTCAACGTGCACCTGGAGCTCGAGGACTCCTCGCCCCGGTTCGACCTGCGCCAGCTCGACCGCTGGGTGGACCCGGTCCACGTCGACGGTGCGCTCGTCGGCGAGGCGACCTTCGAACTGCCGACCGACCTGCCGCTGGGCTGGCACACCCTGCACGCGACGAGCGGAGAACTGCACGCGACCGCCACCGTGGTCGTGGTTCCCGCGAGCCTGGAACTTCCCGCGGCCTTGAACGCACAGGGCCCGGCGGACGATCGGACCTGGGGCTGGATGACCCAGCTCTACCAGGTCCGCACCGAGCGGTCCTGGGGTTTTGGGGACCTCGGGGACCTCGCCGCGCTGCTGTCCTGGTCCGGCAAGGACCTCGCGGCGGGCTTCGTGCTGATCAACCCGCTGCACGCCTCGGACCCGCTGCCGCCGATCGAGCCGTCCCCCTACCTGCCCGTCACCCGACGGTTCGTCAGCCCGCTGTACCTGTCGATCCCCGGGCTCGGCGAGGTGGGCAAGCTCGGCAAGGCCGCTCGGGCGCGCATCGGGGAACTCGCGGCCTGCTTCGCCGACCTCGGCGGCCCGGACGACCTGATCGACCGCGACGCGGTGTGGGCTGCCAAGTCCGAGGCCCTCGAACTCGTCTTCGCCGCGGGCAGGACGGCCTCGCGCCAGGCCGAGTTCGACGCCTACCGCGCCCGCGAGGGCGTCGGCCTGCTCGACTTTGCGACCTGGTGCGCGCTCGTGGAGGTCTACGGCGAGGACTGGCTGCAGTGGCCGATTCCGCTGCGCAACCCGGCGACCTCCGCCGTCGCCGCCGAGCGCGCCCGGCTCGCCGAGCGGGTGGACTTCCACGCCTGGCTGCAGTGGCAGCTCGACGAACAGCTCGCCGCCACCGCCGCGGCCGCCAAGACCGCCGGGATGTCGATCGGGGTCATCCACGACCTCGCCGTCGGCGTGCACCCCAACGGTGCGGACTCCTGGGGCCTGCAGGAGGTCCTCGCCATCGGCGTCAACGTCGGCGCCCCGCCGGACGCGTTCAACCACTACGGCCAGGACTGGAGCCAGCCGCCGTGGAAGCCGCGGCAGCTCGCCGAGTCCGGCTACGCGCCCTACCGGGACATGCTGCGCACCGCGCTGCGGCACGCGGGCGGGCTGCGCGTCGACCACGTCATGGGCCTGTTCCGGCTGTGGTGGGTTCCCAAGGGCTCCAAGGCCTCCGAGGGGACCTACGTGCGCTACGACCACGAGGCGATGGTCGGCATCCTCGCGCTCGAGGCGTCCCGGGCGGGAGCCGTCGTGATCGGCGAGGACCTCGGCACGGTCGAGCCGTGGGTGCGGGACTACCTGCGGGAGCGGGGAATGCTCGGCACGTCGATTCTGTGGTTCGAGCGCGACGCCACCGGCCCCCTGCGCCCCGAGCAGTGGCGCGAGCTGTGCCTGGGCACCGTCACGACCCACGACCTGCCGCCCACCCGTGGCTACCTGGCCGGGGAGCACGTCGCGCTGCGCAACCGGCTCGGGCTGCTGTCCGTGCCGGTCGAAAAAGAGTGGTCCGGGCTGCGCGAGGAGCTCGCGGAATGGCGCGCGCTGCTCGACGAACTCGGGATCGAGCGCGGCGGGGAAATCGGCGACGTCGGCTCGATCGACGCGATGGTCGTGGCCCTGCACGAGTTCCTCGCCCGCACCCCGTGCCTGCTCCACGGGATCGCCCTGGCCGACGCGGCCGGGGACCGGCGCACCCACAATCAGCCCGGCACGCACCAGGAGTACCCGAACTGGCGCTACCCGCTGCTGGACGCGGAACGGAACCCGGTGCGGCTCTCGGACCTGATGGGCTCGCCTCGCGTGGCCGAACTCACGAGCCTTTTCCGGGCTGCGGCGGCGCAACGGGGCAGGTGAGGCTGCCGGCCCGTGGCGGGGGTTGGGTAACCTGTGCCCCGTGACCAGCTTCCGCAACCGTGCCCGTGCCGTCGCCTGCACTTCCTTCGGTGCGCTCGTCGTGGGCGTGGCCCTGGCCGCGCCGGCGGCCGCGCTCGAGCGGGACGACGGCGACGACCCGGGCGAGCAGATGTCCACGCTCGAGGCCCTCATGCTGTTCGGCGTCGTGCCGATCGCCCTGATGCTGCTGATCACGCTGCTGACCGTGCTGCCGTCGATGGTCAAGGGCAACAAGAAGCCCGGGATCAACTGGGACGCGCAGCCCGAGTGGTACGGCGGTCCCGAGGGCGAGAAGGCCCCGGAGGTCGAGGCCGGGCGCCAGGCGCTGACCGGCACCGTCGTCAGCGGTGGCGAGACCGACGACGGTGGCGGTTCCAGTGCTCGCTGGTAGCCGAGCGAACGCGACGAACGAGGAACGAGCGAGGGGCCTGAGCGACGGAGGCACCGCGTTCTCCCCGTCCCAACGGGACGAGATCGTGCGCGCCATCCAGCGGGCGCAGAGCCAGAGCGGCCTGATCTTTTCGGTGTACGTCGGTCCGGCCGAGGGCCCGGCCCGCGCCTACGCCAAGCGGCGTCACGCCGAACTCGGCGTCGAGGCGGCCGAAGCCGTGCTGGTTTTCGTCGACCCGGTCGCGCGCTCGCTGGAGATCGTGACCGGCTCGCGCGCCAAGCGCTGGCTCGACGACCGCGCCTGCGGGCTGGCGGGCCTGACCATGACCTCGGCCTTCGCGGCCGGGAACCTCGTCGGCGGAATCGTGCAGGGCGTCCAGCAGCTCGCCGAACACGGCCGCCACCCGCAGTCCCTGCACACGCACGCCTAGGTCGTGCCCACGGCCGCCGCGCTCAGCCGGCGGCCCTGTCGCACTCGCGGGCGCGCATCGAACGGGCCACGCCGTCGCGGCTTTCGAGCAGGAGGCGGCGCAGCGCCGGCGGGTGGTCGGCCGAGGCCAGGAACGCGTCGGTCTTGTCCAGCGTGGACTGCTCGATGCGGTGGCTCGGGTACAGCCCGGTGACGATGTTCTGCGCCATCTTGTTCGTCCGCTCCGCCCAGATCTTCGGCAGCGCCGCGAAGTACCGGTCGACGAACGGTTCGAGCAGGTGCTCCTGCTCGACCTGCGCAAAGCCGCCGATGACCGCGCCCAGCATGGCGTTGGGCAGTGAGTCGTCGCCCACGACCGAGGACCAGGCCTCCTCCTTCGCCCGGGTGGTCGGGCGGGCGGCGAAGGCGCCGGCGGCGTAGCGGCGGCCCGCGGCCGTGTCGTCTCGGTCGAGTTCGGCGTCGATTCGCTCGTCGGCGACGACCCCGCAGGTCACCAGGCGGCGCAGCAGGTGCCAGCGCATCTCGGGGTCCATGGTCAGGCCCGGAAGGGACTCCGCGCCGTCGAGCAGCGCGGCGAGCACCTCGAGCTGGCCGTCTCCGCGGGCCACCGAGCCGAACGTGCGGGCCCAGGCGAGTTGGCGGTCGCTGCCGGGAGCGGCTGCGCGCAGGTACTGCAGGGCGGCCTCGCCGAGACGGCGCAATCCGGTGTCCCGGAAGGTCGGGTCGGCGAAGGAGTGCAGGGCGCCGATGGCCTGCCGCTGCAGGGCCTGCTCCACGACGATGTCGGTCTCCGCGGAGATTCCGCGCAGCACCAACTCCACGTACTCCCGGGCCGGCAGTTCGGCGTCCCGGGTCATGTCCCACGCGGCCGCCCAGCACAGCGTCCGCGGCAGGGAGTCGCCGATCGCACCGATGTGGCGCCCAACGGTGGACAGCGAGCGCGGGTCCAGCCGGATCTTGGCGTAGGTGAAGTCCTGGTCGTTGACCAGGACGAGGTCCGCGGACCGGGTGCCGACCAGCGTCTTCACCTCGGTGCTGGCACCGGAGACGTCGAGCTCGGTGCTGTCCCGCAGGACGAGCTGACCGTCCGTCAGGTCGTAGCGGCCGACGGCGATTCGGTGCGATCGCAGGGTCGGGTACTCCGGGATCGCGGTCTGCACGATCTCGAAGGTCGCGAAGTTGCCCTCCTCGTCGAGGGTGTACTCCGGGCGCAGGATGTTCACCCCCGCGGTCTGCAGCCATTCGGTCGACCAGGACTTCAGGTCGCGGCCGGAGGTCTCCTCGAGCAGGACGAGCAGGTCGTTCAGGGTGGTGTTGCCCCAGGCGTGGCGGGCGAAGTACCGGCGGATGGCCTCGAAGAAGTTGTCCCGGCCGACCCAGGCCACGAGCTGCTTGAGCACCGAGGCGCCCTTGGCGTAGGTAATGCCGTCGAAGTTGACCTCGACGTCCTCGAGGTCGTTGATGTCGGCGAAGATCGGATGCGTGCTCGGTAGCTGGTCCTGGCGGTAGGCCCAGGTCTTCTCCTCGTTCGCGAACGTGGTCCAGGCGTTGGTCCAGCGGGTGGACTCGGCCTGGGCGAGTACCGAGACGTAGGTGGCGAAGGACTCGTTGAGCCAGAGGTCGTCCCACCAGCGCATGGTGACGAGGTCGCCGAACCACATGTGCGCGAGCTCGTGCAGGATCGTTTCGGCGCGCCGCTCGTAGGTGGCGTCGGTGACCTTGGAGCGGAAGACGTAGTCCTCCAGGATCGTCACGCAGCCGGCGTTCTCCATCGCGCCCGCGTTGTACTCGGGGACGAAGAGCTGGTCGTACTTGGTGAACGGGTACGGACAGTCGAACAGCTCGAGGAAGAAGTCGAACCCGCGGCGGGTGACGTCGAAGATCTCCTCGGCGTCCAGGTGCGGCGCCAGGGACTGGCGGCAGGCCACGGCCATGGGGATCGTCAGGTCGCCGCGGCGGTATTCGCTGCGTTCGACGTGGTAGCCGCCGGCGACCAACGCGGTGATGTAGGTGGAGATCGGGGGAGTGGCCTCGAACGCCCAGGCCTTGGCGTCGAGGCGTCCGGCGACCTCGCGCGGCTCGGGGGTTTCGGCGTTGGAGAACACGGCCCAGTCGTGCGGGGCCAGGACCGTGAGCTGGAAGGTGGCCTTCAGGTCCGGCTGGTCGAAGCACGCGAACACCCGCCGGGCGTCGGCCACCTCGAACTGTGTGTAGAGGTAGGTGGCCTTGTCGACCGGGTCGACGAACCGGTGCAGGCCCTCGCCGGTGTTCATGTAGGCGCAGTCCGCGACGACTCGCAGCGTGTTGTCCGCCGTCAGGTCCGTCAGCTTGATCCGGACGCCGTCGAAGTGGGTGGCCGGGTCCAGCGAGCGCCCGTTGAGGGTGATCTCGTGCACCTCGGGGGCGATCAGGTCCAGGAAGGTCTCCCCGGCGTTGTGCGCGGAGAAGCCGATCACCGTCGTGGAGCGGAACGTGGGCCCGTCGCCGGTCAGATCGAGTTCGACCGTATAGGCGCGTACGTCGAGGGTGTCCGCGCGACCTGCGGCTTCGTCGCGAGTGAGGTTCTTGCCGGGCACGCTGCGCCCCCCGTTTCTCATGTCTGACCTGATGTGGTCATCGTGCCACGTAGGGCCCGCGGGAAACGGCCGATGCTCGGTCGGGACGGCGCGGGCGAACCGGAGTTATGATGTCTGTATGAAGAAGCGTCGCGTGACGTTGAATCTCGACGAGGACATCGTCGAGGCGCTGGAGTCCATGGAGGGGCGCAGCATGTCCGCGGTCGCCAACAGGGCGCTTCGCGAGGCGGTGGAATCGGCGGCCCATCGCGCCGCGCTGATCGAGTGGATGGACGAACTCGACGAGTTGCACGGCAAGGCCTCACCGGAGCAGCAGGCCGAGGTCAAGGCCTTTCTGGACGAGGCGTTCGGGCCGGCGGACCCGGAGACCGACCGGCGCACCGGCGTCGCGTGAGCCAGGGCGTCGTGCTCGACGCCGCGGCGTTCGACGTTCTCGACACTCCCGCCGGAGCGTTCCTCCGGGAGGTGCTGCGTCAAGCCTCCGAGCGAGGCGAGGACGTCTACTGTGCCGCGGTCACCCTCGCCGAGGTCTGCCGCGGTCTCGCCCGCACGCGTCGGGTGGAGGCGGCCCTCGCCCGTAGTCGCGGCGGTCGGCGGATCCTGGTGGTGCCCACCGACGAGCGGTTCGCCAAGCTCGTCGGGGCGATCCTGCACGAGACCGGCCGGGGCAGCGAAGACATCGCGGACGCCCACGTCGTCGCCGCGTGCGCGGGTTTCGAGGCGGCCGTGGTGATCACCGCCGACCCCGACGACATGGCCGCCCTGGCCACCGCCATTCCCGGCACCCGGGTGGTGGCTCGGCGCCCGTAGACTCACCGCCCGTGCGCGTCTACCTGGGATCCGACCACGCCGGCTTCGAGCTCAAGGACCAGCTCCTGACCTGGTTGGAGGAGCGGGGCGAAGAGCCCGTCGACTGCGGGCCGCACTGGTACGACGCCGTCGACGACTACCCGCCGTTCGTGCTCCGTGCCGCCGCCCGTACCGCGGCGGACCCGGACAGCCTCGGCATCGTGCTCGGCGGCTCCGGCAACGGCGAGGCCATCGCGGCGAACAAGGTCCCCGGCGTCCGTGCGGCGCTGGTGTGGTCGGAGGAGATCGCCAAGCTCGCCCGTCAGCACAACGACGCGAACGTCATCAGCCTCGGCGCCCGCCAGCACACCGCGGCGGAGGCCATCGCCTTCGTCGAGGCCTTCCTCGACACCCCGTTCGAGGGCGGTCGGCACGTGAAGCGCATCGGCATGCTCGCCGACTACGAGAAGGCCCACGAACTCCCGCCGCTGCCCGAGGGCCACACCGAAGGCGCGCACCCGGAGCTCCCCGACCCGAGCTGACGCCCGGCGTCTAGGGGCGGGGGCGAAGGTCGTCGAGCAAGCGCGCGGCTACCAACGTCACGTCGAACGGGACTCGCAGGGTCAACGGCTGCTCGCCGGAGGCGGTGGCCACCTCGCGGAGGGTGCCGTCCTCGAGGGAATGGACGGCGATCGAACCCTCGTCGGCCGGGTCGAGCAGCCAGTACGACGCGACGCCGATCCGGGCGTAGTGCGCGAGCTTGAGGTTGCGGTCGTAGAGCTGAGTGCTCGGCGAGAGCACCTCTACGGCCAGCACGGGCGCCACGGGCAGTGCGGCGGGTGTGAGGTCGGCGAAGCGGGCGACGATCAGGTCGGGCTGGACTTCGTTGCTCTCGCTCGTACGCACGGCGAAGGGCGCCATCACAATCCGCAGATCGGGTGGGCACAGGGGATCGAGGACCCTGAACAGGCCTGCCAGCATCGCCTGGTGACGCCACTGCGGGGCGGGGCTCACCAGCAGGATTCCGTCGATGAGTTCGTAGCGTCGGCCGTCATCGGGCATCGTCTCCAGGTCCGCCACCGTCAAGGGGCGGCTACCGGGGGCAAGCCCGAGGCCGGCGTTGGCTGCCTGCTCGGTCATGGACCCCATTCTCGCCCCTCCCACTCGGTTGCGGGGAGTCTGCCGATCGGGTCCGACAAAAACGCCAGGACCCCGGGTCGCCCGTAGGTAGGGCGGCCCGGGGTCCGGACTCGGAGGAGGAGCTATGCCTCGGTGTAGACGCCGCGGTTGAACATCTTTGCGTGCGGCGGGAGCTTCTCGGCCTCGGCGAGTTCGGAGGCCTTGTTCTCCGCGATCCAACGCTGCTCGCCGGCGGACTCGAACGGCGGCGGGATGATCCCCTGCAGCGTCCACAGGTCGAACGGGGTTTCGTCGATCGACAGCTCCCAGTTGTAGCCGCGGTCGCGGACCCACGGGGCGTAGAGGTTGTCCAGGGTGTGGACCCACCAGTCGCGGACGATGCCGCCGGCCATGGTGCGGGCGATCTGGTCGACCTTGATGCGCACGAAGTTGTTGTCGACCTCGCCGCCGACGTAGACGGTGTTCTCGGGCATGTCTTCGAAGATGCACACGACGTAGAACTCGGGGATCGGAACCTTCGCGTACATGCTGGTGACGGCGCTGGAGAAGCCCTTCTTGTCTTCCGTGGTGTACGCGCCGGCCGGGTGATAAATCTTCCACAGGGGCATAGGGGACTCCTTTGTCGGTGGTGCTTTCGAGGACTGAAGGGACTGCGGTTAGACGGAGCGGCCCGGTTCGACCAGGGCGCCGGAGTGCTGCAGTGCGTCGATGGCGGCGTCGTCGAGGCCGAGCTCGCGCAGTACCGCCCGGTTGTGCTCGCCCTGAAGGGCGGGCAGGGCGATCGGGTCGGGCGGTAGATCCTTGGCGGCACCGAAGTGCCAGGGACGGCCGGGCAGGCGGTACTCCCCGCCTGCCCGATCCGACGCGGTGCGCACGGCGCCCCACTCGTCGGCCCATTCGCTCTCGGCCAGTTCGCGCAGCGAGCGCACCTGCCCTGTCGCGATCTTGGCCTCGTCGAACTGGGCGTCGAGCGAGGCCATGTCGGAGAAGGTGGAGATCCAGTCCTGGACGATCGCGTGGAGTTCGTCGAGATGGGCCAGCCGCGCTTCGGGAGTGACGAAGCGCGGATCGTCGGCCAGATCGGCGCGGCGCATCGCGGCCAGGTAGAACGGGAACGACATAGAGCCGACCAGGCTCATCGGGCTGGCGAAGATCTCCCCGTCCGGGCCGCGGAAGAACGGGCCGTCGGTGGCACCGAGGATCGGCACCTCGGCGCCGAGTTCGTCGTCGGCGAGCTCGACGTGGGTGCGCTCGTTGATCGACACCATCACCGCCGCCATCGCCACGTCGATGTACTGCCCCTCGCCGGTTTCCGCACGATGCTGCAGGGCGGCGAGCACGGCGATCGCGGCGTGTAGACCCGTGTAGACATCGGCATGTGACAGGGAGTCACTCCGCAGGCGTGCGCCCTCGCGATCGAACTGGTCGTTGGTGATCTTGGTCAGACCCGACTCGGCCTGCACGGTGGGCGCATACGCCATCCGCGAGCTCCAGCGGCCGTGCTGGCCGTACCCGGAGATCGACACGTACACCACGCTCGGATTGACCGCCCGAATGTCTTCGTAGCCGAGTTGGAAGGCCGCCAGCGCGCCCGGTCGGAAGTTCTCCACGATGACGTCGGCACGCTCGCACAGTGCCAGCACGACCTCGCGCGCACCGGGCACCCGCAGGTCGATCGACAGGTTGCGCTTGCCCGCGTTGTGCTGGGCGTAGTACCCGGACATCTCCCCGTTGTTCGGGAAGGACTTGCGCGAAAGGTCTCCGGGCGGTGGCTCGATCTTGACCACGTCGGCCCCGAGGTCGAGCAGGGTCTTCGCGCAGTGCGGGCCGGCCAGTACTCGGGAGAAGTCGACGACCCGCAGGCCGGCAAGGGGAAGGGTCACAAACCTCAGCGCCCTTCGAAGCGCGCCATGCCGACGCCCTTGGCGTTGTAGGACTCGACTCCGGCGCGGAAGTCCGCGGACAGGTAGATGGCCTTCTGCAGGTCGGCCATCGTGTGGTCGGCCGTCTCGACGCCCTGGCTGGCGGCGATCGCGATCAGTCGTTTGGTCGCGGTGTGGGCGATCGTCGGGCCGTGCGCGAGTTCCTGGGCCAAGACGTTGGCGGCGGTCTCTAGATCGGCATCCGGAACGACGCGGTTGACGATGTTCCAGCGCTCGAGAGTCGCGGCGTCGTAGCGCCGGCCGAGCATCGCCATCTCTGCGGCCCGGGCGGCCCCGGCGCGCTGCGTGATGCGCTGGATCGCGCCCATCAGCGGATGCAGGCCGACGGTCACCTCGACGCAGCCGATCTTCGCCGATTCGGTGGCCACAATCAGGTCCGAGGCCAAAGCGAGTTCGAAGCCGCCGCCGACGCACACGCCGTGGACCGCCGCGACGATCGGCAGTGGGTGGCTGCGGAAGGCGTCGAGCAGCTCGACCAGGCCCCAGTCCAGGACGCCCGCGGCGGAGGCCGCCGGCAGCATCGTGTCGAGGTCGGCCCCGGCGGAGAAGTGCCGCATCCCGCTGCGCAGGACGATCGCCCGCGCCCCAAGCTGCTCGGTCTCCGCCAGGGCGGTGAGCAGTTGGGCGCACATCGGCTCGTCGAGCAGGTTGTAGGGAGGCGATTTCATGGAGATGACGGCGACCTGCCCGTCCATCGTCACGTCGAGCAGTTGCGTTGCAACGGTCTCGGACACCTTGTGGAACCTCCGGTCTGACGGCGGATCAGAGAGCAGCTGGCTGGGTGCGCGGTTCAGCTGGTCAGGCAGAGCTGTTTGGTCGCGTCGTCGACGGTCGCGATGTCGAGGTCTAGATCTCGGGCGAGCCTGACGGCGCGGGCGACTAGTTCGTGGTTGCCCTCGGCCGGACGGCCCTTGCCGAGGTAGAGGGTGTCCTCCATGCCGGCGCGGGCGTTGCCGCCCATCGCCAGGCCCATCGCCGTGAGCTGAAGGTTGTTTCGGCCGATCGCAATGATCTGCCAGATGCAGTCCTCGGGCAGTCGGCGTTGGAGCTCGACCAGGTTCTGCGGCGTGGCCGCCGCACCGCCGACGACGCCGAGCACGACGCTGAACTGCAGCGGCCCGTCCAGCAGGCCCGCGTCTCGCAGTCGAAGGGCCGCATCGACGTGGCCGGTGTCGTAGACCTCAAGCTCGGGCTTGACACCGAGTTCCTGCATGCGGGCGGCGAGGCGGCGAACGTCCTCGGGAGCGTTGACGAAGATCCCGTTGCCGAAGCTCATCGTGCACGGGTTGAGGGTGGCCATCTTCGGGCGCAGCTCGACGAGCTTGGCACGCTCCTCGAAGGGAACCGAGAGGCCGACGCCGGTGGACAGCTGGATCAGGATCGGGCAGCGCTCGGCGATCAGGTCCATGGTGCGCTGAGTGATCGAGAGGTCCGCAGTTGGGCGGTCCTGTTCGTCGCGGATGTGGAGGTGGGCCACCGACGCCCCGAGTTCGTAGGCGTCGTGCACCGCCGCGGCGATTTCCTCGGGCTGCGTGGGCAGCGTGGGGTTGTCGGCTTTGGTGGCGATCGGGCCGGTCGTGGCGACCGTGATCACGACGCTCATGTCAGCACCTCGTTGGCTGGACGACTGACCTTGACTCTATATGCACACATACATAATGTGTCAACCGCGTAAAGCCGCGGGCCTCAAGAGGCGGCGAGCAGAATGCCGAGCATTCCCTTGAGTGCCTCGAACGGAGCCGGGCTGCGCTGAGCCCGAGCCACGGCGATGGCGCCCTCGACGCCGACGACCAGGGCGCCGGCGAGGGTCTGCGCGGCCGCTGGGGCAACCTGCTTGGCGGTCAGGGCGTCGGCGATCGTGCGCACCCAGGCGGTGAAGCTTTCCTCGACGGCGACGTCGATCTCCGGCACGTGCTCGCCTGCGGCGACCATTCCCATCAGCGGGCAGCCCGCCTTGTAGTCGCTGGTGGTCAGGCGACGACAGTGGTGGTCGACGAGCCGGTGCAGGAACGGCTCGGGCTCGGCGATCTTGGTGGCGAAGTGGGCCACCATGGCCTCGATCTCGACGGCCGTCTGCTGTGCCACCGCGACCGCGAGTTCCGGCTTGCCGGCCGGAAAGTGGTGGTAGATCGATCCGCGGGGGGCCTCCGCGTGCTCGACGACCTCGAGCATCGTGACGTTCAGGCCGCGCTCGGCAAACAGCTCCGCGCCGCTACCGACCATCCGTTCTCGGACGCCTTTGGCCATGAGCCCTCCGCGTCCTGGCTATGTATGTTCACATAACCTAGCGCTTCGAGAGTCGCTGCCCTGTGCGTCAGGCTGATGTGAGACACCTCGGGTAGTTCTTCTTCCCTTGCACGGGGCGAGATCGGGCTTGATCACGTTGACTCTCACCACTGCTGACCTGCGGGCCGTTGCCGGCGATGATGGA
>JBQTIB010000069.1:0-2358 GCA_052389435.1 Sporichthyaceae bacterium | reverse complement strand
CCCCCCACGCCCCCCAAGGGCAAAAGAGCGAAGAGCAAGAGCGTTCCGGCGAAGGAATGCGGCCCTAGGGGGCCGGATTCCTTCACCGGTGGGGCTTCGCCCCAGCGGACACGAAGGCTGCCTCGCGCGTCGAACGACGTGGGAGGCACTGAGAAGGGTGCGAAGCACTGTGAAGGTCAACCCGAGCGTCAAGCCGATCTGCGACAAGTGCAAGGTCATTCGTCGTCACGGCCGCGTCATGGTGATCTGCGAGAACCTGCGCCACAAGCAGCGCCAGGGCTAGCAGTCCCAACGCAGTACATCCCCGCACCTCGTCGGCTCGCCGACGGTGCCCTCGGTCCGGAGGCCGAGGTCGGTGCGAGGTCCAGACCTCCGGAGTGAAGAACGGGATCAACGATGGCACGTCTTGCCGGCGTCGACCTCCCGCGCGAAAAGCGCCTGGAGATCGCGCTCACCTACATCTACGGGATCGGCCGTACCCGCGCCAAGGAGACTTGCGCCGGGGCCGGGATCGACCCGAACCTCCGCGCCAAGGACCTCGGCGACGAAGACCTGGTCAAGCTCCGCGATTGGATCGACGCGAACTACAAGACCGAGGGCGACCTGCGCCGCGAGGTTGCCGCGGACATCCGCCGCAAGATCGAGATCGGCTGCTACCAGGGTCTGCGGCACCGTCGTGGCCTGCCGGTCCACGGGCAGCGCACCCACACGAACGCTCGCACCCGCAAGGGACCGCGCCGCGCGATCGCCGGCAAGAAGAAGCCTGGCAAGAAGTAGGCAGTCGGGGGGCTTCGCCTCCCGACGACCCCCCGAAAGCAACAGCCAAGAGCACAGTCAAAACAAAGAGCTTCCGATCGAGCGAGCTCGATCGGTGGGCCTTCGGCCCAGAAGGAGTAGGGAATGCCTCCCCAGAAGCGCCAGGCGGCTGCCAAGACGAAGATCCGCCGCAAGGAGAAGAAGAACGTCGCCCACGGGCACGCTCACATCAAGAGCACGTTCAACAACACGATCGTGTCGATCACGGACCCGCAGGGGAACGTCATCTCGTGGGCCTCGGCCGGGCACGTCGGGTTCAAGGGCTCGCGCAAGTCGACCCCGTTCGCCGCGCAGATGGCCGCCGAGTCGGCCGCGCGTCGCGCGCAGGAGCACGGCATGCGCAAGGTCGACGTTTACGTGAAGGGTCCCGGCTCCGGCCGCCACACCTCGATCCGCTCCCTCCAGGCCACCGGCCTCGAGGTCGGCTCGATCCAGGACGTGACGCCCAGCCCGCACAACGGCTGCCGTCCGCCCAAGCGTCGCCGCGTCTAACGCTGCTTCTCGGCTAGTCTCACAAGCACCACCCGGCACCGCCCCATGGCGGTGCCGGCACGTCGCGACGTCAAATAACGGTCGTCGCGGAGAGGGAAATCATGCTCATCGCACAGCGCCCGACTCTCGTCGAAGAGCCGGTCAGCGACTTCCGGTCGCGTTTCATCATCGCGCCGCTCGAGCCGGGCTTCGGCTACACGCTCGGCAACTCGCTGCGCCGCACCCTGCTCTCCTCCATCCCCGGTGCCGCCGTCACCAGCATTCGCATCGACGGCGTCCTGCACGAGTTCACCACCGTGCCCGGGGTCAAGGAGGACGTCACCGACCTCATCCTGAACATCAAGGAACTCGTCGTCTCCTCCGAGCACGACGAGCCCGAGGTCATGTACCTGCGCAAGCAGGGACCGGGCGAGGTCACCGCCGCCGACATCCAGCCGCCGGCGGGCGTCGAGGTGCACAACCCCGACCTGCGTCTGGCCACCCTGAACGCCAAGGGCAAGCTGGACGTCGAGCTGACCGTCGAGCGTGGCCGCGGCTACGTCTCGGCCGTGCAGAACAAGCAGGCCGGCCAGGAGATCGGCCGCATCCCGGTCGACTCCATCTACTCCCCGGTCCTCAAGGTCACCTACAAGGTCGAGGCGACCCGCGTCGAGCAGCGCACCGACTTCGACTCGCTCGTGGTCGACGTCGAGACCAAGCACTCGATGCTGCCGCGCGACGCCATGGCCTCCGCGGGCAAGACCCTCGTCGAACTGTTCGGCCTGGCCCGCGAGCTCAACGTCGAGGCCGAGGGCATCGACATGGGCCCGTCGCCGACGGACGCCGCGCTCGCCGCGGATCTCGCGCTCCCGATCGAGGAGCTCGAGCTGACCGTCCGGTCGTACAACTGCCTCAAGCGCGAGGGCATCCACTCCGTGGGTGAGCTCGTCTCGAGAAGCGAGGCCGACCTTCTGGATATAAGGAATTTCGGCGCCAAGTCCATCGACGAGGTCAAGGCCAAGCTGCACGGCATGGGTCTCGCGCTCAAGGACAGCCCGCCCGGGTTCGACC
>JBQTIB010000068.1:0-6630 GCA_052389435.1 Sporichthyaceae bacterium | reverse complement strand
GTTGTGGGTGGGGTTGTTGGTTTTTTTGTTTGTTTGTGTTTGGTTGTGGGTGGGGGGGCGGGGGGCGCCCGCCCCCCCCCCCCCCCCCCCCCCCCCACTCCCCCGACTGTCTAGCGGCGCTTGGCCTTGCGGTCTTCCTTCACGTGGCCGCGGAAGGTCCGGGTCGGCGCGAACTCGCCGAGCTTGTGACCGACCATCGACTCGGTGACGAACACCGGGATGTGCTTGCGCCCGTCGTGCACGGCGATCGTGTGCCCGAGCATCTCGGGGATGATCATCGAACGCCGCGACCAGGTCTTGATGACGTTCTTGGTGCCCTTGTCGTTCTGCACCTCGACCTTCTTGGCGAGGTGGCCGTCGACGAACGGGCCCTTCTTCAGACTGCGAGGCATTACTTCCGGCCCTTCCCGCTCTTACGACGGCGGACGATCATCGAGTCGCTAGGACGGTTCGGACGACGCGTCCGGCCTTCCGCCTGACCCCACGGGCTGACCGGGTGGCGACCACCGGAGGTCTTGCCCTCACCACCACCGTGCGGGTGGTCGACGGGGTTCATGACGACACCGCGGACGGTCGGGCGCTTGCCCTTCCAGCGCATGCGGCCGGCCTTGCCCCAGTTGATGTTCGACTGTTCGGCGTTGCCGACCTCGCCGATGGTGGCGCGGCAGCGGATGTCGACGTTGCGGATTTCGCCCGACGGCATGCGCAGCTGGGCGAAACGGCCCTCCTTGGCGAGCACCTGCACGCCGGTGCCGGCCGAGCGGGCGATCTTCGCCCCGCCACCCGGACGCAGTTCGATTGCGTGCACGACCGTACCGAGCGGGATGTTGCGCAGCGGAAGGTTGTTGCCGGGCTTGATGTCGGCACCGGGACCGGTCTCGATCTTGTCGCCCTGCGAGAGCTTGTTCGGCGCGATGATGTACCGCTTCTCGCCGTCCGCGTAGTGCAGCAGCGCGATGCGCGCAGTGCGGTTGGGGTCGTACTCGATGTGCGCAACCTTGGCCGGCACGCCGTCCTTGTCCGCCCGACGGAAGTCGATGACGCGGTAGGCGCGCTTGTGGCCACCACCCTGGTGACGGGTGGTGATGCGCCCGGCGCTGTTGCGTCCGCCCTTGCTGTGCAGCGGACGAACGAGCGACTTCTCCGGCGTGGACCGAGTGATCTCGACGAAGTCGGCGACGCTCGAGCCGCGACGGCCCGGGGTGGTCGGCTTGTATTTGCGGATGCCCATTAGGAAACCGGCCCTCCGACAGTGCCAATTGCTTCGTTCGCGCCGGTCTCGCGACCGGATCGAAGGAAGAATTCGCTGCTTTCAATGATCCGGATCACGAGACCGGCCCTCCGAAGATGTCGATGCGGTCGCCTTCCTTGACGGTGACGATCGCCCGACGCGTGCCATTGCGCTGTCCGAAGCCGCCCTTGGTCCGCTTGCGCTTGCCCTGGCGGTTGATGGTGTTCACGCCCGTGACCTTGACCCCGAAGACCTTCTCGACCGAGATCTTGATCTCGGTCTTGTTGGCGTCGGGGGCGACCAGGAACGTGTACTTGTTCTCGTCGAGAAGGCCGTAGCTCTTCTCGGAGATGACCGGCGCGAGCAGGATGTCGCGGTAGTCCTTGTAGCTGGAGTTCGGGCTGCTCACGCGGAGGCCCCCTTCTTGCTCAGGCCGACCGAGCCGGCCGAGACGCCCGCGTGCTCGAGGAACGCGGCGAGTGCGGCCTGGGTGAAGACGATGTCGTCGTTCACCAGCACGTCGTAGGTGTTCAGCTGGTCCGGCGCGATGACGTGGACGCCGGGAACGTTGCGCACGCTCTTCCAGCTCACGACGTCGGTGCGGTCCACGACCACGAGCGCCTTGCCGGCGTCGCCGACCTGGTTCAGCGCCGCGATCGCCGCCCGCGTCGAGGGGGTTTCGCCGCCGACCAGGGAGGCGAGCACGTGCACCTTGCCGCCGCGGGCCCGGTCCGAGAGGGCACCGCGAAGGGCGGCTGCCTTCATCTTCTTCGGGGTCCGCTGCGAGTAGTCGCGCGGGGTCGGACCGTGCACGACGCCACCGCCGGTGAAGTGCGGTGCGCGGGCCGAACCCTGACGGGCGCGGCCGGTGCCCTTCTGGCGGTACGGCTTCTTGCCGCCACCGCTGACCTCGCCGCGGTTCTTGGTCTTGTGCGTGCCCTGGCGAGCCGCCGCCAGCTGTGCCACCACGACCTGGTGGATCAGCGGGATGTTGACGGTGACGTCGAAGATCTCCGCGGGAAGTTCCGCGGTCCCCGACTTCTTGCCGGCCGCGTCGATGACGTCGACGGAAGTCACTTCAGCTCACCCTTCTTCGGGGCGCCCTTGTTGGCGTTGCGAACGAGCAGCAGGCCGCCCTTGGGGCCGGGAACCGCACCCTTGATCAGGATCAGGTTGGCCTCGGCGTCGACCGAGTGGATCGTGAGGTTCTGCGTGGTGGTGCGCACGTTGCCCATGCGGCCGGACATCTTCATGCCCTTGAACACGCGGGCGGGGGTGGCGCACGCGCCGATCGAACCCGGGCTGCGGTGCTTGCGCTGGGTGCCGTGCGAGGAGCTGAGGCCCTTGAAGCCATGGCGCTTCATGACGCCCGCGGTGCCCTTGCCCTTGCTGGTACCCGTGACGTCGACCAGGCCACCGTCGGCGAACAGCTCGCCGACCGACAGCTCCTGGCCGACGGTGTAGTTCGACGCCTCGGCGGTGCGCAGCTCGACCACGTGCCGGCGCGGGGTGACCCCGGCCTTGCGGAAGTGACCGGCGTCGGGCTTGTTCACCTTGCGCGGGTCGACCTCGCCGAAGCCGATCTGGATGGCCTCGTAGCCGTCGCGGTCACCGGTGCGGACAGCGGTGACCACGCAGGGGCCAGCCTTGACCACGGTGACGGGGACGACCCGACCGCGAATGTCGAAAACCTGCGTCATGCCCAGCTTCTCGCCGAGCAGGCCTTGGATGTTCATGGCTATTCCTCCCCTCGGCCTAAAGCTTGATCTCGATGTCGACGCCGGCCGGCAGGTCGAGCCGCATGAGCGAGTCCACCGTCTTGGGCGTCGGGTCCAGGATGTCGATGAGGCGCTTGTGCGTACGCATCTCGAAGTGCTCGCGCGAGTCCTTGTACTTGTGCGGCGAGCGGATGACGCAGTACACGTTCTTCTCGGTCGGCAGCGGAACCGGGCCGGCAACCGTGGCGCCGGTACGGGTCACCGTGTCGACGATCTTGCGCGCCGACGAGTCGATCACCTCGTGGTCGTACGCCTTGAGCCGGATGCGGATCTTCTGTCCCGCCATCGCTTCCTCGCCGTCCTTCGTTCTAACTACGTCGTTGGGTCGTGCAGCGCTCCGGGGCGCAGGGGCGCCCCGGAGCGGTGGAGCCTTACTTGAGGATCTTGACGACCTTGCCGGCGCCGACGGTGCGGCCACCCTCGCGGATGGCGAAGGTCAGGCCCTCTTCCATCGCGATG
This sequence comes from Sporichthyaceae bacterium, assembly GCA_052389435.1. GTDB lineage: Bacteria > Actinomycetota > Actinomycetes > Sporichthyales > Sporichthyaceae > JBQTKD01. The sequence goes on along the minus strand of JBQTIB010000068.1, from coordinate 3,162 downwards.
GGCTGGATGAGGTTGACCTTCATCTCGGTGTTGTCGCCCGGCATGACCATCTCGGTGCCCTCGGGAAGCTCCACGACACCGGTCACGTCGGTGGTGCGGAAGTAGAACTGCGGGCGGTAGTTCTGGAAGAACGGGGTGTGGCGGCCGCCCTCGTCCTTGCTCAGGATGTAGACCTGCGCGTCGAACTCGGTGTGCGGGGTGTTGGTGCCCGGCTTGATGAGCACCTGGCCGCGCTCGACGTCCTCGCGCTTGATGCCACGGAGAAGCAGACCGACGTTCTCGCCCGCACGACCCTCGTCGAGAAGCTTGCGGAACATCTCGACGCCGGTGACGGTCGAGGTCTGCTTCTCGTTCTTGATGCCGATGATGTCGACGGTCTCGTTGACCTTGATGATGCCGCGCTCGATGCGACCGGTGACGACGGTGCCGCGGCCGGTGATCGTGAAGACGTCCTCGACGGGCATGAGGAACGGCTTGTCGGTGTCGCGCTCGGGCTGCGGGATCGACTCGTCCACGGCCTTCATCAGGTCGAGCACGCTCTGGACCCACTTGGCGTCGCCCTCGAGCGCCTTCAGCGCCGAGACGGGAACGACGGGCAGGTTGTCGCCGTCGAACTCGTAGGTGGCGAGCAGCTCGCGGACCTCGAGCTCGACGAGCTCCATGATCTCCGCGTCGTCGACCATGTCGGCCTTGTTCAGCGCGACGACGATCGCCGGCACGCCGACCTGACGGGCGAGGAGCACGTGCTCCTTGGTCTGCGGCATCGGGCCGTCGGTGGCGGCGACCACGAGGATCGCGCCGTCCATCTGCGCGGCACCGGTGATCATGTTCTTGATGTAGTCGGCGTGCCCCGGGCAGTCGACGTGGGCGTAGTGACGCGCCTCGGTCTGGTACTCGACGTGCGCGATCGAGATCGTGATACCGCGCTGCTTCTCTTCGGGCGCCTTGTCGATCTCGTCGAACGGGGTGTACGGGTTCACATCCGGCATCGCGTCGTGCAGCACCTTGGTGATGGCTGCCGTCAGCGTCGTCTTGCCGTGGTCGATGTGGCCGATCGTGCCGATGTTGACGTGCGGCTTGGTCCGCTCGAACTTGGCCTTCGCCACTGGAGTCTCCTTCTGCGTTTTCGTACGTTCGACGGTCGATCTACTTGGGTTCGCCGGGGGGCCGGGGCCTTCCGACTGTGGCGCTATTCGCCGCGGGCCTTCTTCACGATCTCTTCCGCGACGTTGCGCGGAACCTCTGCATAGCTGTCGAACTGCATGGAGTAGTTCGCTCGGCCCTGGGTCTTGCTGCGCAGGTCGCCCACGTAGCCGAACATCTCGGACAGCGGTACCAGGGCCTTCACGACGCGCATTCCGAACTGCTCCTCCATGGCCTGGATCTGACCACGGCGGGAGTTCAGGTCGCCGATCACGTCGCCCATGTAGTCCTCGGGGGTGCGGACCTCCACGGCCATCATCGGCTCGAGCAGAACCGGGTCGGCCTTGCGTGCGGCCTCCTTGAACGCCATGGAGCCGGCGATCTTGAAGGCGAGTTCGGAGGAGTCGACGTCGTGCGCGGCACCGTCGAGCAGGGTGACCTTCACATCGACCATGGGGTAGCCGGCGAGCACGCCGAACTCCATGGCCTCCTGGCAGCCCGCGTCGACCGACGGGATGTACTCGCGCGGAACGCGACCACCGGTGACCTTGTTCTCGAACTCGTAGCCGCCGTCGCCCGAACCAGTCGGCTCGATGGCGATCTGGACCTTTGCGAACTGCCCCGACCCACCGGTCTGCTTCTTGTGGGTGTAGTCGTAGCGCTCGACGGCCTTGCGGATCGTCTCGCGGTAGGCCACCTGCGGCTTGCCGACGTTCGCCTCGACCTTGAACTCGCGCTTCATACGGTCGACCAACACCTCGAGGTGCAGTTCGCCCATGCCCGCGATGATCGTCTGGCCGGTGTCCTCGTCCGTGCGGACAACGAAGGTCGGGTCCTCTTCGGCGAGGGACTGGATCGCGACGCCCAGCTTCTCCTGGTCGCTCTTGGTCTTCGGCTCGATCGCCACGGAGATGACCGGGGCCGGGAAGTTCATCGACTCCAGGATCACGGGAGCCTCGACCGCGCACAGCGTGTCGCCGGTGGTGGTGTTCTTCAGACCCTGCACGGCCACGATGTGACCGGCCGTCACCCGGTCGATCTCCTCACGCTTGTTCGCGTGCATCTGGTAGATCTTGCCGATCCGCTCCTTGTGCCCCTTGGTGCTGTTCGCCAGCTGGGTGCCGGCGGTCAGCGTGCCGGAGTACACGCGGATGTAGGTGAGCTTGCCGAGGTGCTGGTCGCGCATGATCTTGAAGGCGAGCGCCGAGATCGGAGCGTCGTCCTTCGGCTCGCGCTCGACGACCTCTTCCTCGTTGTTCACCGCGTGGCCCTTGACCGCGCCGACGTCGAGCGGGGAGGGCAGGTAGCGAACGACCGCGTCGAGCATGGGCTGCACGCCCTTGTTCTTGAACGCGGTGCCGCACACGACCGGGTTGAGGTTGCTGGCGAGCGTCGCGCGGCGGATGCCCGCGATGATCTGCTCCTCGGTGGGCTCGGTGCCCTCGAGGTAGAGCTCCATGATCTGGTCGTCGCCCTCGGCGAGGGTCTCGATCAGACGGTCGCGCCATTCGCGGGCGGCCTCGAGGTGGCTGTCCGGAATCGGCAGGGTCTCGTACATCTCGCCCTTGGCCGTCTCGTCGGACCAGAGCAGGGCCTTCATGGAGATCAGGTCGACGACGCCCTTGAAGTCCGCCTCGGCGCCGATCGGGATCTGGATGACCAGCGGGGTCGCGTTCAGGCGGGTGATCAGCATGTCCACGCAGCGGTGGAACTCCGCGCCGACCCGGTCGAGCTTGTTGATGAAGCAGATGCGCGGGACGCCGTAGCGGTCCGCCTGGCGCCACACCGTCTCGGACTGCGGCTCGACGCCCGCGACGCCGTCGAAGACGGCGACCGCGCCGTCGAGGACGCGGAGCGAGCGCTCCACCTCGACGGTGAAGTCGACGTGGCCAGGGGTGTCGATGATGTTGATGGTGTGGCCGTCCCACACGCAGGTGGTGGCGGCGGAGGTGATGGTGATCCCCCGCTCCTGCTCCTGCTCCATCCAGTCCATGACGGCAGCGCCCTCGTGGACCTCAC
>JBQTIB010000067.1:0-21318 GCA_052389435.1 Sporichthyaceae bacterium | reverse complement strand
GGGGGGGGGGGGGGGGGGCCCCCCCCCCCCCCCCCACCTCCCCCCCCCCCCCGTCTGCATGGGGGGGGGGGGGGGGGGCCCCCCCCCCCCCCACTGTGCTGATCCTCGGCGGCACGGGCGAGGGGCGCGCGCTGGCGAGGGTGCTCGTCGATCGCAACGATCGCCGGGTGGTCAGTTCGCTCGCGGGGGCGGTGTCCAACCCGCTGCTGCCGGCCGGGGAGGTGCGCGTCGGCGGATTCGGCGGTCCCGACGGGCTGGCCGCCTGGCTGACCGCGCAGGGCGTGGGCGCGGTCGTCGACGCGACGCATCCGTTCGCCGCGCGCATCAGCGCCTCGGCGGTGGTGGCGTGCGAGCGGACCGGGACCCCCCTGCTGGTGCTGCGCCGACCGGGTTGGCAGGAGGGGCCGGGCGACGACTGGCGCCGTGTCCCGGACGTGCCCGCGGCGGCGGCGGCCCTACGCGAGTTTCCGGGCCCCGTGCTGCTGACGACCGGCCGCGGCGGCCTCGCCCACTTCGCGGACCTGCCGCACCGGTTCGCGATCCGGACCGTCGACCCGCCTGATCCCCCGCTGCCGGCCGACCACGTCGTGCTGTTGGCCCGCGGTCCCTACGACCTCCAGTCCGAGGGCGCCCTGCTCGACGAACACGGCATCCGCGTGCTCGTCACCAAGGACAGCGGCGGCGAGTTGACCGCCGCGAAACTGACCGCGGCCCGCGAGCGGAGCATTCCGGTAGTCGTCGTCGACCGCCCGCCGTTCCCGGACGCGAAGGCACCGGTGGTCCCCACCGTGCCTGACGCCCTCGGCTGGCTCGAACAACGCCGATAGCGCAGTTCGGGTGTGCACCCCGCCCGAAAGCGCCTCAACTGCGCGATGGGCGCACGGGCCGTAAGCCCCACCCGTACACGAACACCCCCGATAGTGCAGTTCGAGTACGCGAAAAGGCCCCGGAGCGTACCTGGACTGCACTATCGGCGCACTTGACGCACGCCGCTCGGGCCGCGCTCGGGTCAGCTGTGGCTCTGGGCGGGGCCCGTGCCGCCGGCTCCGCGCTCGGCCTGGGCGCGCTTGTCCTTCTCGGCGGCGCGGGCGGCCTTCTCCGCGGCCTTCTCCTGCTCGCGGGCTGCCTTCTCTGCGTCCTTGGCCTCGCGTTCGGCGGCCTTGGCGGCCTCCTTGGCTGCGGCCTTCGCCGCCTTCTGCGCGGCTTCCTCGGCGGCTGCGCCCTCGCGCGAGGCGACGAGGAACTCGGCGAAGGTCTGCTCCCCGATCATCCGGTCCGGCAGCAGGTGGACGCCGGTGCGCCAGCCGTCGTGCTCGCCGCCGGGGATCTTCATGGCGACGACCTTGCGGATCTTGCGGCTCTCCTTGAGCCAGATTCCCGCGAGCTCCATGGCCGGGAGGATCTGCGGCCCGCCCATCGGCGGCACGTAGTGCGCCTGGATGGTGCTGCCGACGAGGTCGGCGAGACGATCGGCCACCTCGAACGCGGCGATCGGCTGGAACTTCTCGTCCGCGGCGACGCGCATCACCGGGAAGCGGGCGGCGGCGGCGAACCCCGCGACGATCTCCTCGTGCAACACGGTGGTGCGCAGCACGGTCCAGGGCAGCGAGCCGTCTTCGAGCAGCCGCTCCATCGCGCGCTTGTCGCGGTAGAAGCGGCTGCGAATGGCCTCGGCGCCGGTGGCGGAGTGAAAGACGATGTGCGCGCCGCCCGCACGGGCCGCGGCGATCATGAGCTGGGCGCCCATCTGGGCGTCGTCGCGCGAACCGACGGCGCAGTGCGCGACCGCGACCACGCCCTGGAGCGCAGCGGGCAGCCCGACGCCGGTGTGCAGGTCGGCCACTGCCCACTCGGGTTCGCCGGGCGCGGGCGGAGTGCCGTCGGGCACGCCCGGCCGCGGCCTGCGACTGAGCACCCGCACCGCACGACCTCGGGCCAGCAGTTCGCGAACCACGAGCCGGCCCAGCACTCCGGTACCGCCCGTGACCAAGATCGGCGCACTCATGAGATCGCCAGACCTCCCCGCTCGTCCGAACCGATGTACATCCCCACCAGACAGGGTGACCCAAGATCGCCGCGGCCGCTGGAGAACTGACCTGTCTGCCAATTGCCACAGCAACGTCTGCCCACGTCAATGGGCCTTTCGCACGTTTTGCTCGTGATCACTCTGCATGTTCGCGATCACTCTGCCGGCTGGGCTCCGGCCGTTCGACGTGGCGTCAGCACCACGGTGGACCCGTCCCCGCGCGTGATCGTCCGGGTCGCGGACGAGCCCACGATCAGCAGGCAGCGCATGTCCACGGTCGTCGGGTCCAGCTCCCCGAGGGTCGTCGTGGTCACCCGTTCGGCGGCCCCGCCCACGTCCCGTCCGATCACGACCGGGGTGTCCGGTCCGCGGTGTTCGAGCAGCAGGTCCCGGGCTCGGGCCAATTGCCAGGTGCGGGTCTTGGACGCCGGGTTGTAGATCGCCAGGACCAGGTCCGCTGCGCCGACGCCGGCCAGTCGCCGCTCGATGAGCTCCCACGGCTTGAGTCGATCGGACAGCGACACGATGGCGAAGTCCCCGCCGAGGGGGGCGCCGACCCGGCTCGCGACCGCCGCCGCGGCCGTCAGGCCGGGCAGGATCCGAATCGGCACGTCCTTGTACTCCTGGCCCTCGGCGACCTCGAGGACGGCTGCGGCCATCGCAAAGATGCCCGGGTCGCCGGAGGACACCACGGCCACCCGACTCCCGCGGCGCGCGAGGTCGAGGGCGAACTCCGCGCGCACGTCCTCGACCTGGTTGTCCGAGGCGTGCCGGCGCTGGCGGGGGTTGTGCGGGACGCGGTCCAGGTACGGGCCGTAGCCGACGAGGTCTTCGGCCGCCGCGAGCGCCGCCTGGGCCTGCGGGGTGAGCCAGTCCCGACCCGCGGGACCGAGGCCGACGACGACGACCTCCCCCGGACCCGACGCGGGCGCGGGCGCGGGCGTCTCGACGGCCGAGGCGAGCGCGGGCGAGAGTCTGCTGGGCAGCAGGACGACGGAGAAGTAGGGCACGCTCGCCGGGTCGACGTCCCGCACCGGGGCAATCCGCTGGCGATCGGTGGTGGCGCGCTCCACGTACCAGGCCTCGTCCAGACGGCCGGCGGCGGCGAGGGCGTCGCGGACTCCGGAGAACGTGCGGCCGAGTTTCATCACCACGGCGGAGTCGGCGGCGGCGAGGCGTTCCGCGAGCACCGTCGGCGCCAGGGTCCCGGGCAGGACGGTCAGGACCTCCTCGCCCTCCACGAGCGGGCGGCCGAGTTCGGCGGCCGCCCCGGCGACCGAGGTCACGCCGGGGACGACGTGGGCCTCGTAGCGATCAGCGAGGCGCTTGTGCAGGTGCATGTAGGAGCCGTAGAAGAACGGGTCGCCCTCGCAGAGCACGACGACGTCCCGGCCCGCGTCCAGGTGTACGGCCAGGCGGGCGGCGGCCTCGTCGTAGAACTCCTCCAACGCGCCCCGGTACCCGCCGGGGTGGTCGGTGGTCTCGACCGTCACCGGGTAGAGCAGCGCCTCCTCGATCTGACTGCCACTCAGATACTGGGCCGCGATGCCCCGGGCGACGCTGTTGCCGTGCCGCGCGGAGTGGAAGGCGACGACGCCCGCGCCGGCGATCAGCCGAGCGGCCTTGACCGTGACGAGCTCCGGATCTCCCGGACCGAGCCCGACGCCGTACAACGTGCCTGTCATACCGGCAGCTCCTGCTCGTGGGCGACGGCGTTGACCGCTGCGACGGCCAGCGCCGAACCCCCGCGGCGGCCGCGGACCACGAGGTATTCGAGGTCGCTCGCGGCGAGGGCGTCCTTGGACTCGGCGGCGCCGATGAAGCCGACCGGCAGGCCGAGGACCGCGGCCGGGCGCGGGGCGCCGTCGGCGATCAACTCGAGCAGCCGGAACAGCGCGGTCGGGGCGTTGCCGATGGCGACGACGGCACCCTCGAGGCGGTCGCCCCACAGGTCGAAGGCCGCCGCCGAGCGGGTGTTGCCCATCGACCGCGCCAAGTCCGGAACGCGCGGGTCGTTCAGCAGGCAGAGGATCTCGTTGTCCGCGGGCAGCCGCCGGCGGGTGATGCCGGAGGCGACCATGGTCGCGTCGCACAGGATCGGCGCCCCGGCGCGCAGGGCCGCGCGGGCGGCCCGGACGACTCCGGCGCTGTACCCGAGGTCGTCGACGAGGTCGACCATGCCGCAGGAGTGGATCATCCGCACCGCCACGCCGGCGACGTCCTCGGGCAGCCGGTCCAGGTCGGCCTCGGCGCGGATCGTCGCGAACGAGCGGCGGTAGATCTCCACCCCGTCGCGGACGTAGTCCAGTTCGGTGCTCAATTCTCTCCCCCGCCCTGCCTTGCGTCCGACCGATCGCGGCCTATGGGCCCCATCTCGTCGGACGTCTGCGCTTTCCCCTTCCGGACGTCCGACCCGGCGGGGCCCATGGGCCTCAGCTGGTCGGACGCAAGCTCGTGGGGGGTGAGGCCCGGCAGCACGATGCTGCGCCAGGGGGTCACTCGCAGGTCGGTGCGCGCGGCCGTGGCGAGCTCGCGCGCCCGGTCGCTGCTCAGGCGACCGTCCGGGATCTCGACGACGGCGGCGTACGTGCCGTCCGCGAGCGGGACGTCGCCCGTGGGCACGTGCGGCGCGGCGATCGCCGGCGGCGGCCCCGAGTCCCGCACCGTCCCGCCGACGCGGGCCAGCACGCGTGACGGTCCGTCGGCGAGTTCGGCCAGGCGCCAGGCGGGCGAACACTGCGCCCCCCGCTCCTCGAGAAAGGCCTCGGCGGCGGCCAACAACGTCGCCACCACGTCCTCGCGCGCGACCCACCGGCCCGCGGGCGCACCGCCCAGCAGCAGCGCGAAGCCGTCGCCGACGTCGACGGCTCCGACGTCGGGGCCGAGCGCCGCCACGTCGAGCGAGCCGTCGTCCAGGGCGAACAGGAAACGCCCGGGCAGCCCTTCGAGGACCGCCCGCTCGCACAGTTCGTCGTCGAGCCGCTCGATCAGGTCGGAGACGTCGCCGCGCCCGGGCAGGCCCGTCAGCGGCGAACCGAGGACGTTGCGGACGCGGTCGTGGGTGTCGCTGGGCAGCAGGTCCGCGGCCCGCAGCAGGATCGCCAGGTGGTGCTCGCCGGCCGGCTTGAGGCCGCGGACCTGCACGTTCGCGCGGACGGTGATCTCCAGGGTGCCGTTGCCGAGGTCGTCGGCGGCGTCGGCGAGCACCCGCAGCTGCTCGATCGTGAGCCGCCCGCCGGGAATCCGCACCCGAGCCAGGCCCCCGTCGGCGGCCGACCAGACCGACCGAACCCCCGGGCAGGCGTCGGGCCCGGAACGTCGGGTGGAGGCGGCGGTCACCCCCGAATCCTACGGAGCAGTAACCGCTGCCCCGTCCGGTCGCCACCGACTCAGCGGTCGGCCAGGGTGCCGGGGTCCAGTTCGAGCGAGACGGGACCCACGGTTGCCTGCGGCGCCCCGGCCTCGATGCGCTGGCGCTCGACGAACGTGCCGCCGGCGTTCTCGAGCACGACGACGGTCGCGCGGTCCACGATCCAATACCAGCCGACGCCGGCCGCCGCGTAGGCGTGGAGCTTGCGGTCCCAGTCCAGGTCTCGCGTCGTCGGCGACCCGATCTCGACCACCAGAAGCGGTGTCGCGACTGAATAGTGCTCTCCGTCGGGCTGATCGGCGGCGGCGAGCATGATGTCGGGCTCGAAGTCCCCAGCCGCGGTCCGCAGGCCCCACTCCGGGTAGGCGATCAAGCCCTCGGGCGCGACGTCGTCGAGCAGCCGACTGAGCTTCTTCCCGACGATCACGTGCCAGCGATTGGGCGGGTTCACGTACAGAACTCCCTCGGACCATTCGAAATGCCTGGTCTCGCCAAGGGCCTGCCACTCTTCCCACGTCATCGGTATGCGCACCGACGCTCCCCGCGCGAGTTGCTCGCGCGAGAGCGTGTCACTCACCACCGACAAACCCATGCACCCAGCGTAGAGGCGAGGTCCGACCCGTGGGTGTGGGAAAGTTGGGCCAACGCGACGACGTGGGCGAGGAAACCGAAGCGACAGGGCCCAGACCGGCTCCGCCGCCAGCGGTGCCGTCCCGCGACTGTGAGCCCGGCGGCGCTGTTCGGCCGGCGGGCGAGCCAGACACTCCCGACGTCGTCAGAAGGCCGGCACGGGGCGCGGACCCCACGGAGGATCTACGTGCACCTGCTCCTGTCCACCTCGGACACCGACCTGCTCTCGGCCCGTTCCTCGGGTGCGGCCTGGCGCGGCGCGAACCCCGCCCGCCTCGACGTGGCCGAGGTGATCGCGCTGACCGAGGGCGCGGACGTCGTCGTCGCGCGCATCCTCGGCGCCTACCACGACTGGCCCGACGGCTTCGACGCGCTGCGCGCCACCGGGAAGCCCCTGGTGGTCCTCGGCGGCGAGCAGACGCCCGACGCCGATCTGATGGCCCTGTCCACCGTTCCCGCGGGCGTGGCCGCGCAGGCCCACCGGTACCTGGAGAACGGCGGGTCGACCAACCTCGCCGAGCTGCACCGATTCCTGTCCGACACCGTGCTGCTGACCGGCGAGGGCTTCGAGGAACCGGCCGTTCTGCCCGCGTGGGGACACCTCGAGCGGCCGTGCAGCCGCTGCGCGCTTGGCCCCTGCGTCGTCGGGCGGGCGCCGGCGATCGCCCAGGAGCGGACCGACGCACCGCCCGTCCGCATCGCGGTGCTGTACTACCGGGCCCACCACACGGCGGGCAACACCTGCTTCGTGCACGGCCTGTGCGACGCGATCGAAGCGGCGGGCGCCACGCCGGTGCCGCTGTACGTGTCCTCGCTGCGCGTCCCCGAACCGGACCTGCTCGCCGAGTTGGCCACGATGGACGCCCTCGTGGTCACCGTGCTCGCCGCCGGCGGCCGACGGCCCGCCGAGGTCGGCGCCGGCGGAGACGACGAGGCGTGGGACGTGCAGGCCCTCGCGGCCCTCGACGTGCCGATCCTGCAGGGCCTGTGCCTCACCTCCTCCCGCGCGACGTGGGCCGAGGGCGAGGAGGGCCTCTCCCCGCTCGACACGGCGACCCAGGTCGCGGTCCCGGAGTTCGACGGGCGCCTGATCACCGTCCCGTTCTCCTTCAAGGAGATCGACGACGACGGCCTGCCGGTCTACGTCCCGGACCCCGAACGGGCCGCGCGAGTGGCCGGGATCGCGGTGCGGCACGCCCGCCTGCGCCACGTCGCGCCCGCCGACAAGCGCATCGCGATGATGCTCTCGGCCTACCCGACCAAGCACGCGCGCATCGGCAACGCCGTCGGCCTGGACACGCCGGCCAGCGTCATCCGCCTGCTGCACGCGATGCGCGACGCCGGCTACGACGTCGGTCCGCTCGACGGCCCCGACGCCCTCCCCGGCCTCGCGGCACGCGACGGCGACGCCCTCATCCACGGCCTGATCGCCGCCGGCGGGCAGGACCCGGACTGGCTGACGGACACTCAGTTGGAGTCCAACCCGATCCGGCTGGCGGCCAAGGACTACCGCGCCTGGTTCGCCACCCTGCCCGCCGACTTCCGCGAGTCCGTCGAGACCGCGTGGGGCGCGGCACCCGGCAACCTGTTCGTCGACCGCTCGCAGGACTCCGACGGCGAGATCGTGCTCGCCGCGATCCGCGCCGGAAACCTCGCGCTGATGGTCCAGCCGCCGCGCGGGTTCGGCGAGAACCCGGTCGCGATCTACCACGACCCCGACCTGCCGCCGTCCCACCACTACCTGGCCGCCTACCGCTGGCTCGGCGGGCAGGGCCCGGAGTGCTTCGCCGCGCACGCGATGGTCCACGTCGGCAAGCACGGCAACCTCGAGTGGCTCCCGGGGAAGACCGCGGCCATGTCGCCCTCCTGCGGCACCGACGCGGCCCTGGGCGACCTGCCGTTCGTCTACCCCTTCCTCGTCAACGACCCCGGCGAGGGCACGCAGGCCAAGCGCCGCGCGCACGCGACGCTGGTGGACCACCTCGTGCCCCCGATGGCGCGCGCGGAGAGCTACGGCGACATCACCCGCCTCGAGCAGCTGCTCGACGAGTACTCGCAGGTCTCGGCGATGGACCCGGCCAAGGTCCCCGCGGTCCAGGCGCAGATCTGGACGCTGATCCAGGCCGCCAAGCTCGACCACGACCTCGGGCTGGCGGACCGTCCGCACGAGGCGGAGTTCGACGAGTTCATCCTCCACGTCGACGGCTGGCTCTGCGAGATCAAGGACGTCCAGATCCGCGACGGCCTGCACATCCTGGGCATGGCACCGGCGGGCGAGGCCCGGATCGACCTCGTCCTCGCGATGCTGAGGGCCCGTCAGATGTGGGGCGGGCGGGTCGCCGCGCTGCCCGGCCTGCGCGAGGCGCTAGGCCTGACGGAGAACGCCGGCCGCGAGGAAACCGACCGGGTAGAGGCCCAGGCGCGCGCCCTGGTAGCGGCCATGGACGCAGCGGACTGGTCTCCCGCCGCCGCGCCCGACGTCGTGTCACGAGCGCTGTACAGCGCTCACGACCACGAGAACCCGGACAAATCGGACACCACGTGGTCACCAGCGCTGTACAGCGGCTGTGACCAGGCGGCGGTGGCGGACGTGTTGAGATTCGCCGCGACCGAGATCGTGCCGCGCCTGGCCAAGACCGGCGACGAGATCGGCAACGTCCTGCACGCCCTCGCGGGCGGCTACGTGCCCGCGGGCCCGTCGGGCTCGCCGCTGCGCGGGCTGATCAACGTCCTGCCGACGGGACGCAACTTCTACTCCGTCGACCCCAAGGCCGTCCCGAGCCGGCTGGCCTACGCCACCGGCGTCGCGATGGCCGACTCGCTGCTCGAGCGCTACCGCACCGACAACGGGGACTGGCCGCGCTCGGTCGGCCTGTCCGTCTGGGGAACGAGTGCCATGCGCACCTCCGGCGACGACATCGGCGAGGTCCTCGCCCTGCTCGGCGTCCGGCCGATCTGGGACGAGGCCTCCCGTCGCGTCCACGACCTCGAGGCCATCGACCTCGAGGAACTCGGCCGACCGCGCATCGACGTGACCGTCCGCATCTCGGGCTTCTTCCGCGACGCGTTCCCGCACGTCGTCGCGATGCTCGACGACGCCGTCTCCCTCGTCGCAAACCTCGAGGAGGACCCCGAACAGAACTACGTCCGCGCCCACATGCTGGCCGACCTCGCCGAGCACGGCGACAAACGTCGCGCGACCGTGCGAGTGTTCGGCTCCAAGCCCGGCGCGTACGGCGCGGGCCTGCTGCCCCTGATCGACTCCCGCACCTGGCGCACCGACGCCGACCTCGCCGAGGTCTACGCCGTCTGGGGCGGGTACGCCTACGGCCGCGACCTCGACGGCGTCCCGGCCCGCCCGGACATGGAGAACGCCTATCGGCGCATCACGGTGGCGGCGAAGAACATCGACACCCGCGAGCACGACATCGCCGACTCCGACGACTACTTCCAGTACCACGGCGGCATGATCGCGACCGTCCGCGCGCTGACCGGCCGCAACCCGGTGTCCTACGTCGGCGACTCCACCGACCCGTTCGCGGTCCGCACGCGCACGCTGACCGAGGAGACGAACCGGATCTTCCGGGCCCGCGTGGTCAACCCCCGTTGGCTCGCCGCGATGCGCCGCCACGGGTACAAGGGCGCGTTCGAACTCGCCGCCACCGTGGACTACCTCTTCGGGTTCGACGCCACCGCCGGCGTCGTCGCGGACTGGATGTACGAAAAGCTCACCGAGACCTACGTGTCCGATCCGGAGCAGCGCAAGTTCTTCGACGAGTCCAACCCGTGGGCGCTGCACGGCATCGCCGAGCGCCTGCTGGAGGCGGCCGAGCGCGGGCTGTGGGAGAACCCCGCGCCCGAGAGTCTGGCCGCCCTGCGCCAGGCGTACCTGGAGACCGAAGGCGACCTCGAGGCCGGCACCTGACGCACCGTCGGAAATCCCGAGCCGGCAAACGGGTGATCTTCCTGTACGCAGGCCGAACGCGCCCCTAGAACCATAGGGAAGGCCCGGCGTTCCGTCGCGCCCCATCGCGGGCGAGGGGATGGCATGAGCAACCGACGGCACGCCGATCGACGGCGCGTCGCGGGCATCGCCGCGCTGACCCTCGCCACGGCCGGTTTCGTCGGGTTCCTGACGGCGGCCCCCGCCGATGCGGCCGCCCGGATCGCCGTGGAGTCCGACGGCGGAACCTGCGGCGGGCAGGACCTGACCTGCGCCACCCTCGAGGAGGCGTTCGCCGTCGCCGCCGAACTGCTCAAGACCGAGAGCGTCGCCGTCTCCGTCGGCGTGGGGACGTTCACCTCGCCGGCCCCGGGCGCCGCCATCACCATGCCCGAGGGCCCGCACAGCCTGACGATCGCCGGCCAGGGCCCGCGCCTGTCCACGGTGACCACCGAGGCGGCGACCGGACCCGACGCGCCGCCCCTCGCCGCCATCGGCGTCGACGGCCCGGGAACCGGCACCGTCCTCGTCTCGGGTCTGACCGTCACCACGGGCACCGCCGCGCGGGGAGCCGACGGCGTCGACGCCGTCGGGGCCACCGACGCAGCGCCGGGCGGCGACGTCGTCGGGGTGCAGATCGCACACGCCGGTGCGGCGGTCCTGGAGAACACGACCGTCACCGGACTGACCGGCGGAACGGGCGGCACCGGCGCCGCGGCGACGTCGACGGTCGCGGGCGGCGACGGCGGAGCCGCGGGATCGGCCGTCGGCGTCCTGCGCGACGCTCCCAGCGGGGTCGTTCCCGGCGACCTCGTGCTCGACCGCGTCGCGATCGTCGGGCTTCGCTCGGGCACCCCGGGCAACGGCGGCGACGGACCCGAAGCGGGAGCCGGTGGCGGGTACGACCCGACCGCGGTCGCCGGAGTGCACGTGCTGACCGGGAGTGTGACGATCCGTCAGAGCACGATCGCCGACGTCGTCGGAGACTCCGGCGCCGCAGGCGGGCTCGACGGATCGAGCGGCCTGCGACGGGCCGGCTCCAACGGCGCCAACGCGTTCGGCATCGTCGGCGTCGGCGGTTCGCTCAACCTGCTGGGCGCCACCGTCGGCACCGTTCGCGGCGGCGCCGGCGGCGACGACGCCGACGGTGGAACGGCCGTCGGGGCCGTGGCCACCCTCCGCGGCGGCCGTGCGCACGTCGAGGCCACCGAGATCCGCGACGTCGCCGCCGGGCGCGGCGGCGACGGCGGCGCACCGGGCCGCAGCGGCGGCGCCGGCGGCCCGGCCGCCGGCTGGACCGTCGGCGACGGCGAGCGCCTCGAAGACCGCGGCTCCACCGTGGCCAACGGGGCCGGCGGCGCGGGCGGGCACGGCTCGAGCGGGGCGACCGGCCGCATCGCCGGCGACGGCGGCGACGGCGGCGACGGCGGCGGCGCCGTCGGACTCGGTTCGACTGGCACGCCCTTCAGCGCCGCGAACAGCACCGTCGACGGAGTCCACCTCGGCGCCGGCGGACGGGGCGGCGACGGCGCAGCAGGCGCGGACAACCCCACCGGACCGGGCGGCGACGGCGGTGCCGCCGGCGCCGCGGGCTCCCCCGGAACCGTCTCGCTCCAGGGCTCCTCGGGCGCCGTGCTGGCCGCCGGACATCAGGCTCCGGACGTGGCGATCGCGGGCGTCATCCCGATCGGTTCGACCGCCGAGCCGGGCCAAGCCGCTCAGACCCGACCGGTACGGGTCTCGCTCGTCCACCTGACCGTGCTCGACACCACCGCCGGCGCGCCCGGCGAACCGGGCACTCCCGGCCCGGGCGGCAACGCCCGCAACGATGGCGACGCGGGCGAGGACGCGAGCCCGGGACGGACCGGAGCCTCGGGCGCGCCGGCCACACCGGTCCGGGCCGCCGGCGTGCTGTCCCTCGGGACCGCCCAGGTCTTGCTGGCGGCCTCGCTCCTCGACAACCCCGACCCTGCCGTCCCCGACTGCCGCGCCGCCGGGACGGCCGAGTACGTCGGCGGGGGCGAGAACGTGGACGGAGACGGCACCTGCTCGGACGCGGGGCCCGACAACGAGACGGTCGCCGATCTCGCCCGGGCCCTCCAGCCCCTGGCGTCCAACGACGGCCCCACGCGGACGCGGGCGCTGGACGGGGCCAGCCCCGCCGCCACCGCCGTCGGCGCCGACGCTCTGTGCACCGGTGTCAATGCCGCCGACCAGCGCGGCGCCGCTCGCCCGGCCTTCGCGTGCGCCGCGGGCGCCTTCCAGCCGCCCGCAGCGGAGCCCGACGAGACGGGCGGTCTCGAGCTGATTGCTCCGGGGTCGCCGGGCGATTCGGCGCCGACGCGAGAGGCCCCGGCCGGCGGCACCGACACGGCGAAGCCTGCACCCCGAACCGACGTCCCGCACGCGAGGCCCAGCCTGCCCAAGCCCATCGACGGCCCCTGCGGGCCGATCAGCTTCCGACCGTGCTGACGACTCGGCGCGGCCGAGCCCGCAATCACGGGTCGGGACCAAGATCGCAAGTAGGGTCGCCGTCATGCGTCGCGCCGCGATCCTGACCTGCGCGGCACTCGCCGCCACTGTGCCCGGTGCGCCCGCGCTTGCCGTCGACGGACCCCTGGAACTGTTCGTCGCCACGGCCGGGGCCGACGGGGCGAACGACTGCACCGACGCCGCGCGGCCCTGCCGCACCCCGCAACGGGCGGTCGACGTCGCCTCCGGGCCGGCAGGCACCGGGCGAACCGTCGTCGTGTCGATCGGTCCGGGCACCTTTCTGCCCCGCGACGGCGGCGTACACGTCCGCACCGGTTCGCCGACCTCGCTGACCATCGCAGGCGCCGGGGCGGACACGACGACCCTGCGCACACCCCTGCCGAACAGCGGGGAGGTCGTCGCGTTGACCGTCGCCGCCGGGTTCGTCGCACCGGTGCGGGTCACCGCACTGCGTATCGCCGGACACGGCTTCGACGCCACTCCCGGCGGCGGAGGCGGTGGCTCGTTCGTCACCGCGATCAAGGCGACCAATCCCGGCCTGCTGCGCGTCGACTCCGTCCGCATCGACCATCTGACGGGTGGTCACGGCGCCGGGTCCCGTCGCGCCGCCGGCGGCGACGGCGGCTCGGTGTACGGCATCGACCGCATCGGCGGTCCCACCGAACTGACCGCCGTCCACATCGACGACCTCGTCGGCGGAACCGGGGGCGCCGCCTCCGGTGGCCCCCGACCGCGCCCCGGAGGCAGCGGCGGTTCGGCCTACGGGGTCAACACCGACGGCGCCCTGAAGATCGACCGCTCCACCGTCGGCGGACTGCGCGGCGGCCCGGGCGGGCGGGGCGCGAGCGGCGGAGACGCCTACTCCGTCGTCGTCCAGGGCAACGCCCCGATCGCGACGGCGATCGTCGAGGACTCCGAACTCAGCGGCAACCGGGGCGGGCTCGGCGGACGCGGCCTCGACGGCGGCCCGGGGACCGCCGGCGGCGTCGGCGGATCCGGCGGGGACGCCGTGGGCATCAGCTACGTCGGGCACCTGCTCTCGGTGGAGAACAGCACGCTGTCCGGTCACCGCGGCGCACGCGGCGGCAGGGGCGGCACCGGCGGTGTCGCAGAGGCGAAGGCACCCGCCGGCGGGGCGGGCGGCCCCGGCGGCGCCGCGGTCGGTGCCCTGTCCACCTCGCTGGCGGCCGTGGCGGCCGCCACGTTCGCCGACAGCACCCTGAGCGACAACCGTGCCGGCGTCGGGGGCGGTGGCGGAGCAGGCGGCTCCGACGTCCGCGGCCGGCGCGGCCCCGGCGGGGACGGCGGCGGCGGGGGCACCCTCGCGGCCGGTCTGGTCGCCCTCGCCGGACCGAACGTGGCGCTGACCACCAGCGCCGTCCACGTCACCGCCGTCGACAATCTCGGCGCCCGCGGTGGCGCGCCCGGCCGCGGCGGCGTCGACGGACGTTCCGGGCCTGCCTCGACCACCGCCGCCGGGCTGACCTCCAACGCCCCCGTCCACCTCGCCGCGTCGCTGCTGGACAACGGCTCCGCCGCGAACTGCGAACTGTCCGACGCCGCACCGCTGCTGGACGGGGGTTGGAACGTCGTGTCGGACACGACCTGCGGGCACGGTGGAGCCGGCACGACGGTGGTCCCGGGCATCGGCGGCGATCTGGCTCCCCTGGCCGACAACGGCGGCCCGACCCGCACGCGGGCGGTGCCGGCGACGAGTTCGGCCGCCCGGGCGGTCGCAGCGGTCGGCGGCCTGTGCGGCGGGCGGTTCGCCCTGGACCAGCGGGGCATGCCGCGCCCGGGCAGCGCCGGGCCGCACCACTGCGCGGCAGGCGCGTTCGAACCCGCCTGAGCGCAACCGGCGCCGCCGCCGGCTACGCTGTCGCGCGCAGTACCGTTCGTGAAACAACCGCGGGACGGTACCGATGGACGTGTAGAGGGCAAGCCGGGAATGACCAACGGGAAGGACGAGGCCCCCCTCTGGGGGACGCTCACCGAGCAGTTCGAACAACTGGCGGCTTCGCTGTCGGCCGCCGCGAGCACTGGGCCGTTGGCCCCCGAGCACGTGGTGCAGTTCGCCGCCCGCGCCGTGCCGAGCGCCGAGCACTGCGGCCTGACGCTGCTCCGGCCGGGCAAACGTCCCGAAACGGTCGCCGCCACCGGACCCGTGCCGCGCCGGGTCGACGAACTCCAGTACTCCACCGGCGAGGGCCCCTGCCTGCAGGCGAGTGCGGACACCCCCGAATCCGGCGAAGTGGTGCGCTCCCCGGACCTTTCGCGCGAGCACCGCTGGCCCGCGTTCACCCGGCTCTGTCTCGAGCGGACCCCGGTGCGCGGCATGCTCGGGGTGAAGTTGATCCTCGCCGGGAACGATCGAGGTGCGCTCAACTTCTATGCCGAGTCCGTTGGCACCTTCTCCGAACTCGACGCCGCGATGGGCGCGATCTTCGCCCCGTTCGCCGCGCTGGCGCTGCAGAACACCCTGCACGCCCGCGACGTCGCCAACCTCGAGACGGCACTGCAGTCCTCGCGGCAGATCGGGACGGCGATGGGCATCCTGATGGCCCGTCAGCTGATCACCGCCGACCAGGCCTTCGCCCAGCTCAGCGCCGCGAGCCAGCAGCTGAATCGCAAGCTCCGCGACATCGCCGCGGACGTCGAACGCACCGGGCAACTGCCGCACCTGCCGGGCTCTCGGCCCGTGCCGGTCGAGGACCCGGCCGATCCCAACACCTCCGAGGCGAGCTAGCGCCCTAGAAGTCCCGCCACCAGGAATCCTCCCACTGCTCGTCCGAGTCGTCCGAGCGCCGCTCGTCTCGGTCCCGGCGTTCGTCGCGGTCCCGATCCCGGTCGCGACGCTCGTCGCGGTCCCGGTCCCGGCGCTCGTCGCGGTCTCGGCGGGCGTCGTCGCGGTCCGCTCCGGACTCGTCGTCGAACTCCTCGGCGAAGTCCTCGTACCGGTAGTCCTCGTAGTGGTAGTCCTCGGGCTCCTCGCCGAACCAGTAGCCGTAGCGGTCGTCCCAGTCGGCCTTCGGCGAGTCCACCTCCTCGTCGACGGGAGTCAGCAGCTCCTTCGGCACCTGCGCCCGACGCTCGGCGGGGTCGGCGGGCAGGTCCAGCGCCGCCGCCATCGCCTCGGCCCAGATGGGGCCCGGCAGCGCTCCGCCCGTCAACTGCCCGTACCGGCGCCCCGCGACGTCGATGTTGCGCAGCGGACGGGTGGAGTCCGGGTGCCCGGCCCACACCGCCGCGGCGAGGGTGTCGGTGAAGCCGACGAACCACACCGCCGTGGCACCGTTCGTCGTTCCGGTCTTGCCGGCGGCGCGGACCGAGCCGAGCGTCATCGCCGCGCCGGTGCGCTTGCGGTCGGGGCCGTCGACGACCGCGCGCAGCAGGTCTCCCACCGCGCTGGCCTGCTCCGCCGGCATGACCTGACTGCAGCGTGGCCCGAGGCCGGACAGTTCGCGCCCCGTGGAGTCGCGGATTCCGGAGATCGCGTGGGACGCGCAGTGCATCCCGCCGGCGGCGAGCGTGGCGTAGGCCTCGGCCATGCGCAGCGGGGACACCTCGTCGACGCCGAGGACGAACGACGGCACGCGGCTCAGCGGCTGACCGTCGGCCCGGCGAAGGCCCATGCGTTCGGCCAGGGCGGGGGCCTCGCACAGGCCGATGCGCTCCTGCAGGCCGACGAACCAGGTGTTGACCGAGCGCGCCGTGGCCTTCGCGGCGTCGATGCGGCCGTGCGAGGCTCCGTCGTAGTTGCGCACCGTGTACGGAGGGAACTTCTCCGTGCCCTCGCAGCGACGGAAGTCCTCGAACGTTGCGCGCGCGGGCGCCCCGATTCGATCCTTGGGGTCGAAGTCGTGCGCGGCGGCCGCCGCCAGCGCGAACGGCTTGAACGTAGACCCGGCCTGGAAGCCGCGGCTGCCGCTCTGCTCGGCGTCGAGCGCCCAGTTCACCTCGGTACGTCCCGGGCCCCTGCCGTAGTCCCGGCTCAGCGCGATCGCTCGCACCGCCCCGGTGCCGGGTTCGGTCATCACGATCGCGCTGCCGTGCTCCTGCTCCGGGCCGACGCGCGCCCGCACGGCGCGCTGGGCGCCGTCCTGGATCTTCGGGTCCAGCGTCGTCTGCACGGTCAGACCGCCGGTCAGCAGCCGTTTGGTCCGCTCCGCGGCGGTGGCGCCCAGGGCGGGCGTCGCACGCACCTCGGCCAGGACGTAGTCGCAGAAGAACTGGTGCGTCGCCGCGGCGCAGCCGGCCGCCACCCTGGTGGGAGCCAGGCCGAGGTCGGCGGCCCCGTAGCGGGCGGCGTCCTCGGGCGAGAGCCCGGCGAACTCGACCATCCGGTCCAACACCAGGTTGCGCCGCTCGCGCGCGGCCGCCGGGTGGACGAACGGGTCGTAGGCCACTGGGCCCTTGATCACGCCCGCCAGCAGCGCGGCCTGAGGGATGCTCAGATCCTTTGCCGAGACGCCGAAGTAGCGTTGGGCAGCGACTTCGATCCCCCAGGCTCCGTTGCCGAAGTACACGATGTTCAGGTACCGGGAGAAGATTTCGTCCTTGGTCAGTTCGGCCTCGAGGGCCAGCGCGTGACCGAGTTCGCGCATCTTGCGGGACAGGGAGATTTCGGTGGCGGCGCGGCGACCGTCGAGGTCGTCGGCTTCGTGCACCAGAGCCTGTTTGACGTACTGCTGGGTCAGGGTCGAGGCACCCTCGCGAACCTCCCCGGCGGCGAGGTTGGCCGCCGCGGCACGCAGCATCGCCTCCGGGTCCACGGCGCCGTGCTCGTAGAAGCGGGCGTCCTCCACGGCGATCACGGCGTCCTTCGCCGCCCGGGACACCTGCGAGAGCGGGACCAGGATCCGATCCTGCTCGAAGAAGGTCGCCATCACCGAACCGTCGGCGGCGAGCACCGTGGAGCGCAACGGCGGGTCGACCGTGAGAGCGGACTCCGGCATCCAGTCGGCCAACGCCACCGCGCCGGAACTGGTGAGCGAGTACAGCGACATCGTGGCGGGCAGCAGCAACGCCGCGAACGCCGCCGTCCATCTGCGGCGGAATCTGCCGGGACGGCCGGACCCGTCGCCTCCGCCGCCCTTCACGCCGATCGCTGCCCCGCCGCAGCCGGCACGCTGCGACTGCGGCGTGCCCGCTGCGCACTCTCTCCGCCGAGCAGCGCGCCGAGCAGCGCCATGGCGCCCAGCGTGAGCAGGAGCAGGACCACGTCGCCGCGCGGGTGCAGCGCGGTGAGAACCGAGCGCGCCACCGACACCAGCAGCACCACGGCGAGGAGGGTGGGCAGCACGACCGACCACGCCCACACCGCGACGGCTTGACGTCGTTCGTTGGCCCCGTTCAGGCGGGCGGAGACGTAGCCGCCGCAGGCGAAGGAGATCACCACCACCGCCGAGAGGACCAGCGAGGCGACGACGCTGACCGGCACCGAACCGCTGGCCAGGCCCGAGGCCAGGCCCAGCGGCGTGGCGTCGCGCATTCGGGCGACCAGCAGGGCGCTCGCAAGCACGCCCGCAACCAACAGGACGAAGGCGCCGACGGCGGTCACGGCACCGAGCAGACTCGTGGCCAGCGCCATCGGTCGTGGGGCGGCGGCCGCACGGCTGTACCCCGCGATACCGGGCAGGGCTGCGCGAGCTTGCGAAGCGTCAAGGACGGTCATTCGGCACCGGTCTTCCTTCGTGCCCCCATGCGGAAGCGGCCGGTCGGGCACGGCCGTCTTTTCGACCCTTACCGGACGTTAGAGCCCCAAACCCGTTTCGGGCGTCGGGGAAAATCCCTAAGCCTCGCGCCACCCCCTCCGGTCTCTCGGCCGCTGCCGACCGGCTGTCAGGATGTGGCCCATGCCGCGCTATCGCTTCCGCTGGGAGTCCGTCCCCACCGACATCCTCGACGAGGTGGCCGGTGCCCTCGAGCTCACCGGGGACACCCTGGTGCAGCTGCGGCGCCGGTACGGCGCGAAGCCGACGACGCAGTTCGTGCGGGACCTGTGGCCGACGCTGCGCGACGGGTGGCTGCGCCGCGACGAGGTCGCCCGGGTGTGGGTGGTCGGCGAACTGCGCGGCATCGGCGTCGGCGACGTGCGCATCGCCGACGACGCCAAGTACCTGGCCAGCTGCCGCAACGCCGAGCGCCTGCGCCGCACGGTCCTGATCGCCTTCCACGACCTCGGCGAGGACCCGCCGCCCGCGCCCGCCTCGGAGGTTCCCGAGTCCACGGGCCTGTCCCGCCGCACGAACGGGGCCTTCGACCTCGACGCCTCCATCGAGTCGGCCTGGTCGACCTTCGCCGAGCGCCTCGGCGCCTCCCTGGCCGCGCTCGGCGCGCACGACTCGCTGTTCGTCGGCCTGCCCACGGCGCTGGAGCCGGCCGACCTGCAGGGCACCGCACCGTACGTGCAGATCCTCGGCGACGGCGAGCACCTGCACGCCGAGGTGTCCGGCAACCGGTACCTGGACAGCCGCCTGCAGCTGTCCGAGGCTCGACAGGCCGCGCTCGTCGCCATGGGATGGACGGCACCGACCGCGCAGGCGGCCGGCGAGTGGGACGAGGGGTCGTCCAACTTCATCGCGGAGCTGCCGGCCGAGTCGGGCGCCGTCCTGGCCGATCTGGTCGTGCGGGCCGCTCGGGAGGTGTTCGACGTCCCGCACCCGTCCTTCCTCGATCTGCCGGGGCTGCCCGGGCCGGGCAGCCCGTCCGGCCGATCGGACGACCTGCGTGCCAAGGTCGAGGCGGCGTTGGCCGCGCACTTCAACCAGCCGGTCGTGCGCGACGAGGACGGAGACATCCCGATCCGCTCCGGCAGCGCGATGGTGTTCATCCGCGTGGTGGCCGAGGTGCCGGTCGTCGAACTGTTCTCCCCGTTGCTCGTCGGCGCCTCGGGCGACGCCCTCGCGCTGGAGCGGATCAACCGCGCCAACAACCGCATCCGGTTCGCCAAGCTCACTTGGAGCGGCGGGCGGGTGATGGCCAACTACGAGCTGTGGTGCGAGCCGTTCGTGCCGGAACTGCTCGTCTGGTCGGTGACCCTGATGATGGGCATGGCCGACGAGATGGACGACCGATTGCGGTCCGAGGTCGGCGGGCGGCGCTTCTTCGAGGACGCCGAGGCCGTGCCGGTGCCGGTGGCCGACGACGACGGCGGGCACCCCGTCCTGCTGACGATCGTCGAGCTCACCGCGGACGACGGCACGCTCACCCCCGCCGAGGTTGCCCGCATCTGCGGCCACGACCGCGGCCTCGTGCTCAACCTCATCGCCGACTGCGAGGACATGGCCGTGCAGTGGCGCGGCTCCTCGCTCGAGACCGACGACGCCACCGAGCGGGAGGACGGCGCCGCGCAGGCGCGCAGCTGGGACGAGACCGCGACGCTGCTGCGCTCGGCGCTGCGGGAGATCGTGCTCGGCTAGCACCGGGAAATCCGGAGGCGACGTGACCCGCGTCTCCCTACTCTCGAGGCATGACAGTCACCGCGCCGAGGGGAGGCGTCCACCCCCACAACGCCGCCGCGCCCGGCGCGCCGTTGCGTTCTCCGACCTACTTCGACCTCGCCCACGCCCGCCCGGCCGGCCTGGTCGACGCGGCGTTCTACGAACGGGTCGGCCACCTCGTCGAGTGGCGCGGGCACTCCTTTCCCTTCCGGGTCGAGGTTCTGCCGCTGCTGCCGGAGGATGCGAGCGTCGTCGTGGACTTTCGCAGCCGCGCGTTCCACTCCGTCGTCGCCGAGGGTCCCGGGTTCGTCCTGCGCCTCTACACCTCTGCGAACAGCACCGGAGTGCTGGTGGCCGCGATGTCGAGCACCGACGCCGACGGAATCGTCGCGGGCATCTCCTCGCGAGTCGTTCGGCCTGCGCAGGACACCGTGCCGTTCACGCTGTGGCGGCTCGAGAGCGGCAGTGCCATGTCCTGGCGTCGCAACCTCGAGGTCCCCGAATGGGAGGACATCGCAGCGAACTATCCCGACCGAGCGACGCTCGGATCGCTGATGGAGTTGCGATCCGTCGCCGGAACCGGGCGACTGATCCTGTGGACCGGCCCACCCGGAACCGGCAAGACCAGCGCGATCCGCGCCCTCGCCCGCAGCTGGAAGTCCTGGTGCAGCTCGCATCTGGTGATCGACCCCGAGCGGTTTTTCGGCGACGCCGGGTACCTCATCGACGTCATGGCCGAAAACGACGAAGACGACGAAGGCAACCCGCTCACCCGCCTGATCGTGTGCGAGGACGCCGACGACTTCCTGCGCGCCCGCGAACAGGTCGGCAGTGGACTGAGCCGCCTGCTGAACGTCGCCGACGGCATCCTGGGCCAGGGCCTGCACAACGTCGTGCTGCTGACCTCGAACACCCCGGTCGAACGACTCGACCCGGCGCTGACCCGGCCCGGCCGGATGCTCGCGCACCTCGACTTCGGCCGCTTCTCCCCCGCCCAGGCGCGCGACTGGCTCGCGGGCCGCGCCCCCGCTCCCACCGAACCCGCGACCCTGGCCGAGCTCTACGAGGTCCTCGGCAGCACCGTTCGGCACCAAAGCCCCGCCCCGGAGGACGAGCGCCCGGGCGCGTACCTGTAGCGATGCGCCGAAAACGCTTCCGCGGAAGCGTTTTCGCTCTGGATCGACTCTCGAAACTGTCGGAACCGCCACGTAGAGTGTTGGAACACCAGTTCGAACTAGGGGCGGTTATGAACACTCTCGCCGAAGACGTTCGGGTCACCGGCACCCTGATCGTGGAGCGCAGCGCGCAGTACCGCGAGTTCGAGGCCCTCGGAGACCGCATCGCCGAAGGCTCCGGGCACCTCGCCGCGGCCACCGGCGCGTGGCTCGAGCTCGTTGCCGAGTTCGACACCCGC
>JBQTIB010000066.1:0-107492 GCA_052389435.1 Sporichthyaceae bacterium | reverse complement strand
GGTGACCCCCCCGCCCCCCCGGGCGCCTACCTCGCGGCTGCTGCCGCCGCCCCCCCCCCCGTGGGGTTGGGTCTCGGCGGTGGCGCACCGCCGGGGCTCGACCGCGGCCACCGTCGCCGCGGTGACGGCCACGGTGCCCCGGGCGCCCGCGACGACCGCGCCCACCTCTTCGACCAGGGCGCCGGCCCGCTGCGCGAGCGTCTCGATCTCGAGGGAGGCGTGCTCGGCCCGCCGCACGACGACCTCGACCCGGGTGAGCAGGTCCTCGGCCTTCTCCATGATCCCGACGGCTCGGACCGGCAGGCTCCACAGGTGCACGGCCGCATGCACGGTCGATCCGATGCCGCGGACGGCAAGACCGGTCACCTCGTGCACGACGGGAAGGGGCATGGGTCGATCTTCCACGAGGGCAAGCCCCCACACGCGAACCGGTCGGCCAGATCACGTGCCAGATCCGTCACCACCGTCGGGGACTCCGCCCCCGACCGCCCCCGAAAACCTCCGAGCGCGATGCGAACGCCGGAGAAGGGAGTCGGCCTGGGAGGATGACGGCCCGTCGTTGACTCGGAGGACCGACTGAAATCCGCGATCCCTGCGCTGTGGTGCGCCTGGCTGGGTGTCGCCGCCGTGGTGGTCAGAGCGCTGGGCCAGTTCACCGACGTGGTCGGCTCCGGGGTGGCGAGCCTCGCATTCGTGCTGGCCCTGGCCGCGTTCCTCGGCGCGCTGTCGGGCGGCGTGTCCGACACCCGTGCCCGCAACACGCGCCCGCGGCGGCGGGACGCGCGGCTGCGGATGGTCGGTCTCGGCGGCGCCGTCGCGACCCTCGCACTGTGGGCGTTCTCCCTCGCCTAACTAGGCGAGCGGGTCGACCTCGGCGGCCGGCATGCGGTCCGTCGCCTCGATGACGCGCACCAGCGACCGCTGAATCGCCATCAGATCCTCGAGGTCCATCCCGAGCCGCTCCACGACGGCGTAGGGAATCTTCAGGGCCTCCTCGCGCAGGGCGCGGCCGGCGTCGGTGAGGTCGACGGTCAGGACGCGTTCGTCGACGGCGCTGCGGGTGCGGGTCACGTACCCGAGCGCCTCGAGACGCTTGAGCATCGGGCTCAGGGTCGCGGGGTCGAAGTGCAGCGCCGACGCGAGGTCCTTCGCCGGGCACGGCGCCTGCTCCCAGAGCGCGAGCATGACCAGGTACTGAGGGTGTGTCAGACCGTGCGGCTCCAGCAGGGGCCGATACACCCCGATCACGCAACGACTGGCCACGGACAGCGCGAAGCACACCTGGCGCTCGAGCTGGAGCGGATCCTCGCCGAGGTCGACCGTCGTCTGCTGCGTCACAGACCCACCCTAGCAGTTGGTTGCCGTGCTATTAATTAGCGTACTAACCATTAGGGAGGCAACGATGTCGAAGCCGAAGTGGGAGCCCCGCGGGCTCGAGGACCTGGGCTGGCGCATCCGGTACCGCCTGCGCAAGGCGGGCTTCACCGTGTTCGGCCCTGCCCAGCTCCGCCCCGACAACGACCCCCTGGTCCGCCTCGCCCGCGAGCGCGCCGCCCGCTACGCCGGCCGCCGGACCGCCTGATCCGCGTCGCGGGACCGTCGTCGAGGGACCGTCGTCAAGGGACCGTTTGCGCACGTCATCCGCAATGGCTGTTCGCGCGCCCGGTTTGTCCCGGTTTGTGGGGCCGTTTCGGCTGACACCCGCGGAGATTTTCCGCGCTAGGGCGCGAGGCGGTCGACGTGCCAGCCGTCGGCGACGCGGGTGAACTTCAGCCGATCGTGCAGGCGGGAGGTCCGGCCCTGCCAGAACTCGACGGCCTGCGGCACCACTCGATAGCCGCCCCAGAAGTCCGGGACGGGGACCGGGGTGCCCTCGGGCCAGCGGCGGGCGAGTTCGGCGTATCGGTCGTCGAGTTCGGCGCGCGAGCCCAGCACCGTCGACTGGCGGGACGCCCACGCCCCCAACTGCGAGCCGTGTGGCCGCGAGGCGAAGTAGGCGGCCGACTCCTCCGGCGCCACCCGCCCGGCGCGGCCCCGCACGATCACCTGCCGGCGCAGCCCGTGCCAGGGGAACAGCAGCGAAACGGCGGGGTTGGCGTCGATCTCGCCGGCCTTGCGCGAGGTGTAGTTGGTGAAGAAGACGAACCCCTGCTCGTCGACGTCCTTCAGCAGCGTCATCCGCGACGACGGCGCCCCGTCCGCGCCGACCGTGGAGACGACCATCGCGTTCGGCTCGGGCAGCCCCGCGGCGTCGACCTCGCTCAGCCACGCGGCGAACGCCGCGATGGGATCGGCCGCGAGGTCGGTTACGTCGAGCCCGTCGGCCAGGTACTCCTGGCGCATGCCCGCGAGTTGCGGGTCCGGCCCACCCCAGCGCCCCTCGGCCACGCCGCCTTCTCCCCGTGCGTCCGACGTCCAGCGTCCGGCGCTACCTCGGACGCAACGAGCTTCCCCTGGCGCGACATGGCGTAGCGTCCAGCGTCCGGTGGGCCCCGCAACGTCGGACGCAGCGGAACCGCCGGGGGCCTAGCCCAGTTGGTCGTGCAGGAACGCCGTGGCTTCCGCCCACACCTTTGCCGCCAGGACCTCGTCGAGGTTGCCGATCGAGTCGTGCGGATTCATGAACGCGTGCCCGGCGCCCTCGTGGATCGTCAGCTGTACGTCCTTGCCGAGGCCCACCAGCTTCGCCTCGAGGGCGCGGGCGCCGTCGGGGGCGAAGAAGTCGTCGACGCCGGCCATGTGGCCGCGGACCACCGCGGTCAGGCCGGACCAGTCCGGCTCCATCTGCGGCGGGGTGTAGCCGTAGAACGGCACGGCGGCCTTGACCCTGTCGCCGCGGCCCGCGGCGATCAGGAAGGTCAGCAGCCCGCCCATGCAGAACCCGACGACGCCGATGCCCTCGCCCGTCGTTGCCTCGTGGCCCGCGAGGTAGTCCACCGCGCCGCTCATGTCCCTGGCCGCCCGGTCCGGCGGCAGCGCGTTCATGAGTTCGCCGGCCCGGTCCATCTCGTCGTGCGCGGCGAGTTCGCCGTGGTAGAGGTCCGGCGCGAGCGCGACGAACCCGGCCGCGGCGAGGCGGTCCACCATGACCTTCAGCGAGGGGTCCAGCCCCCACCACTCCTGCAGCACCAGCACGCCCGGACCGCGGCCGGACTCGGGAAGCGCCAGGTACCCACCGGCGGTGGCGCCGTTGCTCGCGAACTCCACGTTGGTCGTCATGCCCGCGACCCTACAGACGAGTGAGGCGAGCGGGGATGAGAGCGCGAGGAACGAGTCGCTTTCATCCTCCGAGCCGATCGAGTCTGTTGAGCGAAGCGATCACCCACCGGCCAGGCGTCGGCGACGCGGCCCGTGGGCGGTGCCGCGCAGGCCCTATCCGGCGCAGGCCGGCGCCTTGGCCTTCACCGCGAGCTCCGCGCCGGCGGGAAGCAGATACGTCACGTAGAGCACGACGGGTGCCTTGCCGCGGTTCTCCAACAGGTGCACGTTCTTGGCCCCGGCGGGCTGCAGGTAGGCGCGGCCGGCCTTGGTCGCCACGACGGTGCAGTCGCCGAGCGTGCGCGTCAGCGTGCCCTCGGCCACGGTCGCGATGACCTGGCCCCGGTACTGCTGCCAGCCGATCCTGCCGCCCGGTTCGAGCACGACCCGACGCGAGACGACGTCGGTGGCTCCCTTGGTCCGCAGGCTCAGCGCGGCGGTGCGGCCCTTGGCCAGCACTGCGGTCTCGACCTTCTCCGGCTCCGGCTCGGGCTCGGCGATCGCCGTGGCCGCCGCCGTGGCGGTGCTTGCATCGTCGGAGGACGCGGAGTCGACGAGCACAACGGCGCACGCCAACGCAACCACACCTGCGACTCCACCCAACTCCGCGCGACTCATCCCGAACGTTCCTCTCCTTGGCGACGGTGGCGCGGCAGACGATTCCACTGCCGTGTTACGCGGATTTGACGGCCGGATGACGCCTTTCGCCCACGTCCCGAACCGGCCCCACGCCGGTGGCATCCCCGGACGCACGCCGCCCGAACCGATCGCCGCCGGCCGCCGGTGTGGTGGGCGGCACCGAGAGTTCGGATGAAGCCGGCCGCCGGGTCTAGCAAGATGGGGTGGTGCCCGGCCGTCCGGACGGCGCACAAGCCGCGAGCACCCGAGGATTCGAAGTCGTGACCGACGCCAGCCAGATCGTCATCCCCGCCGACCTCAAGCCCGCCGACGGCCGCTTCGGCTGCGGGCCCTCCAAGGTTCGCCCGGAGGCCGTCGCGGCGCTGGCGTCCGTCGGCGCGTCCCTGCTCGGCACCTCCCACCGGCAGGCTCCGGTGAAGAAGACCGTCGGCCGCGTGCGCCAGGGGCTGCGGGACCTGTTCTCCGTGCCCGAGGGCTACGAAATCGTCCTGGGCAACGGCGGCGCGACGGCGTTCTGGGACATCGCCGCGTTCGGCCTGGTCCGCGAGCGCAGCCAGCACCTGAACTTCGGCGAGTTCTCCTCCAAGTTCGGCAGCGTGTGCAAGGGCGCCCCGTGGCTCGGCGAACCCACCATCGTGAAGTCCGAGCCGGGCACGCACCCCCTGCCGCACGCCGAGGCCGGGATCGACGTCTACGCCCTCACCCACAACGAGACCTCCACCGGCGTCGCGATGCCGATCAAGCGGGTCGCGGGCGCCGACGCGGACGCCCTCGTGCTCGTCGACGCCACCTCCGGCGCCGGCGGCCTGCCCGTGGACATCACCGAGACCGACTGCTACTACTTCGCCCCGCAGAAGTGCTTCGCCTCCGACGGCGGCCTGTTCCTCGCGATCATGTCTCCGGCGGCGCTCGGCCGGGCCGCGGAGATCGCCGCGTCGGGCCGGTACATCCCGACGTTCTTCGACCTGCCCACGGCGATCGACAACTCCAGCAAGGACCAGACCTACAACACCCCGTCGCTGACCACGCTCTTCCTGCTCGCCGAGCAGCTGGACTGGCTCAACGGCAACGGCGGCCTGGACTGGGCCACCGCCCGCACCGCGGACTCCTCGTCGCGGCTGTACAACTGGGCCGAGAAGGTCGAGTACGCCTCGCCGTTCGTCGCGGACCCGGCGCAGCGTTCCGCGGTCGTCGGCACGATCGACTTCGCAGAGTCCGTCGACGCCGCCGCGGTCGCGAAGGTTCTGCGGGCCAACGGCATCGTCGACACCGAGCCCTACCGCAAGCTCGGCCGCAACCAGCTGCGCATCGCGATGTTCCCGGCCGTCGACCCGGCCGACGTCGAGGCGCTGACCGCCTGCATCGACCACGTGGTCGCCGCGCTCTAGCCCCTTCGCAACGTCCGACGAATTGCTGCCCATGGGCCACGATTCGTCGGACGTTGCGGTTCAGTCCCGACGCGACGCGAGCGTCAGCGCGAGCCCGCCGAGGCCCACCGCGGAGAGCACCGCGATCCACGGCCCGCTGACCCCGGGGATGCCGTCGGAGTCCTTCTCGTTCGCGACCGGCGGAGAGTCCAACGGCGTCGCGCTCCTGGACGGCCCGGCCGCCGGCCGGCCGTCGTCGGGAGTGGGCTGGGTGTCGGAGAGGTCCTCGCCGGTGCCCTGCAGGTTTCCGAGGTCCGCCGGCAGGTCGACGCGGTACACCGAGGCGTTCAGGCCCTCGCTGCCGAACAGCAGGGCCCTGCCGTCCGCCGCGAGCGCCACGGTTTCGCCCTGGATCTGCAGGGGCGGATAGAACGTGGCGACGACCTTCCACCCGTTCTCGACGTCGACGACCCACGCCTGTCGGTACCCGCGCAGAACCGCGTGTCTCCCGTCGGCCAGGAACACCCCGTCGGTGACGGTCGAGGGCGCCGACGCGATCTTCGCGAACCTGTTCACCTGGCCCCTGCGCAGCGCGCTCGGGCCCTGGAAGACCCCGCCCTCGGCCTCCTTCGACACCAGGTAGAGCCGGCCCGTCGTCGGGTGGCACAGCAACGCCTCGGCGTCGCGCGCCTTTCCGTCTCCGTACTGGACGTCGTAGCGGGTGAAGTCGACGGCGCCGTCCCTGGGGGCGGCGGGTTCGTTCACCGCGAGCAGTCGGTAGGTCTTCCAGGCGTCGATGTTGTCGCCAATGTCGCCCACCCAGATCGTCGCTTCGGCGCCGTCGCGGCAGGTGGCCATGCCCTCCCAGTCCCGCGCCGGCGCATCGGTCAGGTCCAGGGTCGCGACGGTCCTGCCGCTGCGGTTGTCCACGCCGTAGATGCGCGGGGCGTCGCCGGAGTCGTTGTGGGTCCACACCAGATTGGCATCGCCCAGGCTCTGCGCCAGGCCGCTGGATTCGGTGATCCGCTGGTCTTCGAACCGGAAGGCGACCTTGCTCTCGCCTGCGGCGGCCCCGGCCAGACCGAGGCTCAGCACCCCGGCGCCCAGGCCGCCCAGGACGGCGCGGACCGCCGTATCCCGCTTCACCACTGTCCCCCATGACGTTGCGTCAGTTCGTCGTGCAGCAGCACCGCCAGCCGCGGTCGGAGCCCCCACGCGTCGGTCAACTCGCGGTAGGCGGCCAGCGTTCCCTCCTCGGGCGCGGCGCCGGTGCGGACCGCTCGGATGGCGACGTTGCGTGCGGTGTGTTCGCTGGAGACGAACTCGACGACGTCCACCCGGTACCCGCACAGCCGCAGCAGCATCGCGCGCAGACCGTCGGTGAGTACGTCGGCCATCCGTTCGCGCAGGATGCCGTGCCGCGCCACGGCTGCGTAGGCCCCCGGCGCGCCGACCGAACGCACCGTCGCGGCGGCTTCGTGGTGGCAGCACGGGGCCGCGACGATCAGCGGCGTCTCCCACCGAACCGCGCGCGCAAGAGCCTCGTCGGTGGCCGTGTCGCAGGCGTGCAGGGCGAGCGCCACGTCGGCCGGCGCCACCTCGGCGTCGGCGATGTCGCCGGCGACGAAGGCCGCGTCGACCCCGAGACGCACGGCCACCTCCGCGTTGCGCTGCGCCGCCTCCGGTCTGCGGTCCACCCCGCTCAGCCGCACCGCACGCTTCTGACCTTCGGTCAGATATCGAAGCGCGGCGAAGCTCAGGTAGGCGTTGCCGCACCCGAGGTCCACCACGTGCAGCGGATCCCGTCCGGCGACGACGTCGAGTTCGGCGCTCAGCAGCCGCAGGAACGCCTCCACCTGCCGACGCTTGGCCGCTCCCGCACCGAGCACGGAGAACAGCGGGTCCTCGGCCTCGAGCAGCCGGGCCTTGACCCGGTCGTGCGGCCGCGGCACCTCCACGGCCGAGGCGGCGACCGCCTCCCGGTGCACCTGGGCCTCGCCCTTCTTGGTCACGCGCACCTGCACGGTGGTTGCGGCGGTCCGCACGTGCCAGTTCCCCCACGGCAGCGCGAGGAGTTCCTCGACGCAGGCCGCGGCGTCGGGGCCGTACTCGAGGTTGCGGGTCAGCGGGGAGCGGCCGTCGTCGCGAACCTCCTGCAGGCGCCGCCCGACCTTGAGGTCGACCGGACGCAACTCGGCCCGCCGCCACGCGGGCGCGGGCTGCCCGTGGCGGCGTCCGGCGGCGACGGCGCGGTCCAGCGTCGGGTCGAGCAGCAGCGAACGCAGCTCGTGGACGACGTCGGTCAGGGCTTCGGGCATCCGACCAGCCTGCCACGCCTCGGCGTCGCGCCCGGCACGCTCGGCCTACCGCAGGGCGGGGTCGGGGGCGCCGTAGCTGCCTTCGAAGCTCGCGACGCCGATCCGCAGGCCGCCGTCGCGCGTCGGAGTGGGCAGCGACACCCCCGGCTCGGCGCCGACGGTGAACACCGGGGCGCTCACCCGGTACCGCGCGCCCCGTTCGGTGAAGCCGACGGTCGGGGCGAGAACCCGCACGCCGAAGGAGGCGAGGACCCGCAGCTGCGAGCCGAACGTGGTCAGCGAGTCGTTGAACGCCTGGAGCAGATCGGAGATCGGGATGTCGGTGCCGCTGAGGGTGAAGTTGGCCTGGTCGAGCCCCGACCGGGTTCCCGGACCTGCGGCGTTGGCGAAGGACAGCCGGAAGCTCACCCGCGGCAGCTCGCCGGGCACGGCGGTCACGTCGAGCCTGCTGGTGAGCGAGGCCAGCCCCCCGCCCGGCAGGCGCAGTTCGGTGACGAAGGACCGCGCGGAGGCGACGAGCTTCGCCGTCGGATCCTGGACGGTGGCGGTGGAGAAGCTTCCGGCGGCGGCGAAGGTGTTGGTGCCGAAGTCGACGTCGCCGATCCGCGCGCTCCCGGTGCCGGTGCTGCCGTCCGGCGTCGCGGCCGTGGTCTCCGGGGCGATGCCGGTGGTCAGCACCTCGGCGACCTGCGGGGGCAGGCCGGCGGCGGCGAAGCCGGGCACTCGGTCGTTGCACTCCTGCGGAGCGCTGGTGCGCGCGACCGTCGGATTCACCAGCAGGCTTTCGGGGCACGGCGGCTCGCACCCGAACAGGCACGGCTCTTCGTCCGTGATCGGCCAGACCGCCGCGCCCAGGGCGCGGGCGATGCCCGTGACCTCGCCGCGTCGGTGCGCCAGGATCACCCGGGTGTAGCCGCCGGCCTGGACGAGCTCGCGGAAGAAGTGCGTGTAGCTCTCCACGGGAGCCGCGCTGACCTCGAACTGGTACTGCAGTTGCCCGTCGACGGCTGCGGCGGCCGCGCCGGGCAGACCGAACGCGAGGAGACCGGCGACGGGCAGAGCGGCGCCGAGCCGCCGACGCCGACCGGTCCACATGAGGACAATTCTAGATAGCGCGGGCGCTTTGGGGCGGGAAACGCAGTTGCGACGACTCCTCAGCCCGCGCCGCTCCACCCCGACCAGGTGTCGACGTCGATCCAGGTGACCGGTCCCGCGGGGGGAATCTGCCGGTACTGGGGGTAGCGCTCCACCAGGGCGGCGATCGCCGACGCACGCCGGGGGTCCTCCTCCTCGAGCACGCGGGCGGTGCCGTCGGCTCGCGCCCACCACAGCCGGGCCCAGTCCTCCGCCCACTCGTCGGCCAGCAGACACACCGACGGGTGGACGCGCAGGTTCTCCACCCGGCGCAGCGGCCTGCCGGACTTCGGTTTGTGGTCGACGGCGAACACGACCGCGTCCGGAACGCACCAGGCGAAGGTGATCGGAATCAGGTGCGGAGCGCCGTCGGGGTTCACCGTCGCCAGACGTACCACCCGCGCGGACCGGAACCGTTCCCGCGCCTGCTCGGCGTCCAGCCTCACGGCGTCAGATCGAGCTGAGCGCGGAGCCGACCAGCACCGCCACCAACAGCACGATCAGCACGACGGTGATCAGCTTGCGATTGCGTGCACCCATGCCCGGCAGGCTAGACCAAGGGACACCGAGCGAGGGATTCGTGGGCCGCCGCCCCGCCGTGGCCCCGCCACTGCTCGGACGCCGCCCACCGCACGCCGTCGGCGAGCCCGGCGACGTCCGCGACCCATTCGGCGACCTCCGCGCGCACCCGTTCGGGAAGGGGCAGCGCGACGAACAGCCTCACCGGCCGACCGGCGGCCCACCGGGGGTGGAGGTCTCGAGCACCGTGTCGACGGCGAGCGTCTGCGGCTGCTGCGGAATCACGCGCAGGTGGGGCCGCGGCCGCAGGTAGGCCCGGACGCGCACGTCCTGGCGGCGCAGCAGCACCAGCGCCGCGATCGCGGCGGACAGCGCGGTGATCGTGCCGCCGATGACCATGGGGTAGCGCGGCCCCCACTCCGCGGCCATCCAACCGATCAACGGCGAGCCGATCGGCGTGCCGCCGGCGAACACCGTGAGGTAGACGGCCATCACCCGGCCGCGCATCGCCGGGTCTACCGACATCTGCAGGGTGGCGTTGGTGGCGGTCATCATCGTCAGCGCCGCGATGCCCGCGGGCGGCAGCGAGAGGGCGTACCAGAGGTAGCTCGGCATCAGCCCGGAGATCACGACCGTGACACCGAACAGTCCGGCCGAGATCATCACCAGGCGCACTCGGACGACCTTGCGACGGGCGACCGACAGCGCTCCGGCGAGGGAGCCGATCGCCAGCACGCTGCCGAGCAGGCCGAACTCGCCGGCGCCCTTGTCGAACTCGGACACGGCCATGATCGCGTTGAAGATCTGGAAGTTCAGTCCGAACGCCCCGGCGAAGAACACCACCGTCAGGATCGCGACGAGCTCCGGTCTGCCCCACACGTAGCGCAGTCCCTCGCGGATGCCGCCCGAACCGCGGGCCGAGCGCTGCGACTGGTGCAGGTCCGCCACCCGCATCGAACGAAGCGCGATCAGCGGCGCGGTGTAGGTCAGCGCGTTGATCGCGAACACCCACCCGGTGCCCCCGAGGACCTCGATCAGCAAGCCAGCGACGCCCGGGCCGATCAGCCGCGCACCGTGGAAGGAGGCGGAGTTCAACGCGACCGCGTTGGGCAGGTGCTCGCGATCGACCATCTCCACGACGAAGGACTGCCGGGCGGGGTTGTCCAACGCGGTGCCCAGGCCGAGGGCGAAGGCGAGGGCGTAGACGTGCCAGACCGCCGCGACGTCGGAGAGCACGAGAACCGAGAGGGTGACCGCGGCCAGGCCGAGGAAGGAGTTGGTGATCAGCAGGAGGCGGCGCTTGTCGTACCGGTCGGCGATCGCCCCGCCGATCAGGCCGAACAGCAGCAGCGGCAGGAACTGCAGACCGGTGGTGATGCCGACGGCGACCGCGGACCCGCCCGACAGCTGCAGCACCAGCCAGTCCTGCGCGACGCGCTGCATCCAGGTGCCGGTGTTGGAGACGAACATCCCGGAGGCGTACCGCCGGTAGTTCGGGATCTTCAACGAGGCGAACGTGGGACTCACGGGTCGACCCGCAGGAGCTTCTCGACGACCGGCACGGCCGCGCGCAGGGCGGCGATCTCGGCGGCGGTGAGCGCGGCCATGCGCTGCGCGAGCCATTCGTCGCGGGTGCGCCGGTCCGCCTCGAGCATCTCGTGCGCCGCGTCGGTGACCGCGACGATCTTCTGCCGCCCGTCGAGGGGATGCGCCGCGACGGCGGCCAGTCCCCGCTCCTCGAGCGCGGCGATGACCTTGGTCATGGACGGCGGCTGCACCTGCTCCTGCTCGGCCAGCTCGCGCGGGGTCAGCGGACCGAGCCGGTCCAGCGTCGCGAGCGTGGAGAGCTGAGTGAGCGTCAGGGAGGTGTCGCTGCGCTGGCGGCGCATCCGCCGGGCCAGCCGCATCACCGCGATCCGCACCGTGTGCGCCAACTCCAACTCGGCCGCACCCAGTGTCTTCACGTCTTCACGGTAACTCATTAGCCAGGCTAACGACTTTTGCCTTCCGCGCATTCCCCGCACCCCGCCCGCGTCCCGGGAATCGCGGCGCACCCCACGGGTGGCGCGGGCGGGCGCGCAAGGCCGCCGCGGACGGAGCGCCGGCTAGGCTGGGCCGGTGAGCTCTCGCCCCGATCCGCCGCCGATGGACATCGACGAGTCCAAGGTGATCGCGGTCGGATCCGCGGCCTGGGCGATCGCGCTGGTCGGATGCCTGGTCTTCTACGGGAAGCTGCAGGACAACGACCGCGAGTGGTGGGTCTGGGTCTGCGTCGGGGGCCTGGTGCTGGGGTGTTGGGGCTGGTACCTCACCCGCAAGCGCATCGCGGCGCGCCGCACGCGCGAAAGCGCCGCCCGCGCCGACTGATCGGCGAGAGCGGCGCTCCCCGGGTCGTTACCTGGCGCGGGCGTCGTCGAACGGGAAGTCGTCGTCGTTGTCGTCCGAGCTGCCGCGGTGGCGCTTGCCGTTGCCCTTGTCCCGGTCGCGACGGTCGTCGCCGCCGAGCAGGCCGGTGCCGAGCAGGCCGCCCTCGCCGCCGAGGTCGAGGCCGAGCAGGCCCTCGTCGTCGCCGAGCAGGCCGGTGCCGAGCAGGCCGTCCCCGCCGAGGAGCTCGAGGCCCAGGATGCTGTTGGCCTGGTGCTTGCCCTTGCCCTTCTTCGACTTCTTGCCCTTCTTGCCCTTCTTGTCGCTGCGGCCGTCGCCGAGCAGGCCGGTCCCGAGCAGACCGTCCCCGCCGCCGAGCCCGAGCAGGTTGGTGCTGCCGCCGCGCTTGGCGGGGGCGGCCTGCTCTGCCGCGGACGCGACACCGGAGGCACCGAGCACCAGCGGCGCGGCGATCAGGCCGACGACCGAGATTCGAACGATCTTGCGCATGGGGGTCCTCCTGCGAATGCTGCGTCGATCGCTTGATCGTCGTCGCGCCACGCGCAGTTCGCGCCCATAACCCGATCAAGAGCACCCCAAGGGCCTAGCGACCTGCGCCGAAAGCGTCGGCGGCGGGCGACACCTTCACCCGTTCGGGGGCTTCCAGAACCCGGCGAGGCGCGGCGGGCCGAACCCCGTTCACGGAGCGGGAGCGTCCGCCTCGGAGTCGGAGTCGGCCTCGGCGGGAGCGTCCTGCTCAGGCGCGGAGTCGACGACATCCGGCAGGTCGGAGATCTCCCCGGGAGCCTCGTCGACTGCGGCGTCGAGCACGACGTCGGCAGCCACCGCCTCGGCCTGCCCGTCGGCCTCGACGACCTCGAGGCTCTCGTCGTCCAGCACGACGTCGGTGCGCTCGGCCAGCGCGGCCGGAATCGCGGTGATCTCCGAGTGCCCGCCGCAGCCGTGGTCCAGGGACACGACGTGCCCGTCGTCGGGGGCGTACTCGTTGGCGCAGACGGCGAAGAGGCGGCCGATGGCCCCGGCCATCGGCAGCCCGAAGCCGCAGGAGGCGCAGTTGCTCGGGGCGGCCTGGGCGATCGGGGCGTCGGGGCCGCGTTCGCCGCTGTACCAGCGGTCGATCGTGTCCGCGCGGCCGAGCGGGGACATGACCCGCGGGCGGACCAGGCCGGCCTCGGCGGCGACCCACCACTGCTCCCGGGAGGCCTCGGGGTCGAACGGCGGAGTGGGCGGGGCGGCCCACCCGGGCATGACGCGGTCGTCGTCCTCGGCGATCGGCAGGATGTCCCCGGGGCCGAGGTCGCCCGGGCGCAGCCGGTCCTCCCACGGCACCCAGACCGGCGCGAGCACGGCGGCGTCGCCGGGCAGCAGCACGACCTCGGCGACGGTGACCGTCTTGGCCCGCGCGGCGCGGACGACCGTGACGGCCCAGTGCCAGCCGACGTAGGCCGGGTTCGTGCAGGCGAAGTGGTGGGTGACCGCGCGCTCGTCCTCGGCGACGTAGCCGAGGTGGTCTCCGACCTCGAAACCGGCGACCGCGACCGCTTCGGCGCGAGCCTCCGAGACCGCTTCGGCGCAGGCCGAATCGACGGCCGAGCGCTTGGTGCGGGTCGTGGTGCTCACGAACGCCTCCGGGATCGGGGTGGGCCAACCCTTGGAATTCAACCTCATCCAGCGGATCGTTGACGACGACCCACCTCCCCAAGGGCACTGTGGAGAGCGAAAAGGGGCAGGATTGGTCCCGATGTCGACCAACCCACCGTCCTCGCCGCCTCCGCCGCCGCGCGAGCCGGGCCGCTCCGGTCCCGGCGGCGCCGCCGCGTGGCGCGAGGCCGCCCGCACCACGGCCCGCGCCGGCGTGCGCGCGGGCTCGGCCACCCGGCGCACGGTCCGCCGGGCCACGAACGCCCAGGGCGCCGGCGAGTCCGGCATGTCCAAGCTGACCGAGCTGTGCGGCGTCAACTCGGCGGCCGACGCGCTGGTCACCGTCGCACTCGCCGGGTCGCTGTTCTTCTCGGTGCCGATCGGCGAGGCCCGCGGCCGGGTCGCGCTCTACCTGATCGTCACGATGGTCCCGTTCGCGCTGCTGGCCCCGCTGATCGGGCCGCTGCTGGACAAGTTCCGGTCCGGGCGCCGGTACGCGATCGCGACGACGTTCTTCGTCCGCGCGTTCCTGGCCTGGTCGATCGTCGGCACTATCTCCAACGCGGGGCTGTGGCTCTATCCGGCGGTCTTCGGCATCCTCGCCTCGTCCAAGGCGTTCGCGGTGACCAAATCGGCGTGCGTGCCACGCCTGCTGCCGCCGTCGGTGCCGTTGGTGCGGGCCAATTCCTGGACCAACATGGCGGGCCTGCTCGCGGCGGCGGCGGCCGCGGGCGTCGGCGCACTGGTCACCAAGGTCGTCGGGGTCGAGTGGACGCTGCGCGGCGCCGCGGCGATGTTCGTGGTCGGCGGCATCCTGTCCCTGCGCCTGCCCAAGCGGGTGGACTCGGCGGTGGCCGAACAGCCCGCCTCGCTGTCGGACACCCAGACGATCGGGCTGCGCCGCGGCGAGGTCGCCGGGCCGTCGGCGGGTTACGTCGGCCCGTCGGTGGCCCTGGGGCTGAAGGCGAACATGGCCTTCCGGGCCGTCGCCGGCTTCCTGACCCTTTTCCTCGCGTTCCTGCTGCGTCAGGACCCCATCAGCGGCGTCTCGGACACGATGGCGCTCGGCCTCGTCCTCGGCGCCGCGGGCATCGGCAGCGTCGTCGGAACCGCCGTCGGGGCCGCGATGAAACAGCGCGCCCCCGAGATCGTCGTCGTGCTCTTGCTCGTCGTCCTCGCGACGGTGCTGCTGCTCGCGGCCGTCGGGTACGGGCTCGTCACGGTGCTCGCCGCGGGCGCCGGGACCGGCTTCGCGCAGACGCTGGGCAAGCTCGCCCTCGACGCGATGATCCAGCGCGACGTCGCCGAGGAGAACACCGCCTCGGCCTTCGCCCGCAGCGAGACCCGACTGCAGTTGGCGTGGGTCGCGGGCGGTGCGCTGGGCATCGGGCTCCCGCTGCGCGGCGACGTCGGGTTCGGCATCGCCGCCGGCGCGATGATCACCCTGACCGCCATCGTGCTCGGCCAGGCCCGGGAGAACCGCCGGGCGCGGAGCAACCGGGCCCGGCAGGCCGCCGCCTCCCGGCCCGCGGCCGAGCCCGCGTTCGAGGTTCCGGACCCGGCGCCGGCCCCGGACCCGACGCCCGCCCCGGCGGCTGCGCCGGAGCCCGCGGACATCCCGTTCCCGCCGCTGGCCGCACAGCACCGCGACCACCACCAAGACCGCTTCCACTGACCGCGGCCGGCATCCCGCCCGCTCGGCCACGAGCGGGCTGCACAGGCACTGGGGCGGGCGGTCAGCCCTCGATGTCGTCGGCGACGGCGCGCAGGACCGCGGCCATCTTCTTGCCCTCGGGGCCACCGGGGTGGCGGCCGCGGCGGTAGCCGTTGGACAGCGAGTCGAGCACCTTGATCAGATCCTCGACGAGCACCGCCATCTCGTCGGGGGTCTTGCGGTTCGCGCGCGCCACCGAGGGAATCGGGTCGAGGATGCGAACGGACAGCGCCTGGTCCCCGCGCCGGCCCTGGACGATGCCGTACTCGACGCGGACGCCGGGCTTGATCGTCGAGGTTCCGGCGGGCAGTGCGTCCTTGTGGACGAACACGTCCGAGCCGCCGTCGCGAGACACGAAGCCGAAGCCCTTGTCGTCGTCGAACCACTTCACCTTGCCCGTGGGCACCGCTGACCCCGCCCCCATACGGTCCGACCCCGCGTCGGACAACCCAGCGAAGGCTACCCGGCGGACCCGCCGGCGCGCCGCCCGGTTTCGGCCCAGCCGGCCGCGTCGGGTCCCCTCCCCAGCTCGCCGGCGGCGCGGACGACGAGGTAGCCCAGGCGCGCGGCGATCAGCAGGCCGAGGACCGGGACCGCGTAGCGGCCGGTCGCGGCGAGGGACTCTCCGGCGGCGCGCAGCCGCGCCCCGGAGGCCTCGAACTCGTTGAGCTGCGTCGCGGAGGCCCAGGCCCAGACCAGCGCCCCGAGCAGGCCGACGGCGGGCAGGAACAGCAGCGCCGCCACCTTGTCTCGGACGTCCCAGAACGTGGAGCGGGCCACCATCGCGGCGCCGAGGAACAGCGCGAGCAGTCCGGCGACCAGCGGTCCGACCACGAACATCGCCAGCGCGGCAGCCTCCCAGCGCAGGCCGCGCAGACCGTCTCGCCAGCCCGGCTCGGCCGGCTCGGGCTCGGGCTCCGGGCCGCGGTAGAGCGGGCGAACCCGCAGGTCGGGCGGCAGCTCCGCGGTACCGCGCTGGCGCACCACGGCGGCGGTGAGCCCGTCGGGTCGGGACGGAGGGGTGGATTCCTCGGCCGCCTCCGGCGACGGCGCGTGCCGTGGCGGGTCCGTGTCGGCCCGTCGGCGGGCGTCGCGCACCACGACGCCGAGACCGAGGGCGAGCCGAGCCCGCTCCCGCGCGACGAGCAGGCTCGGTTCGCCGAGCTCGGCGAGGGCGGCGGTGACGGCCGCGACGTCGCGGCGCGGGCCCTGCCCGACCCGGTCGCGGACCTCGTCGTGCAATCGGTCGAGGAACTCCTCGCGGTGGGCCGGGAGCAGCCCGCTGGACGCCGCGGCGGCCTGCGCCAGGTACTCCGCGACGATCCGGTCCGCCGGAATCCGCCTCATGGCTCCGATCCTGAGGCACCCTCGCCCGCTGCCACCGGAGCCGCGCCGCCCTGCCGCTCTCGGATGACCTCCCCAACGCCCGCGCGTCGTACCGCCGGTGGTGCGCCGGGCGCCGCTGCGGGAGGTCGCCGGGCCGGTCCCGCGGGCGGTGGCCGGGGAGATCCGGATCGCACTGGGACTCGCGAACGCTCGCCACCGTCTAGCGTGGGCCGGATGACTGGACGCGGAGAGCTCGCGGCCGCGTCGGGGCCGCCCCGCACGCTGGCCGACGACCTGCGCCGTCGCGACGACGCCGAGCTCGAGGCGCTGCTGCGCCATCGCGCGGACCTGCTCAACCCCGTCCCGCGGGACTTCACCGACCTCGTGGCGCGGGCCGCCGCCCGGTTCTCGGTCACGCGTGCCATGGACGGCCTGGACCGGTTCACCCTCCAGGTGCTGGACGCCGTCGCGTACCTGCCGGGCCCGACCGACGCCGCCGAGGTGCACCGCCTCGTGCCCGCGAAGCTCGCGGAGGTCGAGGCGGCGCTGGGCCGGCTGCGCGAACGGGCGCTGCTCTGGGGCGGCGACGACGCCCTGCACCTGGTCCGTTCGGCGCGCGAGGCGTTGGGCGCCGGCCCGGGCGGCACCGGCCCCCCGCTGTCCACCGCAGCGGCCGGGTATCCGCCCGCCCGGCTGCAGCACCTGTCGATGGACCTCGGCCTGCCGACGACCCCGGACCCGGTGTCCGCGCTGAACCAACTGCGCCGACTGCTCGGCGATCCCGCCGGGCTCGCGCGGGTGCTGGCCGACGCCCCGCCGGAGGCCCTGGAACTGCTGCACAAGGTCGACCGGGCCGCGGGCGGGGCGGTGGCCCGTGCCGACCGTTCGGTGCGCCCCGACGAGGCCACCGGGCCCCTCGAGTGGCTGCTGGCGCGCGGTGTGCTGATGGCCTTGGACGCGCAGAACGTCGTGCTGCCCGCGGAGGTGGCCGTTGCGCTGCGGGGCGGTGCGCTGCATCCGGAGCCCGCGACTGCGCCACCGCCGCTGGAGCCGACGAAGGTCGCTGCGGCGCAGGCCGAACGCAGCGCCGCCGGGCAGGTCCTCGCGACGCTGCAGTACGTCGAGGCGCTGCTCGAATCCTGGGCTGCGGACCCGCCGGCCGCCCTGCGCAGCGGCGGCGGTCTCGGGGTGCGCGACCTCAAACGCGCGCAGACGCTGCTCAACCTCTCGCCCGCGAGTACCGCGCTGGTCGTCGAACTGACCTTCGTCGCCGGCCTGGCGGCGACCGACGGGCACACCGGCGAGGTGTGGCTGCCGACTACCTCCTACGACAGATGGCTCGCGGCGGACCCCGCGGCGCGCTGGACCGAGCTCGCCGCCGCGTGGCTGACGACGAGCCGGGTGGCGGCACTGGTCGGCTCCCGCAGCGACGCGACCGGCAAGGACCGGCCGCTGGCAGCCCTCGGTGCGGACCTGGACCGCAGCTGGGCCGCGCCCCTGCGCCGCGCCGCCCTCGGCGAACTCGCCACGCTCCCCGAGGGCGGCGCCGCCGACGCCGCCTCGGTGTGGGCCCGGCTCGTGTGGGCGGCCCCGCGACGGTCCGGAGCGAACCAGGAGGCCTTCGTCCGCGCGGTGCTGGCCGAGGCCGCGGAGCTGGGCGTCACCGGCCACGGCACTCTGCCCGCCTGGAGCCGCGCCCTCCTCGACGACCGAACCGACGCCGCGTCAGATCTCCTACGGAAGGCACTTCCGCCACCGTTGGACCACGTGCTGATCCAGGCCGACCTGACCGCCGTGGCACCCGGCCCGCTGACCCGCGAACTCGCGCGGGACCTCGCGACGATGGCCGACGTGGAGTCCAGCGGCGCGGCCACGGTCTACCGGTTCACCGCGGACTCCATCCGGCGCGCCCTCGACCTCGGGCGCAGCGCCGCCGAAGTCCAGGAATTGTTGGCCGCGGCGTCCAAGACCGGCGTCCCGCAGCCGTTGGCCTACCTCGTCGAGGACGTCGCCCGCCGCCACGGCCGCATTCGGGTCGGCTCGGCCAAGGGCTACCTGCGCTGCGACGACGAAAGCGTCGTGTCCGAACTGATGGCCGCCAAGGGCACCGCGGGCCTGAAACTGCGCCGGCTCGCGCCCACCGTGCTCACCGCGGGCGTCGGGCCAGAGGAGCTGCTCGGCAAGCTGCGCGAACTCGGCTACGCCCCGACCGCGGAGTCGACCTCGGGCGCGGTCGTGGTGACCAAGCCCGTCGGCCGCCGCAGCAAGCCGGCCCGGCCGCCGCAGCCCGTGTGGGCGGTGCGCGACATCCCGCCGACGCTCGTCGGCGCCGCGGTCCGTGCCCTGCGCGCAGGCGATCGCGCCTCCGACGCAGCCCGCCGCGCGGCAGGCGCTCCCATTGCGGTGAGCGAGGAGGACGGTGCCTTCCGCGGGGTACTCGTCGCCCGCACCTCGACCGCCGACAGCATGGAACGGCTGCGCGCGGCCGTGGCGGGCGGCACGTCGGTGTGGCTCGGCTACGTCACCGACGACGGCACCGCCGGGGAGTCGATCGTCGATCCGCTGACCCTGGACTCCGGAGTCCTGCGCGCCTTCGACCACCGCTACGACCGCATCCGCGAGTTCAAGCTCTCCCGCATCCGCGCAGTCGCCGACGCCTGACCCCGGTCAACGGTAGGTCGCGCGGCGCACCAGGACCTCGAACGGGCCGCGCTTTCCCCTGCGCTGTAGGGAATTCGCCCACCAGACGGTTGCGGCCCAGGTGGCCGTGGCGATCAGCGCGCACCCCGCGACGCCCACGTCGTCGGACAGACCGAGCAGGAACGGGGTGTAGGCGAGGGTCCAGACGAGGGACTGGGCGAGGTAGCAGGACATCGAGCGTTGCCCCGTCGCCGCGAGCGCGTCGACGAAGGGTCCGCGCATCCGCTGGGCGAGCAGGGCGATCAGGGCCGCGTAGCCACAGCCGCCGAGCACGCCGGTGCCGGCCTGCAACGCGCGCAGCAACCCCAGCGTCGTGGAGTCGGAGACGTCGAGGACCCCGGCGATCGTCAGCGCGAAGGGCTGCGCGCCGAGGACTGCGGCCCCCAACCCGACGACCGCGGTCCGCATCAGCAGGTTCCGGTGCGCCGCGGGCCACTCCAGCACCCGACGGCGTCCGGCCCACATCCCGACAGCGAAGGGGCAGACGAAACCGAGCGGGCCGAGCAGCGTGACGAACCAGGCCGCCTCCGCCCGTGCGAGCAGGAGCGTTTCAAGGTCCGGCGGCACCATGAAGTCCTCCGGCGCCTGGCTCCCGATCGTCTCGGCCCCGCCGTCCGGCACGAACCCCACGACCAGGAACAGGGCCGCGACGATCAGCAGCGTGCGGTCCCGGCGCCGCAGCAGCCAGACGCCGACGACGGCGAGCAGGACGCCGTAGGCACGCAGGATGTCCGCGCCGAACAGCAAGATCGAATGCACGAGGCCGACGCCCAGCAGCACGCCGCTGCGCCGCCACAGCATGCGTCGCAGCGCGCGCAGCGGGGTCCCGGCCTCCCACTGGCGGCGCACGATCTGCGCGAAGCCGTAGCCGAACAGCAG
Organism: Sporichthyaceae bacterium; assembly: GCA_052389435.1. Taxonomy (GTDB): domain Bacteria; phylum Actinomycetota; class Actinomycetes; order Sporichthyales; family Sporichthyaceae; genus JBQTKD01. Next base: position 87,612 of record JBQTIB010000066.1, on the reverse strand, counting down.
GCCGAACATCGGGTAGGCCCGGCCGTCGACGAACGTCGAAAGGCCCCAGGCGACGCCGGCGTCGAGGACCGTGCCGTCGAGCGGATAGCCGCCGAGGTATTCCGCCCCCAGGAGCAGGAAGTGGGAGTTGGCCAGCGCGATGAACAACAGCATGAACCCGCGCGCGAGGTCCGGCCCCAGCGCGCGCTCGGCGAGCGCGACGGGCCCCGCCGCAGACGTCAACGCACCATCCGGAAGAAGGTCCGCAGTTCCGCGACGAAGACCTCGGGCACCTCCAACGACGCGAAGTGCCCGCCGCGTTCGTGGGAGTCGTTCCAGTACCGGAGGTCGGTGAACCGCCTCTCCGCCCAGGACCGCGGAATCAGCGCGATCTCCTTCGGGAACGCGGACACCCCGGTCGGGACGCGGACGGGTTCGGAACCGAGGTGGCGCGGAAAGCTCTCCCAGTACAGCCGCGCGGACGAGGCGGCGGATGCCGTCAGCCAGTAGAGGGTGACGTTGTCGAGCAGGACGTCGCGGGCGATCGCCGTTTCGAGGTCGCCGTCGTGGTCGGTCCACGCGTGGAACTTGTCGAGGATCCAGGCCAACTGCGCCGCCGGGGAGTCGACCAGGCCGTAGCCGACGGTCTGCGGCCGCGTCGACTGGATCGCGGAGTACCCGGCGCCGCGGGCGCGGAACTCGGCGTACCGGGCCAGCGCGGCCTGCTCGGTCGCTGTTACCGGGGCCTCCGGCACCTCGGGCGCGCGGGGCAGCGTGGTGTGGATGCCGACGACGTGGTCGGGATCGACGCTGCCGAGCGCGGCGGTGACGAACGCGCCCCAGTCCCCGCCGTGCGCCCCGTAGCGCTCGTGCCCGAGGCCCGCCAGCAGCTCGGCCCAGGCCGCCGCGATCCGTTCGACGTTCCAGCCGGGATCGACCGGCTTGCCGCTGTACCCGAACCCCGGCAGCGTCGGGCAGAGGACGGAGAACGCGTCCGCCGGATCGGGCGGGTCGATCAGGGCGGGGACGACGTCGAGAAACTCCACGATGGACCCGGGCCAGCCGTGCGTCAGCACCAGCGGCAGGGCGCCGGGATGTGGCGAGGGCGCGTGCAGCACGTGGATCTCGAGGCCGTCGACCTCGACGAGGCTCTGGTCGTAGGCGTTGATCCGCCGTTCGAGCCGCCGCGGGTCGTAGTCCCGCGCCCAGTACTCGCAGAGCTCGCGGGCGTAGGCGAGCGGGACGCCCTGGGACCAGTCCTGCGCCGTGGCCGGCTCGGGCCAGCGCGTCCGCGCCAACCGCTCGCGCAGATCCTCGATCGCGGCTTCGGAGATCTCGACACGGAAGGGCTTCGTCGCCATGACAGCGACGCTAGCCCTCGCGTCCTAGTCCCCCACCACTCGACCTTCGCGGACGGCACGGACCGCCTCCCGGTCCTTCTGGTGCGCCACGTCGACGGTCATCCCGTTCGCGTTGAGGCGGGCGACGAAAATGCGCTCGTCCCGTTCGGCGACGAGCGCGACCTGCGTCGCGACCGGCTGGTTGCAGAACCTGGAGGGAATCTCGTCGCGATCGGGGTCCTGCCAGGGGTCGGCGCCGCCGGATAGGCACCCGATGGTCGGATCGCCGGCGAGTTCGCGGTCGACGTACCAGCGGGGCGGACCGCCGATGGGGTCGGTCCGTGCCCAGCCGTCGCGAACGAGGACGTCGACGACGTCCGCGGGACGCACGTCGCCCTGCCAGCCCGCGGCGATCGAGCCGGAACGGCGGTCGTCGCAGTCCGGCCCGGTGTTCAGGTAGCCGCGCAGGGTGGCCGCGGGAAGCAGATCGACCACGGCCTTTTCGACGTGGGAATTGCCGTCGGAGTCGTTGCAGGCGTGGTCTCGGTACCCGATTCCCGCCACCCGATCCAGTGCCCAGAACCCGCCCAGCACGCTCGCCACCAGCAGCCCGGCGGTACCCACCACCAGCGTCGGCCACCCCACGCGGGGGGTGTCGGAGGATGGGGGCATGGACTCGATTGTGACGCCCGAGCCCCGCCCGTCAACCTGCGCGCGACCGCAGCACGCCTCGCGTTGCGCAAGGATGGAGGGATGACCGACGGCCCGCTGATCGTCCAGTCCGACAAAACCCTGCTGCTCGAGGTGGACCACCCCGGAGCCTCGGAGTGCCGCCGGGCCATCGCGCCGTTCGCCGAACTCGAGCGCTCCCCCGAGCACGTGCACACCTACCGGCTGACCCCGCTCGGGCTGTGGAACGCCCGCGCGGCGGGGCACGACGCGGAGCAGGTCGTCGACGCGCTGCTGAAGTACAGCCGGTACGCGGTGCCGCACGCGCTGCTCGTCGACATCGCCGAAACGATGGCCCGGTACGGGCGGCTGCGGCTGGAGAAGCACCCGGTCCACGGGCTGGTCCTGATCACGACGGACCGTCCGGTGCTCGAGGAAGTGCTGCGCAGCAAGAAGATCGTCCCGCTGGTCGGCGCGCGCCTCGATCCGGACACGGTGGTCGTCCACGCCTCCGAACGCGGCAACATCAAGCAGACGCTGCTCAAGCTCGGCTGGCCCGCGGAGGACCTCGCCGGGTACGTCGACGGCGAGGCGCACCCGATCGAGCTGGACCAGAGCGACTGGACGCTGCGCGACTACCAGCGCGAGGCCGTCGAAGGCTTCTGGCACGGCGGGTCCGGCGTCGTCGTTCTACCCTGTGGCGCAGGCAAAACGCTCGTCGGCGCGGCCGCGATGGCCACGGCCAAGGCGACCACCCTGATTCTCGTAACCAACACCGTCTCGGCCCACCAGTGGCGCACCGAACTGCTCAAGCGCACCTCGCTCACCGAGGACGAGATCGGCGAGTACTCCGGGCAGCGCAAGGAGATTCGGCCCGTCACGATCGCGACCTACCAGGTGCTGACGACCAAGCGAAAGGGCGTCTACGCGCACCTCGAGCTGTTCGACGCGCGGGACTGGGGCCTGATCGTCTACGACGAGGTCCACCTGCTCCCGGCGCCGATCTTCCGGCTGACCGCGGACCTGCAGGCCCGCCGCCGGCTCGGTCTGACCGCGACGCTCGTGCGCGAGGACGGCCGCGAGGGCGACGTGTTCTCCCTGATCGGTCCGAAGCGCTACGACGCGCCGTGGAAGGACATCGAGGCCCAGGGCTACATCGCGCCCGCGGACTGCATCGAGGTCCGCGTGACGCTGACCGACCACGAGCGGATCGTCGTCGCGACCGCGGAGCCGGAGGAGCGGTACAAGCTCGCCGCGACGACGAAGACCAAGGCCAAGCTCGTCGAGGCCCTGGTGAAGCACCACGCGGGCGAGCAGATCCTGGTGATCGGGCAGTACCTCGACCAGCTCGACGACCTCGCCGAACGTCTGAACTGCCCCGTGATCAAGGGCGAGACGTCGGTCAAGGAACGCGAGCGTCTCTACGAGGCCTTCCGCACCAAGGAAATCGGCGTCCTGGTCGTCTCCAAGGTCGCGAACTTCTCCATCGACCTTCCCGAGGCCGCCGTCGCGATTCAGGTGTCCGGCACCTTCGGCTCGCGCCAGGAGGAGGCCCAGCGCCTCGGCCGCGTCCTGCGCCCGAAGTCCGACGGCCGCGCCGCCCGCTTCTACGCGATCGTCTCGCGCGACACCGTGGACCAGGACTTCGCCGCCCACCGCCAGCGCTTCCTCGCCGAGCAGGGCTACGCCTACCGCATCATCGACGCCGAAGACGTCTTCGCCGGCAACGTCCCCGAGATCGGCACGGGCACCAGCGCCACCGACGAACCGCCCGCGGAGTAGCTCGGCGTTACGCCTCCTCGGCCGCCTGCCTACGACCGCTCGGAAGCAGCTCGATCAGCGAGTCGGTGACGAAGACGCCAACGGCGCTGCCGACGTAGACCATCGCCGCGCCGATCGGCCAGAGCCCCTGACCGTCGTCGGTGCGAACGGCCCACCAGACCCACCACGCGGTGACCGTAATCGGGGCGAACGCCAGCGCGGCGAGGCGAGTGCCCAGCACCTGGAACTGCACGACGATGGCCACCAACGCCAGAACGAAAAGGGCCACCTGCCAGGCCTCCCACGGGCCGCTCAGGTGGCCGTCGGCGGCCCGGTAGTACTCGTCGTCCCAGCCCAGCAAGGCCAGGAAGGCCGCCGAGATGAGGCCGACGAGTGCCGCGCTCGCACCGGTAGCTCGGATCGCCCTCACGCTGGCAAGCTACTCACGCCGATCACTTGCCAACAGAGCGAGGGAGAATCGTGAGCTCGATTTTCGACGAACTGGACGCCCGGCTTGCTGCACTGCAAAGCCGCCAGATGCACGCTCCGAGCACACGACGGGCCCCCGTCAGCGAACAGGAGCCGGGCCTCCTCGAGGCGGTCGAAGCGTTGCGCCAAGTGCAGCGCGAGCAAGGTGCGATGTTGCGGGAGATCCTGTCCCGGCTCGATCCTCCCGCGTGAACGACCCGGCGCGCCACAGCGTGCTCCGGCCTTCGCCTAGGTGCGGAAGGGTCCGCTGATCTCGTAGGTGATGCCGCCCTCGTTGGTGCCCAGGGCGCCTCGTTGCGAGGAGAAGTAGAGCCGGGAGCCGTCGGGACTGAAGGCGAGTCCGGTGATCTCCGAAGAGGTGTGGCCTTCGACGCGCAGGAACGTCGAGAGCAGGCCCGCCGCGGAAATGAGGCAGATCTCCATGTTGCCCTTGTCCTCGGCGACGAACAGATCGCCGAACGTCGAGCGCAGGAGATTGTCGACGCCGGTCAGGGGAGCGATGCCGCCGACCAACGAGTCGTCGTAGGACAGCGAGATTCTGCGGGCGAGGATGTCGTAGAGCCAGATCCGGCCGTCGCCCTTGGTCGAGAGCCAGATCTTGTCGGCGCCGTAGACGCAGCCTTCGCCGCCGTTGAAGTGCTTCGCGCCGGCGACCTGGTGGCGGGTGCGGGTCGGGGAACCGTCCGGATCGGGCACGGTGACCCAGCCGATCGGCCCGGAGGTGCGCGAACTGCCGCACGCGACCTGCAGCTTTCCCGCGGTCAGGCTCGGCCAGTTCGCCGGGACGAACCGGTACAGACAGCCGTCGGGTTCGTCCTCGGTGAGGTAGACGTGGCGGCGGATCGGATCGACTGCGGCCGCCTCGTGCTTGAACCGGCCCATGGCCGAGCGTCGCGTCGCCGCGCCGCCGAAGGGCCGAGCCTCGTAGACGTAGCCGCGGTCGACCTCCTCGCACGAGAGCCACGTCTTCCACGGCGTCGCGCCGCCCGCGCAGTTCTTGCGGGTGTTGGACAGGATCCGCGAAGCGCCGACGATCGTTCCGCGCGAGCTGAAGCGCAGCATGCCGACCCCGCCGCCCGAGGACAGTTCGCTGTTCGACACGTAAACCCACCCGGAGCCGTCGGCGAAGCACGCGCCGCCGTCGGGAGCCCCGTGCCAGACGTAGGAGGTGCCGGGCACCCTCTGCCCGGAGCGGGCGACGACGCGGCTGGTGAACCCCGCGGGTAGGCGTAGCCCGTTGGCGTCGGGCTTGCGAACCGCTCCGTACGGACTCAGCCCGGGTAGGGCGAGCGCGGCCGAGGCGCCCCGCCACAGCCCACCGCCGAACACCGAGGCGCCGGCGCCGAGCGCCGCGCCTGCCAGGAACGTCCTGCGGTCCACCTGTGGGATATCGGTCGCCCACACCTCGGACTTGAGGCGCCCATCGGATGCGTCCGTACGCTCGAGCCCCCGGCCCACTCGGTACAGCCCCCTTAGGGTTGCTCCGTGACCGCCGAGTTCCGCGAGACTCTCCTCGCCGCGTGGCGGGACCTGTCCGTGGACCGGGACGACGGGGCGCTGGGCGAGGAACTGCTCGACGCCTGGTCCGAGCCGCATCGGAACTACCACGACCTCGCACATCTGTGGCACGTGCTGCGGCGCGTCGCCGAGATCGCCGAGCACGCCGCCGACCTCGACGTCGTGCGGTTCGCCGCCTGGTTCCACGACGCCGTGCACGACGGCGGCCCCGACGACGAGGAGCGCAGCGCGGCCTGGGCAGAACGCGCGCTCGACGCCGCCGGCTACCCCGAGGACTTCGTCGCCGAGGTCGCCCGGCTCGTGCGCCTGACGATCAGTCACAATCCAGCGCCTGGCGACCGCAACGGCGAGGTGCTCTGCGACTCCGACCTCGCGATCCTCGCCTCCGACGAAGCCGCCTACGGCCGCTACGCCGCTTCGATCCGCTCCGAGTACGCCCACGTCCCCGACGACGCGTTCCGCACGGGCAGGGCAGCGGTGCTGCGCGATCTGCTCGCGCTGCCCTCCCTTTTCCGCACCCCGCACGGACGCGCGCACTGGGAGGCCGCGGCCAGGGCGAACCTCGCCGCGGAACTGTCCGCACTGTTCGGCGAGACTCGCTAGCCCGCCCGGGGCGTCGAGCCGCACACGTCCTCGCCGGTGAGGCTGCGTCAGAACTGCGTGTGCCAGGGGCCCTTGATCGCGTAGACGGTGCCGGTCTCGTAGACGTTGGCGAACAGCGTCGTGCGGTCCGGACTGAAGTTGACCCCGGACATTTCCGAGTACCCCGTGCGGAAGATGCGCTCGTTGCGGGCGATCGGGTAGGTCTGACCGGCGGGGGTGATGCCGAACAGGTGCTGCGGGCCCTTGCCGTCCTCGGCGACGACGAGGCCACCATAGGGACACAGCGCGATGTTGTCCGGCCCGTCGTAGGCGTCGGGGGCGTTCGGGTCGCGCGGGGGCAGACGCAGCACCAGGGTGAAGGTCAGAGCCGTCGGGTCCAGGAACCAGACCTGCCCGCCGTGCGCGGCGGGGCTGCCGTCGGCGACTGGATCGGCGAAGGAGGAGACGATGAAGATGCCGCCGTTGCCGTACCAGCAGCCTTCGAGTTTGTGGGCACGCGTGGCGACCGGCCCGGGACCGCTGACGACCTCGCCCTTGCGCACCGTGTAGTGCGCGAACTGCTTGCGCACCGAGGTGGTCGCCGCGTCGCGGTCCGGGACCTCTGCCCAGCCGATCCCGAACGTCGAGCCGACGACCGAGACCCGGGACAGGTCGTCCACCGGCAACCCGAGGAAACCGCGCACCACCATCGCTTCGAGGCGGCCCTCCGCCGGTGCGAGTTCGCGCAGCACGCCGCGGCCGAGCTGGCGACCTGCCGGCGGCGACCACCGGTAGAGGTGGCCGCTGGGCCACTCGGCGTCCTCGGTCAGGTAGACGTGGTTGCGGGCGGGGTCGATCGCGCACGCCTCGTGCTTGAACCGGCCGAAGGCCTTGATCGGCTGGGGGTCGCGGTTCGCTTCGGCGTCGAGGGGGTCGACCTCGAAGACGTAGCCGTGGTCCTTGGTGCGGCCGCCCTCTCCGGCGCGGCCCTCGCTCTCCTCGCAGGACAGCCAGGTGCCCCAGGGCGACGGCCCGCCGGCGCAGTTGTAGTCCGTGCCCGCGAGGCTGACGTACTCCCGTTCGCGGGTGCCGTCGCGGTTCAGCAGAATCGTGGTGGTCCCCGCGGGGCAGCCCGGGTCGTAGACGAAGCCGGGGACGTGCGGCACGGTGTGGACGGCGGCCTTGGCGCCGGCCGGGCTGATCTCGTGGTTGACCACCAGTGCGACGCGGCCCTGCTCGGCCGCGAAACTGCAGGACCCGTCGGCGTGGGTGGGCGAGAACTCCCCGGAGTCCAAGCGCGTGAGCCCGGACTCGGACAGCAGCGAGTAGGTGAATCCGGGTGGCAGCGCGAGCCGGCCGCCGGGATCCGCGGTCAACGCCCCGTACCCGACCGACGTGCCTACCGACGTGGCGGTTGCGGCGCGCGCGGAGCCGTGCCAGGGTCCGGGCAGCACCAGGCCCATGCCCGCGGCGGCAGCGGCCTGCAGCAGCGAGCGGCGTGAAGGACCGGCGGGCAAGGCCCCCCAGGAACGCCGGGTCATGGTCGCGACTCTAGGCGTCCGAAGCGTCCCCTATGGGCACATTCGACGGGAAGGAATCTTCGGGTCTTCTGTGACCGTGGATCAGGACGCGTTGGCGAGGTACCGCGGCACTCGCGGGGTGCGCAGACCGGCGGCGCGCAGGGCCGCGGCGATGTCCCGGGACGCGACGGGACGGGCGCCCGCATCGACCATCGAGGCGTACCAGTCCGACGGCACGTCGTAGTGGTCGCGGTCGAACGCGCGGGGTGGAATCCCAACCCTGGCGGCGAATTCGTGCAGTTCGGCCAGGGAGAGGTCGCTGGCCACGTGCGACCACATTCGTCCGTGTCCGGGCCAGTCCGCCGGATCGATGAGGATCGCCACCCGCACCACGATAGGTGCCGCGCGAGGCCTTCGCGGGCGAATGTGACGATTGCCGAGGCCTGCTCGGATTGGCGCTGGACCGCCTCCGATTCGGGGTCCCCGAACCGGAGGCGGTACCGGAAAGCCGTGCGGGAGCCGGTAGTCCCGCACGACGCTCGATGGGCCGCTATCGCCTGCGCCAGGGGCCGGTGATCGCGTAGACCGCGCCGGGTTCCTGGACGTTGGCGAACAGCGTGCGCCGGTCGGGACTGAAGTTGGGTCCGGTGAACTCGGAGTACTCCTCGCCCGCGCGCGTCTCGTTGCGGGCCACCGGAAACGTGCTTCCGTCGGGTCCGGCCCCGAACAGGTGCTGGGCGCCCTTGCTGTCCTGGGCGATCAGCACGCCGCCGAACGGGGAGACGGTGATCGCGTCCGGGCAGTCGAGGTCCGTGCCGCCGTCGCGAGTCGGCCCGAAGCGCAGCACGAGGGTCAGGGTGTCCCGGGCGGGGTCGAGAAACCACACCTGACCGCCGTGGGCGACGGGGCTGCGGTCTTCGTCGGGCTTGGCGAAGGAGGAGGTCAGGTAGACCCCGTTGTTGCCCCACCACGCGCCTTCGAGCTTGTGCGAGCGGGTGATCGGCGGGCCGTTGCCGACGTCGACCTTGCCCTTCTTCGACACGTGCACGTACGCGAACTGCTTGCGGGTGGAGACCTCCCGCGCGTCCCGGTCCGGCACCGGAATCCACTGGAGGCGATAGGTGGTGCCGGGGGTCGTCGCGACGGACAGGTCCGGGACGGGCAGGCCGAGCAGGTCGTGGGCGCGCAGGGCGTGCAGGGTGCCGGCGGAGGCGCCGAGGCGGCGCAGGTACCCGCGGCCGAGGCGGCGGCGGAAGAACGGCGGACTCCACCGGTACATCAGGCCGTTGGGGGCGTCGGCGTCCTCGGTGAGGTAGACGTGCCCACGGAACGGATCGACGACGGCGGCCTCGTGCGGAAAGCGGCCGAACGCCTTGATCGGCTGCGGGTCGCGGTTGGCGGCCGGCTCGAGCGGGTCGACCTCGAAGACGTAGCCGTGGTCGAACCTGCGGCCCTTGCGGCCGGCCCGGGCCTCGGTCTCCTCGCCGGAGAGCCAGGTGCCCCAGGGCGTGACGCCGCCCGCGCAGTTGGTGTCGGTCCCGGCGAGGCTGACGTACTCCCGCTCCGGGTTGCCGTCGGGGTCCAGGACCAGGGTGGTGGTGCCGCCGCTGGTCGTGGGGTCGTAGGTGAGGCCCGCGACCGCGGGCACCGGGAACCGGACCTTTTTGTCCGGGCCCTGCTCGTGGTTGACGACGAGCACCGTGCGCCCGTCCCGTCCGCGGAAGCTTGCGGTGCCGTCCATGTGGCCGGGGGTCGGGTCGCCGGTGTCCAAACGGGTGCGACCGGCCTCGGCGAGCTGCCGGTAGGAGAACCCCTCCGGCAGCGACAGTCGGGCGCTCGGGTCCGCGACCAGTCGCCCGTAGCCCACCGGCACGGCGGGAAACAGCGACGGCGCCTGCGCCTCGACGGACTGCACGACGGGCGCCGCCGTCGGCGCGGCGGTGGGACTGGGGGTCGGCGGCTCCAGCGGCAGGCTCGCCGCGACCGGCTGGGTCGAGCCGCCGTCCCCGCCGAAGACGGGCCGCAGGCTGCCCGCGAACACCATCGCGAGGCCGCCGGCCGCGGCCGCCTGCAACACGACGCGTCGGTCGGCCGTCCCGGCCTCGGGAGCTAGGTAGTCGCGTTCCGCCACAGCAGGCACAGTGGTGGGCTTCGGTGACGCAGCGGTGAACCGCGAACGACGCCTGCGCGGGAAGTGGCCGACGAGCGCCTCGCTGCGGCGCACTACCTAGGATGGAATCGATTTCGATCCCAATCCCAAGGAGTTTTTGTGAGCGAGAACGTCTACTTCGATGTGTCGGTGGACGGGAAGTCCCTGGGCCGGATCGTGTTCAAGCTCTACGACGACGTGGTCCCCAAGACCACCAAGAACTTCCGCGAGCTCTGCACCGGCGAGCACGGTTTTGGCTACAAGGGCTCCCCGTTCCACCGCGTCATCCCCGCCTTCATGCTGCAGGGCGGCGACTTCACCCGCCAGAACGGCACCGGCGGCAAGAGCATCTACGGCGAGAAGTTCGCCGACGAGAACTTCGACCTCAAGCACACCAAGCCCGGTCTGCTCTCGATGGCGAACGCCGGCCGCAACACCAACGGCTCGCAGTTCTTCGTCACGACCATCGCGACCCCGTGGCTCGACGGCAAGCACGTCGTCTTCGGCGAGGTCGTCGAGGGCATGGACGTCGTCACCGCGATCGAGGCCCTCGGCAGCCAGTCCGGCGCCACCAAGGGCAAGATCGTCGTCGACGACAGCGGCATCGTCGCCGCCTAATCCACACCTTCCTCCACCGGACGTCCGACCGATCGGGGCCCATGGGCCTCATTCGGTCGGACGTTCGCATTTTCGCGCGCGCCCCCTCGCCGACGTCCGACGAATAGCGTCCTATAGGCCTCGCTTGGTCGGACGCTACGAAGCAGATCGGGCGTGGCACGCAGAACGGCCCCCGGCTTGCGCCGAGGGCCGTTCGTTGAGGTGCTGGAAGCGGACTTAGAAGTCCATGCCGCCCATGCCGCCCATGCCGCCGCCCCCGCCGCCCATCATTGCGGGGTCCGGGCCCTTCTCGGGCTTGTCGGCGATGACGGCCTCGGTGGTGAGGAACAGGCCGGCGATCGACGCGGCGTTCTGCAGCGCCGAGCGGGTGACCTTGGCCGGGTCGATGATTCCGGCCGCGATGAGGTCGACGTACTCGCCGGTCGCGGCGTTGAGGCCCCAACCGATCTCGAGGTTGGCGACCTTCTCCGCGACGACGCCACCTTCGAGGCCGGCGTTGATCGCGATCTGCTTGAGCGGAGCCGAGAGCGCGACGCGAACGATGTTCGCGCCGGTGGCCTCGTCGCCCTCGAGTTCGAGCTTCTCGAACGCGGTCTTGCCGGCCTGGAGCAGAGCCACGCCGCCACCGGCGACGATGCCCTCTTCGACGGCCGCCTTCGCGTTGCGAACGGCGTCCTCGATGCGGTGCTTGCGCTCCTTGAGCTCGACCTCGGTGGCCGCGCCCGCCTTGATGACCGCGACACCGCCCGCGAGCTTGGCCAGACGCTCCTGGAGCTTCTCGCGGTCGTAGTCGGAGTCGCTGCGGTCGATCTCGGCGCGGATCTGGTTGACCCGGCCCGCGATCTGGTCGGCGTCGCCGGCGCCCTCGACGACGGTGGTCTCGTCCTTGGTGACAACGATCTTGCGGGCGCGACCGAGCAGCTCGAGGCCGGCGGTCTCCAGCTTCAGGCCGACGGTCTCCGAGATGACCTGACCACCGGTGAGGGTGGCGATGTCCTGGAGCATGGCCTTGCGACGGTCGCCGAAGCCCGGAGCCTTGACGGCGACGGACTTGAACGTGCCGCGGACCTTGTTCACGACGAGCGTGGCGAGGGCCTCGCCCTCGACGTCCTCGGCGATGATGACCAGCGGCTTGCCCGACTGCATGACCTTCTCGAGCAGCGGGAGCAGGTCCTTGACCGAGGTGATCTTGGATTCGACGAGCAGGATGTACGGGTCGTCGAGCGACGCCTCCATACGCTCCGGGTCGGTCCAGAAGTACGGGCTGATGTAGCCCTTGTCGAAGCGCATGCCCTCGGTGAGCTCGAGCTCGAGGCCGAAGGTGTTGCTCTCCTCGACGGTGATGACGCCTTCCTTGCCGACCTTGTCCATGGCCTCGGCGATCATCTCGCCGATCTGGGTGTCGGCCGCGGAGATGGACGCGGTGGCCGCGATCTGCTCCTTGGTCTCCACCGGCTTGGCCATGTTGGTCAGCTCTTCGCTGACGCGCTCGACGGCGGCCTCGATGCCCTTCTTCAGGGACATCGGGTTCGCGCCCGCGGCGACGTTGCGCAGACCCTCGCGCACGAGGGCCTGAGCGAGGACGGTCGCGGTGGTGGTGCCGTCACCGGCGACGTCGTCGGTCTTCTTCGCGACCTCCTTGACGAGCTCGGCCCCGATCTTCTCCCAGGGGTCCTCGAGCTCGATCTCCTTCGCGATGGAGACACCGTCGTTGGTGATCGTCGGCGCACCCCACATCTTCTCCAGGACGACGTTGCGACCCTTCGGGCCCAACGTGACCTTCACGGCGTCTGCGAGCACGTTCATACCGCGCTCGAGACCGCGCCGTGCCTCCTCGTCGAAGGCGATGATCTTGCTCATGCTTCGGGTCCTCCCGACGTACTGTGGCTCGGTCGAAGGGTGCCCGCGACGGACGATCGAGCTCCGACGACCCATGTCGCGTCGGGCTGCTCGATCTCACCGGATCGACCTGCGTGCTGTCACTCCACGCATGAGAGTGCTAACCCAAGTCTTAGCACTCGACCCCTACGAGTGCAAGCCGGCCCCGACTGGTCGGCACACCGGCGCGGTCGACGCGGCCGCGACGGCTAGGCGACGGTGGCCGCTGGCACGGTGGGGCGGCCACCGCCGCTATCGGGAGTATTTCTCGAATTTTCGGTGGGGGATCCGCTTTCCCCCAATCGGAGGATTGTCAGCGGGCGACGACCGAGATCCAGCCCGATCCCGAGGTCCGCAGGACTCGGCCGTCGGTGATCAGCGAGAGGCGGCCGGCGGCGTCGTCGAGTGGGATGCGACGCCAGGCTCCGACGCCCCACTTCCCCGTCTTCAGCGGGGTCAGCGTGCTCAGGTTCAGGCACGACGCGTCGGGGCACGCACGGTCGGGGAAGTCGGCCCAGCGGGCGGGAACCTGCTCGCCGCTGCACCCGGTCACACCCTCGCGGGTCAGGGTCAGGGTGACTCCGGCGCCCTGACGGCAGGCGGTCGCGACGCCCCGGTGGGACACGATCAGCAGTTCGCGGGCGGAGTAGCCGGTGCGGCGAACGTCGAGCCGCACGCTCTGCCCCGAGGTCAGCACGGGCTCGCGGACCTCGAACTCGGGAGCGAAGCCCCGCCGGTAGGAGTAGCCGTCCAGGGCCAGGATCCGCTTCGGTCCGGCGGGCATCGCGGAGGGCGGAAGCTGCGAGGACAGCACGATCCCTTCGCCGTCCATCGCGGTCACCGGGTGCGCGGTGTACGGAGGCTCGACCTCCAGCAGCGTCGTGACCGACGGATCGATCAGCGCCATCAGGTCGTGGGAGATGCGGTCGTCGCGTTCGGCGCGGTCGTAGGCGTTCACGGCGTTGACGGCCGGGTGCACGCTGGTCGCCGCCAGCGCCGCGACGAGGACCCTGGTCCGCAGAGGGACCGTCAGCGCCGCGAGGACCAGCGACGGGAACAGGGCCAGAGAGTAGAACGGTCCGATCGTGCGGGTTCCGCCCCACACCACCGAGGCGTGCCACGGCCCCCAGAAGAAGAAGTACGCCGCGAGCAGCAGCCCCGCCGAGCCGACGAGCACCCGATGCCGCTCCCCGGCGCTTCCGCCGCGGCGGACGGCCCACAGCGCAAGCGCGAGGACCGCGAGGAAGCCGACCATCCACTGCATCGGTTCGAGGAAGAAGTGTCGGGTGGTGCCGTCGAGGGCCTGCGGCAGCCCGAAGTCCGCACCGGCGGACTCGGGGAAGAACTTCCGTTCGCCGAACCCGGGCTTGTCCATCGGTTCGAGCACGGAGAACGGCAGCTTCGTCGCACTGCCGGTGACGTGGGAGTTGTAGGCGAGCATCCCGAGCGCCACCGGGCCGCCGCCGCCCAGCAGAGCGAACAGCGTCGGTCGCCGAGCCGTCGAGCGCCACAGCAGCCAGAGCAGGACCGGCGCGACGAGGAGCAGGCCGTCGAGCGGGCGGGTCAGGACGGTGAGCGCGCCGAAGAACGCCGCGGCCGCGGCCCACCGCGAGGACCCGGCATCGGCCGAGCGGAAGGCGGCGATCCAGCACGTCAGTACCAGGACCAGCAGTGGCAGATAGGACAGCAGCAGCCCGCCCTGCGCGAGCATGGCGGGCGAAAGGCCGACGATGGCGGCGGCGGCCGCGGACCGTCCGGGGCTCAGCGCCGTCGTGCGACCGAGCAGGTAGGTCAGGACCGGAAGCGCCACGGACAGGGCCACCAGGATCGGGGTGACCGAGCCGAACAGCAGGATGCCGAGCGCGTAGAACGCGGCGGCGACCGGCAGGTACTTGGAGATGTAGCCGTCGGGGCCGATCGCGAACAGCCACGGCTGGTGCGCCTCCGGCGGCCCGGTGAACGGAACCGTCAGATGCCCGTCGGCCAGGGCGCGGGCCTGGCGCAGGTAGACGCCCTCGTCGTTGTTCGCGCTGCCGAGGTCGAAGACCCCGAGCCGCAGGTACAGCGCAACGGCCCCTGCGAGGAACGCGACGCCCGCCACGACGATCTGGGCCCGGCGGGGCGCGACGGCGAGGCGGGCGGGCATCGCCGAGATTCTGTCGGACCCCGGGCGCGCTGGTTGCAGACGGGAGCGCGCCACGGACGCGGGGACCGACATGGCCCCATCTCTACCCCACCGGGCGCCACTTTCATCCTCGCCGGCGCCCGACTGCCGTCGCATGCGGCAGTGGCATTGGCCACGTCCGTCGCGGCGAGGCTTCCGAAGCCCGAATGGCAGGAACCAAAGGGACAGCAGAGCGCGGTGGGAACACTCTCCTTCGCCCGTGACCACTTTTCGCCCGCTCCCGGCTCCATTTCTGGTCACCAACGCTGTACAGCCGCAGTGACCACCGATCGGTCGGGGTGGAGGGCGGAGGCTACGGCTGGGACTCGCGGGCGGCGGTGACGCCGAAGTAGTCCCCGCCTTTGCGCTTGGCGTCGTCGGTGCCCCAGTCCAGCTGCTTGTCCAGGCGCGCGAGTAGGGGGATGTGCTTGGAGCAGTGGATGTAGGCCTCGTGGACCTCTACGACGACCCAGCGCTCGGGGCGGCGGCCGCCCTGACGGGTCAGGGCCTCGAGCAGTTCGAGGGTCACCCGCGGGTCCGCGAGCAGCTCTTCGTGCTCGAGCACGCTCGCCGCGCCGTTGACGTGCAGGCCGACTAGGTCTGCGAAGAAGTCGACGAACAGCAGACCGATGTGCGGGTTCTCGGCGATGTTGCCCAGGCTGGCGTAGACGCCGTTGCCGCGCAGTTCGGGATAGACGAGGTGGGTGGAGTCGAGCGCGACGACGAAGCCCGGTTCGCCGGCGCGGAAGGAGCAGTCGCACTCGCCCTTGGCGTCCGCGGTGGACACGAACATCATCTGCTGGCGCGCGAGGAACGCGATCATGGTGGGGTTCAGGTGGTCGAGCACCTGCCGGTCGTAGAAGCCGCGGGCCCGGTCGACCGAGTCCCACTTCTCCTGCATCTCGTGCTCACCGGCACAGCCGGGCAGCAGTTTCTGCTCGTCGCTCACGCTCCGAGGTTAACGGTGACACAGGCACGAAGGCCGGTCTCCCGAGGGAAACCGGCCTTCGTTGCGCCAGAAGGAGGCGAGGTGGGGGTTCTCAGACCGCGCGAACGGCGTCGGCCTGGGGCCCCTTCTGACCCTGCGTGATCTCGAATTCGACGCGCTGCCCCTCGTCGAGCGAGCGGTAGCCGTCGGCCTGGATTGCCGAGTAGTGCACGAACACGTCCGCACCACCGTCGACCGCGATGAAGCCGTAGCCCTTCTCCGCGTTGAACCACTTGACGGTGCCCTGAGGCATGGGTGTCTCCAAGTGCCGAGCGTCGGACCCACACCGCGCGAGCCCGGGTCGGAGATCCTTTTTCAAGTTCGTGCCCGAGTGCTGTGACGCGCGCAACGTGCCGACCGAGGCCGAGCCTAAACCCGAATGAGACGTACGCAACAGACCGCGCGTCGGAATCCTCACGTGCGGTTCGCCTGCGGTAGGTGGAGCTAGAAGCCTGCCTCGCGGTAGGACTTCATCGTCGGAGCGATCGTGGCGGTCGGCCCGACGTGCGCCGCGATGGCGTCCAGCGTCTTCAGCCCATCGCCGGTGTTGAACGCGACGGTGTCCGCGTCCGGGTCCAACTGGCCGTTCTTCAGGAGCTTGACCAGGGTCGCGATGGTGACGCCGCCGGCGGTCTCGCCGAAGATGCCCTCGGTGCGGGCCAGCAGCTTCATGCCCTCGATGACCTCGTCGTCGGACACGTCCTCGACGCAGCCGCCGGTGCGCTTGGCGACGTCGAGCACGTACGGGCCGTCCGCCGGGTTGCCGATGGCCAGCGACTTGGCGATCGTGTTCGGCCGGACCGGGGCGACGAAGTCCCGGCCGTCCTTCCACGCGGCGGACACCGGCGAGCAGCCCGTGGCCTGGGCGCCGAAGATCTTGTACGGCGTGGGCTCGACCAGGCCGAGCTTGCCGAACTCGGTGTAGGCCTTGTCGACCGTGGTCAGCTGCGAACCCGACGCGATCGGGATGACCGTCTGCGCGGGGATGCGCCAGCCGAGCTGTTCGCAGACCTCGTACCCGAGGGTCTTGGAGCCCTCGGCGTAGTACGGGCGGACGTTGACGTTCACGAACGCCCAGCCCTCCTCCTCGCCGGCGAGTTCGGAGGCGAGGCGGTTCACGTCGTCGTAGTTGCCCTCGACCGCGAGCAGCGTGCCCGCGTACACGGCGGTGGTGAGGATCTTCTGCTGCTCGAGGTCGGCCGGGATCAGCACGACCGAACGGATGCCGGCGCGGGCGGCGGCGGCGGCGACGGCGTTGGCCAGGTTGCCCGTCGAGGGACAGGCCAGCACCTTGAACCCGAGTTCGCGGGCGGCGGCGAGCGCAACGGCGACGACGCGGTCCTTGAACGAGTGCGTCGGGTTGCCGCTGTCGTCCTTGATCCACAGCGAGCGCATGCCGAGTTCGGCGGCGAGGTTGTCGGCCTTGATCAGCTTGGTCATGCCGGGCTCGAGGTTGCGGGTGCTCGCCACGTTCGACGGGACCGGCAGCAGGTCCTTGTACCGCCAGATGTTCTGCGGGCCGGCCTCGATGTCGGCGCGGGTGATGGCCGGGAAGTCGTAGGCGACCTCGAGCGGGCCGAAGCACTCGCCGCAGGCGTACAGGGGGCCGATCTCGTAGGCCTGGCCGCATTCGCGACAGGACAGACCGGTGGCCGAGCCCAACAGGCGCTGGGCGGCAGGGGCAGACGTCATCGCGGGATTCCTCCTCATCTTCCCCGGGGCGCTATGCCACGGGCCGGAGTTGGCACCTTCTCTTCGCCCCGGACGCGGTGCCTGTGAAGGCGGAGCGCCGGTGAGCTGCGGAGGTGGTTGCCGGGACTTCTGCGGGCCGGTCCCTCAGTCCCTCTGGATGAGCTGTTTCAGTTGTAGAGCCCCCGGCGGTCGGCGAGGGAATCCTCCCTGCGCGCGGTGGCTCGCCCACGAGTCTAGGACATTCCAGGAATGGCGAAGGCCGAGCGAAGGTCAAACGAGCATCACTGTGCTCGCTTTCACGACGCTCGGCCTGCGGCCGGAACGATGCCTAGCGGCCGGACGGCGTCCCCGTCGGCGTGGTCGTCGGGGACGCGGAGCGCTCCGGCGTGGAGCGCGGGGAGGGCACCGTGTCCCGATCGCCACGGGCTCGGGAATCGCCCGGGCCCTGGGCCGGCACGTTGGCCGACGGCGCGCGCTTGGCCGGTTCCGAGGTGGGCGCCTCGGACGGTGCCGCGGTGCGACGCTCGGCCGGCGCCGCCGGATCCTGCTTGCCGGAGGGAGCCTCGCCGCTCGGCGTGGACGCCGCCTCGTCCGAGTCGGTCCCGGTGGCGCCGCCGGTATCGGTGTCGCTGTCGACGTCGCTGCCGGTCTCGCTGCGGCCGGTATCGGTGTCGGCCTCGTCGACGCCGGTCGGGGTCTCGGCGGTGGCGTCGCCGGTGCTCTGGCCGGGGGTCGATCCACTCGGGGCGGTGCCGCTGGGAACGGTCCCGCCGGGCGCCCCGGGGTACTGCCCGAACTCGCTGCCGCCGGACTCGTCGACGTTGCCGCGGTCGCTGTCCCGATCCCGATCCCGGCCGCCGCGGTCGTCCCTGTCCCGTCCGCCGCGGTCCTCGCGATCGCGGCCGGTGGAGCCGGAGCTCGACGAACTCGAGGACTCCGAGGACGAACTGCTGCCGGAGGAGGAGCCGGAGGAGCCGCTCGAGGAACTCGACGAGCCGCTCGAGGAGCCCGACGACCCGCTGGTCGAGCCCTTCGAACCGGTGCCGGCGGAGTCCTTCGCGGTGGAGTCCTTCGCGGTGGAGTCCTTCGCCGTCGAACCCTGCTTCGGCGCGGCGGCCTTGTCCGCGGCGGTGTCCGACGCCGGAGCGGCCACGGCAGAGGTACCCGTGGTCGAGGCCGGCCTGCTCGCCTCCTGCTTCGCGGTCTCGGCGAGTTCGGTGGCCAGCGGCACCAGGGCCTCCACCGACGACGGCGCGGGCGCCGCGGCCGGAGCCGGCTCGCGCACCGGGGCTGCGGCCTCGGCGAGCTGTTGCGGAGCAGGAGCCTGCTGCTCCTGCCGTTCCTCGGCCGGAGTGGCGCTGAAGGAGGTGACGCCCTCGTGCGCGGGCGGGGCGGACATCGCGTTGACGATCGCGAAGGCCGGCACGGTCGCGGCGACGACGATGGCGGCGGTGATCGCGGTGGCCTTGCGCCGCGCGGCGTCGCGCTGCACCCGGGCGGCTACGAGCGCGGCGGGGTCGGCCGTCGCCGCGGCGGTGGCTGCGGCACGCGCCTGGGACAGCTCGCGGCGCCGCTGCAGGTCGCGCAGAGATCCCGCCACGGCCTGCGCCCACAGGGACGCCTCGTAGCGAATCTCGGACAGTGAACGGCCTGTACGCATGGGTCCCCACCTCTTCGTGCCTGTGATGTCGTCTCCGTGCCGAGCGCCCGCGAGATTCGCTCCTAGGCTCGCCTCACCCCGGGCGTCGGACCTGCGAACTTCGCGGGTAGAGGCGCGAATTGAGCACTGTTGGGAGGCTAGGCGCGGTCCGTCGGCCAGATCCGGGCTTTACCGATTTACATCCATCTCTCACACGGCAACCGAACGACTACGTCATGTGACGACATGCGAGGGGACAACGACTCGATGCATGCGAAGCTCCCGATCCAGACAGCGGCGGGCGCACTGACCCTGGCGCTGGCGGCGGCGTGCGGCAGCGGTCCCGACGGAGCCGTCGCGGCGCCCACCCTCGCCACCACCGCGGCAGCCTCGGCAGCCGCGAGCCCGAGCGCGCCGGCCACCGTGCCGAGCGTCGCGACTCCCGTCGCGGCCGCGGCGAACTCGGGGGCGCGCCTGGTGGTCAACGTTCCCGGCTACGACTCCCCCGGCGCCCGGGTGCCGCTGCTGCTCACCCTGCTCGACGCACCCGCGGACCTCGCGCCCGAGGCCCTGACCGCGAGCGCCTCGAACGGCGCGCGCGTCCTCGAGTGCGGCCCGTCGTGGCGCAACCCGACCTTGGACTCGATCTCCCGGGCGTGCCAACTTCTCGTTCCGAACACGACCGTGGTCACCGCCCAGGCCCTCTGGCGCACCCCGGCCGGTCTGCCGCAGACCGTTCGCGCCAAGCCCAGCACCGTTCGCGCCAAGGGTCCGCGGACCGGTCCGATGAGCGCGGCGGAGGCGGCGCGGATCGACGCGTGCGGCAACGACAGCGACCACGTGTGGCTGACCTTCGACGACTACGTGCCCTCGTTGCAGACCGCGCGGACGATGGTCGAGGTCCTCGGCCGCAACAAGGCCCGCGGTCGGTTCCTGCTCAACCGGATCGCCCCCGCCGTGCGCGAACTGCTCGAATCCAGTGGACACGTCGTCACCAACCACACCCGCGACCACGTGGCGCTCTCGGACCTGTCCGACGCCGCCATCCGCGAGCAGGTCGAGGGCGGTCCCGCCACCACCCGCGGCGAGGTGGCGATGCTGCGCCCGCCCTACGGCGCCGGCTCCTGGTCCCAGCGCGTCGCCGACGCGCTCGAGGCGGCGGGCCACCTGCCCTGTCGTTGGACGGTCGACACCGCCGACTACACCGACCGCAGCGCCGAGCGGATGGCCGGCGCCGTGCGATGGGGCGACGCCTACTCCGCGCCCGTGCAGAAGGGCGGCGTCGTGCTGATGCACGCGAACCACTTCTCCACCGCCAAGCTCCAGGCCGTCCTCGACGCCATCCGCGTGCGCGGGCTGACGCCCGAGCCCAACCCGAAGGCCGGGTCCTGACCCGAGCCCGTTTCGCTCGAACGGGCCGTCTTCGGGCGCCTGTAGCGTGGCGGGCATGGCCACCGCCGCACCCGAGGTGCTGGTCGCCTCCAACCGGGGGCCGCTGAGCTTTCACGTCGGACCCGACGGATCGCTGCTGTGGCGCCGCGGGGCGGGCGGCCTCGTTGCAGCCCTTGCCACCGCCGGGGTAGCCGAACAGGTCAGCTGGGTGTGCGCGGCGATCTCCGACGCCGACCGCAGCGCCGCGCTCGCCGCTCCCGGCGGGCGGCTGGACCTCGCCGGCCACGAGGTGCCCGGCCGCGTGCGGATGCTGCCGTTGGATCCCACGGTGTTCGCCCGGGCCTACAACGGCATCGCCAACTCGGTGCTGTGGTTCGTCCACCATCTGCTCTTCGACGTGGCGACGCACCCGGAGTTCGACCACGCCTTCGCCCGGGACTGGCAGGACTACCACCTGTACAACACGGCGTTCGCCGAGGCGCTCGCCGCCGACGCGGCCCCGGGCGCGCGGGTGCTGATCCAGGACTACCACCTGACTCTGGCGCCGGCGATCCTGCGCAAGTTGCGCCCGGACCTGCGCATCGCGCACTTCTCGCACACGCCGTGGGCGCCGACCGACTACTACCGGATGCTGCCCGACGACGTCGGTGCCGAGGTGCTCCGCGGCATCCTCGGCGCCGACCACGCCGCCTTCCTGACCCGACGGTGGGCCTCGGCGTTCCTGGACTGCTGCGAGGCCGTGCTCGACGCGGAGGTGGACCGTTCCGCGCTGACCGTGACCCACCTCGGGCGCACGACGCGGATCGGCGTGCACGCACTCGGCGTCGACTCCGTCGCGTTGACCGAGCGGGCGGACCGTCCCGACGTCGCCGCGCACGCCGCGGCCCTGACCCGCCAGGTCGGCGACCGGGCGCTGATCGTGCGGGTGGACCGCAGCGAGCTGTCCAAGAACATCACCCGCGGCCTGCACGCCTACCGCGAGCTGCTCCGCCGCCACCCCGAATGGCACGACCGGGTCGTGCACCTGGTCATCGCCTACCCGAGCCGCCACGACCTGCCGGAGTACCGCGAGTACAGCGCGGCGGTGCAGCGCATCGCCCGCGAGATCGACGACGAGTTCGGCACCGAGGCCTGGCAGCCCGTGATCCTGCACGTCGACGACGACCATCCCCGCTCGCTCGCCGCGTACACCCTCGCCGACGTGATGGTCGTGAACCCGCTGCGCGACGGCATGAACCTGGTGGCCAAGGAGGCCCCGGTCGTGTCCCGTCGCGACTGCGCGCTGGTCCTGTCCCGCGAGGCCGGCGCCGTCGACGAACTCGGCGCCGCCGCGGTGACCGTCAACCCCTACGACGTCTCCGGCACCGCCGCGGCGATGAACACCGCGCTGCTCCTCAGCCTCGAGGACCGCGCGACCCGCTGCACCGCGCTGGTCGCGGCCGCCTCCGCGTGCCCCCCGGCGAAGTGGTTCCTCGACCAACTCCGCGCCTTGGACGCCGTCGAGACGGCCGAATGAGCCACCCGTACTACGAGCAGTACGCGGCGGACGACGACGCGCTCGCCGGTATTGGGCAGGCGCTGTTCGGCCGGCGAACGCGAGTCACGGTCCGCCTCCCTGCCGCCTTGGCCGCGAGGGCCGTGGCGTCCTGGGACCGCGACGACGACGAGAACTTCTCCACGGACGGCGAGACCCGCGAGCAGAGGACGGCCGGGAAAGGTTCCGGCGCGCGGGCGTTGATCGGCCTGGCCATCGCCGAACGGGGCCGCCGCGACGGCGAAGAGGTAGTCGTCGACCTCGACGCCTGGGAGATCGGCACGGCCCTCGACGCCGCCGAGGCCCGCGATCTCCTCGACGGTCTCCGGCCGCCGCCGGACTGAGGCCGTGGACTCCACGCCGAGCGAACGGGTTGTGGATCGGCGGGTCCGCAATCGCGTGATCGAGTACCTGGAACTCGCTTCGTCCTTCGAGGGCCAACGCGAGTACGCCGCGAGGGCACCCTCCTACGTCGACATTCCCAACGAGGTCGTCAACCAGTGGGACGACTGGGTCCGTCCGAGCGACCTCGACGGTGAAGCGGCGGTCTACACCGCCGCCGAGGTGCAGACCATGTCGAGCTACCTCGAGGCCCTCGACCGAGCGAACGCCGCCGTGGTCGATTCCTACCCCGACCTCGCCCACGTGCAGACGCTCCCGGAGTGGCAGGCGCTGCGCGAGGCCGCCCTGGACGCACTCGCGGTGTTCGCCGTCCGCGGCCGGCTGTCGGAGGACGTCGAGGAAGATCGGTAGAGCGACGGTCAGGCCGGGCCGAAGGTCTCCGCCACCGGCGGGCGGGGGGTGCGGCGGCGGTCCAGGCCCGGTTCGCGGCGCGGGCCGGGGGCCTCGGCTTCGGGGGCGTCGCCGGTGTGGGCCAGCAGGCGGACCGGGACTCCGTTCAGGGCGGCGGTTCCGGTGATGGGGTCCAGGACCGCGTCGTTGGTCAGCCGGTTGTAGTCCACGCCCGGCCGGGCCATGGCCACGCGCAGCCTGGCCTGGGGTTCGTCGTGACCCCAGCCGTGCGGGAGCGAGACGGTGCCGGTCGAGACCTCGTCGGTGACCTGCACCGCGGCGACCACGTGGCCGACCGCGGCGATGACCTTCGCGAGCCCGCCGTCGCGCAGGCCGAGGCGGTGGGCGTCGTCGGGGTGGACCTGCACCGTGCAGCGCCGCGCACCGGAAACCATCGCGGGCAGGTTGTGCAGCCAGGTGTTGTTCGAGCGCAGGTGGCCCCGCCGAACCAGGACGAGCATCGGACCGTCGTCGACGTCGAGGTCGGCGCGCAGCTCGTGCGCTGCGCGCAGCAGCACCGACGGGGCGAGGTCGACCTTGTGGTCGCCGAGGCGTTCGGGCAGCGACGGCTCGATCTCGCCGAGGTCCAGGCCCTGCGGACTGAACAGCAGGTCCTCGAGCCGCAGCCCGTAGGGACCGGCCTGCAGCAGCAGGTCCAGCAGCCGTTCGGGACCCTCCATGCCGGGCGAGACCGCCTCGGGCGGCGCGCCGAGGCGAGCGGCCAGCGAGATCGCAACCTCGGCGTCGAACTCGGCGAGGTCGTCGGCGGGCGGGCGGCCCTGCGCGACGAGGGCCAGGCGCGCGAGCGTCTCCCATTCCTCGTGCATGCCGAGCGGCAGCGGCAGCACCGCCGGGGAGTAGGCGGCCGTGTTGCGCACGGCGAGCGCGTACCGGTCGAGGTCGTACTGGGCGCGTTCCAGCGGCGAAGGCACGGGCAGCACGACGTCGGCGAGCGCGCTGGTCTCGTTGAGGTAGAGGTCGACGCTGATCATCAGGTCGAGGCGCTCCCGGGCGGCGCGCCAGCGGGTCGAGTTCGGCAGCGAGCGGGCGGGGTTGCCGCCGACGACGATCAGCGCGCGGAGCCGGTCGTAGGCCTGGTCGTCCATGCGGGCCGCCAGGGTGGCGGCGGGCAGATCGCCGCCGGGCGCCTCGAGGTCGGCGCCGAGCAACAGGGCGCCGTGGCCGCCGAGGCGGGCGTGGGCGGGCAGCGGGAACAGGGTGCCGCCGGCGCGGTCGAGGTTGCCGGTGAGGGCGTTGAGGACCTCGACCAGCCAGCTGGTCAGGGTGCCCGAACCGTTCGCCAGCGCGCCGGCGCCCGCGTGCACCGCAGCGCTCGGAGCGGCGGCCAGATCCCGTGCCAGGCTGCGAATCGCGTGCGGGTCGAGCCGGGTCCGGCGGGCGACGCGGTCGGGGGTGAAGTCCGCGGCGAGTTCGGCGACGTCGGCCAGCCCGCGGGTGGGAAACGGCAGCGCGGCGAGGTCGGTCAGGCCTTCGTCGACCAGCACGTGGATCAGCCCGAGCAGCAGCACCGGGTCGGTGCCGGGGCGGATGCGGAAGTGCTCGTCGGCGCCGTCGGCGGTGGCCGAGCGGCGGGGGTCGACCACGACGAGGCGGCCGCCGCGGCGGCGCAGCGCGCGCAGCCGCCCGCGCAGATCCGGAGCGGTGAGCAGGCCGCCGTGCGAGGTCACCGGGTCCGCGCCGAGCAACACGAGGTGCTCGGTGCGGTCGACGTCCGGCACCGCGACGTGCTGCGGACTGCCGTAGAGCAGCTGCGCGACGGCGAGCTTGGGGGCCAGTTCCGAGCCGGTCGCCGAGAAGACGGTGCGGGTGCCGAGGGACTCCACGAGAGCGGGCAGGTACAGCCGGGAGTCGAGGCGGTGCATGGAGCCGTGGCCGCCGTAGACGCCGATCGCGTCCGGTCCGTAGACCGAGATCAGCCCCGGCAGGCGACGTCCGATCTCCGCCCAGGCCTCGTCCCAACTGGCCTCGCGCAGCCGGCCGTCGACGCGGACCATCGGGGTGACGAGCCGATCGGGGTCGTTGTGCAGGCCCTTGACCGCGACGCCCTTCGGACAGACGTAGCCCTTGGAGAAGACGTCGGCGCGGTCTCCGCGCACGTCCTCGACGGCACCGTCCGGCGCGACTCCGACGAGCAGGCCGCACGCCGCGTCGCAGAGCGGGCAGACGAACCGGGCAGAGCGCACGTAGGCCATCGTGCCGCTCAGCCCACGCGCATGTCGTGCATTAGCCGCGTCAAGATCCGGAGAAGCTCGCCCGTGTCGGCCGCGAGGAGGTCCGCGGCCTGCGCCACGGCCGGGTTCTCCGGGTTCGCGACGGCGATCGCCAGACCCGGAACACCGCTGTCGCGCAGGGCCGCGAAGGCGGGGAGATCGGCGGCGTCGTCGCCCGCGTAGAGCGCGGCCCGCGCCCCGGTGTCGGCGATCAGGTCCCGCAGCGCGGCGCCCTTGTCCGGACCCGGCGCCAGCAGTTCTCGGACGAGCCGTCCGTCGTGCACGAGCAGTCCGTGGCGGGCGGCGAGGTCCGCCAGCGGTTCGGCGATCTGCGCCAGGGCCGCGTCCGGGTCCGCCAGCCCGCGGGCGTGGACGGCGAGCGAGGCGCCCTTGTCCTCCAGCCGCAGGCCGGTGGCGCCGAGGAGCGCGCGGACCTCCGCCCGCGCGGCGGGCAGGCACGGCGGGGGAGGGTCGGCGCGCAGCCCGTTTGCGCGGGTCCACCGCTGCCGTCCGTAGAGGCCGCGAACGTGGACGGCAGCGGTGTCCGGTGCGTCGAGGCCGAGCATCGCGACGGCGTCCACTGCGGGTCGGCCGGTGAGCACGGCGACGGTGCCGACCGTGCGCGAGAGGTCCCCGAGCAGCGAACGCACACCCGGGTGCGGGTGCGCGTTCGCGGGGTCCAGCGCGATCGGGGCCAGGGTGCCGTCGTAGTCGAGGCAGATCAGCGCCCGTCCCGGGTCCGCGACCAGCGCGCCGTAGGCGGCCGCCGCCGGTCCCCGCTGCGGTGTCATCGGAGGGCGGGCAGGTCCTTGCAGACGATGACGGTCAGCTTGTCCGTCGGGATGCCGCCGAACGCGGGCTTGATCCGGCCGATCGACGGGAACGCCGCCATCAGCGCGCGGGCTTCGAGCTCCATGCCCTTGGGGTAGTACACGGTCGTCGCGGGAACCGCGCCGTTCCAGCGGTCCACGGCCTTGACCGTCCAGCCCGCGGCGGCCAGCGCCGTCCGCAGGCCTTCGGCCTTCTGCGCATCGAGCGTCTGGTTGAACAGGACGACGTCGGCGCGCGGCGCCGCCGCGAGCTGTTCGTCGGTGAAACGCCCGTTGACGTCGACCGGTTCGGCCAATTTCGCCTCTGCGGTGCCCGCCTCCGGCTGCACGCTCCCGCGCGGGACCAGCGGACCGGGCACCGCGCCCATGCGGTCCTCCGGGCTCGGAGCCACCGGAAGCGGCGCGCCACCGTCGGGCAGCGTCTGCTGCGCGGCGACCTCGCGCTGCGAGCCCGCGGCGACGGCCTCGATCTCGGCGACGCGATCCGCCCGCTGACCGAACATCGTGAGCAGCACGCCGATCAGGGCGATGACGGCGACCGCGGACACCGCGGACGACCCCACCTGCTTCAAACCGGCGGACGTGCTGCTGCGACGCGTTGTGAACATGGTTCCCCCCAAGTTCGTGGTGCGGCGTGCTGCTCAGGCCTCCAGGCCGAGGCGACGCGCGGAGCGCTGACGCTGACGGGCGCCACGCAGACGGCGCAGGCGCTTCACGAGCATCGGGTCGTGCTCGAGGGCCTCGGGCAGATCGATCAGCGCGTTGAGCACCTGGTAGTACCGGGTGGCCGACATCCCGAAGAGCTCGGTGATGGCGTTCTCCTTCGCCCCCGCGTACCGCCACCACTGCCGCTCGAAGGCCAGAATCTCCCGATCCCGGTCGGACAGCGGACCGTCGACGGACACGGGTGCGGTGAGTTCTGCGCCGGCTTCTGCAGACAGGGCCACGGTGGACCTCCCGATCGGGCGGTAGCGGACGAGGCCGACTCTAGGCCCGAAACACATCCGTGTCATTTCCGCCGCGCGACCGCAACCGCCCGGCCCCAAAACCCCGCCCCCGGGGACGCGGCTTCGCTCGCTGGGGTGTCGCTCCACTCGTTGGAGACCACGCCCCCCGCCGCGTGAAGCGGCACCCCGGCGCGTGAAGCGACCCCACGGGGCGGAGACGCGACAGAGCCCGTCACCGGGTGTGCGGTGACGGGCTCTGTACGAGCTTCGGCGGGGGGACCTCCCACCGAAGGTTCTTGGGCGGTGACTAGCCGGCGAGCGCACCGGCGCGGCGGCGGCGGGTGACCAGGGTGACGCCGGTGCCCGCGACGGCCAGGCCGGCGCACATGAGCAGGGCGGTCATGTCGGCGTCGCCGCCGGTGTGCGGGAGCGAGGTCTGCTCGTACTTGACGACCTCGGGCTTGGAGGACTTGCCGTGGTTCGACTTCGACGGCTTGTGCGAGGTGTTGCTGCCGGTGTTGCCGCCCAGCACGCCGCCGACGGTGCCGGTGACCGTCTCGAGCAGGCCGTCCACGACCTCGGTCACGCCGAGGGAGTCGACCAGCGGGCCCGCGATCGGGAGGCCGGTGACGATGTCGGTCACGCCACCCTCGCCGAGCAGACCGGTGACGGCGGAGAGCGGGTCGCCGGCCGCGCCGCCGACGATGGGCAGGTTGCCGGTGAGGCCCGAGACCGGGTCGGACGACTTGGCGGACTTGGAGGCGGAGCCGGTGACGCCGCCGAGCAGGTCGCCGGCGATCGGCAGGTTGCCCGTGGCCCCGGTGACGGTGCCGGTGATGGCGTCGAGGCCGAGGCCGTCGACGGCGCCGAGCGGAGAGTCGGCGGCGGAGGCCGAGCCGGCCATGGCGATGGAGAGCGGGAGCGCGATGACGGCGGAAGCGGCGACGAGCGCGATGCGGCGAACGGACATTGGTGGATCCCCCTTGTGATGTGGATGAGTGACCCGGTCCGCGATCCGGTGGCCCCCCGGCCATCCGGTTCCGACTTGCTCGGATCCTCGTTGTTGCCTACGGAGCGATAGACGGGGGTGCGGATCTCACGGTTCCGCCTCTCTGAGTAGTCACTGTGAGCCCAGTGACGATTACACGCCGCAATCTCCGAGCGCGGAACGTGACGAATCGGGACGCAAGCGGCCGGGAATTCCGGGGCAAGAGGTTGGCATCGCGCAACGCGGTCACAACTCCCACACCCGTCGCTGCCGGGACGAAGTCGGGCATACCGGTCCCGCAAGCTTTACCGTCGCAATACCTGCGCTTCGTCATCCATGGAAGTCCGGGCGGGAACGCGCCCGCACCGCACCCGGGTGGCGCCTGGCGGACGACGCCGTGGGGGTTGTCATCCCCCACGGTTACCGGCCCGCCCATGCGAAACGGCCGACCCGGAGAACCGGATCGGCCGTTCGACGAAACGCGTGGCTAGACGGTGCGGGAACTTCCCCGGCCGCGCTGGGTCGGCAGCAGCGGCTCGCCGCGCAGGGCGCGGGCCGCGGCGCGCAGGTGCAGACGGCGCGAGTAGCAGGCCGGGCCGGGCGAGGCGACGGACAGCAGCGCGTCGAGCAGGGCGCAGGCGTCGCGGGCGGCGACGGAGGCCGGCAGGTCGGTCGGCACCGCGGACGGGCCGGCGGGCATCGCGTGCTCGCGGGCCAGGCCCAGGTGCAGCGACGCGACCTCGAGGCTGTTGGCCTCGACCCGGTCTCCGGAGCGCGTGGCGACGGCGAGCTGCAGGTCGATCAGGTCGCTGATGGCGTCGAGCACCGCTGCATCGTCGCCGGGACCGGCCTCGGCGTAGACGCACACGGACAGCAGACGGTGTAGATGCGAGCTCCAGTGCACGGCCCCGACCCCCTCGGTGTTTGCTCGCTCGCCGCGTACGGCGGCCCAATGCATCCGCCGCATTCGGCTCGCGAGTGATTGCGGTCCGCTACCCCCCGGTCCCGGACAGTGGTGAGACGCAGCAGGTTCTGTCCCGGTTCCGCCCCGATCTTCGACAATGTGGACCCCGCGATCACCGGTCCTGGGGCCGAGTGGGTGACGCCGGGGCCCGTACGTCCCTCGAATGGTCGAACGTCAGACTTGAACCCGTGGACCACACCTACGTCTTCACAGGCGCCTGGCAGCTGCCGGCGCCCGTCGAGGTCGTCTACTCCTGCCTCGAGCGGCTCGATCTGTACCCGGAGTGGTGGCCGCAGGTGCGGGAGGCCCGCCGCATCGACGACGACACCTGCGCGGTCGTCGTCCGCTCCTCGCTGCCCTACGCGCTGAAGGTGACCGCGCACCGCCACGAGACCGATCCGGCAACGGGGAAACTGCACGCGCGACTGTCCGGAGACCTCGTCGGGTTCACCGGCTGGACGCTCACCCCGTACGCCGGCGGCACCCGGGCGGCCTTTCACGAACGGGTCGAGGCCACCAAGCCGCTGCTGCGCACCCTCGGCTTCCTGCGCCCCGTGCTGCGGGCCAACCACGCGTGGATGATGCGGGCGGGCGAGCGCGGACTGTCCTCGAGGCTGGCTTCGCGAACGTGACCGAGCGGGCAGGCCGAGGTGCCTAGTGCCACATTCCGCGCCCCTTATGCCCACTGAACTGCCGTCTTAGGATGAATCGACGGCCCTGCCGGACGCTTCGGCGCCGGTGTCGGCCAGCACAAGTCGGATCCAGGGTTCGTCCCCCTCGCGGCCTCGCGTCCCGGCGTCGGCCGCCCTCGTGGCCCTGGTCCGAAGGGCGCAAGCACGCCCTGTCCCAGGTTCTACCTACAAGATCCGAGGTGCGCACAGTGGTCTCCCTGAGTGGCAAGGTCGCCATCGTCACGGGCGGCGGTTCCGGCATGGGTCGGGCAACCTCCATCCGCTTCGCCCAGCTCGGCGCCTCGGTCGTGGTCTCCGACCTCGACGGCGCCAAGGCCGAATCCGTCGCGAAGGAAATCGCGGAGGAAGGTGGCAAGGCGGTCTCGATCGCGGGCGACGTCACCAACGCCGCGGACAACCAGGCCGCGGTCGACCTCGCGGTGAGCACGTACGGCGGCCTCGACGTCCTCGTCGCCAACGCCGGCATGGCGCACGACCCGACCCCGTTCGAGGAGCTCGCGCCGGGTCTGTTCGAGAAGACCTTCGCGGTCAACGTGCTCGGTCCGTGGCTCGGCGCCCGCGCCGCCGCTCCCGCGCTACGCAACCGCGGCGGCGGTTCGATCGTCGTCGTCGGTTCGATCATGGGC
The DNA here is from genome assembly GCA_052389435.1 of Sporichthyaceae bacterium. Taxonomy (GTDB): domain Bacteria; phylum Actinomycetota; class Actinomycetes; order Sporichthyales; family Sporichthyaceae; genus JBQTKD01. The sequence goes on along the minus strand of JBQTIB010000066.1, from coordinate 57,630 downwards.
GAGCGCGCCCGCCCCGGCTTCTCCGCCTACGCGCCGTCCAAGGCCGCGTCCAACCACCTGGCCCGCACCCTGGCCATCGAGCTCGCGCCGGACAACATCCGCGTGAACTGCCTGGCCCCGGTCGCCACCGACACCCCGATGCTCGCTTCGTTCATCGGCGCCAAGAACGACTTCGAGGCCGGCAAGGCCCGCTTCATCTCGACGATCCCGCTGGGGCGCCTCGCCACCGCCGAGGACATCGCCGAGGCCGCCGTCTACTTCGCCTCCGACGAGGCCTCGTTCCTGACCGGCGTGGTCCTGCCCATCGACGGCGGACGCGGAATCTAGTCCGCGCCTCGCGTCCCGCCCAGATACCTAGGAGTACCCGTGCTTCGCATTCCCTCGATCATCGACGGCAAGGAAATCGACGGCAGCGAGGGCGTCCTCGACGTCCTCGACCCGGGCAACGCCGAGAAGTGGGCCGAGGCCGGCCAGTGCGGCGAGGCCGAACTCGACCTCGCGGCCAAGGCCGCCCGTGCCGCCTACGACGGCGGCTGGTCGGAGACCCCGGCCGTCGAGCGCGGCCGTCTGATGCGCAAGGTCGCCGAGCTGATCCTGCGCGACGGCGACAAGATCGCCGAGTACGAGACCAAGGACGTCGGCAAGCCGATCAGCCAGGCCAAGAAGGACGTCGTCGCGGTCGCGCGGTACTTCGAGTACTACGGCTCCATCGTCGAGTGCCTCGACGGCGACACCCTGCAGACCGCCCCGTCGGTCTTCGGCATGACGATTCGCGAGCCGTTCGGCGTCACCGGCCACATCACGCCGTGGAACTACCCGCTGCAGATGATCGCCCGCACCCTGGCCCCGTCGCTGGCCGCCGGCAACTGCTGCGTGCTCAAGCCGGCCGAACTGACCCCGGTCAACGCCACCGTGCTCGCGCAGCTCGCGCTCGAGGCCGGGTTCCCGCCCGGCGTGTGGAACGTCGTGCAGGGCCCGGGTTCGACGGTCGGCAACGCGCTCACCGCGCACGACGGCATCGACCACGTCTCCTTCACCGGCTCGCGTCCGGTCGGGGAGATGGTCGCCAAGAACGCCGCCACCCACGTCATCCCCGTCGTGCTGGAGCTCGGCGGCAAGTCCCCGAACATCATCTTCCCGGACGCCGACTTCGCCGACGCGATCCCGCAGGTCGTCAACGCGATCATCCAGAACGCCGGGCAGACCTGCTCCGCCGGTTCGCGCGTCCTGATCCACAAGGACTGCTACGAGGAGGTCCAGGACCTCATCGCCGCCGAGTTCCGCAAGGTCACCCTCGGCCACGGCCTCACCGACCCGGGCATGGGCCCGATCGTCTCGGCCAAGCAACTCGACACCGTCTCGGGCATGGTCGCCGAGGGCATCAAGCGCGGCCAGGGCGACGTGATCGTCGGCGGCAAGCGCGCCGAGGGCCACGGCGCCGGATACTTCATGGAGCCGACCTTCTTCGGCAACGTCTCCGAGGGCGACTACCTCTTCGGCGAAGAGGTCTTCGGCCCGGTCCTGGTCGGCACCAAGTTCAACGACGAGGCCGACGCCGTCCGCCTAGCCAACGCCACCGAGTTCGGCCTGGTCGCCGGCATCTGGACCAAGGACGCCGGCCGCGCACTGCGCATGGCCAAGAAGATCAAGACCGGCCAGGTCTTCATCAACACCTACGGCGCCGCCGGCGGCGTCGAGCTTCCCTTCGGCGGCTGGAAGAAGTCCGGCTACGGCCGCGAAAAGGGCTTCGAAGGCATGCTCGGCTACACCCAGACCAAGACCATCGCGATCGGCCTGTAGGTCCCCAAGACGACAAGAACCCCGCGAGCCCTCCGGCTCGCGGGGTTCTTTCGTGTGCGGACCAACCGTTGCGTCCGCCGAAGCGGAGCCCACCGGACGCTGGATATCGGACGCTACGAGGCCCTAGCCCTTCAGCGTGCGGCCCTTGGAGTCGGTGCCGCCGTTGACGAGGATCAGGATGCCGTCGATCAGGCCCCACACCGCGCCGATGCCACAGGTGACGACCGAGACCAGCAGTTGCAGGAGCGCGATCTTGGTGTGGCCGGTGTAGAAGCGGCCCGCGCCGAAGAAGCCGAGCAGGATCTGCAGAACCCCGGCGACGACCTTCGACTTGTCCGACAGCGGCGGACCGCCCGGGTATCCGGGCGGCGGGGGCCCGTACCCGGCCGGCGGCTGGCCGTAGGGCGGTTGGCCGTAGCCCGGGGGCGGCGGCTGGCCCGGACCCGGATCGCCCCAGCCCTGCGGCGGCTGCCCGTAGGCCGGCGGCTGCTGCCCGTAGCCGGGCGGCTGACCTTGGCCGTAGGGCGGCGGCTGCGGCGGCTGACCTTGGCCGTAGCTCGGCGGCTGCCCGTACGCGGGCGGCTGGCCCGGGCTCGGCGGCTTGTCGTAGGAGGGCGGGCCCGACGGCGGAGAGCCGTAGGGAGGCGGCGGCGTGTTGCCCGAGGGGTCCGAACCGGGGTTTTCAGTCATGGCCCAACGCTATGGGCTGGCGGGGGAAGATCCGCAAGGGCGGCAGGCTCGGCGCGCAAGAAATTCGCGCCCGAGGCGCGCGCCGGCGCCCGAGTCGCGATCGTTAGGCTCGCTCCGTCCACCTTCTGCCGGCACGCCGGGCCATCGAGGTCCTTCGATGGACCCACCCGCCGGCGCAGGATGCGAACCCGAGGGGCGAACGAGTGAGTGCCGGCACGCTGCCGCTGTCCGGGTTGACCGTGGTGAGCTGCGAGCAGGCCGTGGCCGCGCCGCTCGCAACGCGTCAACTGGCCGATCTCGGCGCACGGGTGGTGAAGATCGAGCGGCCGGGGGTCGGAGACTTCGCCCGCGCCTACGACCGCACGGTGCGCGGGATGTCCAGCCACTTCGTGTGGCTGAACCGGTCCAAGGAGAGCGTGACGCTCGACCTCAAGGACGCGGCCGCCCGAAAGGTGGTGGATCGCCTGCTCGAGGACGCCGACGTTTTCGTACAGAACTTCGCCCCGGGCGCGGCCGACCGCCTGGGACTGGGCGCGCAGGAACTGACGGAGCGTCATCCAAAGCTGGTGCACTGCTCGATCTCCGGGTACGGCAGCGACGGTCCCTACCGCGACGCCAAGGCCTACGACCTGCTCATCCAGGCCGAGGCCGGGATGCTCTCGATCACCGGCACGGAGCAGAGCCCTTCGAAGACCGGCATCCCGGTCGCCGACATCGCCGCGGGCATGTACGCCTTCTCCGGCATCCTCGCCGCCCTGGTGGAACGAGGCCGCACCGGCCGCGGACGCGCGGTGGAGATTTCGCTGTTCGACTCCCTCGCGGAGTGGATGGGCTTCCCCGTCTACTGGACCTCCTACGGCGGCACCCCGCCGGCGCGCACCGGCTCGGCGCATCCCGGCATCGCGCCCTACGGACCGTTCCGCAGCGCCGACGGCGAACTGATCGTCGCGATCCAGAACGACCGGGAGTGGCGCTCCCTGTGCGTCGGGGTGCTCGACCGCCCCGAACTCGCCGACGATCCGCGCTTTGCAACCAACACCGATCGCGTGGCCAACCGCGTCGTCCTGCACGAGCACCTCGACGCGATCTTCGGCGCTCGCAGCACCGCCGAGCTGACGGCACGTCTGGACACCGCCCGCATCGCGAACGGTCGGATCAACGACATCGCCGGGCTCCTGACGCATCCTCAGCTCGTCGAGCGGGGACGTTGGCAGCAGGTCGAATCGCCCGTCGGAACGCTGGACGCACTGCTGCCGGCGATCGGGCTGCCCGGCACCGCGCCGCGGATGGACCCCATCCCGGAGGTGGGCGAGCACACCGACGCGGTGCTGGGCGAACTCGGCTACGACCCGGCGGCGATCGCCGAGCTACGCGCACGAGGGGTGGTCTGAGGTGGACAAGGTCGTCGAGGTCGCGAACCTGGACGTACGGCTGGGCGGATACCCGGTGTTCGCCGGGGTCGACGTCACGGTGCCCGCGGGCGAGATCCTCGCCGTGCTCGGGGACATCGGCTCGGGCAAGACCACGCTGCTGAAGGTGCTCGGCGGCGTGGTGCCGTTCGAGTCGGGCAGCGTCCGCGTCCTGGGCCGCGATCCGAAGGATCCGAGCCTGCCCGCCGAGGTCGTGCTGGTGGCCGGCGAACCGGACTGGGAGCCGGGCGCCACGGTCCTGCAGATCCTGGAACTCGCCCGCCTGCAGGTCGAGGACCTACCGGAGGACTGGCCGATCCCGCCGCGGGTGCTCGAGACCTTCGAACTGGCCCACCGCGCCGACGACGAACCGTTCAAGCTCTCCCAGGGTCTGCGCCAGCGGCTGGCACTTGCGCGGGCGTTCTGCCGTCCGTCGCGGCTGCTGTTGATCGACGACCCGGAGTTCGGCCTCGACGAACGCTTCCGCCCGCTGCTTGCCGAACTGCTCAGCGGGTACGCCGCACGCGGGGGCACCGTCGTCCTCGGCACCCACGACCTCGACCTCGCCGTCGCGGCGAAGGCCCGTACGTTCAGCCTCGACTGATCGCCTAGGAGCGCCCATGCCGCAGTTCGGCCCGTTCGCCGGGATCCGCTACGCCACCGAGGCGCTCGAGGAGGTGACCGCGCCGCCCTACGACGTCATCGACGCCGAGGAGCGCGCGGGCCTGTGCGCCCGGCACGAGCACAACGTCGTCCGCATCGACATGCCCGTCGCCGAGGACGGACCCGACCCGTACGAGGCGGCCGCGCGCCGCTTCGCTCGGTGGCAGGCCGAGGGCGTCCTGCTCGTCGACTCCCCCGCGCTCTACCCCTACCGGATGACCGCGACCGACGAAACCGGCGCCGTCCGCCGGACCCTCGGCGTTCTCGGGGCGCTGGCCATCGACCCGGTCGGGCGCGTCGACGTCCTGCCGCACGAGCACACGACCCCGAAGGCGCACAGCGACCGGCTCGCCCTGCTCGAGGCCACGAAGGCGAACCTCTCGGCGATCTGGGGCCTGTCCCTCGCCGGCGGACTCACCGCCCTGGTGGACACCGACGCCGCGACGCCGCTCGGCGCCTGGCACGACGAGGACGGCGTCGGCCACGAACTCTGGCGCCTCGAGGATCCCGCCGCTGTCGAGGCCGTCTGCGAGGCCGTCGGCTCAGCGCCGCTGGTGATCGCCGACGGACACCACCGGTACTCGACGTGCCTGAAGTACGCCGACTCCCCCGCAGCTCCGGCGGGCGCAGCGGCCACGATGTGCCTGGTCGTCGAACTCGAACACGAACAACTGACGGTCCAGCCCATCCACCGCCTGCTCACCGGGCTCCCCGAGGGCAGCGACCTGCCCGCACTGCTCGCCGCGGACTTCGCCGTCGGCGAACTCGAGGCGCTGCCGTCGCCGGAGGTGGTGAATCGCCTGGTCGCCGAGCGATCCCTTGCGCTGCTGACCGCCGACGGGCTGCGCCTGCTGACGCCGCTGCGCGAGAACGGCCCCGGAGTCGTCGAGCCGCTGGACTCGGTCCGAGTCGCGCAGGCGGCCGAGGCGCTCCCGCCGCACGAGCTGACCTACCAGCACGGCGTCGGCCACGTGCTCGCCGCGGTGCGGTCCGGCCGCGCCCAGGCGGCGATCCTGCTGCGCCCGGTGTCCGTGGATCAGATCCGCGCGACGGCCGAGGCCCGCGGCCTGATGCCGCCCAAGAGCACCTTCTTCTATCCCAAGCCCCGCACCGGCACGGTCTTCCGCTCCCTGAGCTGACGTCCCGTCACATCCCCTTGTGTCCGCTGCGAGAGGCTGGACGTCGGACGCAACGGGGCTGGGTCAGTTCAGGGTCGACTCGATGCTGCCGCGGCCGGCGAGCATGCGGGCGGTGGCGTCGTCGGCGGGATAGAACAGCTCGATCGACAGTTCCGCGAGGGTTACGTCGACGGCGGTGCCGAACGTGGTGATGGTGCTGAACAGCGACAGCTCGGCGCCGTCGAGCACGAAACGCATCGGCAGCAGGAGCGGATCGGCCTCGTGCTTCGGCGCCGGTGCGAGCGCCGCAACGTTCGGGTAGGCACGCACCTCGGCGGCCAGCGCCCGCAGGTCGGGGTCGGCCGTCGCCGCGATGGCGCGGTCCAGCTGCTCGAGCAGGTGCGCGGCCCACGTCGGGAAGTTGGCGATCTGCGCGGCAAGCCCGGCGGGGTGCAGCGCGAGCCGGTAGGCGTTGGGGCGCGGGGCCAACGCCGCGGGGCCGACGGCCTCGATGAACACCGACGCCGCGGCGGTGGCCAACACGATGTCCCAGGACCGGTCCACGGCGATGCCCGGGTATGGATCGTGCGCGTCGAGCAGGCGCCGGACCGCGGCGAGGGCCGGTGCCAGCGCCGCGTCCTGCAGCGGCCGAGCAGGGAAGCGGGGCGCGTAGCCGGCGGCGAGCAGCAGCGCGTTGCGCTCGCGCAGTGGAACCTCCAGGCCCTCGGCCAACGCCAGCACCAGTTCGGGGCTCGGCCGGGACCGGCCGGTCTCGACGAAGCTCAGGTGCCGCGTCGAGACCCCGACCGACAGCGCGAGGTCCATCTGGCTGAGCCGACGCCGAGCCCGCCATTCCCTGAGCAGCGGCCCGACGGCGTGTCCGTCGTTCGCGCTCCGCACTCCCCTGGTGGTGGACATGGCCCGAACGCTAGCCGGCCGGGGGAATCGTGACGATTACCCCGAGGGTAAAGAGCCACCACCTCGGCCGAACGGTTGATCGTTTCCCATTTCGCCCGCGGGCGATCGCGGACCGTTCTACCTTTCGATCAGGAACGCGGTCGAGGAGGACCCATGGGTATGCACGGCGATCTGTTCGAGGGCCCGATGCCGCCGCAGACTCGTACCGAGCCCCCGTGGCCCGGCGTTCGCCCCGCGCCGGCCAGGACCGCGACTCCGACCCGCTTCTCGTTCCTGGCGCTGCTGCTCAGCCGCTAGCCGGAACGTTCGGACCTCGGCTAGAGCCAGCCCTTCTTCTTGAAGGTCCGGTAGAGCGTCAGGCACACGACGGCGATGACCGTGAGCGCCAGCGGGTACCCGAGGCGCCAGCGCAGTTCGGGCATGTGGTCGAAGTTCATGCCGTAGATGCCGGCGACGGCCGTCGGGACCAGCGCGATCGCCGCCCAGGCGGAGATCTTGCGCATGTCCTCGTTCTGACGCAGCGCGATCTCGCTCTGCATCGCGGTGACCCGCGCGACGTTGGCCGCCAGGACGTCGGACAGCAGGCGGTCGATGCTTTCGATCGCCTCGTCGACCTGGCACAGGTGGCCGTGCGCCGTACGGAACTCCGGGGCGGCTTCGGGCTCGAGCCCGAGCTCCCGGTTGGCGAGGCGGTCCAGCACGCGGGGCTGTACGGCGCGCCGGAACTCGGCGACCTCCTGTTTGAGCTTGTAGATGCGCTCGGACCGGTCGACGCCGGCGGGGCCGAACACCGCCTCTTCGATCTCGTCGACGTCGTTGCGCAGGCCGTCGATGGCGTCTTCGTACTGGTCGACGACCATCCGCACGACCCGCACCAGCACGTCCGTCGGCGTCAGCGCCAGACCCGGCGAGGCGTCGAGGTTCTCGCGCGCGTGGTCGAGAATGCGGGTGTCGCCGCGCTGCACCGTGAGCAGGAAGCGCGGGCCGAGGAACAGGACGAGTTCGGTGACCTCGACGACCTCGGAGCTGTCGACGTAGTGCACCGGCTTCAGCACGACCTGCACGGCCTGGCCGTGGACGATCAGCCGCGGCCGCTGGTGGGGGGAGAGCGCATCCACGACGAGCGGCTCGTCGAGGCCGAACTCGCGCGCCGCGCCGGTCAACTGCTCGGGCGTGGGCTGGGTGAGGTTGACCCAGACGAAGTCGGTGCTCTCGTTGCCCTCCACGCCGCCGGGCATGCCGTTGCTGTAGACGGTGCGGCTCACCGCCTTCGACGTCCCCACGCGTGACTCCCTCCCGTCGACCCGGCGAGCGTATCCACGCATTCACCCGATCGGGCGACATCCGTTCGCCCGACCCGTGTCGATGCGAACGGCCCAGTGACTGTCCGGACAGGATGCCTCTTACTCGTGCTACCGCAGGAAACGACGTGTATCGACCTTGGAGCCCGCCTTGTACGCCATCCCCGCCACGCTGCTGACCTCGCCGATGCCCTCCACGTTCCTGTGGGCGGGGTGCGGGGTGAACAAGGCGAACCACCTCGACGGCAGCTGGGTCGTGACGATCGAGGAGGACTGCGGTCTGGACCCCGACGCGGCCCGCACCCTCGCCGCGGAACTGCTCGCCGCCGCGGACCTGTGCGAAGCCCTGCGCCAGGGGCAGGCCTGAGGCACTCTGGGCGGGTGACCTGCCGGCTGGTGACCCCGTGGTGGATCGACCGTTCGCCGATCGACCGCGCCACGTCCCGGTCGACGCCGGGGAGCACCGACCCGACCGGGATCCTCGACTGGCACTCCGCCGAGGTGCAGGCGCTGACGGCGACGGTGGAGCAGGCCTGGGCCGATCCGCGCGAGGGTCTGCGCAGCGCCCACACCCTGATTTCCGGCGCCGTGCCCGCCGCCTACGCCCTCGACGACGCCCAGCCCGCGTCCCGAACGCTGCGTCGCGGCCGCGGTTCGTGCAGCCAGCGCATGGCGGTGCTCGAGGCCGTCGCCCGGGCGAACGGCACTCCGAGTCGGGTGCGCGGCCTGCTCGTCGACGGCCGGTTCTGGCTTCCGCGTTTCCCTCGCCTGCGGCAGCTGGTGCCGCACGCCGTGGTTCTGGCCTGGCCCGAGTTCGCCGTCGAGGACTCCTGGGTGAACTTCTCCGAACTGTTCCTGCCCTGGCACGAACTCCCCGCGGACCCGTCGGCGGCCTTCGGCAACTCCGGGCCGCAAACCCTGTTCGACGCGCCCACCTGCCGCACCGTCGACTGGGAGGGACGCACCAGCGCGGCCTCCGGTGCGCCGTCGGCCTGCGACCTCTCCAGCCGCGTGCTCGCGGACCTCGGCTGGTTCGACGACCGCGACGAGCTGTTCGCCCGCTACGGCCAGACGCTCTGCCCACCGGCTCGCATCGCGGGGGAATTCCTCGTCGGCCGGCGCCGCGCGGCCTGACACCACGTCAGATGGCCTCGCTGCCGTCAATTCGGATGCGTTTCGGGCCTACGCCGTCCTACCGTACGAGCACAGGCTCGGTTGGCTCAGCGGCGAGAGCGGCGCCCTCATGAGGCGTTGATCGAGGGTTCGAGTCCCTCACCGAGTACGCCTGTCCGAACGGCTTGGTGTAGTGGAAGCACGAGAGGCTCCAACCCTCTCCGCGTGGGTTCGATTCCTACAGCCGTTGCTGTGGCCGTCGCCAGACCTCGGCGAAGCGTCGACGCAGAGGTACAGAAGAAACAACCGAAGCGGTCCGCGGCCACAGGAACGCAACACCAGTTAAGTCTCCACCTCTCCGTCGACACCCCAACGGTCTGGGACGCTGTCGCCGACGGGTTCCATGATCGGACGGGGTGGGCGGTGGTGGTCCTGCGGCGTCGCCTTGCCCGGTTCGACGCCGTGCAGGGCGAGCGGACCTGGCTGGCCATCCCCGTCGCGACCCTGGCGAAGTTCTACCGCGACCGGACCACGCACCTGGCCGCGATGATGGCCTTCTGGGCGTTCTTCTCCCTGTTTCCGCTGCTGCTGACGCTGGTGACCCTGCTGAGCTTCCTCGTTCCGGAGGAGGAGAAGCAGAAGACGATGGAGATCGTCGCCGGCTACCTGCCGCTGCTGGACCTGAACACGATCGGCGGACTGAACGGCAGCGTCTTCGCGCTCGTGGTCGGGCTGCTGTCGGCCCTGTGGAGCGGGTCTGCGGTCGTACGGGTCACCCAGTTCGCGTTCAACTCGGTCTGGGACGTGCCACTCGAGCAGGGCCCCGGCTTCCTCGAACAGCTTCGGCGGAGCGTGCTGGCCATGTCGACCATCGGCCTCGGACTGCTGGCCAGCGCGGCGCTCATCGGGTTCTTGTCCGGCGAGAACGTCTACTTCGACCCCGGGCCGCTGGGTCGGGCGCTCGGATTTGCGCTGACGATCGGCGTCGACGTGGGCCTGTTCGTCGCCGCGTTTCGAATCCTGACCGATTCGCGGATCTCCCTGCGCGACGTTCTGCCGGGAGCAATCTGCGCCGGGCTGGCGTTCTGGGTTTTGAAGGCCACCTCCTCGGTCATCATCACTCGGTACCTGCACGACGCAGCCCCCACCTACGGGACGTTCGCGACCGTCATCACGATTCTCTGGTGGTTCTACCTACAGTCGAACGTGACACTGCTCGGTGCTCAGCTCAACGTGGTGCTCAAGCACCGCCTGTATCCGTGCAGTCTGCTCGAACGGACGGAGACCTGATGGCGCCGGCATCGACCGATCGCGAACGCGCGAGCCTGGTTGCCACGCTGCGCGAAGTCGTCGCGCATCTGCGCGGCCACGACGAGCCGAGCTGGGCCGACGAGGTGGACCAGTGCCGCTGGCGGGTCGAGGACGGCGATCCGAACGGAATCGCCCGATTCCTACGCGCCACCGACGGCTCCGGGGGCCTGGCCGACCTGACGCTGCGGGTGCCGCAGCGCGAGGAGTCCCACCCCGACGCCCAGGCGGCCAACGACCACCTTCGCTCCCTGCTCGCGCGCGCCTCCAACAGCGCGGAGGCGCTGCGCGTGGCCGCCGGCTCCTAAACCCTGTTGAGCGCGTCCCCCGTGCGACGCAAGCTGTCGTAGACGCGCGGCGATCGGTCGCGCACAGGAAACGGAGTCCGCCATGGGTCAGTACGCCGCCGAGACCGAACGGCGCTGGGGCCAGACCGAGGCATGGCGGGAGTCCGCGCGCCGGGCAGCCGGGTACACCCCCGACCACTGGTCGCTGATCAAGGCAGAGGCTGCCGCGAGCGTGGTCGCCTTCGCCGAGGCGATGCGCGAGGGCTGTGCGCCAGACGCCGGCGCCGCCCTCCTCGCCGCCGAGGACCACCGCCAACATCTGACGCGCTGGTTCTACGACGTCGATCCGCAGATGCACCGCAAGCTCGCGAAGCTCTATCTCGCCGACCCGCGCTTCGCCGGAAACTACGAAAGCGTCGCGCCGGGCCTCGCCCAGTACGTGCACGACGCCATCCACGCGAACGCCGAACGTCTCGACGATGCCTGAGGCCGCGCTCGCGAGGGAACCCTGACTGTGCCTCAGAGCGCCGTCGCCCGAGCGAACCGCTCGGCCCAGTCGCGCAGATAGGTCCGCAGCTCCGCCGGCTCCAGCACCGTGAACTCGGCGCCGAGCGAGCCCAGCGCCATCGCGGGCCACTCGAGCTGATCCGCCGTCATCTCCACGCGACAGCACCCCTCGGCCGACTCTTCGACCCTCGCCCACCGGCCGATCCGCCCACGCACCGTCTCCGCCGGCGCCGCCACTTCGACCACCACCTGCTGGGGGTCCCGCAGCCCGACGATCGAGGACTTCACGTACTCTGCGGCATCCCCGCCGGGCGGGACGCGCGGCGCAAACCGGGCGCCGGTGCCGCGCGGTTCGCGGAGCCGGTCGAGGCGGAAGCTGCGCCAGTCGGCCCGGTCGAGGTCCCACGCCGCCAGGTACCAGCGCCGCCCGAGCCGCACGAGGCGGTGGGGCTCGACGTGGCGGTAGGTGTCCTCGGCCTCGCGCGCGCTGTAGGCGAACCGCAGCCGTTCGCCGTCTCGGCAGGCCTGCGCCACCGCGACGAGGGCCGAGGTGTCCACGGGCGGGCCGCCGCTGGTGGAGTTCCAGGCCGCGGGCACGGTCATCTCGCGCAGGGCGTCGACCCGGCGCCGCAGCCGCGGCGGCATCACCTGCACGACCTTGCCGAGCGCGCGGATCGAGGCCTCCTCGATGCCCGGCAGCGCCCCGTCGGCGGCCGCCTGCATGCCGACTGCGAGCGCGACGGCCTCCTCGTCGTCGATCGTCAGCGGCGGCAGCGCGGTGCCCGCCCGCAGGTGGTAGCCGCCGTCCACGCCCGGGCTGGCGTCGACGTCGTAGCCGAGGTCCCGCAGCCGCTCGACGTCCCGGCGCAGCGTGCGCTCGGAGACGCCGAGGCGCTCGGCGAGTTCGCCGCCGCGCCAGTGCCGGTGGGCCTGCAGCAGGGACAGCAGTCGCAGCGTCCGGGAGCTCGTATTGGCCATGCCTCGAAGTCTCTCGCAATTGCGGACAGAAACTGACCGCAATTCTCCTAGCGTCGTTCTCGCCGGCACCAACCGCACACCGAGAGGCCGACCAGATGACCACGATCGAGGAGTACAAGGCGATGACCCCGACGGCGACCGTCGAGTCCACCGACCCGAGCGCGATCGAGCGCGCGGACCTGCTCGACCTGCTGACCAAGCATCGCTTCTTCCTGCGCGTGACGGCCAACGGCCTGTCCGAGCAGGACGCGGCCCGGCGCACCACGGTCAGCGAGCTCACGATCGGCGGCCTGATCAAGCACGTCGCGTTCTGCGAGCGCGGTTGGGCGAACTTCGTCGAGCAGGGCGCCTCGGCGATGGAGACGACCGAGGACTCCTACGCCGCCCACGAGAACTCCTTCCGCCTCCTGGCGGGCGAGACCCTGGCGAGCGTGCTGGCGGAGTACGAGGAGATCGCCGCGCGCACCGACGCGCTCCTGGCCGCAGTGGACCTGAACTCGTCCCACCCGCTGCCCGAGGCCCCGTGGTTCCCGCCGGGCGCCCGCTGGACCGCGCGCCGGGTCTTCACCCACATCGTGGCCGAGACCGCCCAGCACGCGGGCCACGCGGACATCCTGCGCGAGTCCCTCGACGGCGCCCGCACGATGGGCTGAATGACCGTGGGGGCTGTCAGCCTCCACAGTCATAGGGTCTCGATTTTCGGAGCTCTCCGCGTCGACGAGCCACTGCGGTTGCGGCCACGATTTCGCCGACAGGCCGTTCCCTTCCGCCTACTCTGGCGGGACGAACCGGACAGTCCGGGCGCGAGGGAGCGACCGTGAGTGCACTGCGCCGGCTGACCGGTTCCGTCTTCGCACTGGCGCTCGCCGTCGGCGCGAGTGGTCTCGTCTCCCCGGCGGCTCGGGCCGCGGACGCCCCCGCAGCGCGGGCCGCGGACGCGCCGGCGTGGCTGTCCTACGAACGGCCCCGCGAGTTCTCGATCGTGGTCGAGGAAGTCCACGTTCCGATGCGCGACGGGGTCGGGATGCGCTGCACGAAAATCGCACCCGTGGGGCCGGACCGGCGGCCGGTGGTGATCGCGAACTTCTTCGCCTATCGGGCGCTGCAGAAGGTCGCGTTCTCCGAGATGGCCGAGGGCCTCGCCGAGCGCGGTTACGCGACGCTGTCGTGCTCTCCGCGCGGGACGGGCGGTACGCCTGGCGTCTGGGCGCCGTTCCAGGAGCAGGAGTCGCGCGACAACTACGACCTCGTCGAGTGGGCCGGGACCCAGCCGTGGAGCACCGGCCGCGTCGGGCAGACGGGCATCAGCTACGGCGGCATCGCCACGATGAAGGCCCTGGCCACCAACCCGCCGCACCTGAAGGCCGCTGTCCCCGTGGCCGCCTACAACGAGGTCTATCGGGAGATGGTCTACCCGGGAGGCGCCCGCGGGACCACGCTGCGCTGGTGGCCGGGCGTCACCTGGGCAACCTCGACCGTGGACCAGAGCCCCGTCGCCTCGGCGCAGTCGCTTCCGCACTTCGCCGCCTTCGAGCAGCGAGCGCGGGAACATCCCCTCTACGACGGCTACTGGCGCTCGCTGGCGATCGACACCGGGGCCGTCGACGCCTCCGACGTGCCGACCCTCGCGATCGGCGGCTGGAACGACCTGTTCCCGCAGGGCACCGTTCGCAACTACCTCGGCGCCAAGGATCAGACCGCCCTGCTGATGCTCCCGGGCGCGCACGGCGAGTTCGCCCCCGGCCTCCCGCAGTTCCAGGCCGGCCTCAACGCGATGCTGTCCTGGTTCGACACCCACCTGATGCAGCGTCAGGACGTCCCGCAGCCGGCCGCGAAGGTGACGAGCTGGGAGCTCCCGCGGCTGACCGGCGGCTGGACGGAGCTGGCGGACTTTCCGGCGGCGACGACCCGGGTGGCCTTGGACCCCACGGGCGCCGAGCACGGCTTCGTCGTCAATCCGTACGACAACGGCTGCAGCTGCATCGAGCACGGGCTGTACAACTCCACCGACTTCCCGTTCAACGACCAACGCCTCTACGACCGGGGACGCGCGCGCTTCGACCAGGCGCCCGTCGCTGCCGACGCCGTCATCGCAGGCGCTCCCGTCGCGCACCTGCGCGCCGCACTCTCCGCGCCCGGCGGCAACCTCGTCGTGCGCCTGCAGGACGTCGCACCCGACGGCACCTCCACCGTCGTCACCACCGGGTGGCTCAACGCCGAGCACCGCCTCGGCCACGACGTCCTCGCCGGCGTGGAGCCGGGCAAGGCCTACGACTTCCGGGTCGAACTGTGGCCCACGCACTGGCGCCTGCGGGCCGGGCACTTCCTGCGCGTCACGGTGAGCGGCGGCGACGTCCAGCACATCGAGCCCACCGCCCCCGCAGGCTCGACGGTCACCCTGTTCACCGGCGCGGGCGGTTCCAGCGTCGACGTTCCGTTCCAGTCGCGCCGCCACCCGGAAAATCCCGTTGCGTCCGACGTATCGGAGCCTCCAGGCCGCTGGGCGTCGGACGCAACGACTAGGTTGGGTCCGAAACGTGGCGGCTGGCAGGAAGGGCGTGAGGGCCATCAGCACTGACGAGACCACGCCGGTGCAGCCGGCCCCCATCACCGTCTTCCTGCTCGACGACCACGAACTGGTGCGCCGGGGCCTGATCGACCTGCTCGGCGGCGCGGAGGGTCTCGAGGTCGTCGGCGAGGCCGGAACGGTCGCGGAGGCGCTCGCGCGGATCCCCGCGGTCCGCCCCAAGGTCGCAGTCCTCGACGGGCGCCTGCCCGACGGCAGCGGGATCGACGTCTGCCGCGAACTTCGCTCGCAGATGCCCGAACTGCGCTGCCTGATCCTCACCTCCTACGACGACGACGACGCGGTCGTGGCCGCGGTCATGGCGGGCGCCTCCGGGTACCTGCTCAAGGAGATCCGCGGCAACCGTCTCGTCGAGGCGATCCGTCAGGTTGCCGCCGGCCGCTCCCTGCTCGACCCCGCAGTCACCGAACGCGTCATGGCCCGGTTCCGCGGCGAGGGCGCCGGCGGACCCAAGGGCCTGGCCCAGCTCAACGATCGCGAGCGGGAGATCCTCGGCCTGATCGCCGACGGCATGACGAACCGTCAGATCGGCGAGCGGCTGTTCCTCGCGGAGAAGACCGTCAAGAACTACGTGTCCTCGCTGCTGGCGAAGCTGGGAATGGAACGCCGCACGCAGGCCGCCGTGTACGGCGCACAGCAACGGGGCAACACCGGTCCATGAGCACGGACGATCCGAGTCCGCCGCCGACGGGCGAGGATCCGTTTCGCGCACTGGCGGAGGCCTCGGTCGTCGGACTGTGCCGCTACGCCCCGGACGGAACGCTGCTGTGGACCTCGGCGAGCATGGCCCTGCTCGCCGGACTTCCGCGGCCGGGCGCCGCGCCGGTCCACCTGACCGTCCACCCGGAGGACGCCGGTTTGGCGGCCGGTGCCTTCGCCGCCGCACTCGCGACCGATCGCCCGCAGACGGTCGAGATTCGCACCCGCCACTCCGGCGGCGGATGGCGCCGAGTGGAGTCCACGGTTCGCGCGTGGCGCGATGCGACGGGCCGGGTGCTCGAGGTACACGCCGCAAACCTGGACGTCACCGAACGCTGGGAGCGGGCGGCCGCGTTGGCGCAGGCGGTGACACGGTTCGAGAGTGCGTTCGCCGACGCCGCCGTCGGCATGATGGTCGCGCGGGACGGGCGGGTGGAGCGCGCCAACACCGCGATCGCCACGCTGCTCGGCACCACGCCGGAGGCGATGGTGGGCAGGGACCCGGTCGACTGGGTCCATCCGGAGGATCTTCCACGGGCCGTCGCAGCGGTGGCGGAACTGACCGCCGGCATCGTTCCGGCGCCGCAGGACCGGCGCCTGGTGGCCACGGACGGTCGAGTACTCCACGTACGACTGTCCTACGCCCAGTTGGAGCACGCCGAGACGGTCGGCCGGGGCGCTGCGGCCTTTCTGGTGCACTGCATCGACCGGACCGCGGAGGTCGCGTCCACCACCGCCCGCGACGCGGCGCTGGCCCAGTTCTCCACCGCGGTGGAGAACGCCCCGATCGGCATGTGCCTCACGGACATCGACGGCGCGGTCCTGCGGGTGAATCCGGCCCTGTGCCGCCTGCTCGGCCGCCCTGCAGAGGCGCTGCTCGGCTGGGGAGTTCGGTCCTCGGTCCACCCGGACGATGCGGAGGCGGACACGGCACTGCGCGCCGAGTTGAGCGCCGGGATGCGCGACGGCTACGAACTGACGAAGCGTTACCTGCGGGGCGACGGCTCGTCGATCCACGCCCTCCTGACGGTGTCCCTCGTTCGCGGCCCCGACGGTGCTCCCATGCAACGGGTCGCCCAACTCGTCGACCTCTCCGACGTTCGCACCGTTCAGGACCAACTGCGCCTACTCGAGGACCGCGACCGGATCGCGCGCGACCTGCACGACCACGTCATCCAGCGCCTGTTCGCCACCGGCCTGTCCCTGCAGAGCCTGGCCTCCGAGCTCGGTCCGGGCCTGCAGGCCGATCGGCTGGAACGGTCCATCGGGGACCTCGACACGACGATTTCGTCCATCCGCACCGCGATCTACAGCCTGCACGCGCCGATCGCCCCAGACCTGAACACGGTCCGCACGCGGGTCATGGAGATCGTCGCGGAACTGACGCCGGTGCTGGGGCGGGAACCGGCGGTGCACTTCGACGGTCCGTTGGACGCGATGGTCGGGGCGGACGTCGTCGTCGACGTCATGGCCGTGCTGCGGGAGGCGTTGACGAACATCGCCCGGCACGCGCGGGCCCGTTCGACCCGCGTGGATCTGCGGGTGCTGCCGACCACGCGCGAACTGCAGGTCGAGGTCCTCGACGACGGCCGGGGACTCGGGGAATCCACTCGTCGCAGCGGTCTGGCCAACCTGCGCACCCGCGCCACCGGACGCGGCGGGCAGTTCGAGATCGAATCGCCTCCGGCCAACGCACCGTGCGGCACCCGCCTGGTGTGGACGGTCCCGCTGAGTTGACGGGAGTCGCCCGCCGACGCCGAGGCCACCTTGGGGAGAAGTGGAGCGGCGTGCGGCGGGCGAATCTCCATCCCGCGCCAATCGAGTCCGTTCCCGACCTCGTCCTCTCTCCCGAAGTCGGTCCCATGGGTGCGATGGAGCGTCAGATCGCTGCGTCGATCCTTCGCGCCTGGAGGTCGTAGCCCGTCGCTTCGACCCGCATCCGGCGAGCTTCCCGCCGGTAGAGGGCGCGCGTAGTAGTCCCGTACCGCGCGCGCCGTTCTGCCACCACCGCCACCTGCCGCTTCGCCTGGGCTCGCACGTGTGCGCTCCGCGCGGCAGGGGTCATCTGCGCCAGGACGACGACGGCCGCGTCGGGCGCGGCCCGCCGATGCGCGGGGCCGTGCTCCAGTCCCCAACCGACTGCGGTCGCGGCCATCGCCATCTCGGACCTCCGGGTCCTTCGATTCCTCGGTGCACCACAAGAATCGGCCGCCGACCCGCTCCGGCGACACCTCCGGAGGTCCCGTTCCGCCGGGACCTAGGTCCCGTCCGCTGCCACCGGGCTACCGGGAGGGGTCGGGCTCGGAGATTCGGTCCGGATCGAGCAGGAAGCACGTCTGCCCGGCCACGACGACGGTCTCGCGGAACGGTCCCGGGCCGCGCCCCAGCGAGTGCGCGTCGCCCACGGCGGCGGCTCGGGCCAGTCCGGTGACCTCGCCGAGCAGTCCTACCGCGCGTCCGTCCGCGCCGCGCAGCACCAGCACGTGCGGTCCGGCCGCCCCGAGGACGTCGAGTACCGGGATCACGTCGCTGCCGTCGCGGCTGTGCAGCACGCCGAGGACGTCGGCTCCCGATCGCGGCACGGGCTGCAGGTCCCCGATCCCTCGCACCTCCTCCACGCACTCCACCCGGGCGGCGTAGCTCAGGCCTTGAGCCCGCAGACACACGAACGTGCCCGTCGGGGCGGTCACGGCGTGCTCCCGCGATCGATCTCGGTGTCGAGCCAACGCGCCACGGTGGCGTCGTCCCAGCCGTGCAGCCCCATCGCGGCGGCGTCTCCGAGGCCCGCGGCAGCCGACCGTGCGGTGCGCAGCGCCCGCCTGGCCGCCGCCTGCTCCCCGCTGCGTGCCAGTGCCAGCGCCAGGTGCAGGTGGGCGGACGCCTCCTCGGGCGCCAGATAGGCCGCGGCGCGGTACGCGACCACGGCCGCGGCGTGCTCGCCGGCCGCGGTGGCGGCATGCCCGGCGTCAAGGTGCTCCCGCCAGGTCTGCGCTACGCCCGCGGAGGCCCCGGGACTCTGCGCCCGCGCCGCCGCCGGCCGCGGCCGGGCCGACGGCCCGGGACGACGAGTCGGCGGCGCCACGCGCGGCGGTTCGGGCGCGCGACGGCGATAGGCGAAGGCGTTGCCCACCCCCACGGCGGACCAGCCGGGGTCGATGCGCCAGAGGACTTCGGAGAAGCCGAGGAACAGCCAGCCGTCCGGGGCCAGCCCTCGCCCCAGGCTGCGCAGAGCGCGCACCGTGTCGGCGTCGTCGAAGTAGATCAGCACGTTCCGGCAGAACACCAGCGGCCGCGGGGTCACCGGCGGGGACTCGGCGAGCAGGTTGTGTCGTCGGAACTGCACGCGGCGACGCAGTTCGTCCGCGACGGTCCACCCGCCTGCTCCGGGGCGAAGCCACCGCTCGCGTCGCTCGGGCGAGAGGCCGCGCAGTTCGCGTTCGGAGTAGACCCCGCGCGACGCGGTCTCGAGGGCGCCACCGGACACGTCGGTGCCGATCACGGTGCCGGCCCGGCCCTGCTCGGCGAGCACCATGGCCAGCGAGTACGGCTCCTGGCCGGTGGAGCAGCCTGCGCTCCACACCTGCACGGGATCGGGCAGGGTCGGCAGGATCTCGGTGACCAGACCGAGGAACTGACCTTCGTCGCGGAAGAACGAGGTCTCGTGGATGGTCATCGCCTCGACCAGGGCGGTCCGCGCCGACGGATCCCCGCGCAGACGGTCCACGAGGTCCGCGTCGGATTCCCCGTCCCGCCGGATGCGTTCGAGGTAGGAGCCCAGCCGTTGGCGCAGCGGCAGGTCGGCGGTCAGCCCCGCCTCGGCGCGCAACAGCGCGGCGACTGCCTCGAGCACGTTCACCGCAGCGCCCGATCGGCTTCGAGCAGCCCGCGAATCGCCGCGGCTATCGACGACAGCGGCAGGACCCGCTCGGCGGCGTTCAGCTCCGCGGCGGCTCGGGGCATGCCGTACACCGCGCTGGACTCCTCGTCCTGGGCGATGGTGCGGGCTCCGGACGCGCGCATCGCCGCGAGGCCCTGCGCGCCGTCGCGGCCCATGCCGGTCAGCAGTACGCCGATCCGGCGCAGGTCCGCACGCGGCGCCAGGGATCGGAACAGTTCGTCGATCGACGGCGTGTGCAGCGTCTGCGGGGTCGGCGACAGTTCCAGGCGCCCGCCCGCGCCGAGGCGCAGGTGACTGCCGGCCGGTGCGAGGTAGACGTGCCCCGGCGCCAGGATCTCCGCCTCGGCGACGGTGACCGGCATGTGGGCGGCGGCCGCCAACTGCTCGGCCAGTCGGGCGACGAAGCCGGCTTCGATGTGCTGCACGATCAGCACGGAGGCGGCGATCTGGCCGAGCGCGTCGAGCAGCACGCTCAGCGCCGGGGGGCCTCCCGTGGAGGCGCCGACGGCCACCACTGCGTGGGAGCCGGAGGACGCCGCGGACCGCGCGGGCGTGGGAGTCGCCTGCGCGGAGACTGGCTCGGTCGAGGCCGGACGCAGCGCCTGACGCCGAACGACGGTCACCCCGGCCAGGACGGCGGTGCGGGCCGCGGCATTCCCCAGGTCCTGCTCGGTCCAGACCTCCAGGGCTCCTGCGGCGAGGGCGTCGGCACGCCGGGAGGCCTCGACGCCCGGACCGGCCAGGGCCACCGTCGGCGTCGGTCGGGTGGCCATCAACGCGGCGATCGCGGCGATCGGATCGCCCGGCAGCTCCAGGTCCACCAGGACGAAGGCGGGTTCGTAGCGGGCGACCGCCTCAGGAATCTGACGGTCGCTCAGCACGAGTCCGACGATGCGGGCCTTCGCCCCGGCCGCGAACGCCGCGACGATCTGCCGAGTGCGCGTCGGCGAACCGCAGGCGGCCAGCACGCGCACCGGCCCGGCGGCACCGGGTCCGCTCGGGCGGCGCACGTTCACTCCGGGTCGCCCAGCAGACGCGCGACCGCCGCCAGCAGCGTGGTCTCGTCGAAGGAACTCTTCACCAGGTAGCCGTCGGCGCCGGCCTCCAGACCGCGGTTGCGGGCGCCGTCGTCGGTCAGCGAGGTCAGGATCAGCACCGCGGCACCGCGCAGGGCGCTGTCGGCGCGGATGGCCTCGGTGAGGCCGAAACCGTCCAGCCCCGGCATTTCGACGTCGGTGAGCACCAGGTCGGCCGGGGCCTGCCGCAGCATCGCCAGCGCCTCCAGTCCGTCGCTCGCCGTCCGGACCGCGTAGCCGGCCCGCTCCAGGATGGAGCGTTGCAGTTCGCGGACCGTCATGGCGTCGTCGACGACGAGAATCTCGCTGCGTCTGCTCGACCCGGTTGGCGACGGCGGCGCCGGGACGGGTCCGCGGCGGCGTGCCCGGGCGATGACGCCCTCGGCCTCGAGGACCAGCAGGACCTCGCCGTTCGGCTCGACCGAGGCGCCTGCAACGGCGTCCTGCGCCGCCACCATCGCCGGCAGCGGCTTGACCACGACCTCGCGGCGTTCGTGCAGTTCCTCGACCTGCACGCCGTGCCTGCGCGCCAGTCCGGCCAGTACGACGACCGGACCGCCGCCCGTCTCGGGAAGGCCGAGAGCATCGGCCAGGGTAGTGACCGGCACGGTCGACGCACCCAGGTACGCGACGCGACCGCCCTCGCTGCGCAGCAGTTCGACGTCGGCGCCGAGGACCGCGACCACGGAGTGCAGCGGCAGTGCGAACCGCCGGCCGCCGGCGCCGACGATCAGGCTGGGCAGCACGGCCAGGGTGATCGGCACGATCAGCCGGAACTCGCAGCCCCGACCGGGGGTGCTGCGCACTTCGACCCGGCCGCGGACTCGCTCGAGCCCGCGGCGCACCTCGTCGAGCCCGACGCCGCGACCGGAGACCTCGGTGACCGAAGCCGCGGTGGACAGCCCCGGACGGAAGGCCAGATAGGCCGCCTCCGCGTCGTCGGCCTGCTCGGCCGGGTCCGCCCCCGCCTTGGCCCGGAGCGCGGCGAGGTCGAGTCCGCGACCGTCGTCGGTGACGGTGAGCACGATCTCGCTGCCGAGTTGCATCGCGTGCAGTCGGACGGTGCCTTCCTCCGGCTTGCCGGCGGCGCGCCGCGTCGTGGGGTCTTCGAGCCCGTGGTCGACGGCGTTGCGAACGAGGTGCAGCAGCGCGCCGGTGAGGTGTTCGAGCATGTTGCGATCGACGTCGGTGTCCTCGCCGCGCACCTCCCAGCGCACGAGCTTTCCGGTCTCCCGGGCGACGGCCCGAACGGTGCGCTGCAGCATTTCGGTCACGGTGGCGACGGGGACGGTCAACGCTCCCATCGCCTGCTGCTGCAGTTCGCCGAGCAGACGCGTAAGCCGGCGGTACTCGGTGACCGTGAGGGGATCGACGCCACGCCCCACGAGAACCTGACCCAGCCTCAGCTGCGCGGTGGCACACTCCCCGACCAGCCGTGCCATGTCGTCGAGACGCTCGACCCGCACCGCGATGGTCGCCGCGGCGGCCGGCTGCATCGGCCCGGCCGACGGCGAATTCTGGGGCGCGGTCGCCGACGCGGGTGCGGCCGGTTCGACGGCCGAAGGCTCCGACCCGGGCGCGGGCGCGGCCGGCGCGGCCGGCGCGGCCGGGGTGCGGCGGCGCAGCAGGCCGCGCAGGGCGTGTTCGGCTTCGGTGCCGGCGGTGCCGGCGTCGCCGCCGTCGGTCTGGGCCTCGACGACCCGGCGCAGCGCGTCCACGGCCTCGAGCAGAACGTCGACGGCGTGCCCGTCGCACTCGATGCGATCCTGCCCCAGCGCTTCCAGGACGTCCTCCATCGCATGCGCGAGTTCGGCGATGGGGCGGTAGCCCATCATTCCGGCCGCGCCCTTGACGGTGTGGGCGTCGCGGAACATCTGCGCGATCAGTTCGGGAGTGGGCCCGGAGCTCTCGAGGTCCAACGCCGCCGCGGCCAACGAACCGAGGCGACGCTCGGCCTCCTGCCGGAAGATTCCCGCGAGGTGGCTGCCGTCTCCCGGACCGCTCACGACACGCCCGCGAACAGCCGCGCCGGGTCCAGCAGGACGGCAATCTCGCCGGGGCCGACGGCGTATGTGCCGCGCCCCGCCGGGTGCTCGGGGGTGGCGAGAGAGTCCGCCAGCACGAGGTTGCGCGGCGTCGCCGAGGAGGTCACCGCGACGCGCCCGGCGGGCAGCTCCACCAGGACCGCATGGGTGGCGCGGTCTGCGTCCCGGCCGAGCAGTTCGGGAAGGCCGAACAGGGCGAGCACGTCGCCGCGCAGGTTGAACAGGCCCCGCAGCGCAGGCGCACCGTGGGGCAGCGGGGTGACCGGGGGCAGCGCGAACACCTCCCGGACGCAGTCCAGGGGAAGGCACCAGCGGTCGGGGCCGCCGCCGAGCAGCAGTGCGCGCACGCCTACCTCAGAAGCGGGCGGCGGTGGCGGCGGCGGAGGCTTCCAGATCGGCGGCCAGGTCGGACAGGCGACTGGACCCGACGGCGATCTGCTGGGTCGTGGCCGAGACCTGACGGGCGGCGGAACTGGACTGCTCGATCGCCTGGACCACCTGCTCGGTGGCCGCGCGCTGCTGGAGGACCGTGAGGCGCACCTGTTCCGCGGCGCCGGTCACCGCCTCGAGCAGGTCCAGCCCCGAGCGCATCTGCTTGGCGCCCTTCTCCATGACCATGACCGTGGCGTTGGTTTCTCCCTGCGCGCCGGCGATGATGCCGGCGATCTCGGCGGCGGAGATCTTGGACCGCTCGGCCAGCCGGCGCACCTCCTCGGCCACGACCGCGAACCCGTGGCCCGCCTCGCCCGCGCGCGCGGCCTCGATGGCGGCGTTGAGCGCGAGCAGGTTGGTCTGGTCGGCGATCTCGTTGATGAGCACCAGCAGCGCCGAGATGTCGTTCACGCGCGCGGCCAGCACGAGCGTGCGTTCGCTGGAGGCCTGCACGTCGTGTTCGGCCGCTACGAGACTGTCCTTGGTCTCGACCACCTGCGCGGCGACCTCCTCGATGGTCTCGGCGATCGCCGAGAAGGTCCGGGAGAGTTCCTCCATGGTCGCGGAGGTCTCGGTGACCGCCGCGGACTGCTGCGCGGCGCTGCCTGCCAGTTCGTTGGCGGAGGCCGACAGTTCGTTCGCGTTGAGGTTGAGTTCGGAGCTGGCCTTGCGGTTCTCCTCGACCAGGCGCCGCATGTGGCTGGACTCGCGGCGGGCGAAGAACGCGGCGAAGATCGCAAAGGCGCCGATCCCGAGCAGGATCAACGCGACGCCGTGCCGGCGCTGCTCGCTGACTGCGGCCAAGGCCTCGGAGCGGTCCTCCTTCGCAACGACGGCCCAGCCCTGCCGGGTCACGGGGGCGTAGCCGCCGAAGACCTCGCGGCCCCGGTAGTCGGTATAGCGGACGCTGCCGTTCTCCCCGCGCAGCCCCGCACTGGGCGCCTCGGTCGCCGCCTTGGTGGAGCCGATGCCCTCGGCCGCGAGATCCGCATCGCTCTGACGGCGCGTCAGGGCGCTGGAGAAGACGAGACGGTACTCCTTGTCGACGAGAATCACCTCGCCGGATCGACCGAGGCGCAGATCCCCGATCACCGCGTCCAGTCGGCTGACCGAGACGTCCACCGCGACGACGGCGGAGACCCGGCCGTCCCGTTCGCGCACGGCGGCGGCGTAGATCCAGCGCAGTTCCCCCGCCTCGAGGAACACCCCGGAGTCCACGGAGTTGCCGGCCACGGCCTGCCGGAACCAGTCGGCGCCCGCAGCCTGCGGGACGGTCGTCGGTTCGGCGGCGGCGAGGACGGCGCCGTCGGGCGCGTACAGGACGGCGTTGGCGAAGGACTCGGACTCGCGGACGATCTCGTCCAGGGTCGCCTCGCGGTCCGCGGGCGGCAGGAACGCCGCGAGCTTGGCCAGCGCGCGCACGTCGCCGCCGCGTTCGCGGACGAACCCGTCGACCTCCTGGGCGATCGCGGCGGCACGCCGGCTCAACCGGCCCTCGGTCTGCTCCTCGAGTTCGGCCGAGGCCTGCTGGGTCAGCACGAGGACGAGCAGGGAGGACAGCGGAACGGCGACCGCCAGCACGCCCACGATCAGGCGGTTGCGGAAACGCAGTTGTCCCAGACGTCGCACGTGTCTCTCCCATCACACCTGCCACCAACATAGGTCACCGGTCGGGGGGTCACGGTCAACCGCGGGCAATGCTCGGTCGCCGAAATGTCCGTTTCGACCCGCCCTTGTTCGAGATTTCTCGTGTTGGGCGAGCCGGCATAGTTCGGCCCGACGCAACCGCACGACCGTCGGAAGGGATGCCCCGAGTGAACGGTGCGACTCCCGCCGCAGCGGCGACGCCCCACCCCCGGGCGTGCATCCTCACCGTCGACGACGACTCGCTGACTCGCGCCGTATTCGCCATGGTGTTGGGCGGGGACTACGAGGTCGTCGGTGCGGCAAGCGCCGACGAGGCCGAAAAGCTGCTCGGCGAGCGGGAGTTCGACCTCGTCCTGTGCGACATCGTCATGGAGGGCCGGTCCGGGCTCGAACTCCTGCGCGACGCCGGCGTCCTGGAACGGCAGTTGGCCGTGATCATGGTGACCTCGCTCGACCGCCCCGAGGTGGCCGAACAGGCGCTGGCGGCGGGCGCCGACGGCTATCTGGTCAAGCCCTTCACGAACAACGCCCTGCTGATCACGGTGATCTCGGCGCTGCGCCGCCGGGCCGCGGAACGAGCGGCCCGCGAGGCGGAGCGGAGTCTGCGCCAGGAGCAACTCCGCACCGAGCAGCAACGGGTGGCGCTCGAGGTGTACGCCACGGTCATGCACGATCTGATCCGCGTGGGCCTGGAACTGACCGGCACCGCAGGCCTGGTCGAACAGCCGGAGGTTCAGGAACGGCTGACCCGAGCGGTGGCGGACATCGACTCGATCCTCAAGCGGGCCCGCACGTCGCTGTTCGCGCCGCCCCGCGTCGATCCCTAGCTACAGCTTGACGAACCACGGCAGCAGGAACGAGACGAACAGACCCAGAACCAGGAAGTAGACGAACGGCCCGGGAATCGCGCGCAGAGCCAGCCTCTTGGCCTCGGCGCGTCCGTACACCGGAAAGGCGCGGTCGTAGGCGCAGACCCACGATGCGAACCCGGCCGCGCAGGCGCACAGGCAGGACAGCGCCACCATCGGCACCATCGACAACATTCCGTCAGCGTGCACCCGCGGCGGCCCCGTGTCGAGCGTTCGCGGCCCAGCTACGCCGTACGTACACCGAACTGCCGGCCGGACGCGCCGTAGAATCGCCTCGCACGCCCGCCCCGTTAGCTCAGGTGGCCAGAGCATCCGCCTTGTAAGCGGAGGGTCAACAGTTCGAATCTGTTACGGGGCTCCCACTCTCCCGCCTCCCTCGACCTGGGAGATCCCACAGCCGACTGTGTCCCGGTTCGTGGGGGTTCGCGCGCGAACTCTGAAAATCGGTGCCCCTTCGCACCCATCGATCCGCCGAGCGGCCCCGTATAGGCCAGGACAGCACGCCACTCGCTTCGGAGGTTGGTACATGAAGGTTCTCCCCACGATCGCCGCGGCAGCCGCCGTCGGCGGTCTGCTGCTGGCCACCGCGCCCCTCGCGGGGGCGGCTAGCCGTGCCGGCGACTGCGGCCGCGGCAACGGGCTGCAGGTGGTGGGTCTGACCTCGGGCAACGAGCTCGTCTGCTTCCGCGCCAACAGTCCCGGCTCTGCCCGCTCCATCGGCAAGGTGACCGGACTGGAGTCCGGCGACAAGCTCGTCGGGATCGACTACCGCCCGTCCAACGGCAAGCTCTACGCGCTCGCCGGCGACGGCAGTCTCTACACCGTCAACGACCGCAACGCGCGCGCCACCAAGGACGCCCAGCTCGACCTCGGCTCGGCGGGCGCCGCGTTCGGCTTCGACTTCAACCCCGCCGCGGACGCGTTGCGGATCGTCGCCGCGAGCGGGCAGAACCTGCGGTACACGATCAGCGCCCCGACGCCCGCGACGGTGATCGACGGTCCGCTCACCAATCCGGCCGTCGCTCCCGCCACCGGCACCGTGCCGGCGACCGACGTCACCGGTGCCGCCTACACGAACAACGACAACGACCCGGACACCGCGACGACGCTCTTCGACATCGACGCGGCGCTCGATCGGGTCGCGCTGCAGTCGCCCGCCAACGCCGGAACCCTCGCCCCCACCGGCAAGCTCGGCGTCGACACCACCACGGCGGTGGGCTTCGACATCCACTCGAAGCTGCGCGGCGGGCAGGCCGTGAACAACAGCGCGTTTGCCTCGTTGACCGTCAACGGGCGCGGCGGCTTCTACGCGATCGACCTGCTCACCGGCGACGCCCGTCGCCTCGGCGAGTTCGGCAAGCGCACGATCGTCGGCATCGCGCTGCCGCTCAACCAGCGCTAGGTCCCACCGCGGGGCCGACGTCGATCACGGCGTCGGCCCCGCGTTCGCCTTTCACCCCCACTCCGGCGAACGGACCATCCGGAAGTGTCCGTTCGTCGGAAGTGCACGACCCGCGAAGCGCGTACAAACGATCACAACAGTCGATCGAATCGCGACCGCGGAGCAGACGTGCGTAGAACCGTGCTTGGAATGACCATCGTCGGCATCCTCGCGGGCGTGCCCTTCGCCGGCGCGGCGGAGGCCGCCGGGGCGGACCGGACCACGCCGGTCGTCAGGTCGGTGTCCACCGGCAAGGAGGTCTACGCACTCAAGCCGAAGGTGTCTCAGGACGTCGCGGTCTCGATGCGCGTCACCGACAACGTCGGGGTCGACGCCGTGTACGCCAAGCTCTACAAGCCGAGCGGCGGGGCGCCGGTGTACGTCGTGAAACTGAAGCGCGCCTCCGGTACCGCGAAGGACGGCGTCTGGAAGGGCTCCGTTCCGGTCAAGCTCGCCACCTCCCTCGGGAAGTGGTCGATCCGCGCCGCCGCCCGGGACGCAGCCGGCAACAGCACCGGCAACACCGCGGTTCTGGACACCTTCTCGCTCAAGCGGCACGTTGCGATGAACAACTGGCAGGCAGACAGGGCGTGCGCGAACGACTGTCGGACCGAGGTCGCGGGCAAGGTCGTCGTCGGCGTCAGCCTCGCCTCGGCCGGTTCGGCGGAGTACGCCTCGCTGCCCGGCCAGGTCGTGCACATCGAATGGCGCAAGAAGGGCTCGAGCACCTGGACCAAGCTCGGCCCGCCCCCCGGGATCGACGGCGGCATCTACTACGGCGACATGCGCTCCCCCGGCGACGGCTTCTGGCGTGCCCGCTACTACGGCACCTCCACCCTCGCGGGCAACCTGACCAAGGAGATCTGGGTCGACACGAAGTAGACCCCGACGGCGTGGTCCTAGCCCGCGGAGGAGATGTAGTCCACGAGGTGCTGGCGCTCGGCTTCGAGTTCGTCCATGCGGTGCTTGACCACGTCGCCGATGGAGACCAGGCCGGCCAGGCTGCCCTCGACGAGGATCGGCACGTGGCGGACGCGCTTGTCCGTCATCATCCGCATCAGGTCGTCCAGCGTCGTGTCCATCGCGGCGACCTGCACGTCGACGGTGCCCAGGCTCGACACCGGCGCCTCGAGAACCGAGGCACCCCGGGACGCCAAACCGACGGCGATGTCCCGTTCGGAGACGATCCCGGCCACGGCCGCGCCGTCGGGTGAGAGCACGCAGGCACCGATGCGACGCGCGACGAGGATGTCGAGGAACTCGCGCACCGTGGTGTCCGGTTGCACCGTGAACACCTCGGCACCCTTGCTGCGCAGCACGTCGGCGACTCGCAATGTGTCCTCCTGACTCGGGCGTAAGCAGGTGATGGGCTCGTGATTCGAGCCTACGCCTGACACGCCCGGTGTACAGAGGTCACGACACGGCGGACTCAGCCGTTGCGGCGCCGCGAGAATTCGTAGAGCGCGATACCCGCGGCGACGCCGGCGTTGAGGGATTCGGTCGGGCCGGCGAGTGCGATGCGCAGGTGCACGTCCGCGGCCTCCCCGACCAGACGCGAGACGCCCTTGCCCTCGGAGCCGATGACCAGGCACAGCGGTTCGACGGCGGCCGCGTACTCGTGGATGGAAACCTCCGCCTCGCCGTCGAGCACGGCGATGGTCAGGCCCGCCTTGGCGTAGGCCTGCAGCGCCCGGGTCAGGTTCGTGCACCGGGCGACGGGCAGCCGCGCGCCGGCGCCGGCGGCGGCCTTCCACGCGCCCGCGGTCATGCCGGCGGCACGCCGCTCCGGGACGAGCACGCCGTGCCCGCCGAAGGCCTCGGTCGAGCGCAGGACCGCGCCGAGGTTGCGCGGGTCGGTGACCCCGTCGAGGGCGACGATCAGCGGCATCTGCCGGGCACGACTGGCCCGGGTCAGCAGGTCGTCGGCGTGGGCGTAGGAGTACGCGGGCACCTGCAGGGCCAGGCCCTGGTGGTAGGCGTGCGAGGTGAGCCGGTCGAGCTCCTGGCGCGGCGCCTCGAGCAGCGGGATCCCGGCCTCGGTGCAGAACTTCACGACGGCGCGGACGCGGTCGTCGGCGTCGACGCGCTCGGCGACGTAGAGCGCGGTGGCGGGGATCCCGGCCTGCAGCGCCTCGAGGACGGAGTTGCGGCCGACGACGAGTTCGCCCGCCTCCTTCTTCTCCCGCGTGCTGGTCGAACGCTGCCGGGCGGTGGGCTTGCCGCCGCTGCGCGGAGCGGGCGCGCCGGCACGGCGGGCGGCGGCCGCCGCCTTGCGCGCGGCGGGGTGGCCGGTCCGCTCGGTCGCCTTGGGCGTCGGGCCCTTGCCGGTCAACGCCTGCGCGCGCTGACCGCCGGAACCGACGGAGGCGCCCTTCTTGCTCTTGCCCGTACGCGTCGCGCCCTTGCGCTGACTGTTGCCTGCCATTACGAGGAGCCTTCCGCAGAACCCGCTGTGGGCTGTCCGATGGTCCACCGGGACCCGGCGGCGGTGTCCTCGACGAGGACACCGGCGTTGCGCAAACCGTCGCGGATCGCGTCCGCGGCGGTGTAGTCCTTGCGTTCCCGGGCCGCCTGACGCTGACTCAGCACAACCTGGACGAGGCTGTCCACCACGGCGGTCAGGTCCGCCGTCGACGCAGCGGCCCACGGCGCGGACAGCGGGTCGAGGCCGAGCACGCCGAGCATGGCGCGCAGTTCGCCGGCCCGCGCGAGGGCCGCTTCCTTGTCCCCGGCGGCCAGCGCCGTGTTGCCCTCGCGGACCGCCTCGTGGACCGCGGCGATCGCCAGTGGCGTGCCGAGATCGTCGTTCAGGGCTGCGGCGAACGGGGCCGTCACCGATCCCACGGCGATCTCACCGACGAGGTCTGCGGCGTTGCGCAGGAACGTTTCGATGCGCCCGTAGGCCTTTCCGGCCTCGACGAGTGCCTCCTCGGAGTACTCGACCATCGAGCGGTAGTGCGGGGCGGCGAGGAAGTAGCGCAGTTCGACGGGGCGGAAGCGCTTGACCATCTCCGAGACCAGCAGGGAGTTGCCGAGCGACTTGCTCATCTTCTCGCCGCTCATGGTGACCCAGCCGTTGTGCATCCAGTACGCGGCGAAGTCCTCCCCTGCGGCCTTGGACTGGGCGATCTCGTTCTCGTGGTGGGGGAAGACCAGGTCCAGGCCGCCGCCGTGGATGTCGAAGCGGTCCCCGAGGTACTTCCCGGCCATGGCCGAGCACTCCAGGTGCCAACCCGGCCGGCCGGGGCCGAACGGGGTGTCCCACGACGGCTCGCCGGGCTTGACCGACTTCCACAGCGCGAAGTCGCGCGGGTCCCGCTTGTGGGTCTCGACGTCGGTGTCCGCGGCGGCCTGCATCGCGTCGGGCTTCTGACCCGACAGGGCGCCGTAGTCCTTGAACGCGCCCACGGAGAAGTAGACGTCGCCGCCGGCCTGGTAGGCCGCACCGTTGGCGATCAGACGGTGCATCAGTTCGATCATCTCGGGCACGTGCCCGGTGGCGCGCGGCTCGACGGTGGGCGGCAGACAGCCGAGAGCGGCGTACCCGTCCTGGAACGCGCGTTCGTTGCGGGCGGCGACGACCCAGTACGGGACGCCCTCGGCCTGCCCCTTGGCCAGGATCTTGTCGTCGATGTCGGTGACGTTCCGAACGAAGGTGACCACGTTGCCGTTGTGCTCGAGCCAGCGCCGCAGGACGTCGAAGTTCACCCCGGAGCGGATGTGCCCGATGTGCGGCGGGGCCTGCACGGTCGCGCCGCAGAGGTAGATCGAGACCTTGCCTGGTTCGGCGGGCACGAAGTCCCGCGCGGCACGGGCGGCGGTGTCGTAGAGGCGAAGCGTCACCGGCCAAGCCTACCGGCGCGCCACGCTCCCTCCGCCGCGCCGAAACCCTGCCCGACCCGAGCCGCGCACACCGCCTGCGCCGACGGACTATTCGCAGAATAGTTCTGCAGAATACTTGTGCAGAACTATTCTGCGATCTACCGTCGGGCCATGACCGAGAAGCAGCCCACCCACGTCGAGCTCGACTCCGCCTCGATCCGGACGCTCGCGCATCCGCTGCGGAGCCGACTGCTCGGCCAACTGCGCCTACAGGGCCCGGCGACGGCGACGCAGCTCGCGACCCGGCTGGGGACCAACAGCGGAACGACGAGCTACCACCTGCGCAAGCTGGCGGACGTGGGCCTGGTCGTGGAGGAGGCGGGCAGCGGCGACGGCCGGGACCGCTGGTGGCGCGCGGCGCACGACATGACGAGCTGGTCGGACGCGGAGTTCCAGGACAACCCCGACGACCGCGCCGCCGCGGACTGGCTCATCGGCTACCAGCTGCGCACCTGCACCGAGCGCACGCAGTCGTGGCTCGACAACCGGTCCGAGTGGCCCGCGGAGTGGCTCGAGTCGGACATGAGCGACTACCGCCTCTACCTGACGGTCGATCAGATGAAAGAGCTCTCCCGGGAGGTGCACGAGGTCGTCGCGCGGTACCGAGAGCTCGGCGAGGTGGCGAAGGCGGCCGGACTCGTCGGCGATCCCACCGCTCCCCCGGCGGACCCCGCCGTGCCGATGCCCGTCGCGTTCATGGTCCAACTGCACCCGGACACGCGAGCCTGACATGACCCTCCACGACGCCGCGCAGGTGCGGCGGCGCTTCCTCGTGCTGTCCGCGACCAGGTGGCTGCCGACGGGCATCACCATCCCGGTGCTGGTCGTGCTGCTGCAGGAGCGGGGCCTCTCGCTCGCCGCCATCGGGCTGCTCTCGGGCCTCGGCAGCGCCGTCGTCGCCCTGCTGGAACTGCCGACCGGCGGCCTTGCGGACGCCCTCGGCCGCCGCCCGGTCCTGCTCGTCGCGGGGCTGTTCAGCCTCGCCTCGCTGGCGATCAGCTCCTTCGCGCACAGCGTCGCGTTCTTCGCGCTGGCGTGGGTCGTCGAGGGCATCTACCGCGCGCTGGACTCGGGCCCGTTGGAGTCCTGGTACGTCGACTCCGCGCTCGCCGCGGATCCCGACGCGGACATCGAGTCCACGCTGTCCGCGCAGAGCACAGTGCTGTCCATCGCCATAGCCGGCGGCGCGCTCGCGGGCGGCGGCCTCGCGCTGATCCCGGCCCCCGGCCTCCCTGTTCTCGCGCTGCCGATCCTGGTGGCCATGGCTCTGCGGTGCGTCGACCTCGCCGCGACGTGGCGCCTGCTCGACGAGCACCGCGCCGGCGAAAACGCTTCCGCGGAAGCGTTTTCCGGGCAGGGGCGGGGGTTGCGCGCGGCCGCCCGCACCGTGCGACGCAGCGGTCGCACCGTTCGCGAGGCCGTCGCGCTCGTGCGCACCGGCCCCGCTCTGCTGGCCCTGCTCGCCGTCGAATGCCTGTGGGGCGCGGGAATGACCGGCGTCGAACTGTTCAGCGGCCCGCGCATGGTGGAACTGCTGGGCGACGCCGACCGCGGCGTCGCCGCCTACGCCCTCACCGCCGCCGTCGCGTGGAGCATCAGCGGCGCCGGGGCGGCCGCGGCCCCGTGGATCGCGCGAAGGACTGGGTCCTGGGTGCGCGCCGCGATCGTCACCCGCATCGCCCAGGGCATCGGGGTGAGCCTCGCCGTCGTGATCGCGGGACCGGTCGGACTCGTCCTCGGCTACGCCGGCTTCTACCTCGTCCACGGTGCCGCGAACGTCGCGCACTACGGCCTGGTGCATCGTCACGTCGGCGCCGAACACCGCTCGACGATGGTGAGCCTCAACAGCCTCACCAGCCGCCTGGGCGGGGTGATCGCGGCCCCGGCCCTGGGCGCCCTGGCCGCGGGCCAGGGCCTCCCGGCCGCGTTCGCGGTGGCGGCGATCCTGCTCGTTCTGCCCGCTCCGCTCTACGCCCTCGCACGCCCGCCACGCTCCCCCGACACCCCACTTCCGCCGGCGGGTGGGGCTATCGACGCGCGGGGATGGCCCTACACGCCGACAGGAGATGCGAGAACTGCGGCGTCGTAGCGGGCCAGGACCAGGTCCACCAACGCCGGGTGGGGGCCGATGGGGGCGGACACCACGTCGGCGCCGCAGGCCGCGACCTCGTCGGCGAAGCGGCCCGGCCAGAGCAGGTAGCTCGCGGCCGAGACGCGGGCATGGCCCGCGGCCCGCAGACGCTCGACGGTCTCCACGACCGTCGGGCGGGCCGAGGAGTTGAACGCGGCGTGGACCTCGCGGCCCAGCCGGGCGGCGAGCATCGCGGCCATCCGCTCCGCGCCCTCGGCCGAGCGCGGGTCCGAGGAGCCGGCGGCGGCGAGGACGACGGGGTGCGACGCCGCGACGCCCTCGGCCGTGCGCAGGCGGTCCGCCAACGCGTCGGCGAGCAGCCAGTCCGGGCCGAGCGCCGGAGCGCACGGGGTGCCGGGCCGGTGGAAGTCGGCGACGGTCGAGACGTCGTGGGCGATGTGGAAGCCCATGCCCAGCAGCAGTGGCACCACCGCCACCTCGCCCGTGCAGGACGCCAGGGTGTCCGGCAGCGACGGGGCGGCCAACTCGACGTAGGCCTCACGCACCGTCAGCTCCGGCCGTTGCAGGCGAACGACCGCCAGCAGTTCCCGCGCGGTGTCCTGAGCGGCGGCCCGACGGCTCCCGTGCGCGACGGCGACCAGCGTCGTGGCCGTCTCGGAAGCGAAGTCCATCAGTCCACCCGCAGGCGGTAGCCGCGCTTGACCACCGTCTGCACGTACTGGCCATCGCCCAAAGCAGCGCGAAGCCGAGTCACGGCCATCTCGACCGCGTGCTCGGAGGCGGCGTCCCCGGACGGCAGCCGCGGCACGAGCTGCGCCCGCGACATCACCCGCCCCGGCTGCTCGGCCAGGGCGCGCAGCACCGCCATGGGCGCGGGCGGCAGGTCCACCATCCGCGCGTCGAGCAGCACCGCGTGGCCGCGGATCTCCATCCGCCGCCCGTCGACCAACAGGCCACTGGGTCGGCGGCGCGGGAGCTCCTCGGCGATCACGCGGACCAGGGCCCCGAGCCGCGGTCGGTCCGGCTGCAGCGATCGGACCCCGAGTGCTTCGAGGGGTTCGGCGGTCACCGCACCGACGCAGGCCGGCACCACGTCGCCGCGGAAGGCCGCGATCACCGCGTCGCGCCGGCCGAGCCGGTCGGCGGTTTCGAGCAGCGAGGCCACCGCCGGCTTGCTGGTGAACGCGACGGCGTCGACGTTGCGCCCCGCGACGATGTCCACGAGCCGCACCAGGGGCGCGGTGTCGTCCGGCGGGCACCACCGGTAGATCGGCACGGCGACGACGTCCGCGCCCGCCGCGCGCAGCCCGTCGACGAGCTCGGGCTCGGGGTCCCCGTGCAACTGCACCGCGATCCGCATGCCGCGCACGTCGTCCGCGCGCAGATGGTCCAGCACCTCGCGCAGGGACTCCGACACCGGAGACCACGTCTCGCGGAGCCCGGCGGCCCGGATCGCGCCCATGGCCTTGGGGCCGCGGGCGAGGATCTCCGCCTTCTCCAACACCTCGCGCAGCGCCTCGCCGAGGCCCCAGCCGTCCGCCGCCTCCATCCACCCGCGGAAGCCGACGCCGGTGGTCGCGACGACGACCGACGGCGGATCGGTCAGGCAGGCCTGCGTGGTGGACAGCAGCTCGCGATCGTCCGCGAGCGGGCGCACCTGGACGGCGGGCGCGGAGATGACGCGGGCGCCGCGGCGCTCGAGCAACCCGGACAGTTCCTCCCGCCGTCGGCAGGCGGTGACCGCGACGGTGAACCCGGTCAGCGGCGCGCCCGGGCTGTCCGGCTCCGTCTGGGTGGGTACGCCGACTGCGGCGCGGGTGGGTTCGCTATCGACCGCCGTCATCCGTCCCCCTGACCTGCACAATCCCTTCCTCGACGCGGACCTGAAACACCGTCAGCGTCTTGGTCGGGTCCTCCAGGCACCTACCGGTCCGCAGGTCGAAGACGTCCTTGTACAGCGGCGAGGCGATCGTCGGGACGTCCCCGCGGCTGCCGACGATTCCGCGGGCCATCACCGACGCGCCGGTGCGCGGGTCCAGGTTGGACACCGCGTAGACCACTCCGTCCCAGGCGCGGACCACGGCGACGGCAGAGTTCCCCACCAGGGCCGGGATGCCGAGTTCGGCGGGCAGTTCGTCGGCGGCGATCACGGAGACCCAGCCGAGGCGTTCGGCAACAACAACGGTCATGCGCCACCCACTCCAGAGATTGGACCCGCGACGCCGCCCACGGCGGTCCTCGCGGGTTCGACGTTGGACTTTCCGAACGCGGCCGGGCCGCTCATGCGCGAACCACCTGCAGGGTGGGCCCCGCGATGACGTGCGGTTCCCCGGTCTCGCCCGGCTTGGCCGGCCGGATCTGGCCACGCTCGTCGACGAAGGTGATCGCCGGGTCGGGCACGTCCGGGGCGTTGACGAAGGACACGAAGCGCTTGAGCTTCTCCGGGTCGGCGATCGTCTCGGCCCACTCGTCGGCGTAGGTGGCGACGTGGCGGGCCATCTCCGCGTCGAGTTCGGCACACAGGCCGAGGGAGTCCTCGATCAGGACCTCGCGCAGGTAGTCGATGCCGCCCTCGAGGCCCTCGAGCCACGGAGCGGTGCGCTGCAGG
The DNA here is from genome assembly GCA_052389435.1 of Sporichthyaceae bacterium. Lineage (GTDB taxonomy): Bacteria > Actinomycetota > Actinomycetes > Sporichthyales > Sporichthyaceae > JBQTKD01. The sequence goes on along the minus strand of JBQTIB010000066.1, from coordinate 22,262 downwards.
CGGTCCGCGGTCCGGATGTAGAACATCAGGAAGCGGTCGATGTAGGTGATCAGCGTGGCGTCGTCGAGGTCGCGGGCGAACTCGATCGCGTGCTTGGGGGTCGCGCCGCCGTTGCCGCCCAGGTAGAGGTTCCAGCCCTTCTCCGTGGCGATGATCCCGAAGTCCTTGCCGCGGGCCTCCGCGCACTCGCGGGCACAGCCGGAAACGCCGGACTTCAGCTTGTGCGGCGCGCGCAGGCCGCGGTAGCGCAGCTCCAACGCGATGGCCATGCCGACGGAGTCCTGCACGCCGAAGCGGCACCAGGTGCTGCCCACGCAGGACTTCACCGTGCGCAGCGACTTGCCGTAGGCGTGCCCGGACTCGAAGCCGGCGTCGACCAGCCGCTGCCAGATCAGCGGGAGCTGCTCGGCGCGGGCGCCGAACAGGTCGATGCGCTGGCCGCCGGTGATCTTGGTGTACAGCCCGAACTCCTTGGCCACGGCGCCGATGGCGATCAGCCCCTCGGGGGTGACCTCGCCGCCGGGGATGCGCGGCACGACGGAGTAGGTGCCGTTGCGCTGCATGTTCGCGAGCAGGTGGTCGTTGGTGTCCTGCAGACTCGCGCGCTCGCCTTCGAGGACGTGCTCGTTGTGCAGGCTCGCCAGGATCGAGCCGAGCGCGGGCTTGCAGATCTCGCAGCCGCGGCCGGTGCCGTGGGAGTTCAGAACTTCGCGGAAGGTGCGGGCGCCGGTGACGCGCACGATGTCGAACAGTTCGGCGCGGCTGTAGGCGAAGTGCTCGCACAGCGCCTTGCTGACGACGACGCCGGACTTCTCCAGTTCGTGGTCGAGCAGAGTCTTGAGCAGCGGGACGCACGAACCGCAGCCGGTGCCGGCCTTGGTGCACTTCTTGATCTCCGAGACCGTCGCGCAGCCGCCGCAGACGGCCTCGACGATGTCGCCCTTGGAGACGTTCTCGCAGGAGCAGATCGTGGCGGCGTCCGGCAGGCCGACGACTCCGGCGCCTCCCGGCGCGCCGGAGCGCGCCGGGAGGATGAGTTCGTGCGGGTCCGGCGGCAGCGGGATGTCGGCGCCGGCCAACGGACGCAGCGTCAGATAGCTGGACGCGTCGCCGACGAGGATTCCGCCGAGCAGGTACTTGCCGTCGCCGGTGACGACGAGCTTCTTGTACGTCCCCGCGAGCGGGTCGGCGTAGGTGAGCTCCAGCGAGCCCGGGGTGGTGGCGAACGCGTCGCCGAAGCTGGCGACGTCGACGCCGAGGAGCTTGAGCTTCGTGGACATGTCCGCGCCGGTGAAGGATCCGGCGCCGCCGGCCAGGCACTCCGCGACGGTGTCGGCCTGCGCGTAGCCGGGGGCCACCAGGCCGTAGCACATGCCCCCGGCGGAGGCGACCTCGCCGATGGCCCAGATCGCCGGGTCCGCGGTGCGACAGGTCTCGTCGACGACGACGCCGCCGCGCGGGCCGATCTCCAGGCCCGCCGAGCGCGCGAGTTCGTCGCGCGGGCGGATCCCGGCGGAGAAGACGAGCACGCCGATGTCGAGCGGGTCCCGCCCGGCAAGCTTCAACTGGGCGACCCGGCCGCGCTCGTCGGCGACGATCTCCTCGGTACCGGCACCGAGGTGGATCTGCACGCCGAGCGCCTCGATGTGGCGGGCGAGCATCGCGCCGCCGGCCGCGTCGACCTGAAGGGGCATCAGACGCGGAGCCATCTCGACGACGTGGGTGGTCAGGCCCAGGTTCAGCAGCGCGTTCGCGGCCTCCAGGCCGAGCAGCCCACCGCCGATCACGGCGCCGGCGGTTGCGTCGGCGGCCGCGTTGCGAATGGCTTCGAGGTCTTCGATCGTGCGGTAGACGAAGCAGTTCGTGGCCTCGTGGCCGGGCACCGGCGGAACGAACGGGTAGGAACCGGTGGCGAGGACGAGCGCGTCGTAGGCGACGACGCGGCCGTCGGCCAGGTCGACGGTCTTCGCGGCGCGGTCGATCCCAACGACCTGCGCGCGCAGTTCGAGCGTCACGGCGGGGTCGAGGTAGTGGCCGTCGGGCAGCAGCGAGAGGTCTTCGGCCGTGCTGCCCGCGAAGAAGTAGGACAGGCCGACGCGGTCGTAGGCGGGCCGCGGTTCCTCGCCCAGCACGACGACGTCCCACTCGGCGGTGAGGCCGCGCTCGATGGCCGCCGTCACGAACTTGTGGCCGACCATCCCGTGGCCGACGACCACGAGCGAACGACGGTCTGCTGCCACGGTGGCTCCTTGCACGAATCGGAATGTGCCGACTGGTGCGAAGCTACGGGGGCCGCGTTTCTCGCTGATTTCCCAACCGTTTAACGCGATGGATTTACGAAAAGCGCCGTTCACATGTCCGCGTGGGGCCTCTGACCAGCGGGAACGCTCCTTGACCTGCGCGAACGCGGGCCGGATTCGCGGGGAAGTTCCCCCCGTCGGCGTGACGGTGGTGTTTCGTTGCGCGCACTGGGTGTGGGTCGCGGTGTCAGTGCCCTACCGGGCCACCACCAGGGCCGTCGCGACCGCCGCGATTCCCTCGCCGCGGCCGGTGAAGCCGAGCCCGTCGGTGGTCGTTGCGGAGATGGACACCGGAGCCCCGGCGGCCGCCGTCAAAGCCGCCTCGGCTTCGGCTCGGCGGGGTCCGAGCTTCGGTCGGTTGCCGATCACCTGGATCGCGACGTTGCCGATCTCGAAGCCGGCGGACCGGACTCGGGCGGCGGCCTCGGCGAGCAGTTCGACGCCGGCCGCACCGGCCCACCGCGGGTCCGCGGTGCCGAACTGCGCACCGAGGTCGGCCAGGCCCGCGGCGGAGAACAGGGCGTCGCAGGCGGCGTGCGCGGCGGGATCGCCGTCGGAGTGACCCTCCAGGCCTCGTTCTCCCGGCCACACCAGGCCGGCCAGCCGCAGGTCCTCGCCCTGCTCGGCTGCGAAGGCGTGGACGTCGACGCCGATTCCGACGCGCGGCAGAACCGACGCGCCGCCGCGCTCGGGCTCGCTCACCTGCGGCCCGCCGCGCGGAAGGAGGCGATGAGCGCCTCGGCGAGCACGAGGTCGATCGGGCGGGTGACCTTGAAGGCCTCGGGGCTGCCCGGGACGGTGCGGACCACCACGCCCAGGGCCTCGACGAGGCCGGCGTCGTCGGTCGCCTCCCCGGCTCCGGCGGAGCGGTGCGCGTCTTCGAGCACGGAGCGGGCGAAGCCCTGCGGGGTCTGCACGGCCCGCAGCGCGGACCGGTCCGGCGTGCGGATCACCGCGTCGCCGTCGACTTCCTTCACGGTGTCGGTCATCGGCAGCACCGGGACGACCGCAGGGGCGCCCGCGCGGACCGCGGCGGCAACCGCTTCGACGAGCTCGACGGGCACCAGCGGCCGTGCGGCGTCGTGAACGAGAACGACATCCACCTCCGGCGCGAGGCTCGCGACGGCACGGCGCACGGATTCCTGCCGGGTCGCACCGCCGGAGAGCACGGACACCTCGGCGGGCAGGTCGTAGTCGGCCAGCAGCGCCTCGACGGCGGCCACCTCGTCCGCGGGAGCGGCGACGACGACGACGTCGACGGAACGCGCGCGAGCCAACGCCCGGACCGCGTGCACGAGAATCGGCACTCCGCCGATCTCGCGCAGCGCCTTGGGCGCGCCCGGACCGAGCCGCTCGCCACGCCCGGCGGCGGGCACAACCGCAGCAGTACGCAAGCTCGCCTCCTACAGAGAGGAGGCGAGCTTACGGAACAGCTGGAGTCAGCTGGCGAGAACTTCGTCGAGGATGGCTTCCGCCTTGTCCTCGTTGGTGTTCTCGGCCAGGGCCAGTTCGCTCACCAGGATCTGGCGAGCCTTGGCCAACATGCGCTTCTCGCCCGCGGAAAGTCCACGGTCGCGTTCACGCCGCCACAGGTCACGGACGACCTCGGCCACCTTGATGACGTCGCCGGAGGCGAGCTTCTCGAGGTTGGCCTTGTAGCGACGCGACCAGTTGGTCGGTTCTTCGGTGTGCGGGGCGCGGAGCACCTCGAACACCTTGTCCAAACCGTCTTGCCCGACTACGTCGCGGACGCCGACCAGGTCGACGTTGTCCGCGGGTACGCGCACGGTAAGGTCGCCTTGAGCGACCTTCAAAACCAGATAGGTCCTTTCGACGCCCTTGATGGTGCGATTTTCGATCGCCTCAATAAGGGCCGCGCCATGATGCGGATATACAACGGTCTCGCCGACCTTGAACGCCATGGGTGAAGGTCCCCTTTCTCACCTGGGCTAATGATAGCACGCCCAGTTGGGTGAGCCTTGACGTTTCCGCAGGTCAGGGCATTGCTCACGGGCCGATTGGCACTTGACAAGCCGCCGATTCGGATGCTCCCGCAGGTCAGCGAAGGGTGCGCTAATTCCGGCCAATCCCCACCGGGGCACGAGAGCGACCTCACCGTGAGGCTTTGCGCCCCGTGCCGGTAACCTGTGCAGCGCCGCGTCGTCGCCGTCGACGATGCGCCGCCCGCATCCGCCCGTCGCGTGGAGAAGCTGCCGTGAACCGCTCGCTGGTCGCAGGAATCCTGTCGCTCGCCCTGCTGCCCGGGCTTGCCGCCTGCGGCGCCGGGTTCGACGCCGAGACCCAGTTCGTGGAGGCGGACAACGCCAACGCCGAGGTCAACGGAATCGTCGCCCGCGCGATCGTGCTCGTGAAGGGCAAGCAGGCCTCCAGCGCCGCCCTCGCCGGGACGCTGATCAACCGCAGCGACAAGAACGACGTGCTGACGACCGTCGCCCTGACCGATGCGAACCCGGGCGCCACCACCATCACCCTCACGCCCAACACGCCTCTGGCCGCGGGCCAACTCCTCCCGCTCGGCACCGGCACGTTCAAGCCGATCACCGTTCCGGACGCCCGCACCATCAAGGTGGGCAACTACGTCAACGTGGTGATGACCTTCCGCGAGGCCGGACCGCTGCGGCTGCAGGTCGTCACCGAGGACCGCACCAACTACTACGAGGACGTGACCCCGGAGGGCGCAACGGCTCCGACCGGTCAGGCCAAGCAGAAGATCGAGACCGTCAAGACCACGCCCGCCAAGGCGACGCCGGCCAAGACCGAGGCGCCGGCGAAGGCCGGGGCCAACAAGCCCGCGGCCGCCCGGACACCCGCCAAGCCCGCGGCGGACCGACCCGCCGCCGCAAAGCCGTAGGGACGCCGTCCACCCGGACGGCGCCCCGTAGGCGTTCGGTTCGGTTCAGGGTTCGAACTTGTAGCCCAGGCCGCGCACGGTCACCAGGTACCGCGGCACGGCCGGGTCGGGCTCGATCTTCGCCCGCAGCCGCTTGACGTGCACGTCGAGGGTCTTGGTGTCCCCCACGTAGTCCGCACCCCAGATCCGATCGATCAGCTGCATGCGGGTCAGCACCCGGCCGGCGTTGCGCAGCAGCAGTTCGAGCAGTTCGAACTCCTTCAGCGGCAGCGCGACGGTGTGCCCGTCGACGGTCACCACGTGCCGTTCGACGTCCATCCGGACCGGCCCGGCCTCCAGGGCCGCGTCGACGTCGTCCTCGATCTCGCCGCCGCGCCGCAGGACCGCGCGGATGCGGGCGAGCAGTTCGCGGTGCGAGAACGGCTTGGTGACGTAGTCGTCGGCGCCGATCTCCAGCCCGACGACCTTGTCGATCTCGCTGTCCTTGGCGGTCAGCATGATGACCGGGACGTTGGACTTCAGGCGCAGCTGACGGCAGACCTCGGTGCCCGGCAGGCCGGGCAGCATCAGGTCGAGCAGCACCAGGTCGGCGCCGCTGCGGTCGAACTCGTCGAGGGCGTCGGGGCCGGTACCGGCAACGGCGACCTCGAATCCCTCCTTGCGGAGCATGTAGGACAGCGCATCGGAGAACGATTCTTCGTCCTCGACTACGAGCAGTCGTGTCACGGCCACCTCTGTTCCAGGGCGCCCGGGCGTGTCCCGGGAGCAGGTTCGGCAAATCCATGGCGGGGGAAGGCGGCGGGCTCCAGCGGCCGCCGCACGGCAGGGGAATTGGCGGCGAGCAGGGGCAGGCGCAGCACGAACGTCGCGCCCGCGCCCTCCTTGCTCTGCACGCGTACGTCGCCGCCGTGGTTGCGGGCGACGTGCTTGACGATGGACAGTCCGAGTCCGGTGCCTCCGGTGATGCGGGAACGGGCCGGGTCCACGCGGTAGAAGCGCTCGAAGATGCGCTCCTGCTCCTCCCGCGGAATGCCGATGCCCTGGTCCACGATTTCGATCTCGGCCAGGCCGCCGGCCCGACGCACCCGAACGGTCACGCGGGTGCCGCTCGGGGAGTAGTTGACGGCGTTCTCGACGAGGTTGCCGAGCGCCATGGCGATCTGGGCCGCGCTTCCGTAGACCCGCAGGCCGTGCTCGCCCTCGACGCCCACGGCGATCTCGTGGGCGGCGGCGGCCTCGCGCGCCCGGACGATGGCCTCGGAGACGGCGTCGTCGACGGAGACCTCCTCGGGCTCCTTCAACGGGTCGTCACTTTCCAGCCGGGACAGATCGATGAGCTCCTGCACGAGCAGCGAAAGGCGCTGCGATTCGTGCTGCATGCGCCCCGCGAAGCGTTCGACGGCCTCGGGGTCGTGGGAACCGTGCTGGACGGCCTCGGCGAGCAGGCGCAGCGCTCCGACGGGGGTCTTGAGTTCGTGGGACACGTTGGCCACGAAGTCCCGCCGGATGGCGTCGAGCCGCTTGGTGTCCGTCTGGTCCTCGATCAGCACCAGCACGTGGGCTGTGCCGAGCGGGGCCACGCGCACGTTCACCGGGAGCATCCCGCCGCCGACCGGGCCGCGGGGCAGGTCCAGTTCAACCTGCCGGATGCGTCCGTCGCGGCGGACCGTCTCGACCAGCGCGACGAGGTCGTTGGCGACCAGACTCTGCGCCCGCACGATCCCGAACGCGTAGGCGGCGGGGCTGGCCTTGACGACCTTGTCCTTCTCGTCGAGCACGACGGCCAGCGAGCGCAGGACCACGAGCACCTGGCCGACACCGGGAGAGAGTCCGTGGATGACCTCGTCCGTGGCGGGCGCGCCGTGCAGTTGGCGCTGACTGATTCGATACGACAGCCGCGCACCGAGGCCGACGAGCAGGCCGAGCGCGACGCCGAGCACCAGCGAGAGGTCCACTAGGGCGATGGTAGGTCGCCGAACGACACGCCGTAACCACCCGCAGGCCCAAGACGTCAGACTGTGGGAAGTGTTCACCTGGACGCCCGTGGCCGTTCACGCTGCCGCGCGATTCTGCTGAGGCCGACTGCCGACTATGGACTGCGGCCGTTCGGCACGCCGTCTACCGAGGAGTACAAGCATGCGCAACGCGTTCCGGGGCGAACTGGCGGCGATCGGCGAATCCCTCGTCGAGATGACCCAGCTCGTGGGATTCGCGATGGCCCGGGCGACGACGTCCCTGCTGGAGGGCGACGCCGACCTCGCGGAGAGCGTCATCGAGCACGATCGGCAGATCGACAAGCGCCGGGAGGAGCTCGACGAGAAGATCGTCGACCTCCTGGCCCGGCAGCAGCCGGTGGTGGCCACCGATCTGCGCGTGCTCGTCACGAGCCTGCGCATGGTGGACGACCTCGAGCGCATGGGCGACCTCGCGCTGCACGTGGCCAAGGTCGCGAAGATGCGCGCCCCGCGTCCCGCGGTGCCCGTCGAGCTGATTTCGACGGTGCTGGAGATGAACTACGTCGCCCAGCTGCTGGTCACCAAGGCCGGCGAGGTCGTGGCCTCCCGCAACGTCGCGGCGGCCATGGAACTCGACCGCACCGACGACCAGATGGACCGGCTGCACAAGAAGGTCTTCACGCTGCTGCTCGGTCCGGAGTGGACCCACGGCATCGAGGCCGCCGTGGACATCACCCTGCTCTCGCGCTACTACGAACGCTTCGCCGACCACGCCGTTTCGGTGGCCCACCGCGTGGTGTACCTGGCCACCGGCACGTGGCCGGACGAGCTCGACCCGCAGGACATCGCCAGCCTCGAGGCGCAGGCCTAGCCGGGTTCAGCGCCCCTGGTTGGCCACCTTGGCGGCCGCCGCCGCCGCGGCGTCGGGGTCGAGGTACTCCCCGCCCGCGACGATCGGTGCGAACGAGGAGTCGAGGCGGTACAGCAGCGGGATGCCCGTCGGGATGTTCAACCCCGCGATCTCGTCGTCGCCGATGCCGTCGAGGTGCTTGACCAGCGCCCGCAGCGAGTTCCCGTGCGCGACCACGAGCACGACCGGGTGGGCCTGGAGGTCCGGCACGATCGCGTCGTACCAGTACGGCAGGAGCCGGTCCACGACGTTGGCCAGGCACTCGGTGCGCGGGAGGAGCGCGTCGGGCAGCGCCGCGTACCGGGCGTCGCCGACCTGGGAGAACTCGTCCTCGTCGGCCAGCGGGGGCGGCGGGGTGTCGTAGGAGCGACGCCAGAGCATGAACTGCTCCTCGCCGAACTCGGCCAGCGTCGCCTTCTTGTCCTTGCCCTGCAGGGCGCCGTAGTGACGCTCGTTCAGGCGCCAGTGCCGCCGCACGGGGATCCAGTGCCGGTCCGCGGCGTGCAGGGCGAGTTCGCCGGTGCGGATGGCCCGGCGCAGCAGCGAGGTGTGGACGACGTCGGGCAGCAGCGCCTTCTCGGCCATCAGATGGCCGCCGCGCACCGCCTCGGACTCGCCCTGGGCGTTGATGTCGACGTCCACCCACCCGGTGAACAGGTTCTTGGCGTTCCACTCGGAGTGGCCGTGGCGCAGCAGGAGCAGGCGGTACGCGGTGTCGGTCATCCCCGCAGCCTAAAACCGACGCCTCCGCCCGGACCTACCAGGGGCCCTGGCCCCGCTTGGCCTGTTCGTCCGTCAGATCCGCCACGGCGTAGAAGTCCATCGTCTCCCCGGCGCCGGCCCGTCCCCCGTCGACGGTCCAGTCCATCAGCGCCTGGAAGAACACGATGTCCGGCCACGCCTGCAACGGGAACGCGGTGCGCCCGACGCCGCGCAGGTTCCACTGCCTGCCGCGCCCGTCGGTCAGCGTCAGGTCCTTGCCCGCCGGGTACCAGCCATCGTGGGAGGTGCTGCCGGTGCCGCCGGTCAGGCCGTAGACCGCGCCGTCCTCCAGCACGTAGCCGTGGGTGAGGGTCATCGTGCCCGCGCGATCGGCCGGGTCGTAGGCGAGCATCGCGTGGATGGCGAGGTCCTCGCCGAAGTGTGCGTGCAGCCAGGACAGCGAAGAGCGGTGCCGCTCCGGGCGGATCCCCCAGCTGTGGTCCCAGGTGGACACGCACTCGAAGGGCATGCGCTGTCCACGCAGCGTCAGTTCCCCGGTGAACACCCCGGTCTGGTCGAAGTGGCCGTTGTAGGCGTCGCCCCAGGCCTCGCCGGCCATCGGGTCCATCTCCGGGTCGTGGATGTCGAACGGCGCCATCAGCGCGCGGTAGTCGAACCGGATCGAGGTGCCCTCGCCGTCGTCGAAGGAGACCTCGTAGCGCACGTTCGGTTCGATCGCCTTCACCGCCAGACCCGAATCGAGGCGGTAGTCGAGCATGTCGAAGCCGTCGGGAATCTCCACGTGGGCCTGGAAGTCCCAGTAGTCGCCCTCCCACACCGCGCCGGCGCGCCGGGAGTTGATCGCGACCATCGTCTGCACCACGCCGAGGTTGGTGCGGAACAGGGCGTAGATGTTGACGAAGTAGTCGGTCCCGGGGACGTGGAAGCCCCAGTAGTTCGTCTCGGCCCAGGCGGGGGTCGGCGACGACGGCGTATGCAGACGGGCGTCCTGGGGAGTGATCACGAGCCGTCCTCTTCGTCGAGGTGCTGCGAGGGACCGTCAGGCGCAGGTGCGCAGGCGGATGAGCGTCCAGAGGTTGCGAGCGTCGGAGCGTTCGTAGGCGAGGTGGTCGAGCACGGCCTCGGCCAGGGCGAGCCCGCGGCCGTTCTCCGCCCAGACCTCGGGCATCGCACGGCCCGTCGGTTCCGGGCAGGCAGATCCGGTGTCGTAGAGGCGTGCGAGGAGCCGGGCGGGTTCCACCTCCACGTCGAGGGCGAACTCGACGGGCCCGCCGTCGGGGCTCTCGCCGTGCAGGATCAGGTTGTTGATCAGTTCGACCATCGCGGTCTCGAGCAGGCTCCAGTCCAGCGCGGTGACGTCCGGGTGGTCCTCGGCGAGTCGCAGCATCAGTTCGTGCAGCAGGTCCAGCGACTCGAGGTCGGCGACCGTCGCGAGCCGGTAGCCCGAGGTCACCACGAGGCCACCGCGTCGGCGACGCTGTCGTAGGGGACCAGGACCTGGTCGAGGTTGGTCAGCCGCAGCACGGTGCGGGCCTGTTCCCGCACGCCCGCGATCCGCAGGTCTCCGCCGGACTGACGCAGCCGCTTGAGCGAGGTGACCAGCGCCCCGAGTCCCGAGGAGTCGATGAACTCCGTGCCCGTCAGGTCCACCACGACGCGGTTGGCGTCCGCCGCCCGCGGCGTCTCCAGGGTCTGCCGCAGCAGCGGCGCGGTCACCATCGTCAGGCGGCCGGCGAGCCGAATGACGGTTGTTCGGTCCGCCGTCTCGGTCTCGATGATCATTCGACCACTCCTTCGCGCGCCTGCGGCGACGTGCCGCGCGGTGGCGCGCACCGACGACCGATCGCATTCTCGCTCACAAACGCCGCCGAATGGCGATCACCGCGACGTCGTCGGCCACTGCGCGGTCGGCCGCCGGCGCGGCGAGGGACTCCACCGCACCCTCCAGGCACGCGGGCGGTGCGAACAGGGACAGCAGTTCGCGCTCCGCGACGGCCCGATCGGGGAACAGGTGCAGCGTGCCGTCGCTGACCGCGACCAACGTCTCCCCCGGCTTCAACGCCAACCTCCGTGCCGTCAGGGTCGAATGCGCCACCAGCCCCAGCGGAAGCTCGGCGCAGGTCAGGCGGGTGAGGGCCGATCCGTCGCGGTGGACCACCCATGCCAGCGCGTGGCCGGCGGCGACGTACTCCACCCGGCCGTCGGGCTCGAGGCGCGCCGCGAACAGCGTGGCGTAGCCGCCGGTGCGTTCGAGGTCGGCGTGCAGCGAATCGGCGCTGCGGTTCACCATGGCCGCGAGCCCGTCGCGGTCCCGGTAGGCCGCCCGCAGCGAGGCCCGCACCGTCGCGGCGAGGATCACGGCGGGGAGGCCGCGGCCCGTGACGTCGGCGAGCAGGATCTGCGTGGCGCCGTCGCGTTCGAAGTGGTCGAAGAAGTCCCCGCCGATGTCGCGGGCGGGCAGGCAGCGGCCCGCGAACTCCAGGCCCGGATTCTCCGGGGAGCGTGTGGGCAGCAGGCTGCGTTGGATGTCCCGGGCCTCGCGCAGGTCGAGGTCACGGTCCAGTTCGTCCTCGACCCAGCTCGCAAGGTCCCGCAGAGCTTGGATCTGACGTGCGGTCAGCTCTCGGGGGCGCACGTCGATGACCGAGAGCGTCGCGGCGGCGCGGTGGGCGGTCCCACCGAGGGGCACCGCGGCGTAGAAGCGAACTCCCGGCGCTCCCCGGACGACGTCGAGGTCGCGGAAGCGGGGGTCGAGCAGGGCGTCGGGTACGACCAGCGGCTCGCGGGATCCGACGGCGATGCGGCAGAAGGACTGCTCCAACGGCAGGCCCGTCAGCCCCTCGGGCAGTCCGGCCGTCGCGTAGAAGGTCACCTCGCGGTCCTCGACCACGGAGAACAGGGCCATGGGGACTTCGACGATGCGCTGGGCGAGCCGCACGACGCGGGCCAGGGCGCGCGCGATCGCCGGGGAGATCTCGATCTCCGGCTGCGAAAGGCTCGCGGCCGCCACGTCAGCCGCCTTCCCGCCGCCGCACGACCAGCGCGGTGACGTCGTCGGAGGGTTCGCCCGCCTGCGTCCGCTCGACCAACGCCTCGACGATGGACGCGGCGTCGGCGGAGTCCAGCGTCGCCTCGACGCCGGCCGCGAGGGCCTCGGGCACGTCCGCGAAGTGGTCGAGGAAGCCGTCGCTGACCGCCAGCAGAGCCTCGCCCGGTTCCAGGCGGGTCTCCAGGCGGTGCCAGGTGGCCTCGGGAAGCACGCCGAGCGGAACGTCGCGGGAGGTGAGCCGGCGCAGGCCGCCGTGGCGGTCCACGACCATCGCCATGCCGTGGCCCGCGTCGACGTACTCCAGGCGGTGGCGGTGCGGATCCAGACGAGCGGCGAACAGCGTCACGAAGCTGGCGCGACGGTCCAGGTCGGCGGCCAGCGCCGTGGCGCTGTGCCCGATGCAGGCCGCGAGGCTTTCGCGGGTGCGCATGGCGCTGCGCAGCGTCGCGCGGGCGGTGGCGGCCAGGACCGCCGAGGACAGGCCCTTGCCCATGACGTCGGCGAGCACCAGGTGGACGGTCTCGTCCTGCAGGAAGTAGTCGAACTGCAGGTAGTAGTCGAAGAAGTCGCCGCCGATCGCCCGGGCCGGCACGCAGTCTCCGGCGATCTCGTACTCCCCGCAGCTCAGCGTCCGGTCCGGCATGAGACCTCGCTGCACGGCCCCGGCCGCGACGAGCTGTTCGCCGAGCTCCCACTCCTCGCCGATCCACTCGGCGAGCTCGCCGAGCTCTGCCAGCCGGTTCTCGTCGAACTCGCGCGGGCGATCGTCGAGCAGGCACAGGACCCCGACGACCTCGCCGGACCGGCCGAAGAACGGGTACCCGGCGTAGAAGCCAATCTCGCCCAGGCGCGGATGGTCGGCCCACCGCGGGTCCGCCCGGGTGTCGGGCACGACGACCGGGCGGCCCGTCGCCAGGACCGTGGCGCTGATCGAGGAGCGGGACACCGGGACCGCGGCGGCGTGGACCGGATCGAGCCCGTCGTAGGCCTTGGCCCACGTGATCCCGTCGCCGAAGATCCGCACGACGGCGCTCGGCATGTCGAAGTGGATCTTGGCCAGGCGCAGCACTCGCTCGAAGCGTTCGTCCGCGACGGCCGGACGGGGAAAGAACTCGCCCTGATAGCTCACGGCGGTCCCTCCCGCGCGACCCTCGGATCCTTCCCCGGCGGGCCCGAGTCTAGGCACCTACGCCTTGGTGAACTCCAGCGCGACCTCGCCCTTGGTGACGTCGACGAACCGCACCTTGGCACCCTCGACGGCGACGGCCTTGCCCTTCTTGGCCGTGTGCTTCCTGCCGTCGACGGAGAAGTTCGCCTCGTTGGGCTTGGAACCGACGAGCTTCACGCTCAGGCCGAAGGGTGCGAGCGTGTCCGCGCTCTTCGGGGCGAAGTACAGGGTGCAGGTCTTCTCGCCCGTGCACGTCATGCCCGAGTCCTTCGGCGCCGCGGGCTTGCTCTGCTCCGTCGCGGCCGGCCTCGCCTGCTCCGCGGTGGCGCTCGCGGCGACCTGCTCGGCGGGGGCGTCGGACCGGGCGATGGCGATGCCGCCCGTGGTCAGGATCCCGCCGAGAACGAGGGAGCCGAGCGCGGAGAGCACGAGCGAACGATCGACGGGCGGCATCGAAGGGAACTTCCCGGTGGCTGCTGGACGATGCGACGCAGGGCGGATCGTGACCAGCCTCCTCGGCTACTTCTTCGCGAAGTTCAGCGTGACTACGGTTCCGGGCGTTCCCACGAGCTTCACCTTGGCGCCCTCGACTGCTTCGGTCTTGCCCGGCACCACGGATTGCTTCCTGCCGTCGACGGAAATGGTCACGCGCTTCGCGGTGGCCTTGAGCAGCTTCACCTTCAGCCCGAACGGCTTGACGACCTCGTCGGTCGGCGCGATGAAGACGAGCGTGCAGTTCTTCGGATCCGAGCAGAGCATCTGCGCGCTCCCCGGCGGCGCGCCCATCGCCATGCCCGGGATGTTGTCGTAGTCCACGCGCTGCACGGGCGCCGCCTCCTCCAGGGGCGTCGACGCGACGACGACCCGAGCTTCGCTCTCGTCTTCGGCGAGGGCAACGCCCATGGCGGTGAGGCCGCCACCGACCGCGAGGGCGGCGGCGATGGACAGAACGTAGGGCTTGTTCACGGCAGGCATCCCGAGGTTCGAGGCGGGCGAACGTCCGACCACACGCGGCCCATGGGCCGCGCTCGGTCGGACGCTACGACGTTTTTCAGCCCGCGGCGAGTTGGGCGCGCGCCTCGCGCAGAAGTGCGATCGTCTGCTGACGGACGGCGTCGGTGTCGTCGGTCTGCTCGGTGAAGTTGACGCGGACCGCCCGCTTGTTCTCCTCGCCCTCGAGGCTGGCGAGGATGTCCATGCCGTACCGGTCCACCCCGACCATCTCGGCCGAGACGGCCTCGAGGCGGCCGAACGCGCGGCAGTAGTCGACGAGGGCGTCGGAGTGGTCGTCGTTCATGTGCGTGACGATCCGCTCTGCGGCGTCGAGCAGGGTGTCCGGTTCGGCGTCGCGGTAGGCGTCCGCGGTCACCCAGCTCATGCGCCCGAACCCGCCGACGTACCGGACGTTGTCGACCTCGAGGCGCCAGATGTGGAAGTCCTTGAACGCGGAGTAGAAGGCCGTCGGGTGGGCTTCCATGTACCGGTCGAGCACGACCTGGTGCTCTTCGCCCTCGACCTTGCGGCACTCCCCGACGAGGGTGACGCGGGCGAGCGCGAGCAGGTTGTTGCCGCCGTCGTGCTCGGCGACCATCAGCGACGCCGCCGGGTTGGCGGCCATGTTGCGGGAGTGCTCGGCGATCTGCGACAGGAGCAGCAGGGGGCGGCCGAGGTCGTCGACGGCGTACCCGACGAGCGAGCCGAACGGGAAGCCCGGGCACTCGGTGCTCATGGTGGCCAGCGAACCGAAGGCCTTGGCGGCCATCAGGGTGCGGGACCGCTCGGCGTCGGTGGGTTCGCCGTGCAGGTTCACCGTGGCCCGCAGGGTTGCCGCCGTCTGCGGCTTGGACTCCATCGGAACCCTGTGGCCGCCGTAGAACTCGCTCATCCGCCGCACTCCGTCTCGCTGGGGTCCACCCGTCCGGGGGTGGCTGTGGATCAGAAGTAGGAGTGTCCCTCTTTTTGCGACACTTTGTCGAGAAGAGCGTGCCGGACGGGCAGCACGACGACCTCGCCGGTACGCGGATGCTTCCACACCTCGATCGGGTGTTCGTACACCGAGGACAGAAGTTCGCTGGTCAGCACCTGTGCGGGTGGTCCCACCGCGGCGATCCGGCCGGTGGACATGACGGCGATTTCGTCGGCGTAGGCGGCGGCGAGCCCAAGGTCGTGCATGACGACGACGAACGCGTCGCCCCGGGCCGCGCGGGCCCGAACGAGGCGCATCAGGGACTCCTGGTGCTTCACGTCGAGCGCGGCCGTGGGCTCGTCGAGCATCAGCAGCGACGGCTCCTGGGCGAGGACGCGGGCGAACCCGGTGCGGGCCCGTTCGCCGCCGGAGAGGGTGTTGAACGTGCGCGCCGCGAGGTGCAGCACCTCGGCCTCGGCCATGGCCTCGGCCACGACGTAGTCGTCCCAGTCCTCGGCCGGAGTCCCCGCCCAGGGCGCGCGGCCCATGCGGACGACGTCGACCGAACTGAACGGGAAGGTCACCTCGATGCGCTGGGTGAGCACGCCGCGGCGCACGGCCAGTTCGCGGGCGGTCCAGTCGCCGATCGGCGCGCCGTCGACGAGCACCCGGCCGCCGGAGTCGACGTCCCCGGTCATCGCGGCCAGGAGCGTGGACTTGCCCGCGCCGTTGGGTCCGACGAGGGCCAGGACCTCGCCGGCGCGCACCGCGAGGTCCACTCCGCGGAGGATCTGGTGCCCGCCCAGGCTCACCGTGACGCCCTCGGCGGCGAGCACTGTCTGCCCGGGCAGGGTGGCTGCGGGCAGCCGGAACGCGCGTCCGAACAAGCTCATCTGGGACCTCCTGCGGTGGGCGAGACGATCATGCCGGCGCGGCGCGTTCGTAGACCGCGGCGACCAGCGCGTCGAGCACCGCGGGGTACATGGGCCCGAACGCGAGCACCAGGTGGTCGGGAACGTCGACGACGCATCCGGTCCGCGCCACCTCGGTCTCGGCGATCCCCACGACCTTCTTCAGCCCCTCGACGCCGCCGACCGACTGCAGCCCCGCGGTCATGACCAGCAGCAGCTGCGGGGCGACGGCGACGACCGCCTCGGCGTTGAGCGGCGTGCGGGAGGGAATGCCCGCTTCGGCGGCGACGTCCACGCCGTTCAGGGTGGCGATCAGTTCGTCCGCGCCGGAGTCCCGACCCAGCCAGACGTAGGTGCCGGAACTGCCCCGCAGGTAGAGGAAGGCCATGCGCAGGCGCTGCGCGGAGTCGGCGGGCACGAGGGCGGCAACGCGCCGGCGCACTGCGGCGAGTTCGGCGTCCACCCGCTGCGCGAGCTTCGCACCGAGGTCGGCCAGCCCGAAGGCGGCGGCGACCTGCCCGATCTGCGCCCCGATCGCCGCGGCCCTCGGCTCGCCGGCGATCGCGAGGACCGCGATCCCGGAGGACTCGAGCTGTCCGATCGTCTCGGGCGGCCCGACCTGCGGGTCGAGGAGCACCAGGTCCGGGCGCAGGTTCAGGATCGCCTCGGCCGAGAGTTCGTGCGCGCCCGAGGTGACCGTCGGCAGGTCGATCAGCTCGGGCAGCAGCGTCGCGTTGTCCCGCCCGACGAGGCGCTTGCCGAGGCCGAGCGCGTGGACGGTGGTGGCCAGGGTGCCGGAGCCGCCGAGTGCCAGCACTCGCTCGGCCGAGGCCACGTTCACGGTCTTCCCACGGGCGTCGGCGACGGCGACGGGCAGCGCGGGCGTGGCGTTCTCGACGATCGGGACCACCGTCGACGGCGCGAGGGCGGTGGCCGGGCCCGTGCAGGCGCGCGGCGCGCCGGGCGTCGCCGGGACGGTCGCGTCGGCGGCGAGGACCGGTAGGGGGTCCGGGGCGGCGGCGGTCCGTGCGTCGCCGCAGGCCGCGAGCCCGGCGAGGACCGCGGCGGCGAGTGCGACGTGCGCCGCCGGGCGAAGCCGTACCTGCGCCACTGCGGCTCCTCGCGCGATCCATCGCTTAGGCGGCCCTAAGTGCACCGAGAGAACAACGCGGGGTCGACGGGTGTCAAATCCGGTGGATCGCGGGGACTCGGGTAGGGGGCGGGAGTCAGTCCTCGCCCGGGACCGGAGGTTCCTGCATGACCACCCACGCCATTGCGCCAACCACCACCGACGCCGGAATTCCCGTCGCCAGCGACGAACACTCCCTGACTATCGGCCCCGACGGCCCGATCCTGCTCCAGGACCACTACCTGCTCGAGCAGATGGCCCAGTTCAACCGCGAGCGGATCGTCGAGCGCCAGCCGCACGCGAAGGGCGGCGGAGCCTTCGGCACGTTCGAGGTCACCGAAGACGTCTCCCGGTACACCAAGGCCGCGGTCTTCCAGCCCGGCGCGCGCACCGAGATGCTCGCCCGGTTCTCCACCGTGGCCGGCGAACGCGGCTCCCCCGACACCTGGCGCGACCCGCGCGGGTTCGCGCTGAAGTTCTACACGCCCGAGGGCAACTTCGACCTCGTCGGCAACAACACCCCGGTGTTCTTCGTGCGGGATCCGATGAAGTTCCAGCACTTCATCCGCTCGCAGAAGCGCCGCGCCGGCAACAACCTGCGCGACCACGACATGCAGTGGGACTTCTGGACCCTCTCCCCGGAGTCGGCCCACCAGGTGACGTGGCTGATGGGCGATCGCGGCATCCCGCGCACCTGGCGGCACATGAACGGGTACTCCTCGCACACCTATCTCTGGGTCAACGCGGCCGAGGAGCGGTTCTGGGTGAAGTACCACTTCGTCACCGACCAGGGCATCGAGTTCTTCACCCAGGACGAGGCCGACCAGATGGCCGCGATCGACACCGACTACCACCAGCGCGACCTGTGGGAACACCTCGAAGCCGGGACGTTCCCGTCCTGGACGCTGAAGATGCAGATCATGCCGTTCGAGGACGCGAAGACCTACCGGTTCAATCCCTTCGATCTGACCAAGGTCTGGCCGCACGGGGACTACCCGCTGATCCCGGTCGGGACGATGACGCTCAACCGGAATGTGACGGACTATCACACCGAGATGGAGCAGGCGGCGTTCCAACCCAACAACATGGTGCCGGGCACCGGGCTCTCGCCGGACAAGATGCTGCTGGCGCGCGGCTTCGCCTACGCCGACTCCCATCGCGCGCGTCTTGGCGTGAACTACCAGCAGATTCCGGTGAACGCTCCGCGCTGCCCGATGAACTCCTACTCCAAGGACGGCGCGATGCGGGTCGCCAACGTCACCGATCCGGTGTACGCGCCGAACTCCTACGGCGGTCCGGCCGCCAATCCGCAGCAGTACCCGGAG
The DNA here is from genome assembly GCA_052389435.1 of Sporichthyaceae bacterium. Taxonomy (GTDB): domain Bacteria; phylum Actinomycetota; class Actinomycetes; order Sporichthyales; family Sporichthyaceae; genus JBQTKD01. The sequence continues at coordinate 4,014 of JBQTIB010000066.1, read as the reverse complement.
AGCGCCGTGTGGGCGGCGGACGGGGAGATGGTCCGCACCGCGTACACGCTGCGCGAGGACGACGACGACTGGGGCCAGGCGGGCACGATGGTCCGCGACGTCCTCGACGACGCGGCCCGCGAACGCCTGGTGGACAACGTCGTGGGGCACCTGCTCAACGGCGTGAGCGAGCCGATCCTCGATCGTGCGTTCCAGTACTGGCGCAACGTCGACAAGTCGCTGGGCGAGAACATCGAGGACGGCGTTCGGGCCAAGCAGAACGAGAAGGACCCGAAGTCGAAGCAGGACAACCCGCCGCGGGCGAGCGCACAGAAGAAGGCCTGATACGCCTGCGGCTGCTCAACCTCTGACGTGTGGCGCCCGTCGACGTTCCCTTGAAATCCGCCTGACCCATCGACGCCATCCTCGCGCCGTCGAACGAGCTCGCAGGGTCCTGACGGATCGTCAGCAGCAACGGGCTGAGCGGACGCCACCCGCTCAGCCGATTGCCGGTTCCGTCCAGATTGCATCGAGGGCCTGCTGCTTGGCTTCCCGAGCCGACTGCAACGCCCCGCTGTCCTCGCGTCGGCTCGGCACAACGGCGCGCCCGTCAGGTCACCGGCGGCGGAGTGCCGGCGGTACGGGTCACGGCGAACGTCGCCGCCGCGAGGCCGTCGAGGTTCGGGACGTCCGCGAACGCCGATCGCGTCGTCGCCTCCCCTGCCCGCAGTTGCCGCACGGCGAGCGTTTCGGTCGCGAGCACGCCGCCGGGTCCCACCGCCTCGATCGTGGTCCAGAACGTTCGGGTGGTTCGGCCCAGGTTGACGATGGTGACCGGCACGCCGCCGCTGCGGCCGTCGAAGACGTCGTCCTCGATCGCGAAGCGGCCGAAGGAGACCCCGATCTCCGGTGCGAGTTCGGCCGCCGTCGGGGGGACGTACTCCGAGCCGCCGCCGCCGAGTCCGCCGACGCCGATCACGAGCGCGGCGGTCGCCGTCGCCGCAAGGGTCCAACCGACGACGAAGCGGCGGGTGAACAGCCCTCGCTCGACGGGCTCCGCAGCGGGCTCGGGCGCGAGCCTCGTCGGGGCTGGGGCAACGGGCACCGCGGCGAAGGTCCCGCGCGAGAACCACTCCAGCCGGTCGACGCCGTCGAGGGTCACCACGTACCAGGTGCCGAAGGTGCCGTCGGGCGAGGCGGGTTGCTCGTCGGGCCGCCAGAGGCGTCGCAGCACCCCGTCGGGCTGCTCGAGCTCGACCCACTCGCCGTCCGAGGAATCCACTGCGCCTCCCCCCGCCTCCATCGTAGATACCGCGGGCCCGGCTATCCCTTGCCCTGCGGGAAGTACGGGACGGTCCAGCCGAGATAGGTCGCACCCCACTCCCGCTCGGGGGCGGAGGCGTCGACGACGTCGATGCGCCCGTAGCGGACGATGTCGTTGCTGGCGATCTGCCCGCCGCCGAGCGAGAGCGCGACGTGGCCCGCCCGGCGGCCGGTGTCCCAGAACATCAGGGCGCCGGGTGGGGGGTTGCGGTCGTTGCGGAAGCGTTGGTTCTCGGGGCCGACGGCGAAGTGGTCGATGGCGTAGTGAACGCCGGAGTTGCGCCAGCCGTAGGCCTGGGCGACGAAGTTGAGGCAGAGGTTGAACCAGTTCTTCGACGGGTTCGCCACCTGCGCGCGCGCCCACTCCACGGCCTCCGCGGAACCTCGCGGGTTGGCCCGGGCCAGCGGGCCCGTCCAGGCGTCGGCGTAGACGCCGCCGTAGCCGCGGCCGAACTCGGCGACCTCGAGGGTGAAGCGATCGATCGAGCTCACGATGCGGCGCACGTAGCCCTGGGTCTCGCGGTACTTCGGGATGCCGTTGTACTTCTTCACCGCGCCCCAGCCGGCGTTGTATCCGGCCAGCGCCAGCTCGACGGGGTCGCCGGGAATGCCGGAGGCGACGGCCGTTCGGTAGAGCTCGCACATGTGGCGTGCCTGCGCGTCGATGGCGTCGGCGGGGTCGAAGGCGCTCGCGCGGCCGTTGCCGTCGACGTCGCGGGCGAAGTACTTCCAGGTGCCCGGCATGAACTGCGCGATGCCCATCGCGCCGACCCGGCTGACGACGCGCGGATTGAAGTTGCTCTCCGCGTCGAGTTGGGCGGCCAGCAGCGGCGCGGTGATCGCGGGGCACTTCGCGCCGGGGGCCTTGATCAGCGCGCGGTACTCCACCGGGACGGCGGTTCCGACGGCCGCGGCGGCCGACGCGGACCGCGGCAGCACGAGCACGCCCATCGCGAGCACCAGCAGGAGCGCGGCGGCGCAGGCCGTCGCAACCCCCGCGGCGAGTACGCCGCGCATCCGCACCCCCCCGGGTGATCCGCTCTCGACCGAAGTCGATCTTCACGGCCACGCTAGGAGCACGCGGGCCTGGCCCACTACCCGCGGATGGGACATTCCAGGTCAGGTGGGCCAAAGACCCGCAAAGCGCGCGCCCTCGCTCGCCCGTCCCCGTACCCCCGTTCAATACCTCTTGTACATGGGTCGCCAACATCGTCCACAAGGGGGTACGGGTGGCGGTCACGCAGATCGACCTCGACGACGAGGCCTTGGCCGAGGCCATGCGACTGTCCGGTGCCCGGACCAAGAAGGACACCGTCAATCTCGCCCTGCGCGAGTACGCCGCCAGGCACCGCCGCCTCGAAGCACTCGAGCGCGCCGCGACGTCGGCCCAGCGTTGGGACTACGAAGGCTGGAAGCGAATGCGCGAGGCCGAGAAGCATCCCGGAGCGTGATCCGCTACCTGCTGGACTCCTCGGGTCTGTGGCGGCTCATGCGCGACCCGAAGTTGGTGACCGCCTGGTCGGACGCGGTCGTCGCCGGCGCCCTCGGAACGTGCCACCCGCAGCGCGTGGAGTTCCGCCGCTCGGCTCGCACCGCGGACGAGTACGAGCAGATGAATGCCATGTTCGACACGCTCTATCCCGACGTCCCCGTCCACAAAACGGCGCGGCGGTGGATCGAGGGCGCGCAATTCACCCTCCTGCGCGCCGGAGCACACCGTGCGATGTCCGCGGTCGACCTGCTGATCTGCGCCACCGCCGCGCACCACGGGCTGCTCGTCCTACACGACGACAACGACTTCGCCACCGCCGCCGCGCACCTGCCCGACCTACGCGAACGCAGGGTGCAGAACGCTCCGTCGCTGGATTGACCCAGCGGGTACACCGCCGGTGCAGGGCAACCAGGCCCGCACACGCCTAGGCTGCGGCCGGTCAGTTCAGGTCCGCTCCCGTAGGGCCGGGCGCTTCCGCGGAAGCGTTTTCGAGTTGTCTGGCGGCGTGTTCTTCGGCGAGCAGCAGGACGTTGACGGCGTAGGGCAGGTCGAGGCGTTCGCCGTACCAGCGCGGGGTCGCGGTCCACGGGCCGATGGTTGCGGGGTGCATGCCCGCGACGGTGGCGGGGTTGCCGCCGCTCTGGTGCGGGAGGTGGGGGATGGCGGTGGCGTCGGGGGCGTGGAAGGCGAAGGCGCCGTGGCCGTCGGCTTCGACGGTGAACCCGCCCTCGTGCACGAGGTGGTGGGCGGTGCAGAGCAGGATCAGGTTCCACAGGGCCGTTGGACCGCCTTTGGACCAGTGGATCACGTGGTGGGCGTGCAGGAATTTCGTTGCGGTGCACCCGGGTGCGCCGCAGCCGCCGTCGCGCAGGACCAGGGCGCGGCGTAGGCGGGGCGGGACGGTGCGGGTGCGCCGGCCGACGTCCATCGAGGTGCCGGGTTTGCCGGCCCGGTGGTGGGCGACGATCACGGCGGCCGAGTCGCACAGGATCCGGCGCAGGGTTTCGGGGTGGATGCCGGGGCCGTTCTCCAGCCGGGCCGTTCCCGCGGTGTCCCCGTTGTCGGGGTCCTGGTCGTGGGCGAGGAGGTCGGGGAGGTCGACGGAGATGTTCACGGTGTGCGCGGGCGTGCCGGCGGGGTTGACGGTGTGGAGGTGCTCGAGCGCGCAGCGGGCCAGGGCGAGCATGGCGTCGGCGTTCACGGCGGGGTTGGTGCGCACC